>JACPTK010000074.1 GCA_016192825.1 Betaproteobacteria bacterium | reverse complement strand
AAGTAGAGGAAATGGATGAAGGGCACTAAGACAGGTGGCCGCACCAAGGGCACACCAAACAAGGTAAGCCTGAGTCTCAAGCAGGCTGTATTGGACACGTTCCAGAAGCTCGGCGGCATCACGCATATGGTGACTTGGGCGCAGGAAAACCCAAGCGAGTTTTACCGGATTGCGGCGCGCTTAGTCCCGCCCGGTGTCCCGGTCTGCATCGATGGCCTGGAAGGCGCGCTTGTAAATCAGGGCGCGGCCGTGGTCAAGGCGATGGCCGCCGGCACGATCACGCCGGAACAGGCGAGCACGGTCATGCAAGTGCTCTCCGCGCAGGCTAAGGTGATCGAGATAGATGAACTGGATCGCCGAGTGAAGTCACTTGAGGACAGGCAGCGTGAAGGCGATAGAAAAGAGGGTTAAGAAACTTGAGACGGAACTTTTCCCGTCTACAGATAGCTGCTGGGACTTGATTGTTTCGGTCGCAAGAAAGGGCCTCCTCATGGACGTGTTGAGGGAGAACAAAGACCCGGTGATGGCAATCATGTTTGTGGCGACGGAGGCAAAAAATCAGCATGGGCATGGGCGTGTTCTATCGACGCTTGAGCAATTGCGAGGCTTAGTCCCTGATCCATTTCTGCAAGCCTGCTTGCCATCACCACCAGCCTGCTTGCCATCACCACCTAGACCCGGCTTTCACCCCAAGTGCAAGTATGGATCTGATGCCAGGTGTTCGGTGGAGCGCCCGTCGTGCAAGTGTCGGGAGGATCGCTGGAATGAACTCTGTGAAGTGAAGAAATGAACAAAAGCAAATCGGCGAATAGCCGGTTTTTTATTGGAGCAAGTCAGATGCCAACATGGGCACCTAATGGCTGGACTTCGGTCCGGGGATATGAACCGTATCGGGGTGAATCATCGCCCCCCAAGCACGTCGTAATTCCGCCGGGCATTCTTCGGACACGAGCATTTTTGGTATTCGCACTCCCAACTGAACCACTGGATAACGAATCTTCCAATCCGCGTTTAATTTCTCCATTGGAACTAACCACTCTGGGTATTGCTCTCCTGTGGCATGGCCTCCAAGCCACGTTGCGACAAGCCACGGTTTGTTTTCGTAAAGGATGATTGAGGACGTATATTCATCATCGCCTTCCCCCTCGAAGCGATATACAGCTTTGGCAATGAAGTCAGGCCGCGTCATGGATACCCCTAACGTGGTTTACGCGGCGTCGTTAATCCGCCGATAGGTAAGGCGCTTGCCGCTGATGCCCTTGAGCAAGTCATAGGCGTGAGAGTGTTATGGCGTCGGTTTCGCTGGCGCGTTGCTGCTTCGGCGGCTGTTGCCGGTCCCACCGCGCCTTGGCATTAGAAAACAGGCTTGTTTACCTGCCACACGCGATCATCTTGAAGCTTGACGTTGCCGCTTACGGAGCCCGAACCTGCGACCTCACCACGATAGAAAATGGTCTTGAAGCCGCCGACGGTATTAACGGACGTTGGGCGCCCGAGAATGGACATGACTTGGGCCTCAGACATCCCATCCTTCACTCGTCCCCAGGAGTTTTTGTCATGCCACGGGTACGCGGAGAATGACGGGGGCTGGTTTTGCGCGCCTGTAGGTGCGGTGGGTTCTACAGCTTGCGACGGACCCTGTATTGCCCGTTCTAGTAATTCGATTCGTCGCCCTTGGTCCTCTAAGGCTTTCTTGAGGATTTGGATCTCTCGTTCGATGTGTCGCACTCTTTCCGACTGCTGTGCTAATGCTGGCGCGCTAGTGACGCCCAAGAGCACCACCATTAGCATGGTGAGCCAGCGATCCATAAGCCTCCTGTCAAGCGAGATGCGCTAGGTGCGCGCGGTGATCATTGAAGGTTAGCTGCCCCACTGTTTCGGCGGGTATTTCTTATCGAGCATGGCCCGCATCCGTTCGCGCAGCCTCTTTCGTACCGGCAACGGCAGGCTGCGTATGCGGCGGATCAGGTCTGGCCCCAGAGCTTTGGCTAAGTTCATGTTGCCCCCTGTCAGGCTGTGATGCTGAGGCACTATCCTACTCCCGCGAGACGCTGGGCGTGGGGTGGCGCCGCATTGCTTTGAGTACGCCAATGGAACATTTCTTCACTTCAGAAATCGATGTCGATACGGACGCCATACTTTCGTTCGAGTTGCGCTCGTTGTTCTTCGATGACTTCTTCGGCACCGATGCATTCAACGAACGGATTCTTGATCCAGAACCACTTCTCGTTACCTAAGGCGGGCTCGATTCCTTCTTCGCCAAGTGCGTAGACAATGATGTTCAGGAAGATTACTCGACCGTTCTTCTCTCGCACATCATCGAGGGTCTTCCGCATTTGATTTTCTACGATATCGCTGGCACGACTGAGGACGAGCTGCTGGCGGGGAGCGTCCAGGTTCAGAAATGTGTAAGAAGCCATAAGCGCATTCCATGCGGCTTGATGCTTCTTGCCCGTAGAAAAAGGATTGAGCGCTGAGAAAAGTCCCATCGAGGCTCCTGTGATGCCTAACGTGTCGCGCTCACCTGCATCAGCGCCCCCCTGTGCGGCTGGTTCTTGAGAATGCTACACCCGCTCAGTCAGCTCGGGGCCGTCCATTCAAGGACGCGAGGGAGGTCCGATGGGCTCACGCGGGACCATATTAAGAAAATCGTCCATCACCTCGTTAATAGCAGCGAGTAGCGATATAAGGCCAGCGGTACACAGCAGGGAACCTTCTGCCTTGGCCTGGTCGGCGTACGCAGCGATTGTTGTCGGCGGGCCGTACACCAGAACAGGCGTTACTAGATCCTCCGCCTTTCTGAAGCGCAGGAGACGGATTGAAGCTGCTGGATCTTCTGTCATGTCCACGACGATAAGAAAATACCTTCGCTTTCTCAGCTTTTCTTCGCCGTGCTGACGGGAGACAGCAACATCGACTTCACATTCAGCCTCTCGCAGTGCTCTTTGTTCAGTCGCATGGTTCAGCGAACCATCACCCACCCACAAAACAGATGGTATCTCCGGCACGAAATCCCTTAGATCGGACACCGTCACAGATAGACGCTCAAAAAAGTCTGAGTACGGATCGTCAGAGTCTGTCCATGTTAACTGGTCCACACTGATGGGATTTACGCGCAGGTCTTCGTACAATGAAGCCCATTCCTCCGCTCCAACCTTAATCCGACGGTACTGCTGAACGGCGGCTCGGCTGAACCGAATATCGCCATCAACCCCCGGTCTTTTGAACGCCTTGCCGTCTTGTGGAAACGATGACAACTCGTAGGCTTCATGGATGGAAACAGCATCATCGAACCCCTTCAACTCGGTCACTCCATGATTGTGCCAGCGGATGCTGGTGTCCTTGAGCCAGCCGACTGCGCTGTCGAATACGCTGAAGCTTGTGAGAGTGTGGCCAGGTTCGGCTAGCGATTGAATCCGTGAGGCGCGATTGACGTGGCGACCGAAAACGTCTTTGACGATGCCGTGCGCTGTCTTGACGGAAACCTGCCCGATGTCTACACCGATACGCAACTTGAAGTGTTCATGGGTCGAAAGCTTCTGCTGGACCTGTACACAGCGCTCGACAGCGGTGCTAGGTTCGGAGAACACGACAAGTGCACCATCGCCAATGCTTTTAACTACAGCGCCATCTCCATCGGCCTCGACAATCTTTGAGAAGGTAGTGTCGTACTCTTCTCGAATCCGCTCGTAGGCAATCTCTCCAAGTTGCTCTCGGATGGCAGTGGAATTGGCAATATCGGTAAAAACAATCGCAAGAACTGATGTCGCCTTGTGTTGGCGATATTGCTCCGCGTTGTAGATCGTCTGCGCATCGTAGAACGAATCATTAGGAGTCATGCGCGGCCCCTCACGGTGTTCCAGCGTACAGGTTACGCCTTTATCCACATCGCTGGTGAGGGCGCGGCACTTAGGCGCAATGGTGGCGAGGCGGCTATTCCCCCACTTCTACAAGCGGCGTATGTGGTCTGCTCGGCTAGTTGATGTAATGCAGGTTAGCGGCGGCGCGAGTGAGCCCGTCGTGCAGGCTGACCGCCTGGTCCTTGCTCAGCGCACATGGTGCATTTCACTCCCTGAAAGCGCGGCATTGCATCTGCTCAACCCGAAAAACGGGGCACTGCGGCCAGAAAAAGCGCATTCCTGTGTCCTACTATGGGGCTATTAACGCACAAAGGGTTAGCAAAAGCTAACCCCTAAGTGTTTGATTAAATGGTGGAGACGAGGAGGATCGAACTCCCGACCTTCGCATTGCGAACGCGACGCTCTCCCAGCTGAGCTACGTCCCCACGGTCCTGCAGCGAGGGCGGAATTCTACAACGGCCGAGGGGCTGTTTCCAAATGCCCGAAACAGCCCCTCATCGAACCATCGGTACTCGAGGCAGCACGATTCTCCTGCAACGCCGCAAACCGCCATTATGGCGCCGCACGGTCCAGCGGGCGCCTATATAATCCGCTTCACGCTCCATTACCGATTGAGCGCCGCCCGATGGACATCAAGCCGCCGTACGGTTACCAGGAAATCGTGCCCCTCACCAAGCAGCACCGCGTGGTGACGCCCGAGCGCGGCAAGCTGCCGCAGGTTTTCCGCAGCATCACCGCGCTGCCGCTCTCGTTCACCGAGTTCGCCGTCGCGTGCCGGGATTACCCGATCGCTTTCATCGGCGGCGAAAAGGGACCCTTCGTCGCGATGGCGGTGCTGGGCCTGGAAAACCAGCAGAACCTGTTCGTGGCGCCGGACGGCGGCTGGGACGCCGCCGTGTACCTGCCCGCCTACGTGCGGCGCTACCCG
The DNA here is from genome assembly GCA_016192825.1 of Betaproteobacteria bacterium. Classification (GTDB taxonomy): domain Bacteria; phylum Pseudomonadota; class Gammaproteobacteria; order Burkholderiales; family SG8-41; genus SG8-41. The sequence goes on along the minus strand of JACPTK010000074.1, from coordinate 159,852 downwards.
TTCTGCATGACCCGCGTGACGGTGGACGGGCGGGAGCAGCCGGAGCGCGTCGCCTGCGTCGAGAAACGGGCGCTGAGCGACAAGGGCGAGGCGCTCTACGGCGCCAAGGGCGAGCCGCTGCCGGCGTGGGAGGAGCGGCGCAAGCTCCTGTTCGAGTACGAAGCCGATCTGGTGCGCAGCGAGGAAATGTGCCGCGAGCTCGCCCAGCTCGGGCTGCTGGAGACGTTCACCATGCAGGCCGTTCCCAACCAGGGCGCGCCGCTCGCCCTGTCCGGCCTGTATCGCGTGTCGGAGGCGATGAGGTGATGTGAAGTGAGGTGGAAGTGAGGTGAAGTGACGTGAGTTGAGGTGGAGGTGAGGTGAGGTGAGGTGAAGTGAGGTGAGGTGAGATGAGTTGAGGTGGAGGTGAGGTGGGGTGAGGTGAGGTGAGATGAGGTGAGGTTAGGTGGAGGTGAGGTGAGGTGAGGTGAGGGGGGGGGGGGGGGAGGTGGGGGGGGGGGGGGGGGGGGGGGGGGGGGGGGGGGGGGGTGGGGGGGGGGGGGATGGGGGAATGGAGCAAGGCCGTTCAATAGCCAGGCTGCGTTGGAGCCACTCACTACTCACCATTCACCACTCACGCCTTTGGGCGAGCAGCACGATAGGCCCAGACCATCATGACGGCGCCAACGATCATCATCGGCAGTGACAGCCACTGCCCCATCGAGAGCCCCAGCGCGAGAAAGCCCAGGAAGCCGTCGGGTTCGCGCGTGAATTCGACGAGGAAGCGCAGCGCGCCGTAGCCCAGCAGGAACGCTCCGGATACCGCGCCGCGCGGGCGCGCCCGGGCCGAGAACGCCCACAGCAGCGCGAACAGAACAACGCCTTCCAACGCGAACTCGTAGAGCTGCGAGGGATGGCGCGGCACGCCGTCCACGTTCGGGAACACCATCGCCCACGGCACCGAGGCGGGGCGGCCCCACAACTCCGCGTTGATGAAGTTGCCGATGCGCCCGGCAGCAAGCCCCAGCGGCACCAGCGGCGCGATGAAATCGGTGACGGCAAGCCAGTCCTGGCGGCGGCCGCGCGCGAACCATGCCAGGGCGAGGATCACGCCGAGGAGCCCGCCGTGAAACGACATGCCGCCTTCCCACACGTAGAGGATGCGCCACGGCTCGGCGAGATAGTCGGCAAGCTTGTAGAAAATCACGTAGCCCAGGCGCCCGCCGAGGATGGTGCCCAGTATCCCGTAGAACAGCGCGTCCTCGAGATCCTTCGCCGTCCATACCGCGCCCGGCGCGCGCGCGATCCGGTAGCGGCCCGCAGCCCAGAACAGCGCGAAGCCGACGAGGTACATCAGCCCGTACCAGCGCACCGCGAGGGGGCCGACTTGCAGCGCGACAGGATCGAATTGCGGATGGACCAGCATTAGGAATTTGCCGGCTCCGCGCCCGGCAAATTCCTGATGCGGGACAGTCTCCGACAGGTCACAAATAGAATCCGGATATAGGGGTATCTCTCCCCATCGGTCCCCAACGGCAGAGCCATGGGCGCCAGGTCCAGATTGACGCTGGCTCCCATTCCGATAATTCCATGTTCATTCTACCGGAGCCACATGGCTCGCGCAGACTGCTAGAATGGCGCGCTCATTATACGTGTCGTTTCCCCGGAGTTCGCTCATGCCACTCAACAAGCGCAGCCAGCTCATCACGCAGGGCGTCCAGCGTTCCCCCAACCGCGCGATGCTGCGCGCGGTCGGCTTCAAGGACGCGGATTTCAGAAAGCCGATCATCGGCATCGCCAACGGCTATTCCACGATCACGCCTTGCAACCTTGGCCTCGGCGACCTCACCCGGCGCGCCGAGGCCGCCGCGAGGAAGGCCGGCACTATGCCGCAGACCTTCGGCACCATCACGGTCTCGGATGGAATCTCGATGGGCACGGAGGGCATGAAGTTCTCGCTGGTGTCGCGCGAGGTGATCGCGGATTCGATCGAAACGGCGGTGCAGGCGCAGCGCATGGACGGGTTGCTCGCGGTCGGCGGCTGCGACAAGAACATGCCGGGCGCGATGATCGCGATCGGCCGCATGAACATTCCCGCGATCTTCGTCTACGGCGGCACCATCAAGCCCGGCCATTACAAGGGGCGCGATCTCACGGTGGTCAGCTCGTTCGAGGCGGTCGGCGAGTATACCGCGGGCAAGATCGGCAAGGCTGAACTGACGGCCGTGGAGCGCCGCGCCTGCCCCGGCGCGGGCTCCTGCGGCGGCATGTTCACCGCCAACACCATGTCCTCCGCAATCGAGGCGCTCGGCATGAGCCTGCCCCGGTCCTCGACGATGGCCGCCGTGGACCGGGAGAAACACGACAGCGCCGCCGAATCCGCCGAAACGCTGGTCAGCGCGATCAGAAAAGGGCTGCTGCCGCGCGCCATCATGACGCGCAAGAGCTTCGAGAACGCGATCGCGGTGGTGATGGCGGTGGGCGGCTCGACCAACGCCGTGCTGCACCTGCTCGCCATGGCGCACGCCGCAGAGGTGCCGCTCGCGCTGGACGATTTCGAGGCGATACGCGGGCGCGTGCCGGTGCTGTGCGACATGAAGCCCTCAGGGCGATACGTCGCCACCGATCTGCACCAGGCGGGCGGCATCCCCCAGGTGATGAAGATGCTGCTCGACCATGACCTGCTCCATGACGATTGCATGACCATCACCGGAAAGATTGTCGGCGACCTGCTGAGGAAGGTCCCCGCGCGCCCGCGGCGGGACCAGGACGTGATCCGCCAATGGGAAAACCCGATGTATCCCCACGGACACCTGGCGATCCTCAAGGGCAACCTCGCGCCCGACGGCGCGGTCGCCAAGATCACGGGGCTCAAGCGTCCCACGATCACGGGCCCGGCGCGGGTGTTCGATTCCGAGGAGGCGGCGATGGCGGCCATTCTCGAAAAGAAAATCCGCTCGGGCGACGTGGTGGTGATCCGTTACGAGGGCCCCAAGGGGGGTCCCGGCATGCGCGAGATGCTCTCGCCGACCGCCGCGCTGGTGGGCGAAGGCCATGCCGAGGACGTGGGACTCATCACCGACGGGCGCTTTTCGGGCGGCACCTACGGCATGGTGGTGGGGCACGTCGCGCCGGAGGCGGCGGTCGGCGGCCCGATCGCGCTGGTGGAAGAAGGCGACCCGGTTACCATCGACGCCGAGCGGCGCCTGCTGCAGGTCAACGTCTCCGGGGAAGCGCTCGCCCGCAGGCGCTCGGCATGGCGTCCGCGCCCGCCGCGCTATACCCGCGGCGTCATGGCCAAGTACGCCGGGCAGGTCTCCAGCGCCTGCCGCGGCGCCGTCACCGATTAGCAGTGTGTCGGACTTTGGATTCCGCACGGGTTTTTGCAGGCCACCGTCACAGCCTGTCGGCTCCGCGCCACCCAGGATCGACTACCCATGCGTTCACACCGACCTTTCATGGGACCCAGTCCGACGGGCTGCTAGGCAAACGGACAAGCGGTCGTGAAAGCCCTCGCCGGTCGCATCGTCGCGGCACGCTGGTTCGCGGCCTCCCCGGCGGAAAAGGCTTAAGTTGATGAATGTGAGAACTAATTCACACTCCAGCGCAATCATCGTTTGACGTTGAGCGCGCGCCTTGGCTATGCTGGTCGGCGCCTGCCACCCGCTCTCCGGGGTTTACGAGTGGCCAGGCTCCACCAACTCACAGGAGAAATAACGATGAAAATCTTGAACCGTTGTGTCGCCCGGGTGCTCATCGTCTGTACCCTCGGCATCGGAATGCCGCTCCCCGTATCGGCAGGCATCGTCACCACGGATCAGGTCGTGGTCGGCGCCGACCGCGATCAAGTCAGGAGCTTCCTCGACCGAGCCGACGTGCGCGCCCAGATGGAGGCGCTCGGCGTCGATGCCGGCGCAACGCGTGCCCGTGTTGACGCGTTGAGCGACGAGGAAGCGCGCGATCTTGCCGCACGAATCGGCGAATTGCCGGCAGGCGGCAGCGTCGTCGGTGTGCTGTTTGCGATCTTCATCATCCTGCTGATCACCGACATCCTCGGGCTGACCAAGATCTTCCCGTTCACGAGGTCGGTGCGGTAAGTCTCGCCATGCGTCCCCTCAATACCCCCGCGGCAGCGGGGGTATTGATTTCTGCCAGCCTGCTGCTGGCGGGCTGCGCCACGCCGCAGTTCACGGACCTGCTCGAGCGACGACCGTCGGAGCTGCCCGAGCGCGTCGAGATCGATTCCGTTCCGTTCTATCCGCAAGAGCTCTATCAATGCGGGCCGGCCGCGCTCGCAACGACGCTGGTGCACGCGGGCGTCGCCACCTCGCCCGATGCGCTCGTGCAGCAGGTCTACCTGCCGGGGCGTGAAGGCTCATTGCAGGCGGAAATGCTGGCGGCGGCGCGCCGCCACGGCCTGGTGCCGTATCGCCTGGAGGCGCGACTGGAGCACGTGCTGCGGGAGCTCGCCGCCGGCAGGCCCGTGATCGTGTTCCAAAACCTGTCTTTCGCCTTTGCGCCGCTCTGGCACTACGCGGTGGCCGTAGGCTACGACCTCTCGCGCGAGGAGATCGTGCTGCGCTCCGGCACGACGCGCCGGCTCGTGATGACGCTCAGCAACTTCGAGCGCACCTGGGCGCGCGCCGAATACTGGGCCATGACGGCGCTGCCGCCGCCGCAGCTGCCGGCCACCGCGACCGAGGATCGCTACGTAGCCTCGGTGGTGGCGCTGGAACGGGTCGCGCCCGAGGCGGCGAGCCGCGCCTATGCGACGGCGCTCCGACGCTGGCCGGACAGCCTGCTTGCGCGCATCGGGCAGGGGAACGCCGCCTATGCGATGCGCGATCTCCACGATGCCGAAACGGCCTACCGCGAAGCGGTACGCAGGCACCCCGGGGCGGCGGACGCCTGGAACAATCTGGCGCAGACCCTGCTCGAGCGTCAGCGCCGGGAGGAGGCGCTGGCCGCGGCGCAGCGTGCCGTCGCAATCGGCGGGCCGCGGCTCGCCCAGTACCGGGCAACGCTGAAAGCCATCACCGACAGCCGCTGATCCGGGGCCGGCGGATGGGCTTGCGCGCGCCCTTGTGACAGAATCGGGAGGCACGGACGCTGCGCCCCATGCCCAACCGCCTCGCTTCCCAGACCTCGCCCTATCTCCAGCAGCACGCGGACAATCCCGTGGACTGGCACCCCTGGGATGAGGAGGCGTTGCGGCTCGCGCGCGAGCAGGACAAGCCGATTCTCCTCTCGATCGGCTACTCCGCCTGCCACTGGTGCCACGTGATGGCGCACGAGTCGTTCGAGGACCCGGCAGTCGCCGCGGAGATGAACCGGCTCTTCGTCAACATCAAGGTGGACCGCGAGGAGCGTCCCGACCTCGATCAGATCTACCAGACCGCCCACGCGATGCTGGCGCAGCGCAGCGGCGGCTGGCCGCTCACCATGTTCCTGATGCCGGACGGCACGCCGTTCTTCGGCGGCACCTATTTCCCCAAGCACCCGCGTCACGGCATGCCGGGTTTCCTCGATAGCCTGCCGCGGATCGCGGGCGCCTACCGCGAGAAGCGCGAGGACATTGCAAAGCAGAACACCGCGCTCCTCGAAGCCTTTGCCCGGACACTGCCGGCACCGGGTGGCGCGGATGAAATGAAGCGCGCCCCGCTGGATGGCGCGGTGCGCGAGTTCGCGCAGGCGTTCGACGAGGTGCACGGCGGCATCGGGCGCGCTCCGAAGTTTCCGCATCCGTTCGAGCTCGCGTTTTGCCTGCGGCGCCACGCGCAGGACGGCGGCGAGCTCGGACTTGCGATCGCGCGGTTGACGCTCACCCGGATGGCCGAGGGCGGGATCTACGACCACCTGGGCGGCGGCTTCTGCCGCTACAGTGTGGACGAATACTGGGGCATCCCGCACTTCGAGAAGATGCTCTACGACAACGCCGCCCTGATCGCGCTCTACGGCGACGCGTGGCGGGTAACGCAGGCGTCGTTGTTCCGGAAAGTCGTGGAGGAAACCGCGGCGTGGGTGATGCGCGAGATGCAGTCTCCCGGGGGCGGCTACTACTCGTCGCTCGACGCCGACTCCGAGCATGAGGAGGGCAGGTTCTACGTTTGGTCCCCGGACGAGGCGAAAAGCCTCCTCACATCCGACGAATACGCGGTGGTCGAACCGCACTACGGGCTCGACGGCGCGCCCAATTTCGAGGGCCGTCATTGGCACCTGCGGGTCATGAAGCCGCTCGATGTCGTGGCCCGGCGGCTGGGCGTGCCGCCGGTGGAATGCGAGCGGCGGCTCGACGCGGCGCGGGCAAAACTCCTTGCCGCACGCGCGCAGCGCGTGCGGCCCGGGCGCGACGAGAAGGTGCTGACGAGCTGGAACGCGATCATGGTGAGGGGCATGGCGCGCGCGGCGCGCGCGTTCGGGCGGCCCGAGTGGCTCGCCTCCGCGCGGCGCGCCACCGATTTCATCCGCGCCACGCTTTGGCGCAACGGCAGGCTGCTCGCGACCTGCAAGGACGGGCGCGCGCACCTGAACGCCTATCTCGACGATCACGCTTTCCTGCTCGAAGCGCTGCTGGAGCTCATGCAGTGCGAATTCCGCGCCGCCGACCTCGCGTTCGCGCGCGAGCTGGCCGAGATCCTGCTCGAGCGGTTCGAGGACCGCGCAGCGGGCGGTTTCTTCTTCGTGTCCCACGACCACGAAAAGCTGATCCACCGCGCCAAGCCCGGCCACGACAACGCCACCCCTTCCGGCAACGGCATCGCGGCCTTCGCCCTGCAGCGCCTGGGACACCTGATCGGCGAGCCGCGCTACCTCGAAGCCGCGGCGCGCGTGCTGAAGCTCTTCTACCCGGCCATGGAGCACCAGCCGAGCGGATTCGTGAGCCTTGCCACCGCGCTCGACGAGTACCTCGCGCCGCCGCAGACCGTGATCCTGCGCGGCGCGGGAGAGGAGTTGGCGGAGTGGCAGCACGCCCTCGCGCAGACTTACCGCCCCGACACGATGGTCATCGCGCTGCCCACGGGCCTTACCGAACTGCCGCCGGTCCTGGACAAGACCGTTCCGCCTGCGCGCGTCAACGCCTGGGTATGCCGCGGCGTTACCTGTCTTGCGCCCCTGACGGATCTCGCCGGACTGGAGCGCGTGCTGTCCGCCCCGGAGCGTGGGGCGTAAGCGTTTCGCTGGCGACCGTCGGGGCTGTTCCAGGCGCGGAGCGGGCCGGGCTGATGCCCGGCAGATTCCGGTTACGCTAAAATGCGCGGACTCTTGCGCTGTACCCAACCACAACCCGGGAGCTTATTCATGAAGCAAGTCGTGATCTTTTTTGCGGCTGCGGCCGCAGCAACCCTTGCCGCCGGCGCGCACGCGGCCGACCCCAAGGCCGCCGAGGCGCTGGCCAAGACGAGCGGCTGTTTCGCCTGTCATACCATGGACAAGAAGCTGGTCGGGCCGAGCTACAAGGACATCGCGAACAAGTACCGCAAGGACAAGGGCGCTGAGGCGAATCTGGTCAAGAAAGTGAAGGCGGGTGGCAAGGGCGCGTGGGGTGACGTGCCGATGCCGCCCAACGCGCACGTGAAAGACGACGACATCAGGTCGATCGTGAAGTGGGTCCTGTCCCTCAAATAATCGACTGCGATCCACGGATCGAGCCGGCCCCCGTCCTGGGCCGGCTTTTTTGTGCCTCCCGCAAGGCCAGGAAATTGACAAGGCCGCAGCCGATTAGGATAATGATTTCTCTAGTAGCAACAACGATTTATCTCAAGGAATTCCCATGACACGCAAACCTCTCATCGGCATGGGCCTGGTGCTTGCCGGGATCCTCTCCGGCTGCGGCCAGGAAGCGCCACCGCCCAAGGCGGAAGCGCCGAAGCCGCCGGCAGAGGTGGTGGTCCGGATCGGGCAAGTGTCACCGCTCACCGGGCCGCAGGCCCATCTCGGCAAGGACAACGACAACGGGGCGCGGCTTGCCATCGAGGAACTGAACGCCAAGGGCCTGGTGATCGGCGGCGCGAAGGTGAAGTTCGAGCTCCTCAGCGAGGACGACCAGGCTGACCCAAAGACCGGCACCATCGTCGCGCAGAAACTGGTCGACGCGAAAGTGGCCGGCGTGATCGGTCACCTCAATTCGGGCACCACCATCCCGGCATCGAAAATCTACCACGACGCCGGGATCGTGCAGGTATCGCCGTCGGCGACCAACCCCAAGTACACGCAACAGGGTTACAAAGGCGCATTTCGCGTCATGGCGAACGACGTGCAGCAGGGCAAGGCGCTGGGCGAGTACGCGGCGGGCAAGCTCCGCGCCAAGAAGGTCGCCATCATCGATGACCGCACCGCCTACGGTCAGGGTCTGGCGGACGAGTTCGAGAAGGCGGCCAAGGCGGCCGGCGCGGCCGTCGTGGCGCGCGAATACACCAACGACAAGGCGACGGATTTCCGTTCGATCCTCACCAACGTCAAGGGCAAGCGGCCGGATCTCGTGTTCTACGGCGGCATGGACGCGCAGGCGGGACCGATGGTAGCCCAGATGAAATCGCTGGGAATCAAGGCCCAGTTTCTCGGCGGCGATGGTGCGCAAAGCCAGGAATTCCTCAAGCTGGCCGGCCCGGCAGCGGAAGACGTGGTCGCCTCCTCGCCCGGCTTGCCGCTCGACAAGATGCCGGGCGGCAAGGACTTTACCGACAGGTTCACCGCCAAGTACGGCCAGATCCAGATCTACGCGCCGTACGCCTATGACGCGACGATGACGCTGGTCGAGGCCATGGTGAAGGCCGATTCCACCGACCCGGCAAAGTACCTGCCCGAACTCGCCAGGACCAGCCGCCAGGGCGTCAGCGGCCCGATCGCCTTTGACGGGAACGGCGACCTCAGGAACGGCCCGATCACGCTCTACGCCGTGAAGCAGGGCAAGTGGGAAGCGCTCGAGACGGTAGGCGGCGGAGCGGCCGCGCCGGAGCAGGCGGCCGCCGCCACGGACAAGCCCACCGCGCCAGCCGCGGAGAAAAAATAGCGGCGCGGCGGTGAAACGCTTGAATCGAAGTTGAAACGGCACCTTCGGGTGCCGTTCTTACGTTCAGGAAGAGTGACGCCGTGGACATCTTTATTCAGCAACTCGTGAACGGCATCGTGCTGGGCGCGATCTACGCGCTGGTTGCGCTGGGCTATACCATGGTCTACGGCATCCTGGGGCTGATCAATTTCGCGCACGGCGAGGTGGTGATGATCGGGGCCATGGTGGCGCTCACCGCGATCCAGCTGCTGGTCGGAAGCGGGGTCCCGCTGCCGGCCCCGCTCATCGCGGCGCTGGGCCTGCTTCTCGCCATTCCCGTGTGCATGGCGCTCGGCTACGCCATCGAGCGCGTCGCCTACCGCCCGCTGCGCCAGGCGCCGCGGCTCGCCGCCCTCATCACCGCGATCGGCATGTCCATCCTGCTGCAGAACGTGGCGATGCTCGTCTGGGGACGCCAGTACCACTCGTTTCCCGCGCTGCTGCCGGCCACCCCCCACCCGTTCGCCGGCGCCACCGTGAACGACCTCCAGATCTTCATCGTGGTCCTCGCGCTGGCCGTCATGGCGGGATTGCTCTGGATCGTGCACCGCACCCGCCTCGGGCGCGCCATGCGCGCCACCTCCCAGAACCCGGAAGTCGCCGGCCTGATGGGCGTCAACATCAACACCGTGATCTCCCTCACTTTCGTGATCGGCTCCGCGCTCGCCGCGGTGGCCGGCGTGATGGTGGCGGCCTACTACGGCATCGCGCATTACTTCATGGGCTTCATGCTGGGATTGAAGGCGTTCACCGCCGCGGTGCTGGGCGGCATCGGCAATCTCGCCGGCGCCATGCTCGGCGGCTTGTTGCTGGGCGTGATCGAGAGCCTCGGTGCCGGCTACATCGGGCCGCTCACCGGCGGCTTCCTCGGAAGCCACTACCAGGACGTATTTGCGTTCCTGGTGCTGATCCTGGTGCTGGTGTTCCGGCCCTCGGGGCTGCTCGGCGAGCGCGTGGCCGAAAGATCGTGAGAGCGTGATCCGTGACTCGTGAGCCGTGAACCGACATGAATTCGCAGCCAAACAGCGACCTTCTTCGGATCATGGATCGCGGATCACGGATCATTGTCTGCGGGAAATCGGTTGCACCGAGCCCTGAATCGCATGGTCATGACTAGCCTGGCGCAACGGTGGGCGCAACTGAGGCGCGACCCCAGGGTTGTTTGGGCCGCGTATCTCCTGCTCGCGCTCCTCCTGATTGCGCTGCCGTTCGTCACCGACTGGGTGGCCGGCCGCGCGTGGGTGCGCATCGCCGCCTTCGCCCTGCTCTACGTCATGCTCGCGCTCGGGCTCAACATCGTGGTGGGCTACGCCGGGCTGCTCGATCTCGGCTACGTGGCGTTCTTCGCCGTGGGCGCTTATCTCTACGCGCTGCTGGCCTCCCCGCACTTCAACATCCACCTGCCGTTCTGGGCGCTGCTGCCGGCGTGCGCGGTGATCGCCTGCGTCTTCGGCGTGCTGCTCGGCGCTCCGACATTGCGGCTGCGCGGCGACTACCTCGCGATCGTGACGCTCGGCTTCGGCGAGATCATCCGCATCTTTCTCGTGAATCTCAACGCGCCGGTCAACATCACCAACGGCCCCCAGGGCGTGAACCTGATCGACCCTATCCACGTCGGCGGCTGGTCGCTCGCCCAGCCGCACGCCTTTCTCGGGCTCGCCTTTCCCGCCGTCTACAACTACTACTACCTGTTCCTCGCGCTGACGCTCGCCGTGATCTTCGTCTCGATGCGCCTTGAGGATTCGCGCATCGGTCGCGCGTGGGTGGCGATCCGCGAGGACGAGGTGGCGGCGGCGGCCACCGGCATCGACACCCGCAACATGAAGCTGCTCGCGTTCGCCATGGGCGCGAGCTTCGGCGGAGTCTCGGGCGGGCTGTTCGCCGGCTTCCAGGGATTCGTCAGCCCCGAGAGCTTCACGCTCATCGAATCGATCATGATCCTGTGCATGGTGGTGCTGGGCGGCATGGGGCACATCCCGGGCGTGGTTCTCGGCGCCATTCTGCTGGTAGTGCTGCCCGAGGCGCTGCGCTACCTGGGGCCGCTGCAGCAGGCGCTCTTCGGGCGCGTGCTCGCCGATCCCGCCGATCTCAGGCTGCTGGTGTTCGGCCTGGCTCTGATCCTGGTGATGCTGCTGCGGCCCTCCGGGCTGTGGCCCTCGCCGGTGCGCCGCCGCGAGCTGGCCGCAGAAGGCGACATCGCGCGGCAGGAACAGGCGAGCGTTTATGACGCCGCGCGCTGAGAGCGGCGCGCTGCTCGCCGCGAGCGCGATCAGCAAGCGCTTCGGGGGGCTCACCGCCCTCGCGGAGGTCTCGCTCACCGTCAAGCGAGGCGAGATCTTCGGGCTGATCGGGCCCAATGGCGCGGGTAAGACCACGCTGTTCAACGTCGTCACCGGCCTCTACCGGCCGGATGGCGGAGAGCTCGACTTCGACGGCGTTCGCCTCACTGGCGTCAAGCCGCACCGCGTCGTGGAGTGCGGCATCGCGCGCACCTTCCAGAACATCCGCCTGTTCGCGAACATGAGCGCCCTCGAGAACGTGATGGTGGGGCGCCACGTCCGCACGCGCGCCGGGGTCCTCGGCGCGGTGCTGCGCAGCGCCGCGACCCGCGCCGAGGAGGCCGCGATCATCGGCCGCGCCCACGCGCTGCTCGAATACGTCGGCATCGCCGGCCGGGCCGCGGAGCCGGCCTTCTGCCTCTCCTACGGCGACCAGCGCCGCCTCGAAATTGCGCGCGCGCTCGCAACCGAGCCGAAGCTTCTTGCGCTCGATGAGCCCGCCGCGGGAATGAACCCCACCGAGCGCGAGGAGCTGAGGCGGCTGCTTGCCCGCATCCGCAGCGACGGCATGTCGCTGCTGCTGATCGAGCACGATGTGAAGCTCGTGATGGGGCTGTGCGACCGGGTGGCGGTGCTCGATTACGGCCGCAAGATCGCCGAGGGCGCGCCGTCGGAAGTGCGGCGCGATCCTGCCGTCATCGCCGCCTATCTGGGAGGCGAGCTTGCTTGAGGTGCGGGGGCTCAAGGTCTCCTACGGCGGGATCAACGCCGTCAAGGGCATCGACCTCGAAGTGCGGGCAGGCGAGCTCGTCACGCTGATCGGCGCAAACGGCGCCGGCAAGACAACAACGCTGAAGGCGCTCGCCGGCCTGGTAAGGCCCGCCGCCGGCCGCATCCACTATAATGGCAATGACATAACGGCGCGCCCGGCATTCGAACTGGTCCGGCAGGGGCTGGCGCTGGTGCCCGAGGGGCGCGGCGTGTTCGGGCGGCTCACCGTAGAGGAGAACCTCGCGATGGGCGCCTACAGCCGCCGCGATTCAGCGCGCATCATCGCCGATTTCGACCGCGTCTACGGGCGCCTGCCGCGGCTCGCCGAGCGCCGCCGGCAGCTCGCGGGAACGCTTTCGGGGGGCGAGCAGCAGATGCTGGCGATCGGGCGGGCGCTGATGAGCCGCCCGCGCCTGCTGCTGCTCGACGAACCCAGCATGGGGCTCGCGCCAATGATGGTGCAGACAATCTTCGAAACCATACGCGCAATCGCTGCCGAGGGCGCGACGCTGCTGCTGGTGGAGCAGAACGCGTGGCTCGCGCTCGAGGCCTGCCATCGCGGTTACGTCATGGAAAGCGGCCTGATCGTGGCCGCCGACAGCGCGCCGCGGCTGCTCGCCAGCCCCCAGGTGCGGCAGGCCTATCTGGGCGAGTGAGCACGGCATGAACGAGCCTGCCGCCCACGCAATGGCGCTCAAACGCATCCTGGCGACCCGCGCCGCCCGGCGGACCCTTCTTGCCGTCTGCGCCGTCGCGCTCGCCGCGATTCTCGGCTACCTTTACCTGAAGACCCAGGGCGCGGACATCAAGCGCAGCCACGAAGTGCTGGCCGCTTTGCGGGAACTCAAGGAAATCGACGCGCGCTGGGACGTCGACATCTGGCGCGCGCGCTCGGAGTTTACCCTGTCGCAGACGCCGGGCGCCGATTACGGCCCGGTGATTGCGCGCATCAACAACGAGCTTGCCGTCGCCGCCCGGGCGCTCCGCAGCCCCGTCCTCACGCGCGGCCTGCCGGATCTCGCGGCCGCTTTCTCCCAGAAGGCCGCGATGGTGGAGCGGTTCCGGAAAGCGAATGCCGCCACCAAGCAGGCCCTCGCGCGGGTGCTGGCGGGCGAGCCCGAGATCGCGGGCCTGGTGCGCGGCTCGTGGCAGGATTTCCGCGACCGGGAGCGGCTGGTGGCCGCGGAGAGCGCGGCGGTGCAGGCGGTCGCCGAGGCGCAGCGGTATTACTTCGCGCCGGCCGAGGCGCAGCGCAAGCTCCTCGCGGGCGTCCTCTCCGACCTGCGGCAGGCGGCGGATCGCCTGCCGCCGGCGCTGCGCGACGGCATCCACCGCCTTGACGACCACGTGCAGCAGCTGGTCGGCGCGCGGCCGGTCGAGCAGGAGCTGTTCGCCAAGCTCGCGTTCCTGACCGCCGGGCCGCGCGTGGATAGCCTGACCGAGGCGTTCTCGGGCGAGCTTGAGGCGGCCCTGACGGACCAGGAGTTCTACCGCGCCTATCTCGTCGCCTATTCCGGCGCGCTGCTGATCCTGCTGGGCTACGTCGGCACGCGCCTCATCGCGAGCTACCGGCAGCTCAACGCCGCCAATGCCGCGCTGAAGAGCCTGAATGAAAGCCTCGAGCAGCGGGTCGCCGAGCGCACCCAGGAGCTCTCGGAAGCGTTGCGGCAGCTGAAGGAGTCCGAGGCACAGTTGATCCAGACCGAGAAGATGTCCTCGCTCGGGCAGATGGTCGCGGGCGTGGCGCACGAAATCAACACGCCGCTCGCCTACGTCAAGAACAGCCTGGGCTCGGTGACGGCGAAGCTGTCCGAGCTCGTGCGCCTCGTCAACGAATCCGAAAAGCTGCTCGAGCTGCTGCGTTCGGGGACGGCCAATCCGCACGAGCTGGCGCAGCAATTCGGGCGGACGGAGCAGCTGATCGGCCAGCTCAAGGAGCACCAGGTGCTCGAGGAGCTGCTGACCCTGGTGAAGGACGGGCTCTACGGCATCAAGCAGATTTCGGAAATCGTGCTCAACCTGAAGAACTTCTCGCGGCTCGACCGCAGCAAGGTCGCGGCCTTCAACCTGAACGAGGGGCTCGAGAGCACGCTGCTGCTCGCCAAGCATGAACTCAAGAGCCATACCGTGAACCGGAACTTCGGCGACATCCCCACGATCACCTGCTCGCCGTCGCAGATCAACCAGGTGTTCCTGAACCTCGTCAACAACGCGGCGCAGGCAATCGAATCGGGGAAGGGCGTGATCACGGTCAGCACGCGCCGCCAGGACGCGGAGCATGTCGCGGTGGAGGTGCAGGACAACGGCAAGGGCATCCCGCCCGAGGTGCTGCCCAAGATCTTCGACCCGTTCTTCACCACCAAGGATGTGGGCAAGGGCACCGGCCTGGGGCTTTCCATCGTCTACAAGATCGTCCAGCAGCACGGCGGCAGCATCAGCGTGGACTCCGCCGTCGGGGTTGGCACCAAGATCACGGTGGTGCTACCGTTGACCCCCCCGGAGCCGGCGCAACAGGCGGCCTGAGCGCGCCTGGACCCACCCCCCCGCGATGACCACCCCGTCCACCATCGGCAAGTACCAGGTCCAGGACGTGCTCGGCCAGGGCGGCATGGGCGTCGTCTACCGCGCGTTCGACCCCGCGATCCACCGCACGGTGGCGATCAAGACCATCACCAAGTCGGCGCTCGACCCGGCCGACCTGCAGTACGCGCTCACGCGCTTCCGCCACGAGGCGCAGGCGGTCGGAAGGCTCACGCACCCGCGCATTACCGCCATCTACGACTACGGCGAGGACCTGGAGACGGCCTACATCGTGATGGAGCTGGTGAACGGCCACTCGCTGTTCCACCACCTGCAGAACCAGGCGAAGTTCGGGCTGAAGGAGATCGGCGAGCTGGTCCGCCAGCTGCTCGACGGGCTGGGCTACGCGCATTCGCTCGGCGTCGTGCACCGGGACATCAAGCCGTCCAACATCCTGATCAACGACGACGGCCGCCTGAAGCTCACCGATTTCGGCATCGCGCGCCTCGATTCCTCGACCCTCACGCAGGTGGGTGAGATCATGGGCTCGCCGGGCTACATGTCGCCGGAGCAGTTCCTCGGCATCGATATCGACGCGCGCAGCGACATCTATTCGGTGGGCGTCATCGCCTACGAGCTCCTCACCGGCCGCCGGCCGTTCACCGGCAACAACGCCGAGGTGATGCGCCAGGCCCTGAACGAGCACCCGGTCAACCCCTCCGAGTACGACCCGAAGATCTCGGTCCAGCTCGACTGGTCGGTGCAGAAGGCGCTCGCCAAGAAGCAGGCGGACCGCTTCCAGACCGCGAAGGAGTTCTCCGACGCGTTCGTCAAGGGCATCGAGGCGAGCATCCGCCAGAGCCGGCGCGAGCCCGCCCCCAGCACCATCGCCGACGAGCCCACCCAGCGCATCGACCCCAAGCTGCTCCAGGCCGCGCGCATGCTCGCGGGGTTGCCCCCCGCGGGAGCCAAATCCCCGGCCAGCGTCCCGACCGACGCACCAACCCAGCCCGGCGCTCCGGCCATGGCCGACATGCCAACCCAGCCCGGCGTGCCCGCGGCGGTCACCGCGCCGGCCCCCATGCCCGGCGCGGCACCCGCCGCATCAGCGGCGAGCGAGGTCTTCGCGAGCAAGAAGGCGCGCATCTTGTTCGTGGACGACGAGGAGCGCATCCTCACGGCTCTGCGCTCGGTGTTCCGCGTGAACTATCACGTGTTCACGGCCACCAACGGTCCCGAAGCGCTCGAGTTCGTCAGGAAATTCCAGCCCCACGTCGTGGTGAGCGACCAGCGCATGCCCGAGATGACGGGCGTGGAGCTGCTGCGGCGGGTGAAGGAGGTGGCGCCGGCGACGGTGAGGCTGCTGCTCACCGGCTACTCGGATCTCGCGGCGATCGTCGGCTCGATCAACGAAGGCGAGGTGTACCGCTTCGTCTCCAAGCCCTGGGACAACCAGGATATCCAGAAGACTCTCGGCGAGGCCGCGGCGATCGCGCTGGAGCTCGCGGAAATCGCCGCAACCCCGCCCATCCTGCCCGAGAAGCTGGAGGCAGGCGTGCTGGTCATCGAGGCACGCGAGGAAACGTTCCGCGCGGTAAAGCGGTTCGTGGGCGGCGCCTGCCCGGTGCGCCACGCGAAGGACTTCGACGCGGCCCTGGGGCAACTGCAGGCGCACGAGTCCGCGCTCATCATCGCCGACATCGCCAACCGCGGCGAGGAATCGCTCGCCGCGTTCAAGGTTCTCAAGCACGAGCATCCCGAAATTCTGGTCATCGTGCTGACGGAGGCGTCCGACTCTGAGCTCGTCATCGAGCTCATCAACCAGGCGCAGATCTTCCGCTTCATCAACAAACCGGTGAACCCGGACCTGCTGCGGCAGCACACCCAGGCCGCGCTCACCCGCTACCAGTCGTTCAAGCAGAACCCCCACCTCACCCACCAGCACAAAGTCACCGCGGCGGGCGCGGAAAGCTCGGTCAGCGAAAAGATCCTCGAGCGCGTGAGGTCGCTGAAGCGCTGGTTCTAATCCGCCCAGTCCCGCGGGACGAGGAATTCCGCGTAGAGCTTTTCCTCGGGGCTGCCCGGCGCGGGCTTCCAGTCGTAACGCCACTCGACGCGCGGGGGCAGCGACATGAGGACGGACTCGGCGCGCCCGCCCGATTGCAGCCCGAACAGCGTGCCGCGGTCGTACACCAGGTTGAACTCGACATAGCGGCCGCGGCGATAGGCCTGGAACGCGCGCTCGCGTTCGCCATAGGCCATTCCCTGGCGCCGCTCGAGGATCGGAAGGTACGCCGGCAGGAAATGCGCGCCCACGCTTCGGACCAGCGCGAAGCTGGCCGCGAAATCGGGCTCGTTCAGGTCGTCGAAGAAAATGCCGCCGACGCCGCGCGGCTCGGCGCGGTGCTTGAGGTAGAAATAATCGTCGCACCACCGCTTATAGCGGGCATGCCGGCCGGACCCGAACGGCGCGAGCGCGTCGCGGCAGACGCGGTGGAAATGACGCACGTCCTCGGCAAACGGGTAGTAAGGGGTGAGATCCATGCCGCCACCGAACCACCACACCGGGCTTGCGCCGCCCTTCTGCGCCACGAAGAAGCGCACGTTCATGTGGACGGTGGGAACGTAGGGGTTGCGCGGATGCAGGACCAGCGAGACGCCCATCGCCTGGAACGAACGGCCGGCGAGCTCGGGGCGGCTGGCGCTGGCCGACGGCGGCAGGCGCGCGCCGTGCACGTGCGAGAAGTTCACGCCCGCGCGCTCGAAGATGTCCCCCTCCTCGATCAGTTGCGTGATCCCGCCGCCGCCCTCCGGCCGGGTCCATTCGTCCTGCCGGAAACCGCGGCCGTCGACCGCGGCGAGTCGCGCGACTATCGTTTGCTGAAGCTCGAGCAGGTGCTGCTTGACCGCGGCGGTGTCCAACCGGTCACTTCGCCGACTTCTTGAGCCCCATCGTCGCGACCGCCTTGGCGATCTCGACGTCTTCCCGGGCGATCAGCCGACCGAATTCAGCCCTCGGCAGGAATGCGGGTGTCGCGAGCAGCTTTTCCGCGGCGCGCGAAAAGTGCGGATCCATCACCGTTTCGCGGATGACCTTCTCCAGCCTCGCCACAATGGGTTGCGGCGTGCCCCGTGGGACAACGATGCCGCGCCAGAGCTCGGCGACGGCGCTCAATCCCGCCTCCTGGGCGGTCGGCACGCCCGGAAACGATGCGTCGCGCGCGCCGCTCAGCGCAACCAGCGCGCGCACCGTGCCCACCTGCACGTGGCCCGCGAGCGCGCCCGGCAACTGGACCACGGAATCGACGTGCCCGCCGAGCAGGCTCGGCACCACCTGCGCGGCGTTGAACGGCACGTCCGTGATGCTCGCGCCGGCCGCCCGAAACAACCACACCGCCGAAAGATGGGTGTGACTGCCGAAGCCGGAGTTGCCGACGGTAAGCTTGCCGGGGTTGGCCTTGGCGTATTGCAGGATGTCGCGCAAGGACTTCCAGGGCGAATCGCTCCGGACGAACAGCAGCGGCGTTTCAATCTGAACGCGTGCCACCGGCGTGAACGACTTGTAGTCGAACGGCAGCATGCCGGTATGGTACGTGGTCGAGATCGAGTTCGAGTTCCACACCAGATGGTGGCCGTCGGGAGCCTGGTTCACGGCGTATCTGTAGCCGACCGCGCCGCCGCCGCCGGGCCGGTTCACCACGACAATCTGCGTGCCGAGGCGTTTCCCCATGCCCTCGGCGAGCACGCGCGCCGTGACGTCGGCGGAGCTGCCTGCGGGAAACAGCACGACCAGTTCGATCGGTCTGTTGCCCGGAAACGCCTCCTGCGCCTGCGCCGGCGCGAGGACGGCGAGCAGCGCCAAAATCGCGAGGAACGGTCGTACGGCACCCAGTAAGGCCAGCATAGGAACGCCTCCTCTTCGTCATCCTCCGCGATCGGGCCTCCCGTTTCGCGGTAACTCCGGGAGATTCTAGCAGGGTGCCCACCCCACCCGCTATGCGGTTCGTGGCCGCCCGGCCTCGTTCAGTAGGTGCCGCGGAAGGCGTCGTGACCGCGCACATAGCCGCGGTTGCTTTGCGCGGGATTGCGGTTGACGAGGGGGCGCGCGTAGAGCGGATGAGTGAGGCTGCGCACCTCGTGCTCGATGGTGAAGAGCGCTTGTCCGCTTTCCGGGTCGACGAGCTCGCGGAAGCGGTACTGGTACTCGTCGCTCTCCTCGGTAACAAGCCCGCGCTCCAGCAAGCGGCGGTGGGGCCCGGAGAAATCCGCGATGTAGACTTGGATGTGGTGCCCGTCGTAGTCCGGCAGCGGGCGCGCGGTCTCCCGAAAGATGAGCCGCTGCGCGAGGCCGGTGGAGATGACAGCGGTGCGGTCGCCACGACCGCCGGCCAGGGCCGCGCGGGCGCCGAGGATGTCCCCGTAGAATCGCGCGATGCCGGGCGCGGCGCCGGCCGGCACATCGAACTCCACGTAGGCAATCGCGAGCTCGGTCGGCCCGAACTCGGCGGCGGGCGCGTGGCAACGGTAGCGGTTGCCCCACGGGCAGGTCGCCTCGATCGCGCCGTCGCGCTCCGCCCACGCATAACGCGTCTCCGCCAGCAGCGGCGCCACCTTTTCCAGGCGGCGCTTCAGCGCGACGAGATCGGGCACCACGAGGCCAACGCGGCCGCGCAGCACCTGGGTGCCCCGCGACGGCAGGTGAAACTGGCTGCGGCCCACGTTCACCCACATATTGTCGGTCCCGGTCATAAGGTAGGGGTCGCGGGTCAGGCCCAGGCCGCTCACGTAGAAGATCGTCGCGAGCCGCTGGTCGGGAATCGTGACGTTCACGTGCTCGAGCAGGATGATGTTGCCGAGGTCCTGGCCCGCCCGGTCGTAGCGCATACCCATTCGTAACCTCCTCGCTGCTATTTCCGTCCCCCGCCGAGCGCGCGGTGGCCGATATCGCGCCGGAACTGCATGCCCTCGAAGCGAATCTTCTCGGCGATTTCGTAGGCGCGCCGCTGTGCGGCGCGCACGGTGCCGCCGAGCGCCGTGACGCTCAGCACGCGTCCGCCGCTCACGACGACGTCCCTGCCGTTCAGCGCCGTGCCGGAATGGAACACGTGACAATCGGCCTCCGGCCCCGGCAGGCCGTGGATCGCATCGCCCCTGCGCGGCGCGTCCGGGTAGCCGTGCGCGGCCAGCACCACCGCGAGCGCGACGCGCGTGTCCCACTCGGCTTCCGCCTTGTCGAGGCTGCCGGCGAGCGCGTGCTCGATCAGGGCGACGAGGTCGCTCTTCAACCGCAGGAGGATCGGCTGCGTTTCCGGGTCGCCCATGCGGCAGTTGAATTCCAGCACCTTGACCCGGCCGTCGCGGCCGATCATCAACCCGGCGTAGAGAAAGCCGCGGTAGGGCGTGCCATCCTTCACCATCCCGGCGAGCGCCGGTTGGATCACTTCCCGCATCACCCGCGCGTGGACCGCGGGACTGACCACCGGCGCAGGGGAATATGCGCCCATGCCGCCCGTATTGGGGCCGCGATCCCCGTCGAGCAGCCGCTTGTGGTCCTGGCTGCTCGCCATCGGCAGCGCATGCCGGCCATCGGCGAGCACGATGAAGCTCGCTTCCTCGCCGTCCAGGTACTCCTCGATCACGACCCGCGTGCCTGCCAGGCCCAGCTTTCCCTCGGTGAGCATCGCGTCCACCGCCGCGTGCGCTTCGGCCGCGCTCATCGCCACCACCACGCCCTTGCCGGCTGCAAGCCCGTCGGCCTTGATGACGATGGGCGCGTGGTTGCGTTCCACGTACTCGTGCGCCGGAGCGGCCTCGCTGAACGCCGCGTAGGCCGCGGTCGGTATACCGTGGCGCTGCATGAAGCTCTTGGCGAATTCCTTGGAGCTCTCGAGCCGGGCGGCCGCGCGGACCGGCCCGAAGATCCTCAATCCCGCCGCTTGAAACGCGTCCACGATGCCCTCGGCAAGCGGCGCCTCCGGGCCAACGACGGTGAACGCCACGACTTCCTTTCTCGCAAAGTCGATCCACTCCGGTATCGAGGCCGCGGCCCCGTTGGCAAGCCCGTCCTCGCGCGCGGTGCCGGCGTTGCCGGGCGCAACGAACACGCGCGAGACACGCGGCGAGCGGGAGAGCTTCCACGCCAGCGCATGTTCACGCGCTCCCGACCCGATAACAAGCAATTTCATGGCAGCTGCGAAATCGAAACAGCGAATGTGGATCGGGAGCGCGCGAACATCAACGAACCGTCAGCAACCATCGGCATTTCGGACACGCTAGGAGTGTGTCGGGCTTTGCCCCGACACACTCCTTACGCAAAACCGCCCGCAGGAAAACGACAGCTTTGGATTCGAAATACCTGAATTCGCCGCTGTTCCTGCACTTCCTGGTGGCAAAAACACGCTTTTCACTCCACTCTGTCGTAAGTCAGCGGGCGGTTTTGCATTTAGCAGCCTGTCGGAGCTTCAGGTCCGACAGGCTGCTAGTGTCTGAAATGCCGATAGCCGGTGAAGACCATGGCGACGCCATGCTCGTCGGCGGCGGCGACGACTTCCTCGTCGCGCAGGCTCCCGCCCGGCTGAATGATGGCGCGGGCGCCCGCGCCGACCACCACGTCCACGCCGTCGCGGAACGGGAAGAAGGCGTCGGAGGCGACCACCGCTCCCGTGAGCGCGAGTCCGGCGCTCTCCGCCTTGAAGGCGGCAATCCGCGCCGAGTCGACGCGGCTCATCTGGCCCGCGCCCACGCCGAGCGTCCGTCCCCCGCCGCAGAACACGATGGCGTTCGATTTCACGAACTTGGCCACGCGCCAGGCAAAGAGAAGGTCGGCAACCTGCGCCGCCGTGGGCTTGACCCGGGTGACGGCGTTGAGCCCCGCAGCATCGACGACCGCCGTGTCGGGTGTCTGCACCAGCAGCCCGCCGCCCACGCGCTTGAAGTCGTAATCGTTGGCGCCCGGCGCAAGCGGCACCTCGAGCGCGCGGACGCCGGGTTTGCCCGCCAGCGCCTGCGCAGCATCCGGCGCGATGACAGGCGCGATGACCACTTCGACGAACTGCTGCAGGACGGCCCGTGCAGTGGGCCCGTCGAGCTCGCGATTGAAGGCAATGATGCCGCCAAAAGCCGAGGTGGGGTCGGTGGCATGCGCCTTGCGGTAGGCGTCAGTCAGGCTGTCCGCG
This sequence comes from Betaproteobacteria bacterium, assembly GCA_016192825.1. GTDB lineage: Bacteria > Pseudomonadota > Gammaproteobacteria > Burkholderiales > SG8-41 > SG8-41. Next base: position 138,079 of record JACPTK010000074.1, on the reverse strand, counting down.
ATAGCGGCACCGCAGGGATTGGCATGCTTGACAATGACGCAGGCCGGTTCGCCGAAGCTCTTGACGCATTCCCACGCCGCATCGGCATCGGCGATGTTGTTGTAGGACAATTCCTTGCCCTGCAGCTGGCGGTAGGCGCCAAGGCTGCCCGGCGCCGGCCGCAAATCGCGGTAGAACGCCGCTTCCTGGTGCGGGTTTTCCCCGTAGCGCATGGCCTGGACCCGCTCGAACTGCAGGTTGAGCCGCTGCGGAAAGCGGGTCCGGCTTCTCGTGGCATCGAGCGCGGTCAGATAATTGCTGATCGCGCCGTCGTATTGCGCGGTATGGGAAAACGCCTTCTGCGCAAGGCGAAACCTCGTGTCGGCGCCGAGCGCGCCGGCCGCCGCGGCCATTTCCGTCAGGATCGGCGCGTAATCCGCCGGATCAGTCACCACCGCCACGTGCTCGCAATTCTTGGCGGCGCTCCTCACCATGGCGGGACCGCCGATGTCGATATTCTCGATCGCCTCGGCAAGCGTGCACCCGGGGCGGGCAACGGTCGCGCCGAAGGGATAAAGATTGACGACCACCAAGTCGATGGTGGGGATGGCTGCCTTGCCGAGCGCCGCCATGTGCGCGGGCGCATCGCGCCGGGCGAGGATGCCGGCGTGCACCCTGGGGTGGAGGGTTTTCACCCGTCCATCGAGCATCTCCGGAAAGCCGGTGTAGTCGGCAACCTCCGTTACCTTGAGCCCGGCCTCCTTGAGGAGTTTCGCGGTGCCACCGGTGGAAACCAGGGTGACGCCGAAACCGTCCAGGCCGCGCGCGAATTCGACGATGCCGGTCTTATCCGAGACGCTGATGAGCGCCTGCTTGATGACGGCCATGACGGCAGGATCGAGCGACTCGGATTGAGGATTGAGCGAGTTGCGGCCAGTGATTGGGTCTACTAAATACTCAATCCTCGGTCCTCAATCCTAGAACTTGATGCCGTGCACCCTCATCTTCTTGCGCAGGGTATTGCGGTTGATGCCGAGCATCGCGGCGGCGTGGGACTGGTTGCCGCGCACGCGGTGCAATACGCTTTCCAGCAGGGGCTTTTCGACGCAATTGATCACCATGTCATAGACCGCGCAGGGTTTCTCCCCGTCGAGGTCGCGGAAATAGCCCTCGATCGCTCTGCGCACCATGCGCGCCATTTCGTTTTCGTTGATCATGCTGCCCGTTCCTCGACATAGGTCAGGCGCCGCCCGCTCTGCGCGAGCTGCGCGAAAAATCCGTTCACCGCCGCAAGCTGCGCGGCGCTCGTCTCGAGCTGGTTCATGGCGTGGCGAAACGCCGCCGAGCCGGCCAAGCCCTTCGTGTACCAGGAAATATGCTTGCGCGCGACGCGCACGCCGGTGTGCTCGCCGTAGAAGGCATAGAGCTCGTTGAGGTGGGCGAGCAGCACGCGGTGGATCTCCTGCACCTCCGGCGGCGGGAGGCGATCGCCGGTCCGCAGATAGTGCTGGATCTCGCGGAACATCCACGGCCGGCCCTGGGCGGCGCGCCCGATCATCACACCGTCCGCGCGGGTGTAATCCAGCACCGCCTTGACCTTTTCCGGTGTGGAGAGATCCCCGTTGGCGATCACCGGGATCCCGACCTCGGCTTTGACCGCGGCGATGGTGTCGTACTCGGCCTCACCCGAGAACCCGCAGGCCCGGGTGCGGCCATGAATGGCAAGCGCCTTGACGCCGGCTCGCTCCGCGGTCCTGGCGACGCTTAGCGCGTTGCGATAACCGCGGTCCCACCCGGTGCGGATCTTGAGCGTCACCGGCACGCCTGCAGCTGCGACCACCGCGTCGAGGATGCGCCCGACCAGCGGCTCGTCCCTGAGCAGGGCCGAGCCGGCCATCACGCTGCAGACCTTCTTGGCGGGGCAGCCCATGTTGATGTCGATGATCTGGGCGCCGTGGTCGACGTTGTAGCGCGCCGCCTCCGCCAGCATCCGGGGATCCGCCCCGGCGATCTGCACCGCAACCGGCTCGACTTCACCATCGTGATTGGCCCGGCGGCGCGTTTTTTCCGAACCCCACAGCAGCGAATTGCTCGCGACCATCTCGGACACCGCCATGCCCGCGCCCATGCGCTTGCACAACTGCCGGAACGGTCGGTCGGTGACACCCGCCATCGGCGCGACGATGAGGTTGTTCTCGAGCTGATACGAGCCGATGCGCATCGCGCGTGCCGTGTTCGCGGTCGGGTCCGTCTGAATGCAGGGGAAGGGCGCCATTGTAATCGCTGCGTCCGTGCAAGAAAAGCAATTCCTGCTTTTTTTACGCGTCGTGTTGCAGCGAACCCACACGCGCGTGATGCGCCGGCGCGCCGCGCGCCCAAACCGCTTGGCGATGTAAGCACTTATTCAAAAAAATTCGAGCAGCGCTTGCGACAGGCCGCTACCCGCGCGAGCCGAAGATCATCCTCCGCACCACGAAATCCCTGGCCGGCGGCGCGGCGCCCAGCGCCGCAAGCCCCAGTCCGCGCGCGAGCCGGAGCGGCGCGATGTCGTTTGAGAACAGGCGCACCAGCGAGTCCGTGAACCCGATGCCGCCGCCGCGGTCGAGGCGCCGCCGCGCCCGGTAGGATCCGAGGTGCGCCGCGCTACCAACGTCGTCGAGGGGGCTGTTTCGGACCGACTCCCCGAGCTCCCAGGCGTCCCGCAACCCCAGGTTCAGGCCCTGCCCGGCGACCGGGTGCAGGGTTTGCGCGGCGTTGCCCAGCGCCACGATCCGAGGCTCCGTCACGCGACGGGCAATCCTGAGGGCCAGCGGGAACTGCGAGCGCGGTCCAGCGCCGCTGAAGGCGCCCAGCCGGCCGCCAAAGGCGTTCTGCAGCCGCTCGAGGAAGACAGCGTCAGGCAGTTCGCACAGTTGTTGCGCGCGCTCGGGCGTGGTGGTCCACACCAGCGCCAGCAGGTCGCCCGTCGGCAGCAGCGCGAGCGGTCCTTCCGGGGTGAAACGCTCGTAGGCGACGTTACGGTGCGGGGCCTCGCAGGCCACGCGCGCGGTCACCACGGCCTGGCGGTAATCCCGGACGTGCATCCGCGCCGCCGCGAGTGTGCCGCCGTCGGCCACCGCGATCAGACGGGCCGTCCTCTGCGCGGGACCGCGGCCGGCCTCGAAGCTGGCGCGAGCGGCATCTGCGCCGCCTTCGAGAGCGGTCACCGTCGCCTGCACGGTATGGCAACCGCCTTGCGCCTCGAGCGCGCCGGCAAGCGTCGTGGCAAGCCGGCCATAGTCCACCACGTAACCGAGCGCCGGCAGCCGGGCTTCGTCGGCGTCGAGCATGACCCGTCCGAAGCCGCCCCGCTGCGAGACGTGGATCCGTCGAATCGGGGTGGCCGGTTGAAGCCGCTCCCACACCGCGAGCCGCTCCAGGATCAGCCGGCTGCCGTGCGAGAGCGCGATCGGGCGCGGGTCGGAACGCGCCTCCTGCGGCGCCCGCGCCTCCAGCAGACCCAACCCGAGGCCTGCGTCGCGCAGGGTGAGCGCAACCGTTGCGCCAACCGGGCCGCCGCCCACGATCAGCACGTCGTAATCAGCCATTGCGCCGCCGCATCCAGGCTTCGACCTCGGCCGGGACCTTCGGGGCATCGTGCGTGAGTACCTCGGCGCCCGCCTCGGTGACGGCCACGTCGTCCTCGATGCGCACCCCGATGCCGGCAAAACGCTCCGGCACGCCTTCGCCCCCCCGGATATAGCAGCCCGGCTCGACCGTGAGCACCATGCCCGGGGCGAGCGGCCGCCACTCGCCTTCGAGCTTGTAGTCACCCGCATCGTGCACGTCGAGTCCCAGCCAATGGCCGGTGCGGTGCATGTAGAACTTCCTGTAGGCCTCGGTTTCCACGGCCTCGGCTAGCCCGCCGGGGATGAGCTTGAGGTCGATCAGCCCCTGCGCGATCGTCTCCACCGCCGCGCGGTGCGGCGCGTCCCAGCGCGCGCCGGGCTTCACCGCCGCAATCGCCGCCGACTGCGCCGCCAGGACCAGGTCGTAGATCTCGCGCTGCGGACCGGTATACCGGCCGTTGACCGGAAACGTGCGCGTGAGGTCGGCGGCGTAGCCGTCAAGCTCGCAGCCGGCATCGATCAGCAACAGCTCACCGTCGTTCAGCATGCCGTCGTTTTGCACGTAATGCAGCACGCAGGCGCGGCTGCCCGCAGCAATGATGGGGGAGTAGGCCGGCGCCTGCGCGCCCTGGCGCCGGAATTCGTGCAGCAATTCCGCTTCGATCTCGTATTCGGCCCGGCCCGGCGCGGCCGCGTGCATGGCGCGCCGGTGCGCGCCGGCGCTGATCGCCGCGGCCCGCCGCATGACGGAGAGCTCCTCCGGGTCCTTGATGAGGCGCATTTCGTCGAGCAGCGCGTGGACGTCCTTCACCTCGCCCGGGGCGGTGACCCCACTGCGCGCCCGGGCGCGCACGCGGTTGAGCCAATCCGTCAGGCGCACATCCCACGCCGTGGCCGCGCCCAGATGACAATAGAGCGTGCCGCGATCGGCGATGAGTTCCGGCATCAGCGCGTCGAGCTGGCTGATCGAGTGCGCTTCGTCGAAGCCGAACGCGGCGCACGCCGCCTCAGGGCCGTAGCGGAAGCCATCCCAGATTTCGCGCTCGGGATCCCGGTCGCGGCAGAACAGGATGTGCTGGGGCACCGCGCCGGCAACAATGACGAGCACCGCCTCGGGCTCGCAAAACCCGGTGAGGTAGTAGAAATAGCTGTCGAAGCGGTACGGATAGTGCGTGTCCCGGTTGCGGCTGCGCTCGGGAGCGGTCGGAACGATCGCAACGCCTGCCCGCATGGCGGCCGCGAGTCGCGCCCGCCGCCGCCGGTAAATTGCGGTGTCGATGCCGGCTGTCATGGCGAAATTATAAACAAGCCTGCGCGCCGGCCCGCTATCGCTCTCCGGCCGCGGCGAGTCCCCGCTCGAGCTCGGCCAGCCGTTGCGGCGTGCCGATGTCCCGCCACAATCCGCAATGATGCTCGCCGCTCACGCGCCCCTGCGCCATCGCCGGCCTGAGCAGCGCGGCGAGCTGGCACCGGGTGCCGCGCGCGACACCGGAAAACAGGGCGGGCGCGTAAACCCCGATGCCGCTGAAGGTGAGCCGCTCCCGCGGCCCGTCCGCCGACACGCGTCCATCGTGCAGGCAGAAGTCGCCCCGCGGATGGTGCGCCGGATTGTCCACCAGCACGAGGTGCGCGCCGGCCGTGCCGCCGTCGAGCATGGCCGCCGCGGACACCAGGCGCGCGAAGTCGAAGTCGCAATAGATGTCGCTGTTGACCACCACGAAGGGCGAGGGCCCGAGCAACGGCAGCGCGTAGGCGATGCCGCCGCCGGTTTCGAGCGCCCGCTCCTCGCGCGAGTAGGCGATGCGCACACCGTGGCGCGAGCCGTCGCCGAGCGCCCGCTCGATCAGCCCGGCAAGGTGCGAGACATTGACCACCAGTTCGGTGAGCCCGGCCCGTGCCAGCCGCTCCACGAGGTGCGCGATCAGCGGCCGGCCGCCCACCTCGAGCAGCGCCTTGGGCACGCGGTCCGTGAGTGGGCGCATGCGCTCCCCGCGCCCGGCGGCAAGGATCATCGCTTTCACTTCCGGTCGCCCCCCGCCCGTCACGTCGTGCAGCCGACCGCCGGCTGTCGCCTCTCCAGCTGGTCGAGGAGGCGCGCGAGCGGCGCGAGCTCGCGGTAGCGCTCGGCGACTGCGCGCGCGTAGTTGAGGAAGCGCGGTGTGTCGTCGAGATAACCGGCCTTCCCGTCGCGGTAATGCAGGCGCGCGAAAATGCCCAGCACCTTGAGGTGGCGCTGCAGTCCCATCCACTCGAAATCGCGGTAAAACCGGCCGAAATCCGGGTCGACCGGCAGTCCCGCCCGCTTCGCCTGCTCCCAGTAGCGCGCCGCCCAGTCGATGACGCGCTCCTCCTGCCAGCTCACGAAAGCATCGCGCGTGAGCGATACCGCGTCGTAGGTGATCGGCCCGTACACCGCGTCCTGGAAATCGAGCACGCCGGGGTTGGGGTCGGTCAGCATGAGATTGCGCGGCATGTAGTCGCGGTGCACATAGACCGAAGGCTGCGCCATGGCGCAAGCAATAAGGAGCGCGATCATGTCCGACAGGGTGCGCTGCTGCGCGGCGGACAGCGCCACGCCCAGATGCCGCGCGACGTACCATTCCGGAAACAGGCCGCACTCACGCCGGAGCAGCGTCTCGCCATAAGGCGGAAGCTCGCCCGCGCGGCTCGCGAGCTGCCACTTGATGAGAGCCCCGGTCGCCTCGGCGAAGAGCCGGTCCGCATTGTCATCGTCGAGCGCGGCGAGATAGCTCGTGTCGCCGAAATCGGTAAGCAGCAGAAACCCGTGCTCGACATCCTGGGCCTCGATCCGCGGCGCGTTGACGCCGGCGGCACGCAGCAACTCCGCCACGCGCACGAAAGGACGGCAGTCCTCGAGCGCCGGCGGCGCATCCATCGCGATCCAGGAGCGGCTGACCGTCGTGACGCGAAAATAGCGGCGGAAGCTGGCGTCGGACGAGGCGGGCTTCAGCGTGAAGGCGTCTGCCCCAATGTGCGCAGCGAGCCACGTCCGCAGCTGCCCCAATCGAGTGTCCGCCGACGCCTGCAATGCGATTGCCTTCCGCGATGAATTGTGAGATTTTAGCACCTCGCCTCCGCAGTTTTTCCCGATGCACAAGCTGGAACTAACCCAACTCTCGCTCGCGGTCTTGTGCGCGTTGCCGCTCGCCGCCGGCGCGCAGCAGGGGCTGAAACTCAAGCCCCAGCCCACGCTGATGCTGATCCCGCCCTCGGTAAAGGAGGACGTGCCGCTGTTCCTCGAGGCCGACCGCTTGCAGGGACACAACGACCGCGAAACCGAGGCCGAGGGCAACGTGCGGCTGCGCAAGCGCGGGCATGCGGTGCACGCCGAGCGGCTGCGTTACGACAAGCCGCTCGATGAGGTCACGGCCGAGGGCAACGTGCGCATCGAGCGCGGGGCCGACGTGGTGGAGGGCGCGCGCCTCCAGTACAATCTCGAGTCCGGGCGCGGCTTCATGGAACACCCGCGCTACACGCTGCACAAGAGCCAGGACCCGGGCGGGCAACGGCAGCTGTTCGGCGAAACCGACGCGCGCGGGGCAGCGGAGCGCATCCTGTTCGAGGGGCCCGACCAGTACCGCGCGCGGCGCGCCGAGTACACGGCGTGCGCCCCGGGCAACGACGACTGGTTCCTGCGCGCGGGCGATCTTGCCATCGACAAGGGCCGCGACCTCGGCGTGGCGCGTGATGCCGGCATCGTGTTCATGGGCGTGCCGATTTTCTACTCGCCGTACCTGTCCTTCTCGCTGCACCAGGAGCGCAAATCCGGCCTGCTCACGCCCCACTACGGCAACACCAACAATAGCGGCGCGGAGCTGACCGTGCCCTACTACTGGAACATCGCGCCCAACCGCGACGCGACGATCTCGCCGCGCGTGATGACCAAGCGCGGGTTGCTGGTGAACAACGAGTTCCGTTACCTGGAGCCGGCCTATCTCGGTGAGGTCCGCGCGGACCTGCTGCCGCAGGATAACGCGCGGGACGGCGAGCGGCGTTGGGCATATGCCGTTCGCCACAACCATACCGTGCCCGGCGGGTGGTTCGGCACGCTCAACCTGCAAAAGGTATCGGACGACACTTACTTCACCGACCTTTCCACCCAGATCGCCACGACGTCGCAGGTGCTGCTGCCGCGCGAGGGCGCGTACGGTCGCAACGGTTCCTGGGGGACCGCCGGCGCCTATGGGCTCACGGCGCTGATGCAGCGCTGGCAGACGCTGCAGGCCGATCCCCTGTCGCCGGTCACGCCGCCCTACAATCGCCTGCCGCAGCTGACGCTCAACGCCGCGCGGCAGGACCTGCTACGTTCGGATATCGACGTCCACGGACACTACGTTAGATTCGATCACCCGACCAAGATCAACGGCAGCCGGGCGCTGGTTTACCCGAGCCTGAGCCTGCCGCTGCAAACCGCGTTTGCCTACGTCACGCCCAAGCTCGGGCTGAACGTAACCCGCTACGCCCTCGATGCGAACAGCGCCGGCTTTGCCGACCGGACGCGGGCGCTGCCGATCGTCACCACCGATGGCGGCGTGGTGTTCGAGCGGCCAACGGCGATTGGCGGGACCGCCTTCGTGCAGACGCTGGAGCCCCGGCTCTACTACGTCTACATCCCGTTCCGCGACCAGAGCCGCATACCGGTCTTCGACAGCAGCCAGCAGGACATCAATTTCGCGACTGTCTACTCCGAGAACCAGTTTTCGGGATGGGACCGTATCAACGATGCCAACCAGGTGACGCTCGGGGTCACCTCCCGCTTCGTCGGCGCCGACACCGGCGCGGAACGGCTGCGCGCGGGCGTCGCGCAGCGCTTCTACTTCAATACCCAGCGCGTCACCCTGCCCGGCGAGCCCGCGCGCACGAGCTCCAGCTCCGACCTGCTCGCCGTGCTGTCGGGCGCAGTGGCGCCCCACTGGACGGCCGAGGCGGGCTGGCAGTACAGCACCAACTTTTCCCAGACGCAGAAGTTCAACGCCGGCGCCCGCTACCAGCCGCAGCCCGGGAAGGTGCTCAACCTGAGCTACCGCGAGACGCTCGACGCACTCCGCCAGACCGACGTGTCGACGCAATGGCCGGTCAGCCCGGGGTGGACGGCGCTTGCGCGCTGGAACTACTCCCTGCGCGAACACCGCACGCTCGAGGGCCTGATCGGCGCGGAATACAATGGCGACTGCTGGGTGCTGCGCGTGGTCGCGCACCGATTCGCCACCGCCACCCAGCAGGCATCGACCACGTTTTTCGTGCAGCTCGAATTGAACGGCGTGTCGCGTATCGGCTCCAATCCGATGGAAACGCTCAAGCGCAACATCGGCGGATATGTCAGGCTGGACCCCCGTGCCCCGAGAACCGATGAACCCCGAACACCCTATTACTGACACCAACCGCGGGCCCATGGCCGCAATCCGCGCCGCGTTGCCGCGCCAGGCCGCCCTGATCCAGGGGCTCGCGCTCGCCGTCGCGCTCGCGCCGGCCGTGCAGGCGCAGCAGCCGCGCAAAGTGATCGTTCTCGACCGCATCGTGGCGGTGGTGAACAATGAAGTGATCACGCGCAGTGACCTGGACGAGGGCGCCCGGCTCGCCGCGCAGCAACTGAAGCAACAGGGCACGCCGCCGCCGCCGCGCGGAGTGCTGGAAAAGCAGGTGCTCGAGCGCTTGATCTCCGGCCGCGTATTGCTGCAACTCGCCAAGGAAACCGGCCTGCGGGTAGACGACTCCGAGCTCGACCGGGCGATCCAGCGCATCGCGCAGGAGAACAAGCTCGCCCTGCCGGGGCTACGCGCGGCGCTGGAGCGTGATGGCGTTCCGTTCTCGCGTTTCCGGGAGGACATTCGCAACGAGATCGTCCTGGCGCGGCTGCGCGAGCGCGAGGTGGACAACCGGATCGTTGTGACCGACAGCGAGATCGACAACTTCATCAGCACCCAGCAGGCGCGGGCGGAGCGCGGCGAGGAGTTCAACTTCTCGCACATCCTGGTGACCGTTCCCGAAAACGCGAGCCCCGCGCAGATCCAGGCCCGCCGCGCGCGCGCCGAGCAGGCGCTCGAACAACTGCGGTCGGGTGCCGACTTCCGCCAGGTTGCGGCCAGTTTCTCCGAGGCGCCCGACGCGTTGCAGGGAGGGGCCATGGGCTGGCGCGATGCCGCGCGCCTGCCCACGCTCTTTCTGGAAGCCCTCCAGACGACGCAGGTCGGCGCGGTGAGTCCCCTGTTGCGCAGCGCGAACGGCTTCCACGTGCTGAAATTGAACGATCGCCGCAGCAGCACCGCGCCCGTGATCGTGCGCCAGACCCGCGTGCGCCACATCCTGATCAAGACCAACGAGCTCGTCCCGGAGGCGGAAGCGCGCCGGCGCCTGGTCAGCCTCAAGGAGCGCCTCGACAACAAGGCGGATTTTGCCGCGCTGGCGCGGCAGTATTCCGAGGATTCAAGCAACGCCAGGGGCGGCGACCTGGGATGGCTGTCGCCGGGCGACACGGTGCCGGAATTCGAGCGCGCCATGAACGCGCTCGACCCGGGACAGATCAGCGAACCGGTGCAGTCGCCCTTCGGCTGGCACCTGATCCAGGTGCTGGAGCGGCGCAACGAGGACATGTCGAAGGAGCGCCTGCGGCTGGAAGCGCGGCGGGCGCTGCACGCGCGCAAGTCCGACGAGTCCTACCAGGAATGGGTGCGCCAGCAGCGCGACCAGGCCTACATCGAGTACCGGCTCGAGGAGCGCTAGAGTTTGTCGGAGTTGGGACCGACAAACTCCTAAATGCAAAACCGCCTGCGCAAGAACGAAAGAAAAAGGCAGTGAAAAAGCACTCCATGCTCCACACTCCGCTCGTCGCGGTGACCGCAGGCGAGCCCGCCGGCATCGGGCCCGACCTGTGCGTACAGCTCGCGCGCCGGCGCCTGTCCGCGCGCATCGTGGTGGTGGCTGACCGGAAGCTGCTGACGGACCGCGCGCGCAGCCTGGGCTTGGCGCTCGAGGTAGCCGACTTTCCCGCCCCTGCGGGCACGAAGCCCCGTGCCGGCGCGCTCGCCGTGCGTCACCTGCCCCTGGCACGGCCGGCAACCGCAGGGCGGCTCGACCCCGCCAACAGCCGCTACGTCCTGCGCACCCTGGAGGCCGCAGCCGACGGCTGCCGCGACGGTATCTTCGACGCGATGGTCACGGCGCCGCTGCAGAAGAGCGTCATACGCTCGGCCGGCTTCGCGTTCACCGGACACACCGAGTTTCTCGCCGCCCACACGGGGGCGGCGCACGTGGTGATGATGCTGGTGGGCGGCGGCATGCGGGTCGCGCTCGCCACCACCCACATCGCGTTGAAGGACGTCGCGCGCCACATCACGCGCGAGGGCCTGGAAAGCACGTTGCGCGTCTTGCAGCGCGATTTGGCCGGGCGATTTTCGGTTGCGCGGCCGCGCATCATCGTCGCCGGCCTCAACCCCCATGCAGGCGAATCGGGTTTTCTCGGCCGCGAGGAAGCGGAGATCATCGTGCCGGTCCTCGAGCGTTTGCGCCGCGAGGGGTTCGATCTCGTCGGACCCCTGCCCGCCGACACGCTGTTCCACCCGAAACGGCTCAAGGGTTGCGACTGCGTGCTTGTGATGTATCACGACCAGGGGCTGCCGGTGCTCAAGTACGCCAGCTTCGGCGCCGGCGTCAACGTGACCCTCGGTCTTCCGATCATCCGCACGTCGGTGGACCACGGCACCGCGCTCGAGCTGGCCGGCACCGGCAAGGCGGAGATCGGCAGCCTGATCGAGGCCATCAGGCTCGCCGCCGCGCTCGCCGCCGGCGAGCGCGGAAACACGCGCCGCACCGCCTGAAGCAGCTGCGGCGGCGAGCCTGATGCGGCACGTTCCGCGCCGGCGATTCGGCCAGAATTTCCTCATCGACGAGTCGGTGATCGCCGCCATCGTCGGCGCCATCGCGCCGCAGCCCGGCGATCTCATGGTGGAAATCGGCCCGGGTCTGGGAGCGCTCACCCGGCCGCTCGTCGCGCGGCTCGATCACCTGCATGTCATCGAGATCGACCGCGACATCATCGCGCGCCTGCGCATCGCGTTCCCGCCGGCGCGCGTTACCGTTCACGAAGGCGACGCCCTGCGGTTCGACTTCGCCGCGCTGGGGACACGGCTGCGCGTGGTCGGGAACCTCCCCTACAACATTTCCACGCCGCTGCTGTTCCATCTTGCGCGGCACGCCCGCTCGCTCCGCGACATTCATGTCATGCTGCAAAAGGAAGTGGTGGATCGCATGCTCGCCGCGCCGTCGCGCGCCGAATACGGGCGATTGTCGGTGATGCTCCAATACCGCTTCGAGATGGACCGCGTGCTCGATGTCGGGGCAGATGCGTTCCGCCCCGCGCCCAAGGTCGAGTCCGCGGTGGTGCACATGATCCCGTTCGCACGCCTGCCGCACCCCGCCCGCGACGAGGGCTGGCTCGGCCGCATCGTCGCAGCCGCGTTTTCCCAACGCCGTAAAACCCTGCGCAACGCGTTGAAGGGGCATTTCGGCGCCGCGGACTTCGAGCGGCTCGGGGTGGATGCCGGGCTGCGGGCACAGGACCTGCGCCTCGAGGACTTCGTGCGGCTGGCCGACGCCGCCGCAAGGAATTCGCCGGGCACCGGTTCGGCGAATTCCTTAACCGAAAAAAACGGGAACAGACGCGTTTAGGCAGAATTACGCTCTCCGCGGCTCCACGTGAGTGGAGCCGGCCAGCGGTTGACCCCGATGTGCGTTTGGGTTCCTTTCGCCCTAGGAGTGTGTCGGACTTTGTCTCGACACACTCCTTAGGCAAAACCGCCCGCAGGCAAACGGCGCAATTGGATTCGAAATAGATGAATTCGGCCCCGCTCGTGTACTTATTGACGGACAAAACAAGTCTTTTCACCCCGCTCTGTCGCAAGTCTGCGCGCGGTTTTGCATTTAGCAGCCTGTCAGAGCTTCAAGTCTGACAGGCTGCTAGGCGCGGGGACCTCAATGAGGATTTTGTCGGACTCCGTTCGACAAAATCCTAGGCGGTCTTCCTCTGAATAAACTCGATCTTGTAGCCGTCAGGGTCCTCGACGAAGGCGATCACGGTGGCGCCGTGCTTCATCGGGCCGGCCTCGCGGGTTACCTTGCCTCCGCGCTTTCTCACTTCCTCGCACGCCTGGTAGGCGTCCGCGACCTCGATCGCCACATGGCCGTAGCCGGTGCCGAGGTCGTAGGATCGGGTGTCCCAGTTGTGGGTGAGCTCGAGCACCGCCGTGTTGGACTCCTCGTCATAGCCGACGAACGCGTTGGTGAAGCGGCCGCCGGGATAGTCGGCCTTGCGCAGCAGCCGCATCCCCAGCACCTGGGTGTAGAAATCGATCGAGCGCTGCAGGTCGCCGACCCGGATCATGGTGTGCAGGATTCTCATCGCCGCCTCAGATTTCCACCATCTCGAAATCGTCCTTGCGTGCGCCGCATTCCGGACAGGTCCAGTTCGGCGGAACATCCTCCCATCGCGTGCCCGGCGCGACGCCTTCCTCGGGCAATCCCGCAGCCTCGTCGTAAATATATCCGCAGATTAGGCACATGTACGTCTTGTAGACCTGGGTCTCGGTCGAGGTCATGCAGGCGTCCGTTTTGCGATAAAATCCGATTTTAGCGAATCACTCCGCCCGCACCAACCGCGCGGGCGCCCCCCCCCGCATGCCCGATCTGCCTCCCATCGTGCTCGTGTTCGCGGCGACCGATCCCAGCGGCGGCGCCGGGCTCCAGGCGGACATCATGACGCTCTCGAGCATGGGCTGCCATCCGCTCTCGGTGGTGACGGCGATCACCATCCAGGACACCGTGGGCGTGGACGACATCTCGCCGGTGGACGCCGAGTGGGTCGCCGACCAGGCGCGGGGCGTGCTCGAGGACATGCCGGTCGCCGCCTTCAAGATCGGGCTGCTCGGGAACCTCGAGCAGATCGCCGCGATCGCGGAAGTGGTTTCCGACTACCCGGAGGTGCCGCTCGTGCTCGATCCGGTGCTTGCATCGGGCCGCGGCGATGAGCTGGTCACCGAGGAGATGGTGGTCGCGCTGCGTGAGCTCCTCATTCCCCAGACCACCATCCTCACGCCCAACAGCCTGGAAGCGCGGCGGCTCGCCGCCGAGGACGGCGAGGAAGGCGAAGGCCCCGACCTCGCCGAGTGCGCCCGGCGGATCATTGCGACCGGGTGCGAGTACGTCCTCGTCACCGGCACTCACGAGAACACCACGCAGGTCGTCAACACCCTCTACGGGCAGAACGGCGTGGTACGCAGCGACCCGTGGCAGCGCCTCCCCGGCTCGTATCACGGCTCGGGCTGCACGCTCGCATCCGCCATCGCGGCCACCATCGCCAACGGGCTCGATGTGAGCGACGCGGTGAAGGACGCCCAGGAGTACACCTGGCAGACCCTGAAAGCCGCGTTCCGCCCCGGCATGGGGCAGCCGATCCCCGACCGCCTGTTCTGGGCGCGCGAGGACGAGCAGGCCGGCGGCGGAAGCAGCGAAGGTTAGGGCGTGAAGCGCGGGGTTTCCGGCCTTTACGCCATCACGCCCGACATCGACGACACGCCCGGGCTGCTGGCGCGGGTGGAAGCGGCGCTGGACGGCGGCGCGTGCCTGCTGCAATACCGTAACAAGACGGCCGGCGCCGCACTGCGACTGACACAGGTGCGCGCTTTGCTCGCGCTGTGCCGGGAACGCCGTGTTCCGCTCATCATCAACGACCACCTCGATCTCGCGCTCGCCCTGGATGCCGACGGCCTGCATCTGGGTTCCGGGGATGGCCCGCTTCCGGACGCGCGCGCCAAGCTTGGCGAACACCGGATTCTCGGGGTCTCCTGCTACGACCGCATGGAAAGCGCGCTCGATGCCGAGCGCGCCGGCGCGGACTATGTCGCTTTTGGCAGTTTCTTTCCGTCCGGAGTCAAGCCGGCGGCGGTGCAGGCGCCGCTAGCCTTGCTTCGAGCGGCGAAGTCACGGCTGTCCGTGCCGGTGGTGGCAATCGGCGGCATCACGCTCGACAACGCGCCGCAGCTGATCGCGGCTGGCGCGGACAGCGTCGCCGTGATCTCGGCGCTGTTCGGGGCACCCGACGTTCGCGCCGCGGCGCGGCGCTTCAGCGCGCTCTTCCCGGCGCGCACGCCGTGATGGGCCGCTCGAGCGGGGCCCGCGCGCCTGTCCGCTTGGCGACGCTCGCGCTTCGCGGATCCGGATTTCGACCCGGGTCGGGAAGTTGATACCATTCACCCGTAAAAAATGAAACGCAGCCAGAAACTCTTCCAGCGCGCGCAGCTCGCCATTCCTGCCGGCGTCAATTCGCCGGTGAGGGCGTTCCGCTCGGTGGGCGGCACCCCGCTTTTCATCCAGCGCGGCAAGGGCGCGCAGATCTGGGACGCCGACGGCCGCGCCTATATCGATTACGTCGGCTCGTGGGGGCCGCTGATCGTGGGCCACGCGCACCCCGAGGTGGTGAAGGCAGTTCAACAGGCCGCCGAGCGGGGCTTGAGTTTCGGCGCGCCGACCGAGCAGGAAGTCGAGATGGCGGAGCTCCTGTGCCGGCTCGTGCCCTCGCTCGAGCAGGTGCGCCTGGTGAGTTCCGGCACGGAAGCAACGATGAGCGCCATCCGGCTGGCGCGCGGCTTCACCGGTAGGTCCAGGATCGTCAAGTTCGAGGGCTGCTATCACGGTCATGCCGACGCGCTGCTGGTCAAGGCGGGATCGGGCGCGCTTACTTTCGGCCAGCCTTCCTCGGCGGGCGTGCCGGAGCCGACCGCGGCCGACACCCTGGTGCTCGAGTACAACAACGGGGTCGCGCTGGAACGCGCGTTCGAGCGCGAGGGCGCGGCTATCGCGGCGGTGATCGTGGAGCCGGTCGCCGGCAACATGAATCTGGTTGCGCCGCGCCCGGGTTTTCTGCAATTGCTGCGCAAGCTCTGCACCCAACACGGCTGCGTGCTGATATTCGACGAAGTCATGACCGGCTTCCGCGTCGCGCTGGGGGGGGCGCAGGCGCTCTACGGCGTCGAACCGGACCTCACTACGCTCGGCAAGGTCATCGGCGGCGGCATGCCCGTTGGCGCCTTCGGCGGCCGGCGTGAAATGATGCAGGCAATCGCACCGCTCGGTCCCGTCTACCAGGCGGGCACGCTTTCCGGCAATCCCGTCGCGGTCGCCGCGGGACTGGCGACACTGAAGCTCGTGCAGGCCGCGGGCTTCTACGACAGACTGGCGGCAAGCTCGCGCTCATTGTGCGAGGGACTCGCGCGTGCCGCGCGGGAACGCAGCATCCCCTTCTCAGCCGCCGCCGTGGGCGGCATGTTCGGCATCTACTTCCGGGAAACGCCGCCCGCGAGCTATGCGGAAGTCATGCAGTGCGACAAGGAGGCGTTTAACCGTTTTTTCCACGCCATGCTGGCCGAAGGCGTTTACCTCGCGCCCTCGGCGTACGAAGCGGGCTTTGTTTCTTCGGCCCACGGCGAGGCCGAGATCGAGCGCACGATCAACGCCGCAAGAAAGGTTTTTGGGGCGATGCGCGCCTGATGGAGCATTGAAAAATAGGCGACGCGTCCGGCTACCCCGCGCGCCAAAGCCGATTCGGAACAAACGGAGGAAACGCCCGCGCCCCGAGAGATGCTGCCGGGGCGTTTTTCCGCCGCCTGCCCATGGGTGCGCGGCCCCGGACAGGGGGCGGGAATCAGCGCAGGCCGGAAATATATTCCGCGACCGCCGCGATCTCCTTGTCGGAGAGCTTTTCGGCCACCGCGCGCATCGTGCGATTGAGGTCGTTGGCGCGCTCGCCGGAGCGGAACGCTTTCAGCTGGGCCGCGGTGTAATCGGCAAACTGGCCCGCGAGATGCGGGAACTGCGCCGGCATGCCGGCACCGTTCGGACCGTGGCAGGCGGCACAGGCCGCCACGTTCTTGGTCAGAACACCCCCACGGTAGATCGCCCGGCCGAGCTTCACCAGCTCCGGATCACGCGCGGCGCGCGGCTTTCGCTTCTGGATCTCGAAGTAAGCGGCCAGATTGCGCATGTCGTCGGCCGAAAGGTTCGCCACCATGCCCGCCATCACCGCGCTCGGCCGTTCGGCCGGCTTGCCGCCCTGCGGCTTGAAGTTCATGAGTTGCTTGAACGTGTAATCGGCATGCTGCCCGGCCAGCACGGGATTGGCGGCCTGGGTGCTATTGCCGTCGGCGGCGTGACAGGCGGCACAGACTTGCGTCACAACGGCCTGCGCTTTCGAAGGATCCGCCGCAGCGAGACCCTGGCGCGCGGCGGCCGGGGAAAACAACACGCCGACAAGCAGCATGACGGGCCAGCGGGCGTTCATTCGGGCTCCTGGGTTGGCGCTTACGCGGAACGCGTATTGTACAGAAGCCCTCCCGCACGCGCCAGTTTCAGGCGCGATAACAACAACCTAGACGATTTTCGCTGCTCCGTTGCGCGGCGTCAGGGTGTGCTCACGGGGACCCGGCGGCCATCAACGTACACAAAAAACCCCCGGTTAAAGGGGAGTAAAACCGGGGGCAAAAGCCTTAACTAGGATTAAGGCAACCCGCTCAGGGAGGAGAAGCGGGAGACGACTCAACATCGTCTACCAAATAAGACGACTATAATGCGCGATAGTTCCCCTTTCAGTGATCAAAAAATTCACGTTCCATCATAAGGTTAATGATGCGTGTGTACGGTTCGTATCCCCGGCGACGGATGCGCAGGATGCGGCGCGACGAGTTCACGCGGCGCCTGCGGCGCGAGCACCGGCTCGCTACCGATGACCTCATATACCCGGTCTTCGTAATCGAGGGCCGCAACCGAACCGAGCCGGTGGCATCCCTCCCCGGCGTCCGGCGCTATACCGTGGACCGACTGCTGGCGCACGCCGAGCAGTGCGCGAAGCTTCGCATCCCGGCACTGGCGATCTTCCCCATGATCGCGGGCGAGCTCAAGACGCGGGACGGCCGCGAAGCCACCAACCCCAAGGGACTGGTGCCACGCGCGGTGGCGGCCCTGAAGAAGCGCTTTCCCGAACTCGGCGTCATCACCGATGCCGCGCTCGATCCCTACACCACGCACGGCCAGGACGGCGTAGTCGACCAACACGGCGATGTGCTCAATGACGAAACCATCGCGGTGCTGGAAAAGCAGGCGCTGGCATGTGCGGCGGCCGGCGTTGACGTGGTGGCGCCTTCGGACATGATGGACGGGCGCATCGGGGCGATCCGCGCTGCGCTCGACCGGCAGAAATTCACCCACACCCGCATCCTCGCCTATTCGGCGAAGTACGCATCGGGCTTCTATGGGCCGTTTCGCGACGCCGTGGGCTCGGCAAAGAGCCTGGGACGCAGCAACAAACATACCTACCAGATGGACTACGCCAACAGCGACGAGGCGCTGTGGGAGGTCGGCCTTGATCTGGAGGAGGGCGCGGACATGGTCATGATCAAGCCGGGCCTGCCCTATTTGGACATCGTGCGGCGCGTCAAGGAGGAGTTCAAGGCGCCCACGTTCGTCTATCACGTGAGCGGTGAATACGCGATGCTGAAGGCAGCCGCCGCCCGCGGCTGGCTTGACGAGCGTCCGTGCGTGATGGAAGTCCTCACTGCATTCAAGCGCGCCGGCGCCGACGGCATCCTCACCTATCATGCATTCGACGCCGCCGGGTGGCTGAAAACGGGCGGTTGATCAGGTCTGCGCGAGTAATTGCTCAACTGCCTGCAGTTTGGCCCGCTCGATGCTCTTTCCTTCGGGGCTGCCGCGCAGCGGCCCACGCAATTCGCGCGGCGAAAGCACGGTGATCTCGATCTCGGTGCCGTCGTCGACAATGGTGTACTTCGGCGCCACGAGCGACGCCTCACCGGCGTAGAGCCGGCTCTGCGCACTCCGGTAGGCAATGCCCCGATCTATCAGATAAAGCTCGACTGCTTTCCCGTTATCCGTGAATAGCTGGAGGTTGATGTCCGCATACTTGCCGGCATTGCCGCTCAGGACGGAGCCGGTCAAGTACGGATTGAAGCGCGCGAGCTCCCGCATCGCCCGCAGCGCCTTGGCGCGCAGCGCGCGCAGCCGGTCACGATGCTCGTCCTTGTGGTAGATCTCCTGGTAGCTCCGCAGCGCATCGTCGACCTCTTCGTTGGTCGGCAGCTCGCGCGTATCCGGCGTTCCCGCCTGGCGCGCGGCTTTGCGCTTGGCAATCGCGTGGTCTTCGATGCCGTCCTCGGCCATCAGCCGCGCCGCGAGATGGGCAATGCGGCTGCGCCGGTCGTTGCGGCCGGTGTCCCTGGGCATGGTCGCTCAGAACAGCTGGTTGCGCACCTCTTCGCGCGGGCGGTCGCCGCCTATCACCCCGCCGATCAACGTCTCGTGCTCGGGAGGCGGGGATTCATGATAGAAATAGTCGACGAGGCCCCCCTCTGCTTCGGCCACCCGCAGCCCCGTGTCCGGATTGATGCGCATCGCAACGACACCGTTGGGTGGCGCCAGCGCGTGCTCGGGAACTCCTTTCAGAACGGCGCCCATATAGTCCATCCAGATGGGCAGCGCCGCCTGCGAACCGGTCTCGTTTCGCCCGAGCGTTTGCGGCGTGTCGAACCCGATCCACGCCACCGCCACCAGTTCGGCGTTGTAGCCGCAAAACCAGGCATCCACGAACTCGTTGGTAGTGCCCGTCTTGCCGGCGAGGTCACCGCGTCCGAGCTTCATCACGCGCGCGCCGGTGCCCACGCGCACGACGTCGCGAAGAATGCTGGTCATAATGAACGCATTGCGCTCGTCGATCACGCGCTCCGCGTCCGAGCCCGCCGCCACCGGTTTCGCCGCCATCAACACGTTGCCACGCGCATCTTCAACGCGCTCGATGAAGTAGGGGGCGATGCGGTAACCGCCATTGGCGAAAGTGGCGTAGGCCACGACCATCTGCATCGGCGTTACGTTGCCCGCACCGAGTGCCATGGTGAGATATGGGGGATGCAGTCTGGGATCAAAGCCGAAGCGCGTGACGTAATCCTGCGCGTACTGCGGGGAGATCGCCTGAAGGATGCGCACCGACACCAGGTTCTTGGACTTGACCAGCGCGGTACGCAGGCGCATCGGTCCCTCGAATTTGCCATCGAAGTTTTTTGGCTCCCACGGTTCCGATCCGGTTTGCGCCGCCGTAAACGTGAGCGGCGCGTCGTTGATGACGGTCGCCGACGTGAAGCCTTTCTCGAGGGCCGCGGAATAGATGAAAGGCTTGAAGCTTGATCCCGCCTGTCTGAGCGCCTGGGTGGCGTGGTTGAATTGATTGCGATTGAAATCGAAACCGCCGACCATGGCTCGTATGGCGCCGTCGCGTGGATCCAGCGCCGCGAACGAGGCTTCGACTGCGGGCAACTGGGTGATGTGCCAACGCCCCTTTTCATCCCGCTGCACGCGGATAATGGCGCCGCGGCGGATGCGTTGGGCAGGGTTCGCTTTCCCGCCCAGCATGCGGGCCGCGAACCTGAGGCCGTCCTCCTTGATCTCGAGCCACTCTCCGCCCTTGCGGTACGCCCGCACCTGCTTTGGGCCGGCTTCGACGACGATGGCGCCGCGGATATCGTCGCTGTCGGCGGTTTCCTGCAGGGCATCTTCGAGCGTTTCCTCTGTCAGCTTGAGCGGCAGCTCGACATAGCCCTCGGATCCGCGGTAGCCATGGCGCCGGTCGTAATTCTGCACGCCCCTGCGCAGCGCCGAATAGGCGGCTTCCTGGTGCGAGGTCAGTAGCGTGGTGTACACCCGGATGCCTTTGGTGTAGGTGTCTTCCTGGTACCGCTCATACAGGGCCTGACGCACCATCTCGGCGAAATGTTCGGCGCGCACCGGATAGTCGTTCATTTCCTTCTTCACCGCGATTGGCTGCTGGTCAGCCGCGGCCAGCTCTTCGTCGGAAATCAGCTCCAATTCGCGCATGCGGCGCAACACGTATTGCTGACGCAACTTGGCCCGTTTGGGGTTGGCAAGCGGGTTGTAGCGCGAGGGTGCCTTGGGCAGACCGGCAAGCATGGCGGATTCGGCGAGCGTCAACTCGGCTAACCGCTTGCCAAAATAGATCTGCGCTGCGGCGGCAAACCCGTAGCCGCGCTGGCCGAGATAAATCTGATTAATATACAGCTCGAGGATCTGATCCTTGCTGAGATTGGCCTCGATCTTGAAGGCCAGCAGCATCTCGTTGAACTTGCGGGTGAGCGTTTTCTCCTTTGATAAGAAGAAGTTACGTGCGACCTGCATGGTGATGGTGGAAGCTCCCTGGCGTACGCCACCTGAGATGAAGTTGGAAACAGCCGCGCGCGCGACGCCCACGTAGTCCACGCCGCGATGCTGGTAAAAACGTTCGTCCTCCGCAGCGAGAATAGCGTGGACCATGGACTGGGGAACATCGTGGATCTTCGCTACCGCCCGCCGCTCTTCCCCGAACTCGCCAATCAACTTGCCGTCAGCGCTATAGACGCGCAGCGGTATCTTGGGCTGATAGTCGGTGAGCGCTTCAAGCGAGGGCAGCGTTGGAAATACGATCGCGGCAGCAAAGGCGAGCAGGATAATCGCAGCTAAAACAGCCGAAGCGAACAGAACCAACGGCAAGATCAACCAGCGAATCTCCATGAATTCAATGCCTTATAGAATTCCTGTTGCGATATTGCAACAATGACAAGATCCATTCACGGTAATGTGTGAAACCTGCTACACCACAACAACTTATTGCAAGCTAAGCTATATCGACTGTCCCTGCCATTATAGGCAGGGTTCCGCACAAACAGAAAAACGGCGTAAAAACGCTTTACATCCAAAATAGTTGTTGCTAGCATTTAAAGTAAACTGTGGGATTGTCTCCCCATTGACCTATGCTCAAAGGAAAATTCAGTCTTAATCTCGACGCCCTCGAGGGCCTGTTCAAGGCCAAGATGCCCCCTTTGATTGGCGCCGACATCAGTTCGTCCGCGATCAAGATGGTGGAGATCGAGGGGGCCGGCAAGGGCATGTACCGGATCGAGCGTTATGCCATCGAGCCGCTGCCCAAGGATTCGGTCCTTGAAGGCAACATCAACAACCTTGATGCGGTCTCCGATGCGCTCAAGCGTTGCCACAAGCGCCTCGGCAGCAACGTCAAGAACCTCGCGCTCGCCTTGCCCAACGCGGCCGTCATCAGCAAGAAGATTCTGGTGCCTGGCGGGCAAACCGAGGATGACCTTGCGCTGCAGGTTGAGACCGAGGCCAACCAGTACATTCCCTTTGCACTGGAAGAGGTCAACCTCGATTTCCAGGTGCTGGGCCCTGCTCCCAACAGCCCCGACGACGTCGAGGTGCTGATTGCCGCCTCCCGCAAGGACAAGATTATCGACCGGGTGGCCGCAGCCGAGGCGGCGGGGCTCAAGGCCGGTGTCATGGACGTGGACGTCTTCGCGGCACAGACGGCCTTCGAGCTGATCGAGACGCAGTTCCAGGAAAAGGGCAAGGACCAGAATATCGCCATCGTGGACGTGGGCGCCTCCGTCATGGCGGTCAATGTGCTACGCAACGATCAATCGATCTACATGCGCGAACAGCCGTTCGGCGGCAACCAGCTCACCCAGGAGATCCAGAATCGCTTCGGGCTGAGCCCAGAGGAAGCCGAGGCCGCCAAGCGTGCCGGCGGGTTGCCGGAGAACTATGAGTCCGATGTGCTGCAGCCGTTCATGGACATGCTGGGCCTGGAAGTGGCGCGCGCGTTGCAATTCTTCTTCACCTCGACCCAGCACAACCAGATTCATCACATCGTGCTCTCGGGGGGATGCGCCGCGATTCCGGGGATGGACGAGGCGGTCGGGAAGCGCGTGCAGGTCGACACGATCATCGCGAACCCGTTCATCAACATGCAGGTGTCCTCGAAAATCCGGGCGAAATCCCTGACCCAGGATGCGCCTTCGCTGATGGTGGCGTGCGGACTCGCCATGCGGAGGTTTGACCCATGATCCGAATCAACCTCCTTCCGCATCGCGAGATCCGGCGCCAGCAGCAACAAAAGCAGTTTTTCATCATGCTGGGAACCGTGGTCGCCATCGGCGCCGCGATCTGGTTCGCCGTGCACAGCTATCTCGAGGACCAGTTCAAGAACCAGGTCGATCGCAACAAGTATCTCCAGAGCGAGATCGCAAAACTCGACAAGCAGATCGCCGAAATCCAGAAATTGAAGGACCAGACGTCGGCCCTGCTCGCGCGCAAGCGGGTGGTGGAGACCCTGCAGAGCACCCGCTCCGAGGTCGTGCATTTGCTCGACCAGCTGGTACGTCAGCTGCCGGATGGCGTCTATCTCAAGAGCATCAAGCAGGTCGGAACCCGGGTCGCGATCACCGGCATTACCCAGTCCCAGGCGAGGGTGTCGACGCTGATGCGCCAGCTGGATTCCTCCCTCAGCCTGGACAGCCCCGGGCTGGTCGAAATCAAATCGACCCAGGAGCGCGGCCAGCGTGTCAATGAGTTCATCATGAACATCAACATAACGCGCGCCAGTCCCGAGGACGTAGCCGGAAAACCGGCGCCCAAGCCGGCCGCGAAGAGGTGATGCGCCATGGCCATGACGCTCGATGATTTGAGGCGGCTCGACCCGAAGAAGATCGGCAGCTGGCCGATCCTGCCCAAGCTGGCGGTGCTGTTGCTGGTGCTCGTGGCCATCGTCGGCGCGAGCTGGTATTTCGACTGGGACGACCAGATGGCCCGGATCGAGGCAAAAGCCACGGAGGAACAAGGGCTGCGCAAGACCTTCCTCACCAAGAAGAGCGAAGCGATCAACCTGCCGGCCTACCAGAAGCAGCTGGAGGACATCGAAAAACAGTTCGGCGCGCTGCTCAAGCAGCTGCCGGGCAAGTCCGAAATGGACGCGTTGCTCACCGATATCAACCAGGCCGGCCTGGGGCGTGGCTTGCAGTTTGAGCTGTTCAAGCCCGCTGGTGGAGAGACGCGGCAGGATTTCTACGCGGAGCTGCCGATTACGATCAAGATCAGCGGCTCATACCATGACATCGGCGCCTTCGCAAGCGACATCAGCAAGCTGTCCCGCATCGTCACGCTGAACAATATCGCGCTGTCCACCGCCAAGGGCAGCGGCAGCGGATTGGTGCTCGACGCGACCGCCAGGACGTTCCGCTATCTCGACGACGAAGAGATTGCGGCGCAGAGAAAGGCCGCATCTCCGAAGGGCAAGAAGAAATGATGATGCGCCATTCCCTCGCAATCGCGTTGCTCGGTCTCCTGCTCGCCTCGTGCGGCGGCGAGCAGCATTCGGATCTGCGGCAATTCGTTAAAGAGTCCGACAACATGCCGCGCGGCCGTATACCGCCGTTGCCGGAGGTGAAGCCGTACGAACCGTTCGAATACGCCGCGTTCGATCTCATCGACCCCTTCGTGCCGCGCAAGATCGAGCCGCCCAAGACCTCCAACGTCCCCGGCGCCCTGCAGCCGCCAAAGGATCACCGCAAGGGGCCGCTGGAAGCGTTTCCTCTCGAGAACCTAAAAATGGTGGGCACGCTGCAGCAGCACAAGGATTTCTACGCGCTGATCAAGACGCCGGACAACAACCTGTACCGGGTCAGGGCCGGAGATTTCATGGGGCAGAACTTTGGGCGCATCACCGACATCAATGAGGCCGCGGTCAAGCTGAAGGAACTGGTTCAAGACAGCAGCAACGAGTGGAAGGAAGAAGAACGAACGCTGCTGCTCCAGGAATGACAGGAGACAACACAATGAAAATCCAAGGCTTTTTAAATTTTTCGCCGATCCTGAGCGGGTTGCTGGGGCTGCTGCTCGCCGCGGCGAGCTTCGCCGCACACGCCCAGGCGAACACCATCGAGTCGATCAACGTGTCCCCGGCGACCGGCGGCAAAGTGATCGTCAGGGTGACGCTGAAGGACGCGCCCGCGAGTCCGCCGGCCGGGTTCACGGTGAACAACCCGCCGCGCATCGCGTTCGACTTTCCCAATACCGGGAGCGCGCTCGGCCGCAGCGCGCAAGAGGTCGGGGAAGGCGACCTGCGCAGCATCAACGTCGTGCAGGCGGGCGATCGCACGCGGCTCGTGCTCAATCTGTCCCGCGCCACGAGCTATGACACGCAGATCGAAGGACGCGCGCTGCTTATTACGCTGCAGGGCGCCGTGGCGGCCGGGGGCCCCGCGGGGATGACCACCCGTTTCGCCGAATCGAGGCCGGGGGAGCAGCGCCATGCGCTGCGAGACATCGATTTCCGGCGCGGCGGCAACGGCGAGGGACGCATCGTGGTCGACCTGTCCGACAACGCCGTCGGCATCGACCTCAAGCTGCTGGGCAAGACGATCGTCGTCGACTTCATCAACACCGCGTTGCCGAAGAACCTGCAGCGGCGCCTGGATGTGACCGATTTCGGCACGCCGGTGCAAACCATCGACGCGGTCACGCAAGGCGGCAACACGCGGGTGGTGATCGAGCCGCGCGGCAACTGGGAGCACACCGCCTACCAGTCCGACAACCGGTTCATCGTTGAAGTGAAGCAGCAGTCCCAGGAACAGGATCGCATCGCGCGGGGCGGCGGCTACACCGGCGAGAAGCTCTCGCTCAATTTCCAGAACGTGGAGGTGCGCGCGGTGCTGCAGGTGATCGCCGATTTCACCGGGCTGAACATCATCACCAGCGACACGGTGAGCGGCAGCCTGACGCTGCGGCTGAAGGACGTGCCGTGGGATCAGGCGCTCGACATCATCCTGCAGAGCAAGGGCCTCGACATGCGCAAGACCGGCAACGTGGTGTGGATCGCCCCGCGGGACGAGCTCGCCACGCGCGAGAAGCTGGCGCTCGAGGCGCAGCAGCAGATCTCGGATCTGGAGCCGACCCGCACCGAGAGCTTCCAGTTGAACTACCAGAAGGGCGCCGATTTCCAGAAGCTGCTGTCCGATCCCCAGCAGCGCATCCTCTCCAAGCGCGGCAGCGCCGTGGTCGACTCGCGCACCAACATGATCTTCGTGCAGGACACGCCGTCGCGGCTGGAGGAGGTGCGCAAGCTGCTGCGCAAGGTCGACGTGCCGGTGCGCCAGGTGATGATCGAGTCGCGGATCGTGGAAGCCACCGACACGTTCAGCCGCAACCTCGGCGTCAGGCTGGGCTACCGCGAGGAAGGTGGAGGCCGTTCGCCCCTCGGTCTGGGTAACTCGATTGGTAATACTAACCGCATGCCGGTGGTCACCTTTGGCGGCGCGTTGGGCACGGTTGCCCCGAACGCGGGCAGTGACGGAACCGTTCCCGCATTCTCGACCGGCAACCTGAACGTGAACCTTCCTGCGCCTGTCGGGGCGGGCTCGGGCGGCTTGTTCTCGATGATCCTGTTCAACCAGAGCCGCACCAAGTTCATCGACCTGGAGCTGTCGGCGCTGCAGGCCGACGGCAAGGGCAAGGTCATCTCCAGCCCGCGCGTGCTCACCGCCGACCAGGTGGAGGCGATCATCGAGCAGGGCACCGAAGTCCCGTACCAGCAGGCGACTTCAAGCGGCGCGACCAGCGTCTCGTTCAAGAAGGCGACGCTCTCCCTCAAGGTCAAGCCGCAGATCACGCCTGACGACAACGTGATCATGAACCTGAGGATCAACAAGGACTCGGTTTCGACCCTCGCCGTCACGCCACCGGCGATCGAGACCAAGCAGATCGTCACGGAGGTGCTGGTCGAGAACGGGGGCACGGTGGTGATCGGCGGGATCTACACGCAGGAAGAAAGTTCCGGCACGAACAAGGTCCCGGTGCTGGGCGACCTGCCCTATGTCGGGTTCCTGTTCAAGCAGAACCTGAAGCGGGACGACCGGCGCGAGCTTCTCATCTTCATTTCGCCGAAGGTTCTCAAGGACAACCTGACGCTGCGCCAATAAGCGGCGACTCGGGGAGAAAGGCGGCCGGGCGGCCGCCTTTTTTTGGTCGCTAGCGCGGCGGCGCGGGTTAGGCGGCGCGCGCCCGTTCCGTTAGAATCGCTTCATGAGCGGCGCGAATCAGAGGCCGGAGGCGGCGCGCGGCAGCCTTCCCGGCAACATCTTCCTGGTCGGCCTGATGGGCGCAGGCAAGTCCTCGGTGGGGAAGCTGCTCGCGCGGCGTCTTGGCAAGACCTTCTATGACTGCGACCATGAAATCGAGCGCGCGACAGGCGTCAAGGTCGCGGTGATCTTCGAGATTGAAGGCGAGGCCGGATTTCGCGCGCGCGAGGCGAAAATCCTGGCGGAGCTGGTCGGGCACCGCGACATCGTGCTCGCCACGGGCGGCGGCGCGGTGGTCTCCGCGATCAATCGCAAGCTGCTCGCCGACAACGGCATCGTGGTCTATCTGCGAGCAAGCCCTGCCGATCTGTGGCATCGCACGCGACACGACAAGCGCCGGCCGCTGCTCAGGACGACGGATCCCCAGCGCAAACTCCAGCAGCTGTTCGACGAGCGCGACCCGCTTTACCGCGAGGTTGCGGACATTGTCATCGATACCGGCAACCAGAGCCTGGGCAGCCTCACGCACCGGCTGGAAGACCAGTTGTTCAGGCACCAGGCGGGCGAGGGCCGGCACCAGGGCGCACCGATGCGCGCCGGCTGAGCGGACGCTGACCGAGGCGGGGCATGCTTACGCTGAAGGTGGAGCTGGGCGAGCGCAGCTATCCGATACATATCGGCGCGGGCCTGCTCGCGCGCGCCGAGTTGATGGCGGAGCGGCTGCCTCACGGCAAAGCCGCCGTCGTCACCAACACCATCGTCGAGCCCCTCTACCTCATGCCGCTTCAACGCGCGCTGGAGGCCCGGGGCGTCACCGTCGTGCCGATCACGCTTCCTGACGGCGAGACGCACAAGAACTGGGAAACGCTCAATCGCGTTTTCGACGCGCTGCTCGAGCACCGTTGCGAGCGCGGCACCGCGCTGATCGCGCTGGGAGGCGGGGTGATCGGGGACCTCGCCGGGTTCGCCGCGGCCATTTACCAGCGCGGCGTGCCGTATATCCAGGTGCCGACCACACTGCTCGCGCAGGTCGACTCCTCGGTCGGCGGCAAGACCGCGATCAACCACCCGCTCGGGAAGAACATGATCGGAGCGTTCTACCAACCGCTTGCCGTCATTTCCGACACCGATACCCTCGCCACGCTCCCGGCGCGCGAGATGGCCGCCGGGCTGGCGGAGGTCATCAAGTACGGCCTGATCCGCGACCCGGGGTTCTTCGACTGGCTGGAGGGCAATATGGCGGGGCTCGTCAAGCGCGAGCCTGGCGTGCTGGCCCATGCCATCGAGCGCTCCTGCGCGAACAAAGCCGAAGTGGTCGCCCTCGATGAGCGCGAAACCGGGCCGCGGGCCCTGCTCAATTTTGGCCACACCTTCGGTCACGCGATCGAAGCCGGCACGGGCTACGACCGTTGGTTGCACGGCGAAGCGGTTGGCGCCGGCATGGCGCTCGCGACACGGCTGTCGCACCGTCTCGGATTGATCGGCCGCGACGAGGTCGAGCGCGTCACGACCATCCTGGCGGCCGCCGGCTTGCCCGTGACGGCTCCTGACCTCGGCCTGGAACGCTACCTCGGGTTGATGGGCCACGACAAGAAGGTCGAGGGCGGGCGCATCCGCTTCATTCTGCTCAAGGGCATCGGCGAGGCGTTCATGACGGACCAGGTCCCCGCTAAGGCGCTCGCGGATGTGCTGGGAGCCGCCCGGGCCCATGCCTGAGCGCGAGCTCGCCCCGTACGCGGCAGACCCGGAGCGTTCCCGCGGCCGCCGCCATCGCGAGCCGCCGCCGCGCGGCCGCAGCGAATACCAGCGCGACCGCGACCGCATCATCCACTCCACCGCGTTCCGGCGCCTCGAGTACAAGACCCAGGTCTTCATCAACCACGAAGGCGACCTGTTCCGCACCCGCCTCACCCACAGCCTCGAAGTGGCGCAAATCGCGCGATCGGTCGCGCGCAGCCTGCGGCTTGACGAGGACCTTACCGAAGCCATCGCGCTCGCCCATGACCTCGGCCATACCCCCTTCGGTCACACCGGACAGGACGCGCTCAACGCCTGCATGCGGCCCTACGGCGGTTTTGAGCACAACCTCCAGAGCCTGCGCGTGGTGGACGTGCTCGAGCAGCGCTACGCCGCATACGACGGCCTCAATCTCACCTTCGAATCGCGCGAAGGGATATTGAAGCATTGCTCTCCCCGGAACGCGCGTGCCCTGGGCGACGTTGGAGAGCGGTTCATCAAGAAGCGACGGCCATCGCTGGAGGCGCAACTTGCGAACCTTGCCGACGAGATCGCCTATAACAACCACGATGTGGATGACGGCCTGCGCTCGGGGCTGCTCAGCCTTGAGCAGCTCGCGGACGTGCGCATCGTCTCCCGCCACATGAAGGCGGTGTTGCGCGCGTATCCCAAGGTGGCGGGCCGTCGCCTGGTGCACGAGACCGTGCGACGCATGATCGGCACCCTCGTGATCGATCTCGTGCGCGCCAGCGCGGATAACATCCGCGGATATGCCCCGGCATCCGTCGAAGCGGTGCGCCTGGCGCCGCCGCTCATCGCCTTCAGCCCGCGTATCCGCGAGGAAAGCCTGGAGCTCAAACGCTTCCTGCACGACAATCTCTACCGTCACTACCGCGTAGTGCGGATGAGCACCAAGGCGCGCCGTATCGTCACCGAGCTGTTTGCGGCGTTCCTGTCGGACATCCGCCTGCTGCCGCCGGAATTCCAGGCGCGCGCACGGGTGGACGCGCCGCGCGCCATTGCGGATTACATCGCCGGCATGACCGATCGCTACGCGATGCTCGAACATCGGCGCTTGTTCTCGATCGAGGAAACCTGAGCGGCGGCGGTTAATGCCGGATTCCGGTTGATGTAAGTGCCTGATGCCAGTAAACTTCCCGACTGCGCCGTTGATTTCCTCTGGCGTTGTCGCGGCGCGACGTGACTTTCTGCAACTCCTTGAAATGAATGCTCTTTAGGACAAGCTCGTGAGCCACCCCGAAGTTGCGGCCACGCACGGACTGTACGACCTGCGCAACGACCACGACGCCTGCGGCGTGGGCTTCGTCGCCCACATCAAGGGCAAGAAGAGCCACCTCATCATCGAGCAGGGCCTCACCGTGCTCAAGAACCTCACCCATCGCGGCGCGGTGGGCTGGGACCCGAAGCTCTCCGACGGTGCGGGGTGCCTGATCCAGATTCCCGACCGGTTCTTCCGCGAGGAGATGGCCAAGCGCGGCGTGAAGCTGCCGCCGGCAGGCCAGTACGGCGTCGGCATGGTGTTCCTGCCGCGCGACCCCGCTTCGCGCCTGGCGTGCGAGTACGAGATCGAGCGTGCGATCAAGGATGAAGGCCAGGTGTTGCTCGGCTGGCGCGACGTGCCGGTGGACAATTCCGATCTCGCCGAGCCGGCAAAGCGCATCGAGCCGGTGATCCGGCAGGTGTTCATCGGCCGCGGCAAGGGCATCACGGTCACCGATGCGCTCGAGCGCAAGCTCTACATCATCCGCAAGAGCGCCGGCCACGCGATCCAGGCGCTCAAGCTCGCGCACGGCAAGGAGTTCTACGTGCCCACCATGTCCGCGCGCACCGTCTGCTACAAGGGCATGCTTCTCGCCTACCAGGTCGGGGAGTACTACCTCGACCTCAAGGACTCGCGCGTCGAGTCGGCGCTCGCGCTCGTGCACCAGCGTTTCTCGACCAACACCTTTCCCTCCTGGGATCTCGCGCACCCGTTCCGCATGATCTGCCACAACGGCGAGATCAACACCGTGCGCGGCAACGTCAACTGGATTCGCGCGCGCCAGGGCGCGATATTCTCGCCCATCCTCGGGCGGGACCTCGACAAGGTGTGGCCGCTGATCTACGACGGGCAGTCGGATTCAGCCTCATTCGACAACGCGCTGGAACTGCTGGTGATGGGCGGCTACTCGATCACCCACGCCATGATGTTGATGATCCCGGAAGCGTGGGAGAACCACGCGCTGATGGACCCGGCGCGGCGCGCGTTCTACGAATACCACGCGGCCATGATGGAGCCCTGGGACGGACCCGCCTCGATCGCGTTCACCGACGGGCTGCGGATCGGCGCGACGCTCGACCGCAACGGCCTGCGGCCGTCGCGTTACATCGTCACCAGCGACGATCTCGTCATCATGGGCTCGGAGTGCGGCTGTCTGCCGGTGCCGGAGGAGAAAATCGTCAAGAAGTGGCGCCTGCAGCCGGGCAAGATGTTCCTGGTGGACCTGGAGAAGGGCCGCATCATCGACGACAAGGAACTCAAGGATACCCTCGCCTCCGCCAGGCCGTACGCTGAATGGATCGAGAGGATCCGCGTCAAGCTCGATGAGGTCGAGACCGAGAAGACGCCGCCGCTGAAGTCGCCGGTGGCGCTGCTCGACCGCCAGCAGGCCTTCGGCTACACCCAGGAGGACCTCAAGTTCCAGCTCTTGCCGATGGCGACCAACGGCGAGGAGCCGGTTGGCTCGATGGGCAACGACGCCGCGCTTGCGGTGCTGTCGAAGAAGAACAAGACGCTATACGACTATTTCAAGCAGTTGTTCGCGCAGGTCACGAACCCGGCGATCGACCCGATCCGCGAGGAGCTGGTGACCTCGCTCGTCTCGTTCATCGGCCCGAAGCCGAACCTGCTCGGCATCGACGAGATGAACCCGCCGCTGCGGCTGGAGGTGGGCCAGCCGGTGCTCGACTTCTACGAGATGGAGAAGATCCGCCATATCGAGCGCTATACCGGCGGCAAGTTCAGGTCCCTGGAACTCGACATCACCTACCCGGTCGCCTGGGGCAAGCCGGCGGTGGAGGCGCGCCTGGCCTCACTCGCCGCGCAGGCCGAGGACGCCGTGCGTTCGGGCTATTCGATCATCGTGGTGTCCGACCGGCTGGTCGACCGCGAACGCGTGGCGATCCCCGCGCTGCTCGCGCTCTCGGCCATACACCAGCACCTGGTGAACAAAGGCCTGCGCACATCCACCGGCCTGGTGGTCGAGACCGGCTCGGCGCGCGAGGTGCACCACTTCGCGCTGCTGGGCGGCTATGGAGCGGAGGCGGTGCACCCCTATCTCGCGCTCGAAACGCTGCTCGCGCTGCACCCGGAAGATGGCGCCGCCGGCTCCAAGGCGATCAGGAACTTCGTCAAGGCGGTCGGCAAGGGTCTGAAGAAAGTGATGTCCAAGATGGGCATCTCGACCTACATGTCCTACACCGGCGCGCAGATCTTCGAGGCGGTGGGGCTGGCGCGCTCGCTAGTGGACAGGTATTTCACCGGCACCAGCTCGTCGGTCCAGGGCATCGGCGTGTTCGAAGTCGCGGAGGAGGCGATCCGCATTCACCAGGCGGCGTTCGACGACAAGGACCCGGTGCTCGCGGGCGCGCTCGACGCCGGGGGCGAGTACGCCTGGCGCGTGCGCGGCGAGGAGCACATGTGGACGCCCGACGCCATTGCGAAACTCCAGCATTCGGCGCGGAGCAATTCCTACCAGACGTACCGCGAATACGCGGCCATCATCAACGACCAGTCGCAGCGTCTGCTGACGTTCCGCGGGCTGTTCGAGTTCAAGTTCAATCACTGCCAGCCGGTCCCGCTCGACGAAGTCGAGCCCGCCGCCGAAATCGTCAAGCGCTTCTCGACCGGCGCGATGTCGCTCGGCTCGATCTCGACCGAGGCGCACACCGTGCTCGCGATTGCGATGAACCGCATCGGGGGCAAGTCGAACACCGGCGAGGGCGGCGAGGACCAGAAGCGCTACGCGAGGATTGCGGCGGGCGAGACGCTGATGTCGCGCCTCGGCTGCGAGCGCGTCGAAGTCGACATTCCGCTCAGGGAAGGCGACTCGCTCAAGTCCAAGATCAAGCAGGTCGCCTCCGGCCGCTTCGGGGTCACCGCCGAGTATCTGGCCTCATCCGAAATGATGCAGATCAAGATCGCGCAGGGCGCCAAGCCCGGCGAGGGCGGGCAGCTGCCCGGGCGCAAGGTTTCGGAATACATCGCGGAGATCCGTTACGCAACGCCCGGCGTCGAGCTGATCTCGCCGCCGCCGCACCACGACATCTACTCGATCGAGGACATCGCGCAGCTGATCCATGATCTGAAGAACGCGAATCCCGAGGCGGCCGTGAGCGTAAAGCTCGTCTCCGAAGTCGGCGTCGGCACGGTCGCCGCGGGCGTGTCCAAGGCCAAGTCGGATCACGTGACGATCTCGGGCCACGACGGCGGCACCGGCGCCTCGCCCTGGTCCTCGATCATGCACGCGGGAACGCCGTGGGAGCTCGGCCTCGCCGAGACGCAGCAGACGCTGGTGCTGAACCGATTGCGGGGACGGATCGCGGTGCAGGTCGACGGCCAGATGAAGACCGGCCGCGACGTGGTGATCGGCGCGCTGCTCGGGGCGGACGAGTTCGGCTTCTCGACCGCCCCGCTGGTCGTCGAAGGCTGCATCATGATGCGGAAGTGCCACCTGAACACCTGTCCGGTGGGCGTGGCCACCCAGGATCCGGTGCTGCGCCGGAAGTTCGAGGGCAAGCCCGAGCACGTCGTCAATTACTTCTTTTTCGTCGCCGAGGAAGTGCGGGAACTCATGGCGAAGCTCGGCGCGCGCAAATTCGACGATCTCATAGGGCGCCCGGACCTGCTCGATACGAAGCAGGGCATCGAGCACTGGAAAGCGCGGGGACTGGACTTCTCGAAGGTTTTCCACCAGCCGCAGATGCCCCCGGAAGTCGCGCGCCACCACCGCGAGTCACAGGATCACGGGCTCGAGAAAGCGCTCGACAATCGGCTGATCGAACTCGCGCAGCCTGCACTCGCGCGCCGCGAAAAAGTGACGATCGAAATGCCGATCCGCAACATCAACCGCACGGTCGGGACGATGCTGTCGTGGGAGATTGCCAAACGCTACGGCCATAATGGATTGCCGGACGACACCATCCATATCCGGCTCGCCGGCTCCGCTGGCCAGAGCTTCGGCGCATTCCTCGCAAAGGGGGTGGCTCTCGATCTCATCGGCGACACCAACGACTATTGCGGCAAGGGGCTTTCGGGCGGACGCATCTCGGTGCAGCCGTCGCCCAAGTTCCGCGGCGAGCCAACCGAGAACATCATCACCGGCAACGTCGTGCTCTATGGCGCGATTTGCGGCGAGGCGTATTTCCGCGGCGTCGCCGGCGAGCGCTTCGCGGTGAGGAACTCCGGCGCCCGGGCGGTGGTCGAGGGCGTCGGCGACCACGGGTGCGAGTACATGACGGGCGGCAGCGTGGTGGTGCTGGGCACGACCGGGCGTAATTTTGCCGCCGGCATGTCGGGCGGCATCGCCTACGTGCTCGACACCGAGGCCGATTTTGTCAGGCGTTGCAACACCTCGATGGTCGCGCTCGAGCCCCTGCTCGCCGAAACCGAGCAGGAGGCGAAGCTCCCGCGCGACCTGTGGCACCAGGGAATCGCGGACGAGGCGATAGTCAAGCAGTTGATCGCCAACCACGCGCGCTACACCGGCAGCGCACACGCCCGGCGCATCCTCGAGCGCTGGGGCGAGTACCGCCCGAAGTTCGTCAAGGTGTTTCCCAACGAATACCGCCGCGCGCTCGGCGAACTCGCTGCCAGGCAGCGCCGCCAGGCCGCGTGATCGGAGGCCGCTTTCGGGGCGCCGTCCGCCACAAGCGGCGAGGCCTTTCCTAGACGCGCGGCACGCCCCGGCAGCGTATTAACGACCGAGCATTAGAGATACGATGGGAAAAGTCACCGGATTTCTCGAGTTCGAGCGCGTCGAAGAGGCCTACGAGGCGAAAGAGAGCCGCAAGCGGCACTTTCGCGAATTCATCCCGGCCCTGACCGACGAGCAGGCGAAAATCCAGGGCGCGCGCTGCATGGACTGCGGCATTCCGTTCTGCATGAGCGGCTGCCCGGTCGACAACCTCATTCCGGACTGGAACGATCTCGTCTATCGCCAGGACTGGAAAGCGGCGATCGACACGCTCCATTCGACCAACAACTTTCCCGAGTTCACGGGGCGCATCTGCCCGGCACCCTGCGAGGAGGCCTGCGTGCTGCGCATCAACGAGGACGCGGTCGGGATCAAGTCGATCGAGCACGCGATCATCGACAAGGCCTGGGCGGCGGGCTGGGTCACGCCGTGGCCGGCGGCGCACAAGACCGGGAAAAAAGTGGCGGTCGTGGGTTCCGGCCCGGCGGGACTCGCCTGCGCGCAGCAGCTCGCGCGGGCCGGACACGGCGTCGTCGTGTTCGAGCGGAACGACCGCATCGGCGGGCTGCTACGCTACGGCATTCCCGATTTCAAGCTCGAAAAGTGGCAGATCGACCGCCGCATGGAGCAAATGGCCGCCGAGGGCGTCTCGTTTCGCACCGGTGTTCATGTCGGGAACCAGCGCCCCGGCAAGGGCATCCCCGACTGGGCGACGGGCACGATCGCGCCAGGCAAGCTCCTTGCCGAGTTCGATGCCGTGGTGCTTGCGGGGGGTGCGGAGCAACCGCGCGATTTGCCGATTCCCGGCCGGGAGCTCGACGGCGTGCACTTCGCGATGGAGTTCCTGCCGCTGCAGAACAAGCGCGTCGCGGGCGACGCCGGGGTTCCCGATCTGTGGGCGACCGACAAACACGTGGTCATCATTGGCGGCGGAGACACCGGCTCCGACTGCGTTGGCACCTCCAATCGCCACGGTGCAAGATCCATCACTCAATTCGAGCTGCTGCCGATGCCGCCCGACGTCGAGCGGAACCCGGCCTGGCCGTACTGGCCGACGCGGTTGCGAACCTCCCCCTCCCACGAGGAGGGCGTCAACCGCGACTGGTCGATCGCCACCAAGGCGTTCGTCGGCGGGGAAGGGGAAGAGCGCGGCAAGGTCACCGCACTGCAGGCGGCGCGGCTGGAATGGCGGGATGGCCGGATGAACGAGATTCCCGGGTCCGAGTTCACGCTGCCCGCCGACCTCGTGCTGCTGGCGATGGGCTTCGTCTCGCCCGTGCAGTCGATGCTGGAAGGCTTCGGCGTGCAGAAGGACGCTCGCGGCAACGCCAAAGCCACTACCGACGGGCGGGGCTGCTATGCCACATCGGTCCCCAGGATATTCGCCGCGGGCGATATGCGGCGCGGGCAGTCGCTCGTGGTCTGGGCGATCCGCGAGGGACGCCAGTGCGCGCGCGCGGTGGACGAACTCCTCATGGGGTCTTCGGAATTGCCGCGCTAGGAGTTTGTCGGACTGGGATCCGACAAACTCCTTATGCAAAACCGCCTGCACGAAGATCGAGGCAAAAAGCAATGAAAACTTCATTTCGAGCCTACTCGTGCGCCCTTTGGGGGCCAATAAGTGCCGCGATCCGGGGTTTCATTCGAAATCCGCAGGCGGTTTTGCTGTTAGCAGCCTGTCCGACACCTAAGTCCGACAGGCTGCTAGGCGGCAATTCCTGATCCCGGCACAGGCTTGAGCGGGGGGCTTGCTGCCCCCCGCACCCCCTGCGGCGGTGTCGGGGCGCACTAATCGACATGGCAAAGCTCAAGAACGACACGCTGATCCGCGCGCTGCTCAGGCAGCCGACGGCCTACACGCCGGTCTGGATCATGCGGCAAGCCGGGCGCTATCTCCCCGAGTACAACGCGACCCGGGCGCGCGCCGGCAGCTTTCTCTCGCTCGCCAAGAATCCCGATCTCGCCACCGAGGTGACGCTGCAGCCGCTGGCACGCTTCCGGCTCGATGCCGCGATCGTTTTCTCAGACATCCTCACGGTACCGGATGCCATGGGGCTGGGCCTGGGGTTCGTCGAAGGCGAAGGCCCGCGCTTCGCGCGCCCGCTGCGCGAAGAACGCCAGATCCGGGACCTCACGGTACCGGACCCGGACCGCCAGCTACGCTACGTCCTCGACACGGTAGGCCAGGTGCGAAAGGCGCTCGCCGGCAGCGTGCCGCTGATCGGCTTCTCCGGCAGCCCGTTTACGCTCGCCTGCTACATGGTGGAAGGCGGCGCTAGCGCCGAATTCCGACTCATCAAGACCCTGCTCTACAGCCGCCCGGACCTGTTGCACCACTTGCTGGAGATCAACAGCCGCGCGGTCATCGCCTATCTCAACGCGCAGATCGAATCGGGAGCGCAAGCGGTGATGGTATTCGATACCTGGGGCGGCACGCTCGGCGCCGCCGAATACCGCGAGTTCTCGCTCGCTTACATGCAGCGCGTGCTCGAGGGCGTGAAGCGCGAGCACGACGGCGAGCGCGTTCCCGCCATCCTGTTCACCAAGGGTGGCGCGGCCTGGCTTGAGGCGATCGCCGCGAGCGGCTGCGATGCGGTCGGTCTGGACTGGACTGCGGATCTGGGCATGGCGCGCAGCCTGATCGGGCAGCGGGTCGCGTTGCAGGGAAATCTCGACCCCGCCGTCCTGCTCGCCGGGCCGGAGGCAACGCGTAAAGGTGCCGCAGCAGTGCTCGCCGCCTTTGGCCGCGGTTCCGGTCATGTGTTCAACCTCGGCCACGGCGTCTCTCAGCATACCGCGCCGGAGAGTGTCGCGGCGCTAGTGGAAACCGTGCACGAATTAAGTCCTGCCTATCACTGAAGAACCGCGCCAGTCATGGCTTTGCGGTGAAATTAGCCGAGTTATTCACAAAGCTTTTTACATCGTCCGGTTTATTACGGGTTGTCGATCCATGCCGCTACTTGAACATAAATGATTGTTTAATAGGGAATTAGACATAGGCTTTACGGCTGGCACCGGTTCAGCCAGATCAGCGCCGGCAAGCTTCCTGTTCGAGTCGAGCATGGTGTCAACATAGTTATCCACAAGATGGTGTTGATAACTTCGGAATCACCGATCGCCCAGCCCAGTCGGCGTGCGGGCGTTACTGCGGGCCGGGAATGTAGGCGCGGCGCATTATCGTTCACGAGTGCATAAACTCCGGCATGCCCATCATCCGCGTCGCGCTCGATGTGCCGGTCGATACGTTATTCGACTATCGGGCTCCGGACGCGACCGCATCCGACATCGGCCGCCGCGTGCTGGTGCCGTTTGGACGCAAGACCGCCATCGGCGTCCTCCTCGAAATATCGAACGCCGCCGCCGTTCCGGCTGAACGGCTGAAGGAGGCGCTGCGCGTGCTGCGAGACTTGCCGCCGCTGGCTTCCGACGATCTCCAACTGATCCGGTTTGCGGCCGACTACTACCGGCATCCGCTTGGCATGGCAGTAATGGGGGCTCTGCCTACGCGGTTGCGCCGCGTTGCCGGGTTGTCGCAACCCAGACGGCGCGGCGTATACCGGCTCACGCCGGCGGGGCTCGCGCTCGATGCCGCCGCGCTGCCGTTACGCGCCCTCGCCCAGCGTCGCGTGCTGGACCGCCTGCGGCAGGGTCCGTTGGCGCTTGCCGAGGCTAGGACGCTGGCAGCCGACGCGGGGCCGCTCCTGAGGTTATTTGCCCGCCGCGGCTGGATAACCCTTGAGGAGGACATAAGCCCGGGTCCGCCTTTATCGGCGATCATCGCGCCAACCCCTGTGCTCACTGCTGAGCAGACACGAGCTGTCGCTGAGATCTGCGATCGTCTGAAAGAGTACCGGACTTTGCTGCTGCTCGGCGTCACTGGCAGTGGCAAAACCGAAGTTTACCTGCACGCCATCGCTGCGGCGCTGAAGGCGGGAAAGCAGGCGCTGCTGCTGGTGCCTGAAATCGCCCTGACGCCGCAGCTGGACGCGCTGGTGGCGCAACGCTTCCCGGGCACGCGCATGGTGAGCCTGCATAGCGGGCTCGCCGAGTCCGAGCGCCTGGAGCACTGGCGGGCGGCCCGCAGCGGTCAAGCCCGCATCGTGCTGGGCACGCGGCTCGCGGTGTTTGCGCCGCTGCCGGACCTGGGCTTGATCGTGGTGGACGAGGAACAGGACGGCTCCTTCAAGCAGGCCGAGGGGTTCCGTTACTCCGCGCGCGATCTCGCGGTGGTGCGGGCCCGGCAGCGCGGCGTGCCCATCGTGCTGGGCTCCGCGACGCCCGCGCTGGAGACCTATCACAATGCGCTCACGGGTCGTTACTCGCTGCTCACGCTGTCGAGCCGCATCGGCGCCCCGCCGCCTCGCATTGCCTGCATCGATACACGCGGCGAAAGTCTCGTTGAAGGGCTGTCGCAGCGGCTGTTGGCGGCGCTGCGCGAACGAGTCACCCTGGGCGAGCAGTCGCTGATTTTCATCAACCGCCGCGGCTATGCGCCGGTGTTGATGTGCCGCGCCTGCGGCTGGATCTCGGGCTGCAGCCGCTGCTCCGCGCAGCTGGTGCTGCATCTGGCCGAGCGCCACCTGCGCTGTCACCACTGCGGCCATGTCTCGGGGACGCCTGTCGCCTGCCCCGGCTGCGGCAACGCCGACCTGTCGCCGGTCGGCCAAGGCACGCAACGCGTGGAGGCCGCCCTGGCGCAGCATCTTCCCGGGGCGCGCGTCCTGCGCATCGACCGCGACACCACGAGCAGGCGCCGCGCCTGGCAGGCGATGCGCGAGCGCATCCGGGACCGGGAAGTGGACGTTCTCGTCGGCACCCAGATACTCGCCAAAGGGCACGATTTCCCGCATTTAAACCTGGTGGGCGTGCTCAACGCCGACAGTCGGCTGTACAGTAACGATTTCCGGGCGGCGGAACGGCTCTACGCGTTGCTGAGCCAGGTCGCGGGCCGCGCGGGCCGCGGCGGGACTCAGGGCGACGTCTTGATTCAGACCGAGTTCCCGCAGCACCCGCTGTACGCCGCCCTTAGCCGGCAGGATTACCGCGCGTTCGCGGACAGCGCGCTCGCCGAGCGCCGGCAGGCAGGCTTTCCACCGTTTGTTTATCAAGCCATGCTGCGGGCCGAGGCGCCGCGGCTTTCCACCGCGCTCGAGTTCCTCGTCGAGGCCGCGCGCCTCGGGAGCACGCTTGACTCGCGCGTGACCACCTATGACCCAGTGCCCGCGGCGATGCCGCGTCGGGCCGGGCGCGAGCGGGCGCAATTGCTGGTGCAATCGGAATCCCGCTCGCAACTGCAGCAGTTCCTGCGCGCGTGGCACGTCAAGCTCGCGCCGTTGCGTGCCTCACGCGCGAGGTGGTCGCTGGACGTGGATCCGCTGGAGTTCTGAATTGCGCCGGGTTCGCGGGATCAACGCCATGATAAGATTCGCTTTTTCCGCATCAGCCCGACCTGGCCAGCCGCCTGCTCATGTTGACCCTGGAAGAATACGAAAAGCTCAATCCGCGCTGCGAAATCGAGCACGACGGCCTGCGGGTGGTTTTCGCCGCCCCCACGACGGGCACCAAGTGGCGGGTGGACACGTTGTTCGAGAAGGAGCCCTGCACGATTCAGTGGATTGCGTCCTTCGCTTGCGGGGAAGTGCTGGTGGACGTTGGCGCCAACGTCGGGATGTACACGATCTGGGCGGCCAAGACGCGGGGCGCGAAAGTGTACGCCTTCGAACCCGAAGCGCAGAACTACGCGCTGCTCAACCGCAACATCGCGATGAACGCCCTCGCGGATCAGGTCAAAGCCTATTGTCTGGCGCTCTCGGATGTGCCCGGCTACAGCGAGCTGCATCTTTCCAGCATGCAAATGGGCGGTTCGTGCCACTCGCTGGGCGAGCGTGTTGATTTTGCACACCGGCCGATGAAGCCGGTTTTTTCCCAGGGTTGCATCGCGGCCCGGCTGGATGACCTGGTCAGCGCCGGCGTCGTGCCGCCGCCGGACTACATCAAGATCGATGTCGACGGCATCGAGCCGAAAGTGGTTGCAGGCGCGCGCCGCACGATCGAGAGCCGGAAGGTGCGGTCGCTTCTTATCGAGACCAACCAGAATCTGGCCGATCACTTGCAAATGGTATCGGAACTCAAATCGTTGGGATACCGTTACGATCCTGCGCAGGTCGCGGCGGCCGAGCGCAGGAGCGGCGCATTCAAAGGGGTTGCGGAGTATGTCTTTCGACGCTGACCTGCACGTGCTCTACAAGATCACGAACGCTCCGATCAACCGTTATCCGTTCCCGCATATCTACGTGCGTGACATCTTTCCTCCGGCATACTATCGCGCGCTGCGCGATCACCTGCCCCCCGAGGACTTGTTCACGACGCCGGCATCGCTCAAGCGCGTCGTCGATGAGTATCCCGACTCGCGTCTGCTGCTGCCGCTCACGTCCCAGAACCTGGCCGGGCTGCCCGAGCCGTATGGCGCGTTCTGGAAGCAGATGGCGTCATGGATGCTCGGTGGCGAGTTCGGCCGCGCGATCCTGCCAAAGTTCACGGAATTTCTGAACCTGCGTTTCGGGGACATGGGGCGCATGAAGTTTTTCGACGAGGCGCTGATCGTGAAGGATTGCACGACCTACGTGCTCGGTCCTCACACCGATAACCTCAGGAAGGTGCTCTCGCTCTTGTACTATCTGCCCGCCGACGATTCGCTGGAGCATCTTGGCACCTCGATCTACGTGCCCAAGGATCCGGATTTCCGGAGCACCACTGGAGAGCATTACCCGTTCGACGCCTTCGTGCGGATGATCACCATGCCTTACCTGCCGAACACGCTGTTCGCATTCGTCAGGACCGACAATTCGTTCCACGGCGTGGAGCCGGTCACGGATCCCAATATCCGGCGCGAACTGCTGCTTTACGACATCAAGGTGGTGAACCCGCCCGAGCTCGCGCGACAAGAACCGGACGTGCAACCGGCCGCCGCGAAACCCGCGGTCCACTTTACCTTCTAACGATGGTATGGCGACGCCGCCAGTAGACGACGCGAGGGCGCATCTCGCCGCGCTGGTCTCGGAGGCCCTCCGCGCCGTGGCCCCCGGATGCTCGGACGCGGCGGTAGTGCTCGAGCGCCCGAAGCTCGCGGATCACGGCGATTACGCCTGCAGCGTTGCGCTGCCGCTGGCCAAGGCGCTGAAGCGCGCGCCGCGCGAGATTGCGTCCGCGATCGTGTCGGCGCTGCCCGCTTCACCGTATCTCGAGAAGGCCGAGGTCGCGGGCGCGGGATTCGTCAACCTGCATCTGAAGCGCTCGTTCAAGCAGCAGGCGGTCAACCGCATTCTCCGGACGGGC
The DNA here is from genome assembly GCA_016192825.1 of Betaproteobacteria bacterium. GTDB lineage: Bacteria > Pseudomonadota > Gammaproteobacteria > Burkholderiales > SG8-41 > SG8-41. The sequence goes on along the minus strand of JACPTK010000074.1, from coordinate 96,457 downwards.
GCGGCGTACGGCAGCACCGCGCTCGGCCGGGGCAAGCGCGTGCAGGTCGAGTTCGTGTCCGCCAATCCCACCGGCCCACTGCATGTCGGCCATGGACGCGGTGCGGCGTACGGGGCGAGTCTCGCCAACGTGCTCGCCGCGGCGGGATTCGACGTCAGCCGCGAGTTTTACGTCAACGATGCCGGGCGGCAGATGGACATCCTGGCGCTGTCGACCTGGCTGCGCTATCTCGAGGCGTGTGGTGATACCGTGCCGTTTCCCGCCAATGCCTACCAAGGCGAGTACGTGCGCGCCATGGCCCGCGCCATCCACGCGGAACACGGGGCGCGGTTTCGGCACGACGGGATTCCCGACCCGATCGCGTCAACCGGCGCGGAAGTGGACGAAGAGGCGCGCCTTGACGCGCTGATCGACCTTGCCAAGAAAAAGCTGGGTGTCGATTACGCCTATATTCACGATTTCGCGCTCAACGAGCAGCTCGAGGATTGCCGCTCCGACCTGGCCGAGTTCGGCGTCACCTTCGACCACTGGTACTCCGAGCGTTCGCTCTACGATTCCGGGCTGGTCGAGCGGGTGGTGCGCATGCTCGAGGAACGCGATCACGTTTACAGGCAGGACGGGGCGAGATGGTTCCGCTCCAGCGCCTTCGGCGACGAGAAGGACCGCGTCGTGCAGCGCGAGAACGGCCAGTATACCTACTTCGCTTCGGACATCGCCTATCACCTGAACAAGTTCGAGCGCGGCTTCGACGTGGTCATCGACGTGTGGGGCGCCGACCATCACGGTTACGTGCCGCGCGTCAAGGGCGCGCTGTCGGCGCTCGGACTGGATGCCGGGCGTCTCACCATCGCGCTGGTGCAGTTTGCCGTGCTCTACCGCAACGGGCAGAAGGTATCCATGTCAACGCGCGCGGGAGAGTTCGTCACCCTGCGCGAGTTGAGGGGCGAGGTCGGCAATGACGCGGCGCGCTTTTTCTACGTGCTGCGAAAGGGCGACCAGCACCTCGACTTCGACCTCGATCTCGCCAAGTCGCAGAGCAATGAAAACCCCGTCTACTACGTCCAGTACGCGCACGCCCGGGTATGCAGCGTGCTCGAGCAGTGGGGCGGCGACGCGGCGGGTCTCGCGGCGGCCGATACGGCGGCGCTGGCCTCGACGCACGAACTGGCGTTGCTCGCGCGCCTGATGGAGTATCCGGAGGTGGTGGAGAACGCGGCACGCGATCTTTCACCGCACCTCATCGCTTTCTACCTGCGTGAGCTCGCTGCGGATTTTCACAGCTATTACAATGCCACACGCCTGCTGGTGGAGGAGGAAGCCGTCAAGCGCGCGCGGCTCGCGCTCGCCTGCGCGGTGCGGCAGGTGCTGCGCAACGGCCTCGCGCTGCTGGGTGTCGCCGCGCCCGAGAAAATGTAAGATAGCCGCATGTCCAAGGACTACAAGCGCCCGGAGCCGAAACCCCGCGGCAGCGCAAGCTCCTTTCTGATCGGCATCCTGATCGGGCTCGTGCTGGGCCTGGGCATTGCGCTCGGGGTGGCGTGGTACATCAACAAGATGCCCAGCCCGTTCCTTACCCGCCCGCCTGCCGCCAAGAGCGACGCCGCCAGGGACGCGCCGGCGTCCGCGCCGTCAAAGGTCGAGGACAAGGCGGCAGCGGTCAAGCCGCGCTTCGACTTCTACAAGATCCTGCCCGGCACCGAGGAGCCCGCCAGCGACCAGCAATTGAGGGATGCCCAGAAAAAGTCAATCGCGGCGGGGCGGGAAGCGTTTTTCCTGCAGGCGGGAGCGTTCCAGAGCGCACCGGATGCGGACGGCCTCAAGGCCCGGCTGGCGCTGCTTGGAATCGAGGCGAAGATACAGACGACCACCCTGCCGGACCGGGGCGTATGGCACCGCGTGCGCGTCGGCCCGTACACCAGCGTCGAGGAACTCAACCGCACGCGCGATACTCTGAAGCAGAACGGCGTCGAGACCACCCTGGTCAAGGTGCGCGAATAGCGCCGCTTGCTACTTTCATCGGGAACAAAACATGAATCGCTTCGCATCCTCCTTGCGGCTCGTGGCATGCCTGCTGGCGCTCGCCTACTGCGCCGCCGCCTCGGCGCAACTCACGCCGGGCAAGGACTACCGCCTCATCAATCCCGCCCAGCCCACCGACAGCGGCAAGCGGGTCGAAGTGCTGGAGTTCTTCTGGTATGGCTGCCCGCATTGCAGCAACCTGCAGGCTCCGCTCCGCGCCTGGCTCAAGGGTAAACCGGCCGATGTCGAGTTCCGGCGCGTTCCGGCGGTGCTTGGCGATTCCTGGCTTCCGCTGACCCAGTCCTATTACGCGCTCGATGCGATGGGCATGGTGGAGAAGCTGCACTACGACGTGTTCGCCGCCATTCACCAGCAGAAACTCCGGCTTACGGACTCACGGGTGATGTTTGATTGGGTCGCCAAGCACGGCGTTGACCGCCAGAAGTTCGCCGACACCTATAATTCCTTCGGCGTGAAAAGCCGCGCCAGCCGCTCGATCGAGATGACACGCAACTACGACATCCCGGGGACCCCGGCGCTGGCGGTCGATGGCAAATACCTGCTGTCGCCTTCAATGACTCTCAGGTCGGACAACAGCGTGGACTACGAGCGTTTCTTCCGAGTACTCGACCGGGTCATCGCCATGGCGCGCAGGGAGCGCGCCGGCAAGAAATAGCGGCAATTCCGATGGTAAGGGACCGTCTCGCCACTTTCACGCGCGGCCTGCTGCCGCTGCTTGCCCTCGCGTGTCTCGCGGGAGTCGCGCAGGCGCAGGAAATACGCGCACGGCAGAACATCGAATACCGGCTGATCGCGCCGCAGCCGGTGGAGACCGGGGAAAGGATCGAGGTCATCGACTTCTTCTGGTACGGCTGCCCGTACTGCAACCGGCTGCAGCCGGCGCTCGAGGAATGGATAAAGCGCAAGCCCTCCGACGTGGCACTGCGCCGCATCCCGGTCATCCTGAAGGACGCCTGGGCGCCGCACGCGCGCATCTATTACACGCTCGAGCTGCTGGGCGAAGCCGAGCGCCTGCACCAGCAGGTCTATTACAGCTATCACGTCGAGGAGCTGCACATGAGCAAACCCGAGGTGATGGAGCAGTGGGCGGCCAGAAACGGCATTGAACGCAGGAAGTGGCTCGATGCCTACTACTCCCCCGAAGTGGATGCCCGGGTGGCGCGGGCGCACCAGCTCACCAAGCGCTACGACATACAGGGCACCCCCAGCCTGGTGGTGGACGGGCGTTACCTCACCTCGGGCAACATGCCGCCCACGCTGGGCGGCGTGATACCGGTGGTCGAGGACTTGGTCCGCCTCGCTCGCCAGAGCCGCGGCAAGTAGCGGCGCGGCCCACCGCTCCGTGGCGCAGCCGCTGCGCGTCATCGTCACCGGGGCTTCCAGCGGCATCGGCGCGGCGTTGGCGCGGCGCTATGCGGCCGCGGGCGCGACGCTGGGGCTGATCGCGCGGCGTCAATCCGAGCTCGAGCGCCACTGCGCGGCATTCTCCGCGCCGCGCGAGATCTACCCTCTCGACGTGCGCGATGCCGCGGCACTCGCCGCGGCGGCACGCCATTTCATCGACAGGCACGGGTGCCCTGACATTGTCATCGCCAATGCCGGAGTGAGCGTCGGCACGCTCGCTGATGCCGCGGAAGATATCCGCGTCTTTCAGAATGTCATCGATACCAACGTGATTGGCATGGTCAATACCTTCCAGCCGTTCGTCGCCGCCATGCGCGAACGCGGCGGCGGGGCGCTTGTGGGTATCGCCAGCGTCGCGGGTTACCGCGGCCTGCCCGGCGCAGCCGCGTACTCCGCCTCGAAAGCCGCGACGATCGCCTACCTCGAGAGCCTGCGCGTGGAGCTGCTTGGAAGCGGCATCAAGGTGATCACCCTCTGCCCCGGTTACATCGCGACCCCGATGACGGAGAAAAACCCGTACCCGATGCCGTTCCTGATGAGCGCAGACGGAGCGGCCGCCAAGCTCGTCGCGCTGATCGGTCGCGGCAGGACGTATGCGGTCATTCCCTGGCAGATGGCGGTCGTGGCCCGCTTGCTGCACGTGATGCCCCGCTGGCTCTACGATCGGCTCGCCGCGCGCGCGCCGCGCAAGCCACGGCGATAGCCTCGGTAGCGCTACTCCACCGTGACGGACTTGGCGAGATTGCGCGGCTTGTCCACGTCGGTGCCGCGCAGCACCGCGACGTGGTAGGCGAGGAGTTGCAGCGGGATCACGTGCAGGATCGGCGAGAGCGGCCCGGCATGGTCCACGAGCCGGATCAGATGCACGCCCTCGCCTTCGGCGAGCGCGGCATCGCGGTCGGCGAAAACGTAGAGCTCGCCGCCCCGGGCGCGCACTTCCTGCATGTTGGACTTGAGCTTCTCCAGCAGCTGGTCGTTGGGCGCTACCGTCACCACCGGCATATCGGCATCCACCAGTGCGAGCGGCCCATGCTTGAGCTCGCCGGCCGCGTAGGCCTCGGCGTGGATGTACGAGACCTCCTTGAGCTTGAGCGCCCCTTCCATCGCGATCGGGAAATGCACGCCGCGCCCGAGGAACAGCGCGTGATGCTTGGGCTGGAAGCGTTGCGCCCAGGCTTTCACCTGGGGCTCGACGGAGAGGACAGCCTCCATCGCGGCGGGCAGGTGGCGCAACTGCGCGATCAGCTCCCGCTCGCGCGCCTCCGACAGCCGCCCCTTCATCTTGGCCAGCACCAGCGCCAGCACCGACAGCGCCGTGAGCTGAGTGGTGAACGCCTTGGTCGAGGCGACCCCGATCTCGGGGCCGGCGCGGGTGAGAAAGCGCAGCTTCGAATGCCGCATCAACGCCGATTCCGGCGCGTTGCAGATCGTGAGCGTATCGTCGAGGCCGCGTGCCTGCGCGTGCTTGAGGGCCGCGATCGTGTCCGCTGTCTCTCCCGACTGGGAAATCGTGATTACCAGGGTTCCGGGCAACACCACCGGATCGCGATAGCGGTATTCGCTCGCGATTTCCACCGCCGCGGGCACGCCCGCGATCGCCTCCAGCCAGTAACGCGCGACCAGTCCGGCATGATAGCTGGTGCCGCAGGCGAGCATCAGCACCTGGCGGGTTCGCGCGAGCACCGCCCCGGCCTCGGCGCCGAACAGGTTGGGTTGCAGGGACTGCGCGTTGGCCACCATCTCGAGGGTGTTCCCCACGGCGCCCGGCTGCTCGAAGATCTCCTTCTGCATGTAGTGGGCGTAGGGTCCAAGCTCGACGGCGTCGGCGCTCAGGCCGCTGCGCGTGGGCTCGCGTTCGGCGAAAACGCCATTGCGATCGCAGATCCGGATGCCCTCCGGGCGTATTTCGACGATGTCGCCATCCGCGAGATAGATCACGTCGCGGGTCTTGCTGAGCACGGCGCTCGCGTCGGAGGCAAGGAAATTCTCTCCCTGGCCGAGCCCCACCAGCAGCGGCGAGCCCTTGCGCGCGCCCACCACCACGCCCGGCTCCCGGTTCGAGACGAAACCAACGGCAAAGGCGCCTTCCCACTCCCGGCTCGCGCTCTTGACGGCCTCGAACAGCGAGACGCCCCCCGCCACGAGGGAATGCACGTGGTGCACCATCACCTCGGTGTCGGTCTCGGAGGCGAAATCGTAGCCGAGCGCCTTCATGCGGGCGCGGATCGGATCGTGGTTCTCGACGATCCCGTTGTGCACGATGGCGATCTCCACGCCGGCGCGCGCGGAGAGGTGAGGGTGAGCGTTGGCCTCCGTGGGCGCGCCGTGCGTCGCCCATCGCGTGTGAGAAAGTCCGGTGGTGGCCTGTACGCGCTTCTCGCGCGCCAGCTCCTCGAGGTGCGAGACGCGCCCGGTCGAGCGCAGCCGTTCCAGCCGCCCGTCCTTGACGTAGGCAACGCCGGTCGAGTCGTAGCCGCGATACTCGAGCTTGCGGATGCCTTCGATCAGAAGGTCGACGATGTTGCGCCTGGAGGCCGCGCCGACGATGCCGCACATGGCTAGAAGGGCGTGACCGGTGACTGGTGACTCGTGACTGGAGACAAAAACGTCACGTAAAGAGCCTTTACTTGCGTCATGTTCGACTCACGCGTCGCGAGTCACGAGTCACTTTTCTTCTTTTGGGGCCGTTTCCACCCCGGCTTGGTGACCTGCGACTTCTGGTTGACGGTCAGCTCGCCCGCCGGAGCCGGTTTCCATACTGTGGTGCCCGCGCCAATGGTGGCCCCCTTGCCGATCGTGACCGGCGCGACGAGCTGCACGTCGGAGCCGATCTGGACGTCATCCTCGATCACGGTGCGATGCTTGTTGGCGCCGTCGTAGTTGCAGGTGATCGTGCCGGCGCCGACGTTCACGTCGCGGCCGACCGTGGCGTCCCCGATGTAGGCGAGATGGTTGGCCTTGGAGCGCGCGCCAAATTCCGCCTCCTTCACCTCCACGAAGTTGCCGATGTGCACCTCCTGGGCGAGCCGGGTTCCCGGACGCAGGCGGGCGTAGGGCCCGATGCGGCAGTGCGCGCCGATTCGGGCGGTGTCGATGTAGGTGAACGGCTCGATGCGCGTGCCCGGGCCGACTTCGGTGTTCCTCAGCACGCAGTTCGCGCCGATCTCGACGTGGTCCGCCAGCTTGACCTCCCCCTCGAACACGCAATTGACGTCGATGCGCACGTCGGCGCCGCACGCGAGCCGGCCGCGCACGTCGAGACGCATCGGATCGGCGAGCGTGACGCCGGCCTCCATCAGCCGCGTCGCGTGCTGCCACTGGTAGATGCGCTCGAGCTGGGCGAGCTGCTGCTTGCTGTTCACCCCCAGAATTTCCCAGGTGGAACGCACCTTGACGTTCGCGATCGGCACCCTGTCGGCCAGCGCCAGCGGCACGACGTCGGTCAAGTAGTACTCCCGCTGCGCATTGCGGTCGGTCAGCTTCGCGAGCCAGCCGGCGAGCCGGGCGCCGGGCAAAGCCATGATTCCGGTGTTGATCTCGCGGATCTTGCGCTGCTCGGCGCTCGCATCCTTCTCCTCGACGATGCCGGTGATCGAGCCGCGGCGGCTGCGCACGATGCGGCCATAGCCGGAGGGGTCCTCGAGCTCCGCGGTAAGCAGGGTCAGTCGGTCGCCGCCGCCCGCGATCATCGCCGCCAGCGTTTCCTCGCCGATCAACGGCACGTCGCCGTAGAGCACCAGCGTGAGCGCGCCTGATCCCAGGTGCGGCAGCGCCTGGGCGAGGGCGTGGCCGGTGCCGAGCTGGGGTTGCTGCTTGACGAACGTGACGCCGTCGGAGGGCAGCGCCTGCGGCACTTGCTCGCCGCCGTGGCCGTACACCACGCAGATGCGCGCGGGTTTCAAGGCCCGCGCGGCCTCGATCACATGTGTAATGAGCGGACGCCCCGCCAGCGAATGCAGCACTTTGGGCAGGCGCGAGCGCATGCGCTTGCCCTGACCGGCGGCAAGTATCACCACATTGAGTCCGGAAGGCATGGGGAAATTATCGCACAAACATCAACTTACACGCTGAGCCAGATAGCGGGCAACGGCCTCGCGCTGCCCTGCCGCAAGATGCAGCCCTGCCTTGGTGCGGCGCCACAACACGTCTTCCGCAGTGCGCGCCCACTCACGCTCGACCAGATAGTCGATCTCCCGCGCGTACAGGCCCGCGCCGAATTCCTCGCCGAGGTCGCTGACCGAAGCGGATTGTCCGAGCACGTCGTACGCGAGCCGCCCGTGCCGTCGCGCCAGGGCGTGCCGCAGCGGTTCCGGGAGCCAGGGAAAATCGCTTCGCAAATGGATGCCGGCAAACGATTCGAAGTCGGCGCCGCGCAGGTCGCCACCCGGCAGCGCTGCGGTGCCGGTCCATGCCCCGCGCATCTGCGGAAACCAGGGCGCCAGCCTGGCCAGCACTTGCTCCGCGAGCCGGCGGTAGGTCGTGATCTTGCCGCCGAACACCGACAGTACCGGCACGCTCTCGCCATCCACCCGCAGCGTGTAATCACGGGTGATCGACGAAGGGTCGCTCGAACCGTCATCGTAAAGCGGCCTGACCCCGGCGTAACGCCACCGAACCGCGTTCGGCTCGAGCGGCCGCGCGAGATAGCGGCTTGCCGCGCGGCACAGGTACGCGACCTCCTCCTCGCTCGCCTCGGGTCTGCCGGGATCCCCATCGAACGGCACATCCGTCGTTCCGACCAGCGTAAAGCGAGCCTCGTAGGGGATCATGAACACGACGCGGCGGTCGTCGTTCTGCAGGATGAAGGCGTGCGCGCCCTCGTAGAGCGTCGGCACGACGACGTGGCTGCCTTTGACCAGCCGCACGGCGTCGCCGCTCGGCTGCCCAAGCTTTTCGTTCAGCACCTGCTTGACCCACGGCCCGGCCGCGTTGGCGATCGCGCGGGCGACGATTGTCCGCTCGCCCTGCGGGCCACGCAACGCCACCCGCCATGCGCCGCCTTCGCGGCGCGCCGTCACGCACTCCGTCCGGGTCAGCACGATCGCGCCCCGCGCGCGCGCGTCGAGGGCGTTGGCGATCACCAGCCGCGCGTCGTCCACCCGGCAGTCGGAGTACTCGAAGCCATGCCGGAATTCGGGCTTGAGCCCCGCATGAAACGGCATCCGATCGAGCCGCACCGCGCGCGATCCGGGCAGGGTGGTGCGCCGTCCCAGGTGATCATAGAAAAACAGCCCCAGGCGGATCATCCAGCGCGGGCGCAACTGCGGCACGTGCGGCATGATGAACCGCGCGGGCCACACGAGGTGGGGCGCGATCCGCAGCAGCACTTCGCGCTCCTCGAGCGCCTCCGCGACCAGCCGGAACTCGTAGTGTTCCAGATAGCGCAGCCCGCCGTGGATCAGCTTGCTGCTCGCGGAGCTGGTATGCGCCCCGAGATCGTCCTTTTCGACCAGCAGCACCGAGAGGCCGCGCCCCGCCGCGTCGCGCGCGATGCCGACGCCGTTGATCCCGCCGCCGATGACGAGCAGGTCAACCTGACTGGGTATGCGGATTGCCATGAAGGAAAAGGACAGCCTGGGCTGCCCTCTATTTTGCTCTTCCCGCGAGTTGAACGGCGCGTGCGTCCGTTCGAACTCGCTGGACTTGTCGCGTCGGCTGCTACACGCGTCTCCGCGGTCGCATCCCCACGTTAGTGGGGACCCTCTTCCTCTCTTCGGCGGTCCCCGTTCCGCCCTCCGGCGCGCTACTTCTTTTGCCGCAGCTTGCGGATGGCGGCGAGCTGCGCGGCGAGGGTGGAGAGCTCCGCCTCGACCGCCGCGACTTCCTGCTTGTCGCGCGCCTTGGCGCGCGCTTCCTCGGCGCGCTTGATCGCGTCGCTCGCCTTCGCCTCGTCGAGGTCGTGGCCGCGGATCGCGGTGTCGGCGAGCACCGTGATCAGCCCGGGCTGCACCTCCAGGATGCCGCCCGCGACGAACACGAATTCCTCCTCGCCGCCCGGCTTCTGGATGCGCACCGCGCCCGGCTTGATGCGCGTGATGAGCGGCGTGTGGCGGGGATAGATGCCGAGCTCCCCCGCCTCGCCCGGCAGCACGACGAACTCCGCCTCGCCTGTAAAGATGGATTCCTCGGCGCTGACGACGTCGATGTGGATGGTGTTCGCCATCGCTATTCGCGCGTGACTCGCGGCTCGCGGTTCGTGGCTGGATGCCGTTTCACTGGAGCGACTTGGCCTTTTCGAACGCCTCGTCGATCGGACCGACCATGTAGAACGCCTGCTCGGGCAGCTGGTCGCAGTCGCCGTTCACGATCATCTTGAAGCCCTTGATGGTGTCCTTGAGCGTGACGTACTTCCCCGGCGTGCCGGTGAAGTTCTGCGCCACCGTGAATGGCTGCGACAGGAAGCGCTGGATCTTGCGCGCGCGCGCGACCGCCAGCTTGTCCTCCGGGGAAAGCTCGTCCATGCCGAGAATCGCGATGATGTCGCGCAACTCCTTGTAACGCTGCAGCGTTGCCTGCACCTGTCGCGTGGTGTTGTAGTGCTCCTCGCCGATGGTGTTCGGGTCGACCTGGCGCGAGGTCGAATCGAGCGGGTCCACCGCGGGATAGATGCCGAGGGAAGCGATGTCGCGCGAGAGCACGACCGTCGCATCGAGGTGGCCGAAGGTCGTGGCGGGCGAAGGGTCGGTCAGGTCGTCGGCCGGGACGTACACCGCCTGGATCGAGGTGATGGAGCCGGTCTTGGTCGAAGTAATGCGCTCCTGCAGGCGCCCCATCTCCTCCGCCAGCGTCGGCTGATAACCCACCGCGGAAGGCATGCGGCCGAGCAGCGCCGAGACCTCCGTCCCCGCCAGCGTGAAGCGGTAGATATTGTCCACGAAGAACAGGATGTCGCGCCCCTCGTCGCGGAAGCTCTCGGCCATGGTGAGGCCGGTCAGCGCCACGCGCAGGCGGTTGCCCGGCGGCTCGTTCATCTGGCCGAACACCATCGCCACCTTCGATTCGCCAAGATTCCCCTTGACGATGACCCCGGCGTCCGACATTTCGTGATAGAAGTCGTTGCCCTCGCGGGTGCGCTCGCCCACGCCAGCAAACACCGAAAGACCGCTGTGCTTCGTCGCGATATTGTTGATGAGCTCCAGCATGTTCACCGTCTTGCCCACGCCGGCGCCACCGAACAGGCCGATCTTGCCGCCCTTCGCAAACGGGCAGATCAGATCGATCACCTTGATGCCGGTCTCGAGCAATTCCACCGAGGGAGAGAGCTCGTCGAACTTGGGCGCCGCCTGGTGAATCGAGCGGCGGGTTTCGGTCCTGACCGGGCCCGCCTCGTCGATCGGGCGGCCGAGAACATCCATAATGCGTCCGAGCGTGCCCTTTCCGACCGGCACGGAGATCGGCGCGCCGGTGCTCTTCACCTTCATGCCGCGGCGGAGCCCGTCGGAGGATCCCAGCGCGATGGTGCGCACCACGCCGTCCCCGAGTTGCTGCTCGACCTCGAACGTGAGGCCCCTCTCGGCGAGCGGGTTGCCCGCGTCTTCCTCGAGGATCAAGGCATCGTAGACTTTGGGCATGGCATCGCGCGGAAACTCGATGTCGATGACCGCGCCGATGCACTGAACGATAGTTCCTGCTGACATGAGGCTTCCTTTTCTCTGTGCCGGTACCGGAGAACCGCGTCCCGTTATTTCGCGTCCACGCCCAGCAACTCGTTGATGGTCAACTTGGCGAATTCCTCGTAAAGCCAGCTCATGCGAGCTTCATCCGTTCCTCCGCCGATTCCGCCCAGCGCGTACGAAGCGGACACCTCGTACTTCATGAGCTGTTTTCCGGCCGCGCCAAACACCAGTACGTTGCCTTTGACGCTGTCCGCACCGGCCATGAAGCCGAATGCTATCGAGGAAAAGGTCGAGCGCACGCGCATGTCGGTAATTTCCACCTCCATGCGCTGATTGGAGCCTGGAACCACCAGCTGGCGCGCTTCGAGCGTACGCTGGATCGTAGAGCGCAGCGCCTCCGGGTTGAACTTGATGTTATCTGCATGAAGCTTCTGGGCGTTGTCATTCAAATAAATCCTCACCCCTGCGACCTTAGGATCGGCCAGCTTGACCGCCTTCGCTTCCCCACCGCCGTCGCGCGTGACTCCCGAGGCGCACCCCGCCAGGACCAGGATTGCGATGCAAAATGCCGTCGACTTGATTAGCTTCATGGTCGTTCTCCCTGAAGTGCTAGACGGCCGCCGCCCCGCCGACGATCTCCGAGAGTTCCTTGGTAATCGCCGCCTGACGCGACTTGTTGTAGATGAGCGTCAATTCGTCGATCACGCTGCCGGCGTTATCCGAAGCCGCCTTCATCGCCACCATGCGCGCCGATTGCTCGGAGGACATGTTCTCCGCCACCGCCTGGAAGATGAGGGTTTCGACGTATCGCGTCAGCACCTGATCCAGAACGGATTTGGCTTCGGGCTCGTAGATGTAGTCCCACTGGCTCGCGGGCGAACCGAGCCGCTCGCCGGAGAGCGGCAGCAGCTGCTCCATTACCGGTTCCTGCTTCATGGTGTTGATGAACCGGGTGTAGAAGATCATCAGCCGGTCGAAGCGGTCCTGGATGTAGCCGTCGAGCATCACCTTGACCGCGCCGATCAGCTTTTCCATCTGCGGCCGGTCGCCGATCTGCGTCGCCTGCGACACGATGTTGGCGCCCAGGCGCTGCATGAAGCCGAGTCCCTTGTTGCCGATGCAGCACACCTCGAAACTCTCGCCCTGCGCTTCCCACTCCTTGATCCTGGCGAGCGCGAGGCGCTGCACGTTGGTGTTCAGCCCTCCGCACAGTCCCTTGTCGGTGGTGACCAGGATGATGCCGACTTTCCTGACCGTCTCGCGTGAGACGATGAAGGGATGGCGGTACTCGGGATTGGCGTGGCTGATGTGCGCCGCGACGTTCCGGATCTTCTCGCCATAGGGGCGCGCGGCGCGCATGCGCTCCTGCGCGCGCCGCATCTTGGAGGCCGCGACCATCTCCATCGCCTTGGTGATCTTCCGGGTGTTCTGCACACTCCGGATCTTCATTCGTATTTCTTTGGTTCCTGGCATGTCACTCTGTCCCGCGCGCGTTGAGCGGCGTTCTGCTAACGGTCGCTATCTGCTCCTGGTGATCGCATCGTCCGCTCCAACGCGCGCAGCAGTTTCTGCGTGCGCAGCACGTCTAGAAACTGCCGTTCTTCTTCCAATCCTTGATCGCCTCGTTGAGCTTCTGCTCGTCGTCCTTGGACAGGTCCTTCACGTCCTCCATGCGCTTCACCAGGTCGCCGTACTTGTCCTTGACGTAATCGCGCATCGAGCGCTCGGCGGAGAGCGCTTTCTTGACGTCGACGTCGTCGAAGTAGCCGTTGTTCACGGCGAACAGCGTCAACGCCATCTCCCACACCTGCAGCGGCTGGTACTGCGGCTGCTTCATGAGCTCGGTCACCATGCGGCCGCGCTCGAGCTGCTTGCGGGTCGCCTCGTCGAGGTCGGACGCGAACTGCGCGAAGGCGGCGAGCTCGCGGTACTGCGCCAGCGCCAGGCGCACGCCGCCCCCGGTGTCGCGCCGCTTCATGATCTTGGTCTGCGCGGCGCCGCCGACGCGCGATACCGAGATGCCTGCATTGATCGCGGGCCGGATGCCGGCGTTGAAAAGATCGGTCTCGAGGAAGATCTGTCCGTCGGTGATCGAGATCACGTTGGTCGGCACGAAGGCGGTCACGTCACCCGCCTGCGTCTCGATCACTGGCAGCGCCGTCAGCGACCCGGTCTTTTCCTTGACGGCGCCCTTGGTAAAGCGCTCGACATACTCTTGGTTCACGCGCGAGGCGCGCTCGAGCAGGCGCGAGTGCAGATAGAACACGTCCCCCGGATACGCCTCGCGTCCCGGCGGCCGGCGCAGCAGCAGCGAGATCTGGCGATACGCCCACGCCTGCTTGGTCAGGTCGTCGTAGATGATGAGCGCGTCCTGGCCGCGGTCGCGGAAGTATTCGCCCATGGTGCAGCCCGAATAGGGCGCGATGTACTGCATCGCCGCCGACTCCGAGGCCGAAGCCACCACCACAATGGTATAGGCCATTGCGCCGTGCTCCTCGAGCTTGCGCACCACGTTGGCGATAGTGGAGGCCTTCTGACCGATCGCGACGTAGACGCAGATCAGCTCCTTGCCCTTCTGGTTGATGATGGTGTCCACCGCGACCGCGGTCTTGCCGGTCTGGCGGTCGCCGATGATGAGCTCGCGCTGGCCGCGGCCGACCGGCACCATCGAGTCGATCGCCTTCAGGCCCGTCTGCACCGGCTGCGACACCGACCGGCGCCAGATGACCCCGGGCGCCACTTTCTCGATGACGTCGGTCATCTTGGCGGGAATGGGGCCCTTGCCGTCGATCGGCTGGCCGAGCGAATCGACGACGCGCCCGAGCAGTTCGGGCCCTACCGGCACCGAAAGGATCCTGCCGGTGCACTTGACGGTATCGCCCTCGGTAATGTGCTCGTACTCGCCCAGTATCACTGCCCCGACCGAATCGCGCTCGAGGTTGAGCGCCAGGCCGAAGGTGTTTTTCGGGAATTCCAGCATCTCGCCCTGCATCACGTCCGACAGACCGTGGAGGCGGCAGATGCCGTCAGTCACCGATACGACCGTGCCCTGGGTGCGGATGTCCGCACTGAGCGCCATGCTCTGGATCCGGGAGCGGATCAGATCGCTGATCTCGGAGGGTTTGAGTTGTTGCATGCGTTTTCCTCGTTTGCCTACTTCATCAGCGCGGCTGCCATCTCGGCGAGCTTGCCGCGCACGGAGCCGTCTATGACCTCGTCGCCGACCTGCAGGCGCGCGCCGCCGATCAGTTCCGCGTCAACCTGGACCTGCGGATTTACCTTGCGCTTGAAGCGGCTCTCCAGCTCCGCCACCAGCGCGGCGAGCTGGCCGCCGTCGAGTGGATAGGCGGTCGTGATCACCGCGTCCACCACGCCCTCGCGCGCGTTCTTGAGTTCCTCGAAGTTGTCGCGGATCTCGGGCAGGAGCGTGAGCCTGTCGTTCTCGATCAGCACGCGCACGAAATTCTGCGCCTCGGTCGTGAGATCGCCGCAAGCGCCGGCGAACAGGCCGTAGATCTGCTCGGAGGCGAGATTGGGATTGCCGGTCGCGGCTGCCATCTCGGGCGCCGCCGCCACCGTCGCCATCACTCCCAGCATCTGCGACCATTTTCCGAGCGTGCCGTCCGCGTCGGCGAGCGCGAATACCGCCTCGGCGTAGGGACGCGCAACAGTGACGGCTTCGGCCATCAGCGCAGTTCCTGCTTGAGCCGCACGAGCAGATCGGCGTGCGTTTTTGCGTCGACCTCGCGGCGCAGGATCTTCTCGGCCCCGGCCATGGCGAGCGTCGCGACCTGCTCGCGCAGCGCTTCCTTCGCGCGCGCGACCTGCTGCTCGATTTCGGCCCGCGCCGCCGTTTTCTCGCGGTCGCCTTCCTCCTTCGCCTGCGTGCGCGCTTCGTCGATCATCTGCGCGGCGCGTTTCTCGGCCTGCGCGATGACCTCTGCGGCCCGCTCGCGCCCCTGCCTGACCGTCTCTTCAGACTGCCGGGTCGAAACCTCGAGCGACTTCCTGCCCTGCTCGGCGGCGGCAAGCCCGTCTGCGATCGTTTTCTGCCGCGTTTCAATCGCGCGCAGCAGGTACGGCCACACCACCTTCACGGTAAACAGGATGAACGCCGCAAAGGCGAGCATCTGTGTCAGCAGCGTCAGATTGAAGCTCATACGGTTCCCCCTGGAGATGCGGAGCGCGCCGCGATTTAGCGAAACGGCGTCGCCAGCGGGCTGGCAAACGCGAAGAACATCGCGATGCCCAGCCCGATGATGAACGACGCGTCGATTAGACCGAGCAGCAGGAATACCCTGCCCTGGAGCGAGTTGGTGAGCTCGGGCTGGCGCGCCGCGGCTTCCAGGAACTTGCTCGACATGATGCCGATGCCGATGCACGCCCCGGCGGCGCCAAGGCCGACCATGAGACCGATACCGATACTGGTGTAGGCCTGGACCATCGCCAGCAACTGAAGTTTTTCCATTGTGTTTTCCTTTCCTGAGCAAACAGACGGTTGTTTTGGGAAATCAGTGGTGCTCGTGCGCCATCGAGATGTAGACGATGGTCAGCATCATGAAAATATAGGCCTGCAGCAGCACGATCAGGATGTGGAAGATCGCCCAGCCCAAGCCGAACCAAAAACCGAAGAACGATCCGGCTACTCCGGTCGCCGCCCACAGCCAGAGCAGGAAGAAGAGAATTTCGCCGGCGTAAATGTTCCCGAACAACCGCATAGCATGCGACAGCGTTTTCGAGACGTACTCGACCAGGTTGAACAGCAGGTTGGCGGGCCACAGCAGCGGGTTCGCGCCGAACGGCGCGCAGAACATCTCGTGCACCCAGCCGCCGAAGCCCTTGGCGGCGATTGCGAAATAGATCGACAGCAGCAGCACCGATATCGACAGCGCGAAAGTGGCGTTGATATCGGCGGTGGGCACCGGGCGCCATTCGTGCAGGCCGATGAACCCGAGCGCGCCGGCAACCCAGTCCACCGGCAGGAAATCCATCGCGTTCATCAGCGTCACCCACACGAATACCGTGAGCGCGGTGGGTGCGATGAACCTGTTGCGGTCGCCGTGGTGGAAAATCCCTTTCACCTGATCATCAACGAACTCGATCAGGAGCTCGACGAACGCCTGCCGCCTGTCGGGCACGCCGGAGGTCGCGCCGCGCACGACCCACCAAATCAATCCCAGGCCCATGACGCCCAGCAGCACCGAGGTGATGACGGTGTCGACGTTGAGCGTCCAGAATTCGCCCTCTCCCAGCGGCGCACGGAAGAAGGTCAGATGATGCTGGATGTAATCGGAGGGATTGAGTTCTTTGCCGGCGGCCATCGCTCGAATGTTCCCGTCCTAGTATTCGCGCACAAAGAACGCCATGGCAAAAATCAGGACCGTCACCAGGAACGACCCGATGAAGGCGGGCACCATGACACCGTCGTAGTTCGCCAGCACGAGCCACAGGAGCATCACGATCAAGCCGATTTTGACGGCTTCAGCCGTGAGCGCGGCCACGACTACCCCCCCTGCTGACTTCGCGTTGCCCACTGCGGCCACGATCGCAGACGCCAGTCCGGAGAAGAGGCTGACCGCGCCGCCGAGAGCCGCGGACAGAGCGCCGGGGGTGCCCACCCAGGCTCCGGCAACGAGCGTCAAAGCGACGGTGGCCAGCAGTTGCCACCGGAGAACGGTGCGTATCGGCTTGCCCAGTCCGCGAAGCATGGCGTTG
Organism: Betaproteobacteria bacterium; assembly: GCA_016192825.1. Lineage (GTDB taxonomy): Bacteria > Pseudomonadota > Gammaproteobacteria > Burkholderiales > SG8-41 > SG8-41. The sequence continues at coordinate 79,682 of JACPTK010000074.1, read as the reverse complement.
GTATTCTCCGCGCCGAGCAAAGCCCCGCCAGTATAGCCATACGGCGCGGAACGGGTCAATTTGCTGCGTTGCGGCAGAGCGGTTTTTTATGCGGCGGGCTAGCAGCCTGTCGGACTTTGATGGTCCGACAGGCTGCTAAAAGCAAAACCGCCCCACTTTTTTTGAATAACGTTTAATTCCACGGTCGTTTCACCGCGGGAAACGCGTACAGATGGTGTTTCGGCAGGTTTTTGATGGCACATTCGCATTTTTATGCGGGGCGGTTTTGCCTAAGGAGCTTGTCGGACCCAAGTCCGACAAGCTCCTAGCCGAGCTTGCGCAACAACGCTTCCAGTTGATCGAGCGAGCCGTAATGAATCACCAGCCTGCCGCTTCCCGGCCGGGTCGCGGACTGGATTCGTACCGTGGTGCCGAGCCGCTGGCTCCACTCCTCCTCGAGTCGCGCGACGTCGCGGTCGGGCCTCGCGCGCGCGCCGGCGGGTGGCCGCCTCGCTACGCCGGCCACCTTCTGCTCGACCTGGCGCACCGAAAGTTGCCTCGCCACCGCCTGGCGCGCGAGTTCGATTTGCTTCAAGGCCGGCAGCGCCAGCAATGCGCGCGCATGCCCCATGTCGAGCTTGCCTTCGCGCAGCAGTTCCTGGACCGGCGGCGCCAGCTCCAGAAGCCTCAGGGCATTGGTGATGGCCGCGCGCGAGCGGCCCAAGGCTTCCGCTGCCTCGGCGTGCGTCATGCCGAATTCCCCGATCAGGCGCTTGACGCCCGCGGCCTCCTCGAGCGGGTTCAGGTCCTCGCGCTGGAGATTCTCGATCAGCGCGATGGCGAGCGCATGCCGGTCGGGCACCTCGCGCACCAGGGCCGGCACGCTCGCAAGCCCGGCCATGCGCGCTGCGCGCCACCGCCGTTCGCCGGCGACGATCTCGTAGCGGCCCGCTCCCAGCGGGCGCGCGAGTATCGGCTGCATCACGCCCTGCGCCTTGATCGATTCGGCGAGCTCGGCGAGCGCCTCCGGATCGATGCGCGTGCGCGGCTGATAGCGTCCCGGCTGCAATGCGTCGACCGCAAGAGTGGCCAGCGTTTCGCCGCCCGCCGGCTCGTCGACCGCGCCCAGCAGCGCGTCCAGTCCCCGTCCCAATCCCTTGACCTTGGCCATCGTCTTGCTCCTCATCCGTTAGGAGATGGTCGAACCGGATTCCGTCAGGCTGCCGGCGCGGTTCAACATCTCGCCCGCAAGCGCGAGGTACGCCTGCGCGCCTTTGGAGTTCATATCGAACTTGAGGGCAGGCACGCCATAGCTGGGCGCTTCCGCCAGCCGCACGTTGCGCGGGATCACGGTGCGATAGACCTTGTCGCCGAAATGCTCGAGCAGCTGATCCGAGACCTGCTGCGCAAGGGTGTTGCGCGGGTCGTACATCGTGCGCAGCAACCCCTCGATTTCCAGCCCCGGGTTGAGATGGGCGCGCACTTTCCTGATGGTCTGCACGAGATCGCTCAGGCCTTCCAGCGCGTAATACTCGCACTGCATGGGGATCATCACCGCCTGTGCGGCGGTGAGCCCGTTGACCGTGAGGAGGTTCAACGCCGGCGGGCAGTCGATCAGGATGAAATCGTACTCGTCCGCGATCGCCGCGATAGCGTCCTTCAAGCGCGTTTCGCGGTGTTCCACCTCCACCAGCTCCACCTCGGCGCCCGCCAGCTCGCGGTTGGCCGGCACCAGATCGTACTCGCCATTTTCCGAGCGCGTTCTTACCTCCGTAATGCGCCGGGTGCCGAGCAGCACGTGATAAACCGTCGCGCCGAGGGTGCGCTTTTCCACGCCGCTGCCCATGGTGGCGTTGCCCTGGGGATCGAGATCCACCAACAGCACCCGCCGGTGCGCTGCGGCTAGGCTGGCGGCGAGATTGACCCCGGTAGTGGTCTTGCCGACGCCTCCCTTCTGGTTGGTAATGGCGAGGATTCGGGGCATGGTCATTCCCGTTCCAGCATCAGCAGATGGCGCTGCGCGTGCAGGCCGGGCACCGAAAGGGCGATGGCTTTCTGCAAACGCCATCCGGACGGCAACTGGGCAGTCTCCCCGTGCGGGTAGACTCCTTTCATCGCCGCCAGCCGGCCGCCGGGAGCCGCGTGGCGCCCCGCCAGGGTCACGAACTCGGCGAGATCCGAGAAGGCGCGGGAGATCACCAATTCAAACGCTCGGCCGGGCCGCCAGGTTTCCACCCGTTCGCAGACCACGGTGGTGTTGTCGAGCTTCAGCTCGAATTTCGCCTGTTGAAGGAAGGCCGCCTTCTTGTGGCTCGACTCCAGCAGCGTCACATGAGCATGCGGCAGGGCGAGCGCAAGCGGGATGCCCGGCAGCCCTGCGCCGCTGCCCACATCCAGTATCGCGCTCGCCGTCACGTGGGGCGCGACCGCCAGGCAGTCGAGCAGGTGATGGCTCACCATCTTCGAGAGCTCGCGTACCGCGGTGAGGTTGTAGACCCGGTTCCATTTTTGCAGCAGCGCCAGATACTCAAGCAGTCGCGCCTGGGTTTGCGGCGGCAGCGTGAGATCGAGTCCGGCGATGCCTTGCTCGAGTTCCGCCTCAAGGCTCATGCCGTCCTGGCGTTCGGACGGCCGGTCGCGGGACGGGCGCTGTTCCGGTTGGCTGTTGCGCCGCGCTTGAGATAAACCAGCAGCACCGAGATGGCCGCCGGCGTGATGCCCGAGATGCGCGATGCCTGGCCCAGGGTCTCGGGGCGGTGCTGATTGAGCTTTTGCTGCGCTTCCACCGAAAGCCCGCGTACCTCGCGGTAGTCCACGCCCTCCGGCAGCCGCAGGCTCTCGCAATGTTCGTGACGCGCGATTTCCTCGCGCTGGCGTTCGATATATCCCTGATATTTCGACTGGATCTCGACCTGGTCGGCAACTTGCGGATCGGTTACACCTGGCCCCGCGCCGGGCAGTGTCATGAGCATCGCATAATCAACTTCAGGGCGCCGCAACAACTCTGTAAGTGAGTGTTCACCTTCAGGCGGTTGGCCAATAACCGGGAGGACCGCTTCCGGCGCCAGCAACCGCGGATTGATCCAGGTATTCTTCAAGCGTTCCTGTTCCCGCGCGATGGCGTCGCGCTTGCGCGAGAACACCTCCCAGCGCGCATGGCTGACCGCGCCCAGGCGGCGGCCTGTTTCCGTCAGGCGCAGATCGGCATTGTCCTCGCGCAGGGACAACCGGTATTCCGCGCGGCTCGTGAACATGCGATACGGTTCGGACACGCCGCGGGTGACGAGGTCATCCACCAGCACGCCCAGATAGGCTTCGTTGCGCCGCGGGCACCAGGCTTCGCGTTCCTTCACGAACAGCGCCGCATTGATGCCCGCCAGGATCCCCTGCGCCGCGGCTTCTTCGTACCCCGTGGTGCCATTGATCTGCCCGGCGAAAAACAAGCCGCCAATGGCCTTGGTCTCAAGCGAGCGCTTCAGACCGCGTGGATCGAAGTAATCGTATTCGATGGCGTAGCCGGGCCGCGTAATGTGCGCGCGCTCCAGGCCCCGGATCGAGCGCACCAATGCCTGCTGCACGTCGTACGGCAGGCTGGTCGAAATACCGTTGGGATAGAACTCGCTGACCGTGAGTCCCTCCGGCTCCAGAAAGATCTGATGAGAAGCTTTCGCGGCAAAACGCGTTACCTTGTCCTCGATCGAGGGGCAATAGCGCGGGCCGATGCCTTCGATCACGCCGGCGTAAAGCGGTGACCGGTCAAGCGCGCCGCGGATGATATCGTGCGTGCGCTCGTTGGTGTGCGTGATCCAGCACGGCACCTGCCGCGGGTGCTGGTCGCGGCGACCGAGATACGAGAATACCGGCGTCGGCTCGTCGCCGGGTTGTTCCCCCATCACCGAGAAGTCGATGCTGCGTCCATCGAGGCGCGGCGGCGTCCCGGTTTTCAGCCTACCTACGGGAAGTTTCAACTCGCGCAGCCGCTGCGCGAGCATGAGCGACGGCGGGTCGCCGGCCCGGCCTGCCTGGTAATTCTTCAAACCGATGTGGATCAGTCCGGAAAGAAAAGTTCCGGTAGTAAGCACGACGGCACGTGCGGAAAACCGCAGTCCGATCTGGGTCACGACGCCCGTCACGCGGTCGTTCTCCAGCAGAAGATCGTCCACCGCCTGCTGAAAGACGCGAAGACCCGGCTGGCTTTCGATGCGGCCGCGTATGGCCTTCTTGTAGAGCACCCGGTCTGCTTGCGCGCGCGTCGCCCGCACCGCCGGGCCTTTGCGCGAGTTGAGCACGCGAAACTGGATGCCCGCCTCGTCGGCCGCCGCCGCCATCACGCCATCCAGGGCGTCGACTTCCTTGACCAAATGGCCTTTGCCAATGCCGCCGATCGAAGGGTTGCAGGACATCTGGCCCAACGTTTCGATGCTATGGGTGAGCAACAACGTCTCGCAACCCATGCGTGCGGCAGCTAAGGCTGCCTCAGTCCCGGCGTGGCCTCCGCCAATAACTATAACATCAAATGTTTCAATGGGTTGCATGAATATAATGGGCTTGCCATTGCGGCTCGTAATGATACCGTACATCGCCAGTTAGCAGAACCGGTGGAGGGTTTCACGTGAAACCGAGTGATACTGCAGTGCAGCATTACCAATCATGGCTCATGTTCCACGTGAAACATGGGAGGAAACATTACTTTCCGATGCAGAACCGGCTGAATATTTCGCCGAGCAAATCGTCCGAGGTGAACTCCCCCGTGATGGTGCCGAGCGCTTCCTGGGCGAGCCTTAATTCCTCTGCAAGCAGTTCAAGATGACGTGTCCTTTGCGCCGCGTTCTCCAGGTGTGCCTGGGCCTGCGCCAGCGCCTCTATGTGCCGTTCGCGTGCCATGAATAGGCCTTCCCCTGTGCCCTGCCAGCCCACCTTTTCCAGCAATGCCTCCCTCACCAGGTCGACGCCTGACCCTGTTTTGGCCGATAGCCATACCTTGCCCGGGCCATCGCGTCGTGCGATAGCGGCAGAGCCCGTCAGCAGGTCCACCTTGTTCATCACTCGGATGCATGGCAGTGCGGAGGGAAGCTTTTTCAGGATGTCTCGGTCCGCGTCGCTCTCGCCCTGGGTCGCGTCAATGAGCAACACGACCACGTCAGCCTGATCGATTGCGGCCCATGTGCGCTCGATTCCAATTCGCTCCACCGGGTCAGTCGATTCGCGCAAGCCGGCGGTATCGATGATATGGGCCGGAATCCCCTCCACGTTGATCGTCTGGCGGATCGCATCGCGGGTGGTCCCGGGAATGTCCGTGACGATGGCCAGCTCCTCTCCCGTCAACCGATTGAGCAGGCTCGACTTGCCGACGTTGGGGCGGCCCGCCAGCACGACATGGACCCCCTCTCTCAACAGGCTGCCCTGCTGCGAGGCCGATAACAAGCTGCAAAGCTTGGTGCTGACCGCCGTGAGCCTGCCTTGAGCGTCAGCCTGCTTCAGGAAATCGATTTCCTCGTCGGGGAAATCCAGCGTCGCCTCGACCAGCATCCGCAATTCAACGAGGCTGTTCACCAGCCCATCGACTTCGTGTGAAAACGCGCCCTGCAAGGAGCGTAGTGCGCCGCGGGCTGCTTCGGCCGTCGCGGCACTGATGAGATCCGCCACGCTTTCCGCTTGGGCAAGATCGAGCTTGTCGTTGAGATAGGCGCGTCGAGTGAACTCGCCCGGCTGGGCCAACCGCGCCCCCAGTTCAAGACAGCGCTTCAGCAGCAGCTGCAACACCACCGGTCCTCCGTGCCCCTGCAGCTCCAATACGTCCTGCCCGGTGTACGAGTGTGGCGCCTGGAAGAATAGTGCAAGGCCCTGATCGAGCGCCTCACCTCGATCATCACGGAACGCCACCAGCACGGCATGGCGGGGTGGCAACGGCTTGCCGACGACTCCGGCTATGACGGCATCGAGACGCGGACCACTGACCCGGATAACGCCGATACCGCTGAGCCCGGGCGCCGTGGCGATAGCGGCAATGACGTCATTTTCTGGCATCGGCCTGCGGCGATGCGTATGCCGCCCGTGCTAGCAGCCTGTCGGACTTAGGTGTCCGACAAGCTGCTAACAGCAAAACCGCCCGTGAATTTCGACTGAGCCCCGGTGTAACGGCCCCGATTGGCCTCCGATGGACACGCGCGCAGGCTGGAAATAAGGTTTTCACTGCTATTGACTCCCGTTATCGCGCGGGCGGTTTTGCATCAGGAGTTTGTCGGGGCTAAGTCCGACAAACTCCTAGGTCAGGCCGCGTCAGCGTTTCCGCGGCGCGGCTCCGCGCTCCAACGTGCGTGTGATCTGCCATTGTTGCGCGATCGAAAGGACGTTGTTCACCAGCCAATACAGCACCAGTCCGGCGGGAAAGAAGAAGAAGAAGATACTAAATACGATCGGCATGATCTTCATCACCTTGGCTTGCACCGGATCCGGCGGCTCCGGATTGAGCCACGTCTGCACGAACATGGTGAGCGCCATCAGTATCGGCAGGATGAACCAGGGATCCGGCGCGGCAAGATCATTGATCCAAAGCATGAACGGCGCCTGCCGCAGCTCGACGCTGGCCAGCAATACCCAATAAAGTGCAATAAAAACAGGTATTTGAATTACTATCGGCATGCATCCACCGAGGGGATTGATCTTCTCCGTCTTGTAGATCTCCATCATTGCCTGCTGCATGCGCTGGCGGTCGTCGCCGTACTGGTCCTTGAGCTTTTGGAGCTTGGGGGCCAGCACCCGCATCTTGGCCATCGAGCGGTAGCTTGCAGCAGACAGGGGATAGAACAGGAGCTTGATGATCACGGTAAGCAGGATGATGGCAATGCCCCAGTTGCCCGCCCATTGGTGGAGCCAAGCAAGCACCCAGAACAGCGGCACCGCGATCACGGTCAACCACCCATAGTCGATTGTGAGTTCCAGTCCCGGCGCGATCTTCGCGAGCTTTTCCTGCTCCTCGGGTCCGGCATAGAACGGCACCATCACGGTTGCGCTCGCGCCGGCGGCGACGGTCCCCGCCGGAATGATCACGCCCGCGGCGTAGAGATTCTCCTCCAGCCGGCGCGTATAGAATTCGCGCGGGGTGCCATTCTTCGGCAACCACGCGCTGAAGAAATAGTGCTGGAGCATGGCGATCCAACCGTCGTTGCTGTGCTTCGGATACGACGTCTTGCCTTTGTCGATGTCCGAGAACGCGACCTTCTGGAATTTCTCCTTCTCGGTATAGACGGCCGCGCCGGTGTACGTCGGCACCATTTGCGAATCGCCGGCCGGCGGTTTTCCGTCCCGCACGATCTGAAAATAGGCGAATGGTTGCGCCGCTCCCGCTCCACTGCCGGCGATCTCGAAACCCACGTCGATCAAGTAGCTGCCGCGATGGAACCGATAGATCTTGGCCGCCTGCATACCGTCGGCCGCAGGCGCGACGAGGCGCACCTCCACGCTGTCCTGACCCTCGGCCAACTGGTAGCGCTCACGGGACGCGGTATACGTCGAGCGGTGATTGGGCAGGCCGGTGCCGATCAGCCCGGACTGCGCGATATAGGTACGCTCCGCGGACGCCTCCAACAACACGAAGTCCTTCTTCTTGTCCAGGGTATCGCGGTGCTTCTTGAACTGCAGGTGGCGGAGATCCCCGCCCGTGGTGCTGAGCTCGGCAATGACCAGGTCGGTCTCGATCCGCACCGTGGTGCCCGGCTGCGCAGCCCGCGGCTCCTGCAGCGGTACCGCAGTCTGCGGCACGGTGAGCTTTTCGCTGGGTACCGGCGCTTGCGCACTAGGGGAAACCGATTTTCCTGCCGGCGCGCTGGCGGATGCGGCCGGCTGCGCCGGTTGCTGATCGCGCTGCCAGGCGTCCAGCAGCAGGAACACGGAAAACGAGAAAACGAAAAAAAGAATGAGGCGCTGTGAATCCATAACCGTGCTTGCCGGCGGACCTGCTGCCCTAGGAGTTTATCGGCCCTAAGGCCGACAAACTCCTAAATGCAAAACCGCCTGCGCGAAAACGAAAGAAAAAGGCAGCGAAAACCTTATGTTCAGCCTGCTCGCGTGCCCGTTCGAGGCTAATAAGGGTCGTCATCCCGTATTTCCTTCGAAATTCGCAGGCGGTTTTGCCGTGAGCAGCCTGTCGGAATGCCAAGTCCGACAGGCTGCTAGCCGCTTGGCCGGGCGCCGAGTTCTTCCAGCATTCTGGCAAATTCCGCGCCCGCCGCCTCGTTGAACCCCTGCGCCGGGCAGCGGCGCAATTCCACCACCAAATCCATACCCCCTAAGCGATGGCGGAGCTTGCGGAAAGTTTCCCGCACTAATCGCTTGGCGCGATTGCGATCAACTGCCCTGGGCGCCACCCGCTTGCTGGCAATGATGCCGATGCGCGCTAGCGGCAGGCCATTGGGCCTGGCAAACAAGGTGAAATAGCGCCGCCGTGCAGCCGCCCTGGTTGCCAGCGCTTCCGTGAACTGCTCGCGCCGCAGCAGCCGCGCGCTGCGCGGCAGGGTGGCTGCTCCGGCGGCGTTCAGACGCTCAACCGTGCGCGTCCTTTGGCACGGCGGGCGCGCACGACCGCACGTCCGCCACGGGTCCGCATACGCACACGAAATCCGTGGGTCCGCTTGCGGCGTGTCACCGACGGCTGGTAGGTCCGTTTCATCGCGATTCATCCGGCTGCTGAAAAGCGCGCTATTACAACCTCTAACTCTCCGTCGTGTCAACCTTTTCGTACGCGCCCGCATCGCCACTCAGGGACGCGGTTTCTGTGGATAACCATCCTCAAAAAGGATAAAATCTCTCCTTGAAAAAGCACGCTTTCGTCCGGGTCCGAATTCCAACTCCAACGCGACGCCGATGAACAGTTTCTGGCGCTTCTGTCTGACCCGCTTCGAGAACGAGCTGCCGCCCCAGCAGTACCAAACCTGGATCAAGCCCCTGCGATTCCACGCCGAGGGAGACCGCTTGACCCTGGTCGCGCCGAACCGGTTCGTGCTCCAGTGGATACGCGACAAATTCCTGCCTCGCATCGAGTCGCTCGCGCGCGAGCAACTCAAGCGCAAGATCGAGGTGCTGCTCACTCTCGCGGACAAGGAGCATGCCCCCGCGCCTCTGCCGCGCCCCCCCCCGCATGCGCCGAAGGATCGCGGGGCGAAACCGAGCAGCCGCGAGGTGTCGCGGCTCAATCCGGCATTCGCTTTCGACACCTTCGTCACCGGCAAGGCCAACGAACTGGCGCGGGCTGCCGCGGCCCAGGTCGCGGAGCGGCCCGGCGCGGCGTACAACCCGCTCTTCATCTACGGTGGCGTCGGCCTCGGCAAGACACACCTGATACAGGCGATCGGCAACCGCCTGCGTGAACAGGCCCCTGAAACCAAGATTCGCTACATCCATGCCGAACAATACGTCTCTGATGTCGTGCGCGCCTATCAGCACAAGGCCTTCGACGACTTCAAGCGCTATTACCATTCCCTCGACTTGCTGCTGATCGACGACATCCAGTTTTTCAGCGGCAAGAGCCGTACTCAGGAGGAATTCTTTTACGCATTCAACGCGCTGATCGAGGCGCACAAACAGGTCGTGATCACCTGCGATACCTATCCCAAGGAGATCGCCGGCATCGAAAATCGCCTTATCTCGCGCTTCGGCTGGGGCCTGACCGTTGCCGTCGAGCCTCCGGAGCTCGAGATGCGGGTTGCCATCCTGCTCAAGAAGGCGGAGGTCGAGGGCGTCCGCCTGGACGAGGCGGTGGCCTTCTTCCTCGCGAAGCACATCCAGTCCAACGTGCGCGAGCTGGAAGGCGGGCTCAAGCGCGTGCTGGCCTATTCCCGCTTCTCCGGTCGCGAGTTGACGGTGGAACTGTGCCGTGAGGCACTGCGCGACCTGCTCGCCATCCAGCACCGCCAGATTTCCATCGAAAACATCCAGAAGACCGTCGCCGACTATTACAAGATCAAGGTCTCAGAGATGTACTCCAAGAAACGCAGCCGCAACGTCGCCCGCCCGCGCCAGATCGCGATGGCGCTCGCAAAGGAACTGACGCAGTTGAGCCTCCCGGACATCGGCGAAGCCTTCGGCGGGCGCGATCACACGACGGTGCTGCACGCCTGCCGCAAGGTCGCGCTTCTCAAATCAACCAACAGCGAGCTCACCCGTGACTTCAACTCGCTGCTCAACGTCCTGAGAAGTTGATTTCCTCTGTGCGCTTTGTGGATATCCGGCAGCTGCCTTCAGGCACGGTTTTTCGTTCACAAATTTTCCACATCTTTTACCGGCTTCTGCACATCCTTGTCCTCCCCGCTCCGGCGCCTGCACACTGGCCTGCGTCCACTTGCCCACAGCAAGAGAGCGGCTCTATTAAGCTTATTACTCTTAAGTTAGAACCTAGTCTATGAAGCTCGTACAACTTGAACGCGATGCATTGCTCAAGCCCTTGCAGGCGGTGACCGGCATTGTCGAGAAGCGCCATACCCTGCCGATCCTGTCGAACGTCCTGATCGAGCGCAAGCAGGGCCGTCTTCAGCTGGTGGCGACGGATCTGGAGATCCAGGTAGCCACCAGCGCTGACGCCGGAAAGCTGTCCGCCGAGGATTCGAGTCTGACCGTTTCGGCCCGCAAGCTGCAGGACATATTGCGGGCACTGCCCGATGCAGCGGAGGCGACGCTCGACGTGCAGAACAACCGCTTGCAGGTTCGCTCGGGAAAAAGCCGCTTTAACCTGCAGACGCTGCCGTCGACTGATTTTCCGTCCATGGCAGACCCCGGCGCGGTGCAGGCCAAGATCGCGGTTCCGCAGAAGGCGTTTCGGGAGTTGTTGCTGCTGGTCCAGTACGCGATGGCGCAGCAAGACATTCGCTACTACCTAAACGGGCTGCTGCTGGTACTCGACGGCGGGCAGGTCAAGGTGGTTGCCACCGACGGACACCGGCTGAGCTATGCGGCGCGGCCACTGGGGCAGCAGCCGGAAAAGCGCGAGGTCATCCTGCCGCGCAAGGCCGTGCTGGAGCTCGGGCGGCTGCTGGGCGACGCAGAAGAAGCGGTCTCAATCGAAATCTTTCCGAACCTGGTGCGCTTCTCGTTCGGCAATATCGTCCTCACGACCAAGATCATCGATGGCAAGTTCCCGGACTACACCAGGGTGGTGCCGACGACCTATCAGAAGCGTTTCACGATCAAACGTCAGGTGCTCCTGCAGTCGCTGCAGCGCGCCGCGATCCTGTCGAACGAGAAATTCCGCGGCGTGCGCTGGATGATGGGAGCAAACAGCCTGCGCATCTCCTGCACCAACAACGAGCAGGAGGAAGCGCAGGAAGAGCTGGAAGTCGCGTATGGAGGCGACGCGCTGGATATCGGTTTCAACATCACCTATCTGCTGGACGTGCTGAACAACGTGCAAAGCGACGATATCGAATGCGCGTTTGGCGACGCCAACAGCAGCATGCTGGTCACGGTGCCGGACAATCCGGAGTTCCGCTACGTGGTCATGCCAATGCGGATCTAGAGGACGGCGAATGGCGCCAGAGATAAGCGAAAAAGAGCGGGAGCGATCGGCCGACGATTACGATGCCAGCAGCATCAAGGTCCTCAAGGGCCTCGAGGCGGTGCGCAAGCGCCCTGGCATGTATATCGGCGACACCAGCGACGGCACCGGGCTGCACCACATGGCTTTCGAAGTGGTGGACAACGCGGTCGACGAGGCGCTGGCGGGCTACTGCAACGAGATTACGGTTACCATCCATACCGACAACTCGGTCAGCGTCGTCGACAACGGGCGCGGCATACCGACCGACCGGCACCCCGACGACGAGGAAGGGCGCTCAAGCGCTGAAGTCGTCATGACGGAGCTTCACGCCGGCGGGAAGTTCGACAGCAATTCCTACAAGGTCGCCGGTGGCCTGCACGGGGTGGGTGTGTCGGTTGTGAATGCGCTGTCGGAGTGGTTGCGGCTGTCGATTCGCCGCGACGGCAAGCTCTACCAGATGGAGTTTCGCCTGGGCGAGACGGTGGCACCGCTCAAGGTGACCGCGAAAAGCGAGCGCCGCGGAACCGAAGTGCATTTCCTGCCAAGCAAGGAGATCTTCGGGCGCATCGAGTATCACTACGAGATACTGGCCAAGCGGCTGCGCGAGCTGGCCTTCCTCAACAGCGGGCTCACGATTCTCCTGGTCGATCAGCGCAGCGGCAAAGAGGAAAAGTTCGCGTTTTCCGGGGGCGTCAAGGGCTTCGTCGAATACATCAATCGCAGCAAGAACGTGCTGCACCAGAATATCTTCTACGCCAAGGCCGAGAAGGACGGCATCGTCGTGGAAGTGGCTATGCAATGGAACGATTCCTATCAGGAATCGGTGCAGTGCTTCACCAACAACATTCCGCAACGCGACGGCGGCACCCATCTTACGGGGCTGCGCGCCGCCATGACGCGCACGCTGAACCAGTACATCGAGTCCAACAAGCTCGCCGAAAAGGCGAAGGTGGAAACCAGCGGCGACGACATGAAGGAAGGGCTCGCCGCAGTGCTGTCGGTGAAGGTGCCGGAGCCCAAGTTTTCCTCGCAGACCAAGGACAAGCTGGTTTCCTCGGAAGTGCGGCCGGTGGTCGAGGAGATCATCGGCCAGAAGCTTGGCGAGTTCCTGCTCGAGACGCCGGGCGATGCACGCATCATCTGCAGCAAGATCATCGAGGCGGCGCGCGCGCGGGAAGCGGCGCGGAAGGCGCGCGAGCTCACGCGGCGCAAGGGTGTGCTGGATTCGTTCGGGCTCTCGGGCAAGCTCGCGGATTGCCAGGAGCGCGACCCTGCCCAGTGCGAGCTCTATATCGTGGAAGGCGATTCTGCCGGCGGTTCGGCAAAACAGGGCCGCGACCGCAAGTTCCAGGCGATTCTTCCTCTGAAGGGCAAGATCCTGAACGTCGAGCGCGCGCGGCTCGACAAGATGCTCTCCTCGCAGGAGATCACCACGTTGATCAGCGTGCTCGGCACCGGCATCGGCGAGGAAGATTATTCACCGGAGAAACTGCGCTACCACCGCATCATCATCATGACCGATGCGGACGTGGACGGATCGCACATCCGCACGCTGCTGCTTACCTTTTTCTACCGGCAGATGCGGGAATTGATCGAGCGCGGCCACGTTTATATCGCGCAGCCGCCGCTCTACAAGGTGAAGCATGGCAAGACCGAGCGCTACCTCAAGGACGAGCACGAGCTGAAACAGTTCCTCCTCAACCTGGCGCTGTCGGAGGCTGAACTTCATACCGGTATCGACGGCCAGACGCTCAGCAAGGACGCGCTCGAAAAGATCGCCAATGATTACCTGCTCGCCGAAGCAGTCATCGAGCGGGTGAGCCGCCTGATCGACGAAGAAGTGCTGCATGCGCTGCTGCGCCAGCCGGCGACACTGGACCTCTCGAACGAGAACGCCGCGCAGACGAGCGCTAGGATGCTCGCTGGGCTGCTCGGACCGCTGAGCATGAAGGTGGAGTCGAAATACGACGATAAGACCGAGCGCTACATGCTGCTGGTCAGCCGCACGCAGCACGGCATCGTGCATCATTGCTACATAGACGCGGATTTCGTGCAGAGCGGTGATTACGAGCAGATCCAGCGCACGGCAAGAATGCTACAAGGCTTGCTGGCCGACGGCGCTTACGTCAAGCGCGGCGAGCACCGGCATTCCGTCAAGGAATTCCGCGAAGCGATCGAGTGGTTGCTGGGAGAGGTGCAGCGGGGAGTGGGCATTCAGCGTTACAAGGGGTTGGGGGAGATGAACCCCGAGCAGCTGTGGGAGACCACCATGGATCCCAGGACGCGGCGGCTGCTCAAGACCCAGATCGAGGATGCCATCAGCGCGGGGGAGATTTTCTCCACGTTGATGGGCGACCTGGTCGAGCCGCGGCGCAATTTCATCGAGGCCAACGCGCTCGGCGTCCGCAACCTCGATATTTAGGCGGCCTTGAGCTTCACCTTGGCCGGGGGCTTTGCCTTGGCGGCGCGCGCGGGCTTGGCGGGGATCTTCACCCGCTTGGCGGGGCGTGCGGTGGCGGCGGTCCGGCCTTTGCGGGGTGCGTTTACCAGTGCCGGCGCGGCGGGCTCCCCGGTCCTCGGTTGCTTGGCGGGCGCGCGCGGCTCGAACTCGAAGCCGACCCGGCCCTCCCCGGTCTTCACCAAGTAGGCCTTGAAGCGCCGGCCTTTCCTGGAAATGAAACTCGTCAGAAGGTCGGTGCGGCCGGACGCCAGCAGCTTTTGCATCTGCGCGCGCTCGACAGGCTGCTGGAGGATCATCTTCCCGGAACGGAAATCGCAGCTGCGCGCGGCGCCGACCGCCTTCTCGCAGACGTAGGCCGCGCCGTACTCGAACACGCGCGCGCCGCATTTCGGGCAGGGCCCGACGCTTTCCTGGGCGCTGAAGTCGGGCGGGTTGGCCGCTTCCTCCTCGAGGCGAGCCTGGCCGAAGTCGAATTCGATGCGGAACTCAGCGTTCAGCCGGATGCCCGCCGAAAACGGCTTGCCCATGCGGCTGCGGAAACCGTTCAGCGGCCCGATGAAACGTTTAGTGATCAGCTCGGCGATCTCCTCAGGCGCCCATTCACGGCCCGACAGGACGGCCCACAGCGAGAAATCGCACTTCTGGCACTGGAACTTGCGGTAGTTCTCCTGCACCACACCGCCGCACTTGGGACACGGGGCCTCCACAGTGGCGTAGGCCTCTTCGGGAATGTCGCCGTTGCGGACGCGATCCACGAGGTCGCGCGTCACCTGCTCTATGTGCTCCATGAACACATCGCGCTTGAGCCGGCCCGCTTCCATCTGCTTGAGCTTGTACTCCCAGTCGCCGGTCAATTCCGGCGAGGTGATCTCGGTGACGCCGAAGTGATGCAGGGCGAGGAGCAGGCGGAATGCCTTCCAGGAAGGCCTCAGCTCGCGGGCTTCGCGGTGAACGTATTGCTCCCGGATCAGCCCCTCGATGACGGCCGCGCGCGTGGCCGGCGTGCCGAGACCTTTCGCCTCCATGGCGGCGCGCAACTCGTCGTCCTCGACCAGCTTGCCGGCGCCCTCCATCGCGGAGAGCAGCGTCGCTTCCGTATAGCGCGCCGGCGGCTTGGTCTGGTTGGCGACGGCGTCCACCTCGAGCACGTCGACCTTTTCCCCGGCGGAAACGGCGGGCAGCGTCTGGGACTCCTCCTGAGCGGAGCGGCCGTAGACCGCGAGCCACCCGGGACTTTGCAGGATGCGTCCCTCGGTCTTGAATTCGTGCTCTCCTACCTGGGTGACGCGCGTCGTTTGCAGGTACTCGGCTGCCGGATGGAACACGGCGAGAAAACGCCGCACGACGAGATCGTACAGCTTGTGCTCGGGTTCACTCAGGTGCCTGGGCGGCTGCAGCGTGGGAATGATCGCGAAGTGATCGCTGATCTTCGAGTTGTCGAAGACACGCTTGTTGGGCCTGACCCAGCCATTCTTCAGGACGTTCTTGGCGAACGGAGCGTATTCTCTCAGTTCGCTCAGCATGTCCATCGCCTTCCTGACGGTGCCGAGGTAGTCCTCCGGCAGCGCGCGCGAATCGGTCCGCGGATAGGTCAGGACTTTGTGCCTTTCGTAGAGCGCCTGCGCCAGCCCCAGTGTGTTCCGTGCCGAAAAGCCGAAGCGGCTGTTGGCCTCGCGCTGCAGGCTCGTCAGATCGAACAGCAGTGGCGAGATCTGCGTGGCGGGCTTGGTTTCCTCATTGACCGTCCCCGGCTTGCCGCGGCAGGCGGCGACGACCGATTCGGCCTCGGCGGCGCCCCACACCCGCTCCGCCCTGCGCTCGGCGTCGTCGTTCTTCTTGAAACCGGGGTCGAACCAGCGACCGGAGTATTCCCCGGCTTTGGCCCCGAATTTTGCATGCACCTCCCAGTAATCGCGCGCCTTGAAGGCGCGGATGCGCTCCTCGCGCTCGACCAGGATCGCGAGCGTCGGCGTCTGCACGCGGCCGACCGTCGTGAGGTAGAAGCCGCCCTCCTTGGAGTTGAAGGCGGTCATCGCGCGCGTGCCGTTGATGCCGACCAGCCAGTCCGCCTCGGAGCGGCATTTTGCCGCGTCCGCAAGCGCCAGCAATTCGCGGTCGGGGCGCAGGCTTTCGAAGCCTTCGCGTATCGCAGCCGGTGTCATAGACTGCAGCCACAGGCGCTGGATCGGTTTCTTCGCGCGTGCATGCTGCACGATGCAGCGGAAAATAAGCTCGCCTTCGCGGCCCGCGTCGCAGGCGTTGATGAGACCCGTCACGTCCTTGCGCTTGATCAGACGCAGCAGCACGTTCAGGCGGCTTTCGCTTTTTTCGATCGGGGCGAGGGCGAACCGCGGAGGGATCACCGGCAGGTGCGCGAACGACCACTTGCCGCGCTTGACGTCGTGTTCCGGCGGCACGGTGAGCTCGAGCAGGTGACCGACCGCGGAGGACAGAACGTATTCGCCGCTTTCGAAATAATCGCCATGACGCGTGAAGCCGCCGAGGGCGCGTGCGATGTCGGCGGCGACCGAAGGCTTCTCGGCAATGATCAGCTGTTTACTCATGCGCGCAGCGCGGACGAGGGCGTGGCAAAAGAGCGCACGATGATAAGTACAAAAAACTGTCCAGGCAAGTTTTTCGCAACAGGCGCTGCCGCGAGCCGCTAACGGCGCAGGCGTTGATACAAGCCGCCGGGCAGGGGAGCGATGCGACCGTCGAGCTCGAGTTGCGTGATCAGCGCGGCGATTTCGGAGGCGGCAAGGCCGCAGCGCGCGGCGAGCGTATCGAGGTCGCAGGGATCGTGACCCAGCGCGTCGAGCAGCGCTTGCGCGCGCGCATCGGCGGCGGGATGGGGCGCCGACTCGGCCGGCGCGGGCGCCGGCAGGCGCAACTCTTCCAGGATGTCGCTCGCGCTTTCCACGAGCTTCGCCCCCTGCTTGATCAGCGCATGGCAGCCCTTGGCGAGCGGCGAGTGGATCGAGCCGGGAAGCGCGAACACCTCCCTGCCCTGGTCGGCGGCGAGGCGCGCCGTGATGAGCGAGCCGCTGTCCGCCGCCGCCTCCACCACCAGGCAGCCGAGCGCGAGGCCGCTGATGAGGCGGTTGCGCTGCGGGAAGTTGGCGGGAAGCGGGCGCGTGCCGAGCGGAAAATCGGACACCAGCGCGCCGCGGGCGGCAAGCTCGTGCGCGAGCGCGCGGTTGCGCGCCGGATAAACGATGTCGGCGCCGGTGCCGAGCACGGCGATGCTGCTCGCGGCGCCGCCGAGACCGCCGCGGTGCGCCGCGGCGTCGATGCCAAGCGCGAGCCCGCTCACGATGGTCAGACCGGAGTCGGAAAGCGTTCGGGCGAAGGACTCCGCATTGGCTGCGCCCTGGGCGGTTGCATGGCGGCTGCCAACCACCGCCAGCGACGGTCGCGACAGCAATTCGAGGCGCCCCTTGACGTAGATGAGCAACGGCGGATCCGCAAGCTGCAGGAGTTGTCCGGGATAGCCGGCGTCTGCGAGGGTCACGACATGATTCGTCGGGTCCTCCAGCCACGCGCCGACGTGCCAAACCGCCTCATGCATGCCGCCTTGCTGGATCGCGGCCGCAACCTTATCCGGAACGTGTCGCGCGAGCGCGGTGCGACTCGCGCCGACCGCGCGCTTCGGATCGCCGAATGCGGTGAGCAGCCTGCGCGCGCCCGCACCGCCGAGGCCCGGGGTCAGGCTTAACCTGAGCCATGCGGCGAGATCCTCGTCAAGCGGCATGGCGCCGGAACGGAAAATGGAGTCGTGCCGCGCGAGCGCGGCACGGAAGCGCTGGTCACGGGAGGGAAACCTCCCGTGGTTCTCAGGGATTGGTGACGAGATCGTTGACCGCTACCGGGCGCGAGGCCTGCATCACCAGGCCGAACGCGGCGCGGTCGAAAGTGCGGAACACCAGCACGAGACCGTAGCGCTCGTCGGGCAGCGTGGCGATGTCCTTCTCGCTGATCGGCTGGCCCTGCTCGTACAGCGGCGAATCCCGTGTGGAGACCTGCTCGGCGTAATAGACGCGCGGCGAATCGCTCCCGCTCGGTCCCTGGCGGCCGAAGAGCGGCGAGGTGCGTGTCTCATAACGGGAGGTACTCTGGCTGCGGTGGATCGCCAGCACGTGCCCGACCTCGAGCCCGTCGTTCGAGCCGCGGGACAGCGCCACGATGCCGGCCGGCCCGGTTTCGCCCAGGTTGCCGTAGGTCGAAACGATGCGGCCGCGCACTGACTTCGCCGGGGCGTGCGGCACATACGAGAAAGTCGGTCTCTCCCGGGCCGCGGGCAGCAGGCGGTCGCCGGCGGAGATTTCCTGCGACGACTTGGTGATCTGGATCGTGCTTTGCGCGCCGTACTTGAGCACGCGCGCCTCGCCGAGGTACGTCGCCTGGTAACCGAGCGTCTCGTTGGTTTCCGGGTCGACCAGCGCGTCGCCGCGACGGAACACCTGCCACACGTCGCCTTGATCGGTGGGCAGCCGCTCGACGTAGGCAATGCTGCCGGCGCCGATTGCGACCCGGTTCTCCTCGGTGGCCAGGATGGACGGCGTGTTGTCGAGCTCGGTCTGTCCGACCACCAGCGGGCGAGAGAGGAAAGGCCCGATGGCCGATGGCGGGATCGCCGGGACTGCTGCATCCTTGAGCGGCTCGACGCGGGTCCGGGGTGAGAGCTTGACGATGCTGCCGCCCTGGCTTTGGACCAGACGCAGTTGCGCCTGCTGTCCCGAGCGGTCGAGCACGACAACATCACCCGGGTAGATACGATGGGGATTCTTGATCTGTTCCTGATTCATTTTCCAGATCTCGGGCCACTTCCACGGATCCTTGAGGAACCGGCCGGAGATCGACCACAGGGTGTCGCCCCGAACCACCGTGTAGCGGTCGGGGGCGTCGTCCTTCAATGCGCCGGCATCCGCCGCCAGCGCCGGGACCAACGGAGTCATCAGCAAAATCAGGGATATAATTGTCTTACGCATGGAACGCCCCCAATTAAGAGAAGAGACCAGCAGGCGCAGCCCCTACATCGGAACTGCGCCCGAGATATTGGTTTAAATTCTGCATCTAGCTGATTAAATTAGCAAGCTTTTTTATGGCTTTGCTCCCCATCCTGCACTACCCGGACCCGAGGCTCCACCAAGTCGCCGCCAAGGTCGATCGCGTCGATGACAGAATTCGCCAATTAATCAATGATATGACTGAGTCGATGTATTCAGCCCCGGGCATTGGTCTGGCCGCAACACAGGTCAATGTGCATATGCGGGTGATTGTGATCGATATCTCCGAAACGCACGACCAGCTTTGCGTGTTCGTGAACCCGGAACTGATCGCTGCCGGTGGCGAGGTCGAGCGCGAAGAAGGCTGCCTGTCGCTGCCCGGCGTGTATGAAAAAGTGCGGCGCGCCGAGCGCGTGACGGTGCGCGCGCAGGACGCCGACGGCCGACCGTTCACCCTGGAGGCGGAAGGGCTGCTCGCGGTATGTATCCAGCATGAAATGGATCATCTCGAGGGGAAGGTATTCGTGGAGAAGCTTTCCCGCCTCAAGCAACGCCGCATCCTCAACCGGATCAAGAAGCAGGTACGGCGGACGCCCCCGCCGGACGCCCGCCGTCTCGCGCTCTGATTGAAGCTCGTCTTTGCAGGCACGCCTGAGTTTGCCGCAGTATCGCTGGAAGCCCTGTTGCAGGCGAGGCACGAGGTCACCCTCGTCCTGACCCAGCCGGACCGGCCGGCCGGTCGCGGCCTGAAAGCCCAGTCTTCGGCGGTGAAGCGGCTCGCGCTTGACCGCGGCCTAGCGTTGTCACAGCCCGACAGGCTGGGGGACTCGGCGGTACATGAAATCGTTGCGGCGGCCGGCCCTGAAGTGATGGTGGTGGTGGCCTACGGGCTGATACTGCCGTCGACGCTGCTCAAGCTGCCGCCGCGCGGTTGCATCAACGTGCACGCATCGCTGCTGCCGCGTTGGCGCGGGGCGGCGCCGATCCAACGCGCGCTGCTCGCCGGCGACACCGAGACGGGCGTGAGCATCATGCAAATGGATGCGGGCCTCGATACCGGCCCGATCCTGCTCCAGCGGGCGATCCCCATCGCCGCGCACGATACCGCAGGCACGTTGCGCGACCGGCTCGCCGCGCTTGGCGCGAAGATGCTGGTTGAAGCGCTGGCCACGAATCCTGCGCCGCGGGAGCAGGAGGCCGCTGCCGCCACCTATGCCTCCCGCATCGGCAAGGCAGACCTGGAGATCGACTGGCGCAGGCCCGCGATGGCGGTCGAACGCCAGCTGCGCGCTCTCGACCCCGCGCCCGGCGCCCGAACCCGGCTGGAAAGTAGAATGCTGAAGATATGGCACGGTGTTGTCGAGCCGCAGGCCGATGCAGCCCCGGGGACGGTGAGCGCGGCGGGACCGGACGGCATCGTGGTGGCTTGCGGCGACGGCGCACTGCGCATCACCGAGTTGCAGCGCGACGGCGGCAGGCGCCTCCCCGCGCAAGCCTTCCTGTCCGGCTTCAACCTGACGCGCGGGACGCGTTTCGCCTCCGCCGGTGATTGAGGAACAAAGAATTGCGGCCGCCGTGCTTCGCGGCGTGCTCGCCGGGCGCAGCCTCGACGCCGAACTCGTGTCGGCGTGGCGCCGGCACGCGCAGCTCGATGCGCGCAGCCGAGCCGCGGCCCAGGATCTCGCCTACGGCGCCCTGCGATTCTACGGCCGGCTCCATGCGCTGCTCGAAGTGCTTCTGAGGAAGCCCCTCGAGGACGCGCGGCTGCGTGCCCTGCTGCTAATCGCGCTCTACCAGCTCGATCGCACACGCGCCGCGCCGCACGCGGTCGTGGACCACGCAGTGCGCGCCTGCAAGGCCCTCGGGCTCACTTCCGCGATGGGACTGGTCAACGCGGTGCTGCGCAATTTCCTGCGCCTGCGCCCGGCATTGAACACCCGCGTGCAGCGCGTCGAGACCGCGCGCTATTCCCATCCGCAATGGTGGATCGACAAGCTTCGCGCCCAGTACCCGGCGCATTACGCGGCGGTGCTCGAGGCGGATAACACGCGCCCGCCGCTTGCCGTGCGCGTGAACCGGCGCCGCGCGAGTGTCGCCGAATATCTGGATCGGCTCGCGAGGCACCGCGTCCGCGCGGAAGCGTGCGGCGCGAGCGCCGTGCTGCTGGAAAAACCGCTTCCTGCCGAACGCATTCCGGGATGGGCCGAAGGGCTGGTGTCGGTGCAGGATGCCGCGGCCCAGCTCGCGGCGCCGATGCTCGGCCTCGTCGACGGCATGCGCGTGCTCGACGCGTGCGCGGCTCCCGGCGGCAAGGCCACGCACGCCCTCGAGCTGTCCGACGTCGAACTCACCGCGCTCGACAACGACGGCGCGCGGCTGGAGCGCGTGCGCTCGAACCTCGAGCGGCTGCGACTCGAAGCGCACATCGTCTGCGGCGATGTCCGCGAGCCGGCATCCTGGTGGGACGGCGCGCTGTTCGACCGCATCCTGCTCGACGCACCGTGCAGCGCGTCGGGCGTCGCGCGGCGCCATCCCGACATCAAGTGGCTGCGCCGCCAGACCGACATCGCGCAGTTCGCGCAGACGCAGAGCCGCATGCTCGATGCATTGTGGCAGACGCTCGCCAGTGGTGGTAAATTGCTGTACGCAACCTGTTCCGTGTTCCACGAGGAAAACCACGAGCAGGTTGCGCGGTTTCTGGAGCGCCATCGGGACGTGACGCGCCTGACCCTTCCGGCGGTCGACAACGACATACAACTGCCAGCCGGCCAATTGCTTCCGGACAGACGGCATGACGGCTTCTTCTACGCTTTGCTGCAGAAGGCTTAGCGGGCTTGCCGCACTGGCGGCGCTGCTCTTCGGCATCGCCGCGGCGACGCCCGGCCTGGCCGAGGGCATCGAGGTCAGGAAGGCGGCGTTGGTCGCTGCGGAGGACGGCTATTTTCTCGAGGCCGACTTCGACATCGCGCTCACGCATACGCTGGAGGACGCGCTCAACAAGGGCGTGCCGCTCCATTTCACGCTCGAGTTCGAGCTGATCCGTCCGCGCTGGTATTGGTTCAACGAAAAAATCGCCAACAGCCGGCAACAGTATCGCCTCTCGTTCAACGCGCTGACCCGCCAGTATCGCGTCGGCATCGGCACCCTCTACCAGAATTTCGCCTCGCTCGCGGACGCGCTTGCTTTCATGAGCCGGGTGCGGTTGCGCGAGATCGCCGAGCCGGGCGCACTGGGCAAGGGCGCGAGTTACACCGCGGCGCTTCGTCTGCGACTGGATACATCCCAGCTGCCGCGGCCGTTCCAGATCAGCACCGTCGGTTCACGCGACTGGAGCCTGTCTTCCGATTGGCACCGCTGGACGGTCTCCCCATGAGCAGCGTCACACCGCATCCCCGCCCCGCCATGCCGAGCGCCGCCGTGCGCTACGTGCTGATTCTGTGCGTGGGCCTGGGCGCGATCGCGCTGTTCCTGCTCGCAACCGCAAGTGCCAACACCGCGCTGTTCGCCGAGCAGTACCCGTGGCTCCTCGCGCTGAATGGCGCGGTGGCGCTCATGCTCGTCGCCCTTGTCGTCTACCAGCTGCTCACGCTGCGGCGCAAGCTCACGGCCGGCGTGTTCGGCGCCAAGTTGACGCTGCGGCTGGCGCTGCTGTTCGCGCTGATGGCGGTGCTACCGGGCGCGCTGATCTATGGCATGTCGCTTAATTTTCTGGCGCGCTCGATCGAATCCTGGTTCGAGGTGCGCGTGGACCGAGCGCTCGAGGGTGGGATCAACCTCGGGCGCGGCGCGCTCGACGGCGTGCTGAAGGAGCTCGCGGCAAAAGCCGACGGCATGGCGCTCGCGCTCTCGGCGCGCCCGACGGACGAGCACCTGGCCGCGTTGAGCGCGCTGCGCGAGCAGGCGGGCGTCGAGGAGGCGACGCTCTACAGCGAGCGCGGCAGGATCCTCGCATTCGCCGGTAACGAACGCGTGGGGCTCATGCCGGACCCGCCAGCCGCCTCGGCGCTGCGGGAGATCCGGCTCAACCGTGCCTACAGCGCGATCGAGGCGATCCCCGACAAGGGACTCTATCTGCGCGTGCTGGCACCGGTGCCGGTGCTTCCCATCGCCGAGGGACCCCGCGTGCTCCAGCTGCTGCAGCCGGTGCCGGCGCAGCTGGCGCGCGACGCCGAGGCGGTGCAGTCCGGGTACCGGCAGTACCAGGAACTTACGCTCTCGCGGCGGGGACTGAAGCGGCTCTACGGGATGACGCTCACGCTTACCCTGTTGCTTGCGCTGCTTTCGGCGGCCGCGCTCGCCTTCGTGCTCTCGGACCGCCTGTCGGCGCCGCTCGGGGTGCTGGTGGAGGGGACGCGTGCTGTGGCGAGCGGCGATTTCAGCCAGCGCGCGGCGGTCGACTCCCGTGACGAGCTCGGTATGCTGACCCAGTCGTTCAACGCCATGACGCTGCAGCTGGCGGAAGCGCGCGCGCAGGCCGAGCGCCACGCTGCGGCGCTCGTCCAGGCGAAGGCCTATCTCGAAAGCCTGCTCGCCAACCTATCCGCCGGCGTGCTGGCGTTCGACGAAGAGCTCAATCTGCGCGCGGCCAATCGCAGCGCGGGGATGCTGCTCGGGATCGATATCGCGTCACTCGTCGGCGCCACCGCGGGACGCTGGCCTGCAACGGCTCCCGGCGTCGCCGAGCTGGGACGGGAGATCGTGGCGGCGTTCGAGCGCGCCGGGGCGACCGCGTGGGAGCAACAGGTCGAGCGCCCGCTTCACGGCAGGACCCAGTTGCTGCTGCTGCGCGGCACGCGCCTGCCGCAGGGCGCCGAAGGCGGGTGCGTCGTGGTCTTCGACGACATCACGCACCTGGCCGAGGCCCAGCGTACCGCGGCATGGGCCGAAGTGGCGCGGCGGCTCGCGCACGAGATCCGCAATCCGCTCACGCCCATCCAGCTCTCCGCGGAGCGATTGCAAGTGAAGCTCTCCGGCAAGCTCGTGGAAGCCGATGCCGAGGTGCTGACGCGCTCGACGCAGACCATCGTCAACCAGGTCGCGGCGCTGAAGAACATGGTGGACGCTTTCAGTCAGTACGCGCGTACGCCCGAGCCCTCGCTGCGCGAGGTCGATCTCAACGCGCTCACGCGCGAGGTGCTCCTGCTCTACGAATCCTCGCTGGGTCCGAGCGTGCGGCTCGACCTCGACGCGAGGCTGCCCCCGGTGGTGGGCGACGCCGCGCAGCTGCGGCAAGTGATCCATAATTTGCTGCAGAACTCGCAGGACGCGCTGGCCGATACCGGGGAGCCGCGCATCATCGTCGAGAGCGGCGTCGAGGACCGCATGGTGCAGCTCGTAGTGACCGACAATGGCTGCGGCTTTCCCGAGAGCATGATGCAGCGCGCGTTCGAGCCCTACGTCACCACCAAGCCCAAGGGCACCGGGCTGGGGCTCGCGATCGTGAAGAAGATCGTCGAAGAGCACGGCGGCACGGCGGCGATCGCGAACATGGCCCCGCGCGGCGCGCGCATCACGATCCGGCTGCCGTCCGGCGCGCAGGATGCCGCGCGAAGGCCCTCGATGGCGCAGGCCAGGGTGTAAACTAGAGACCGCATTTTTTCTATGCAGCAAATTCTGGTTGTAGACGACGAAATCGGCATCCGCGAGCTGCTGTCCGAGATCCTGAGCGACGAAGGCTATCAGGTGAGGCTCGCGGAGAACGCGGGCGCAGCGCGCGCGTTCCGCACCCAGGCGCGCCCCGACCTGGTGCTGCTGGACATCTGGATGCCCGACACCGACGGCATCACGCTGCTCAAGGAATGGGCGACCGCGGGACTGCTGACCATGCCGGTCGTGATGATGTCGGGACACGGCACCATCGACACGGCGGTCGAGGCGACGCGCATCGGCGCCTACGACTTCCTGGAGAAGCCCATCGCGCTGCAGAAGCTGCTCGCCACCGTGGGGCGCGCGCTCAAGCAGGGTGGCGAGCAGGCACGATCGGCGCTGTCGCTGGCGAGCCTGGGCCGCTCGCCGCTGGTGGCCGAGCTGAAGCAGCGCCTCGAGCGGGTCATGAGCCTGCGCACGCCCCTGCTCCTCACCGGGGAGCCGGGTTGCGGCCTGGAGCTGGCGGCGCGGTTCCTGCACCAGCGCAACACGCCGTGGGTGGCACCGGAGAACCGTTCCGCGCTCGCCGAAGCACCGCTCGAGCTCCTCGGCCAGGCGCGCGAAGGCACGCTGTTCCTGCGGGAGGTCGCGGACCTGTCCCGGGTCGAGCAGAAAGGGCTGCTGCTGGCCGCATCCAAGATCGAGCGCTACAACGTGCGACTCGTCAGCGGCGCGAGCAGCGAGCTGGCGGAGCGGGTGGCGCAGGGCGCGTTCGACAGCCGGCTTTACGGCGTGCTGGCGGCGACGACGATCCGCGTGCCGAGCCTGCGCGAGCACCGCGAGGACGTGCCCGACATCGCCAACCTGACGCTCTCGCGCATGGTGGAGGCGAAGGAGGCGCCGCCGCGCCAGTTCACCACGGCCGCGCTGAACGCGTTGCGGAACTACGACTGGCCCGGGAACCTCGCGCAACTCGAGAGCGTGGTTCGCACGCTCGCCCTGACGTGCGCCTCCGAGCAGATTCCGCTGGAGGAAGTGAGCCGCGCGCTTCCCCACCCGGCCGCGCCGGCGCCGGTCGCGCACGATCTGGCGTTTGACATGCCGCTGCGCGACGCGCGCGACGCCTTCGAGCGCACCTATTTCGAGTACCATATTGCGCGCGAGGGCGGCAACATCAGCCGCGTGGCGGAGAACGTCGGGCTCGAGCGCACCCATCTATACCGCAAGCTCAAGCAGCTCGGCGTGCGGCTCGCCCGCAAGACCGAGAACGGGGAGTAGTGTTAGGAACGCCGGGACGGGATTTTCGCCTTCGCCGGCGCGCTTGCGCGTTCGGGCGCCTCATTGGTCTGGGAAAGCAGGAACTCGCGGAAAGCGCTTGCCACCGGCGGCAGGCGCTTGTCCTTGCGATGCACGATGTACCAATCGCGCATCACGGGCATGCCGACGACGTCGAGCACGGCAAGACGGCCGGTCTGGCGCTCGAGTTCGACCGTGTGCAGCGACAGAAAGGCAATGCCCATTCCCGCCATGGTTGCCTGCTTGATCGTCTCGTCGCTGCTGATCTCCATCATCGCATTCACGCTCACGCCGTGAGCGCGGAATACGCGCTCCATCAGCAGGCGCGTGCCGGAGCCCGGCTCACGGATCAGGAAGTTCTCCTCGGCGAGCCGTCGCAGAGGAACGCGGCGCGCGCGCGCCAGCGGATGATCCGGGGGCGCAATGATCGCGTGGGGATTGCGCGCGAAGGGCTCGGCGACAATATCCAACCCCTCCGGGGGGTGGCCCATGATGGCGAGGTCCGTTTCGTTGTCCCTCAGTCGTTGCAGCAGCCCGGCGCGGTTGCTCACGGTGAGCTTCAGCTTCACGCCCGGATACGGGGCGCAGAAACGGGCGAGGTAACGGGGCGCAAAGTACTTCGCCGTGCTGATGAGAGTGATGTCGAGGGTTCCCTGATTGACGCCCTTCAGCGCCGCGAGCGTCTGCGCCGTCTCCTCGATCTGGCGCTGGATCGCGTGGGCCTGGCGGCATAGCGCGCCACCCGCCTCGGTCAGATAGAGGCGCTTGCCCACCTGCTCGAACAGCGGCAGGCCGGCCTGCCCCTCGAGCTGT
Organism: Betaproteobacteria bacterium; assembly: GCA_016192825.1. GTDB lineage: Bacteria > Pseudomonadota > Gammaproteobacteria > Burkholderiales > SG8-41 > SG8-41. Next base: position 53,014 of record JACPTK010000074.1, on the reverse strand, counting down.
TTGACCTGCATAGAAACCGCGGGCTGGCTGAGGTGGAGCTCTCGCGCTGCGCGCGAAAAGCTCAGATGGCGCGCGACTGCCTCGAATACCTGCAGCTGGCGCAGCGTGAAGTGCACGACGGTATCTCGTATAAGAGTATTCTGATAGTTATGATAACAAATATTGATTTTCCCTTATAGACCTCCGACGCTATAGTGCCCGCAGACCCCTTGTTCGCGGAGAAGCCGATGGACCAGTCGAAACGCTATGCCAACCTCGATCTGAAGGAGCGGGACCTCGTCGCCGGCGGCGCTCACGTGCTGTGCGCCTACGTCCTGAAACCCAAGTCCGGCTTCGAGCCATTGCCCACGGCCGCGCATTTCGCCGCCGAATCCTCCACCGGCACCAACGTCGAGGTGTCGACAACGGACGATTTCACCCGCGGCGTCGACGCACTGGTTTACGAATGTTCGGCGGGGAAGGACGGCGACTATCTGGTCAAGATCGCCTACCCGGTCGAGCTGTTCGACCGGAATATCCGCGACGGCCGGGCAATGCTCGCTTCATTCCTGACGCTCACGGCCGGCAACAATCAGGGCATGGGCGACGTGGAATACGCAAAGATGCACGATTTCTACGTGCCGCCCGCCCTGCTCGCGCTGTTCGATGGCCCGGCCGTCAACATCTCCGACCTGTGGCGCGTCCTGCGCCGGCCGGTGGTGGACGGCGGCCTCATCGTCGGCACCATCATCAAGCCCAAGCTCGGCCTGCGCCCGAAGCCGTTCGCCGACGCGTGTCACCGGTTCTGGCTCGGCGGCGACTTCATCAAGAACGACGAGCCGCAGGGCAACCAGGTCTTTGCGCCGATGAAACAGGTGATGCCGCTCGTGGCCGACGCCATGAAGTGCGCGCAGGACGAGACCGGCGAGGCGAAACTGTTCTCGGCCAACATCACGGCCGACGACCCGTTCGAGATGATCGCCCGGGGCGAATACATCCTCGAAACGTTCGGCGAGAACGCGAGCCATGTGGCGTTCCTGGTCGACGGGTTTATCGCCGGCACGACGGCCGTCACCACCGCACGCCGCTGTTTTCCGAACCAGTTTCTGCACTATCACCGCGCGGGCCACGGTGCGGTCACCAGTCCGCAGAGCCGGCGCGGCTATACCGCCTTCGTGCATTGCAAGATGGCGCGCCTGCAGGGCGCCTCGGGCATCCACACCGGCACCATGGGCTACGGCAAGATGGAGGGCGATCCCGCGGACCGCGCCATCGCCTACATGCTCGAGCGCGACGCGGCCGATGGTCCCCACTACCGCCAAGCGTGGCTGGGCATGAAAGCGACCACGGCGATCATCTCGGGCGGGATGAATGCACTGCGGATGCCCAGGTTCTTCGCCAACCTCGGGCATGCCAACGTAATCCAGACTGCGGGCGGGGGCGCTTTCGGTCACATCGACGGGCCGATTGCCGGCGCCCGCAGCCTGCGCCTCGCCTACGAAGCCTGGCTGCACGGGATTGATCTCGTCGAATACGCGAAGGAACACCGCGAGCTTGCCGGCGCGTTCGAGTCCTTCCCGTGGGATGCCGATCGGCTCTATCCCGGCTGGCGCCAAAAACTCGGCAAGCGTGCAGCGTGACCAGCGCTTTCGTTGCGGTCGAGCGATGCTTATGGGCTCACAAAAAAATGTGAATGGCATTGCAGGCCGACGCCCGCTACAGTGGGAACAGCGGAGGGATTTTCTTGCCTTTCAAAATTTCCGCGAGGCGGTCTGATGCAAGTGCTGGAGGCGCTGATCTTCGACGTCGATGGGACCTTGGTGGACACCGAGGAGGCGCATCGCCAGGCGTTCAACGCGGCGTTCGTCGAGCTCGACCTGGGCTGGAACTGGGAACCGCAGCTTTACGCGCGCCTGCTCGGGGTGTCGGGCGGCCAGGAACGGATCGCTGCCTACATCGGGACGCTGCCGCTCGCGGAGACCGAAAAGCGGCGCCTGCGCCAGCTGGTGTCGATCATTCACAGCACCAAGACGCGCATCTACCAGGAGCTGGTGGCCAGTTTTCGCCTGCCGCTGCGCACCGGCGTGGCGCGCCTGATCCACGAGGCGCGCGAGGCCGGCATGCGACTCGCGATTGCCTCGACTACGACGCCGGCTAACGCCGACGCGCTGCTCTCGGCGGCGCTCGCGCCGGAATCCCCGCGCTGGTTTTCCGTGATCGCCTCGGGCGATACGGTGACGCACAAGAAACCGGAGCCGGACATCTATGTGAGCGCGCTGCAAAGGCTGCGCCTGCCCGCCGAATGTTGCGTGGCGTTCGAGGACTCGGAAAACGGCGTACGCGCCGCGCGAGCCGCGCAGCTCTACACGGTCGCCACGCCCACGCGCTGGACCGCGGGGCAGGATTTCGGCGCGGCGCAGCTCGTGCTCGAAAGTCTCGGGGACCCCGACCGGCCGCTCGGGATCGATAGCCAGCGGCGCATCGGCGCGCCCATGCTCGGCGTCGCCCAGATCGAGAGGCTGCACGGCCTCGCCGTGCGCAGCGACCTGCGCGTGGCGTAAGCGTCTTGGGCGGTCTGGGCGAGCCAAGGGATAGACGTCAGCGGAGGATCAGGCGATGTCAGTCAAGCATCCCATCATCGCCGTGACCGGCTCGTCCGGCGCGGGCACTACCACGGTGCAGGGCGCCTTCGCGCAGATTTTCCGGCGGGAGAACGTCGACGCCGCCTTCGTCGAGGGCGACAGTTTTCATCGCTACGACCGCGTGGAGATGAAGAAAGCGATCGCGGAAAGCGAGCGCGACGGCCGCCGTGCGATCAGCCACTTCGGGCCGGAGACCAATCTCTTCGAAGCGCTGGAGGGCCTGTTCCGGCAATACGGCGAAACGGGCGGGGGAAACGTGCGCCGCTACCTGCACAACGACCAGGAGGCCGCGCCTTACGGCCTGCCCCCCGGGACCTTCACCGCGTGGGAAGCGCTGCCCGACGGCTCCGATCTGCTGTTCTACGAGGGCTTGCATGGCGGCATCGTCACGGACCGGGTGAACGTCGCGCGGCACGTCGACCTGCTGATCGGCGTGGTGCCGATCATCAATCTCGAGTGGATCCAGAAGATCCACCGCGACACCAACCTGCGCGGTTACTCGCGCGAGGCAGTACAGGACACCATCCTGCGGCGCATGCACGACTACGTGCACTTCATCTGCCCGCAGTTCACCCAGACCCACATCAACTTCCAGCGCGTGCCGACGGTGGACACGTCCAACCCGTTCATCGCGAAGGACATCCCTTCGCTCGACGAATCGTTCGTGGTGATCCGCTTCCGCAACCCGGTCGGCGTGGACTTTCCCTACCTGCTGACGATGATCCACGACTCCTTCATGTCGCGCCCCAACAACATCGTCGTGCCGGGGGGCAAGATGGGGCTCGCCATGCAACTGATCGTGACGCCGATGATCTGGCGGCTGATGGAGGACCGCAAGCGCCTGACCACCCGCGCCGGCCCGGTCGAGCACGCGATCGGTCTCGTCCGGCCGCAACGCGCCTAGCCGCGGCCGGGCGCGGCCACTGCAAACGGAGGATACCGACATGGCCCTGATCGCATTGCGCCAGCTGCTCGACCACGCCGCTGAACACGGTTACGGCGTGCCGGCGTTCAACGTGAACAATCTCGAGCAGATCCAGGCGGTGATGCAGGCCGCCGACGAATGCGAAAGCCCCGCGATCCTGCAAGTGTCGGCCGGTGCCCGCAAGTACGCCGGCGAGGCCTTTCTCCGGCACCTGTTGCACGCGGCGGCCGAGGACTACCCCCACATTCCCATCGTGCTGCATCAGGACCACGGCGCAAGCCTGGCCGTATGCCAGAGGTCGATCCGCGCCGGGTTCACCAGCGTGATGATGGACGGGTCGCTGCACGAAGACATGAAGACGCCGGCGCCGTACGACTACAACGTGGCCGTGACACGACGTGTGGCGGAGGTGGCGCACGCGGTGGGCGTCTCGGTGGAAGGCGAGCTGGGTTGCCTGGGGTCGCTCGAGACCGGGACCGCGGGCGAGGAGGACGGCTCGGGAGCAGCCGGAACGCTCTCGCGCCAGCAATTGCTGACCGATCCCGCGCAGGCGACCGTCGCCTAGCGCGTTGAGCCGGATGGCCCGACTGTCGATGCGCAGGCGGTTTTGCTGTGAGCAGCCTGTCGGACTTACCTTGATGAACGATCGGCGTGAACGCATGAGTGATCGCTCCGGGCCAGGATCGAGCCGACAGGCTGAATTGCGCTCGCGCCCGCTCATCACCAATGCCTCGCAAACCATGTGTCCTGCCTGCCCAGCCTGTCGGACTTGGTATTCCGACAACAGGCTGCTGACAGCAAAACCGCCTGTGAATTTCGACTAAAATTCGGGATGACGACCGTTCTTGGCCTCCAACGGGCGCGCGAGCAGGCTGAAAACAGGGTTTTCACTGCCTTTTCCTTTCGCTTTTGCGCTGGCGGTTTTGCGTTAGGAGTTTGTCGGCGCTAAGTCCGACAAACTCCTAGACGTACGACCGTCATTCAGGTTGACGCCGACCCCTCCCAAACTGCACTTCCATTTAGCAGCTTGTCGGGACAGCGAAAGCCCGACAAGCTGCTAGGCGGGCAGTTTGAACGATATAATTCGGATTCTTTCGGCCCCTGCCCCACGCATGAACTCCCGCACTGATTTGGCCAACGCGATCCGCGCGCTGGCGATGGACGCCGTACAGCAGGCGAACTCCGGACATCCTGGAATGCCGATGGGCATGGCGGAGATCGCCGAAGCGCTGTGGAACCACCACCTTCGGCACAACCCGGGGAATCCAGCGTGGGCCAACCGCGACCGCTTCGTGCTGTCCAACGGACACGGGTCGATGCTGCTTTATTCGGTGCTGCATCTTACCGGCTACGATTTGCCGATCGAGGAGCTCAAGCGCTTCCGGCAGCTGCATTCGAAGACGCCCGGCCACCCGGAAGTCGGCTGCGCGCCCGGGGTGGAGACCACCACCGGCCCGCTCGGCCAGGGCATCGCCAACGCGGTGGGCATGGCGCTCGCCGAGCGGCTGCTTGCCGCGCACTTCAACCGCCCCGGCTTCGACATCGTCGATCACCATACCTATGTCTTCATGGGCGACGGCTGCATGATGGAGGGCGTGTCGCACGAGGCGTGCTCCCTCGCCGGCACCCTCGGCCTGGGCAAGCTCATCGCGATTTACGACGACAACGGCATCTCGATCGATTCGGAAAAAGCGCATATCGCCAACTGGTACACCGACAACGTCCCCAAGCGCTTCGAGGGCTACGGCTGGCAGGTGATCGCCAACGTGGACGGACACGACGTCGAGGCGGTGGACCGCGCCCTGAAGAAGGCGAAGCGCGAGAAAGCGCGCCCGACGCTGATCTGCTGCAAGACGGTGATCGCCAAGGGCGCGCCGACCAAGGCCAACACCGGCGCGGCGCACGGCGCGCCGCTCGGCGCGGCGGAGGTGGCCGCGACGCGGCAGGCGATCGGTTGGCCCTATCCGCCGTTCGAGATTCCCGAGTACGTGCGCGCCGGCTGGGACGCGCGCGAGGCGGGCAAGCGCGCCGAGCGCCGGTGGAGCCGCCTGTTCAAATCCTACGCGGAAGCGCACCCGGAGCTGGCCGCGGACTTCCACCGCCGCATGGCGGGCGTGCTGCCGCAGGACTTCGAGGCCCGGGTCGACGCGCTCACGCACGAAATGAACGGCAAGGCCGAGACCGTGGCCACGCGCAAGGCGTCGCAGAACGCGCTCGAGGTGCTCAAGCCCGCCTTGCCGGAGCTGCTGGGGGGCTCGGCCGACCTCACCGGGTCGAACCTCACCATGGTGAAGGCCTCGAAGGTGATCGGCCGCGAAGGCGAGGGCAACTATCTGTTCTACGGCGTGCGCGAGTTCGGCATGTGCGCGGTGATGAACGGCATCGCGCTGCATGGCGGCTTCATTCCCTACGGCGGCACCTTCCTGGTTTTCTCCGACTACGCGCGCAACGCACTGCGCCTGGCCGCGTTGATGCGGCAGCGCGTGATCTACGTTTTCACGCACGATTCCATCGGGCTCGGCGAGGACGGCCCGACGCACCAGCCGGTCGAGCACGCGGCGAGCCTGCGCCTGATCCCGAACCTGGACGTCTGGCGGCCGTGCGACACGGTCGAGAGCGCAGCGGCCTGGGGGATGGCGATCACCCGCCGGGACGGGCCGACGGCGCTGCTCCTGTCGCGCCAGAACCTGCCTTTTGCGAAGCGGGATGAAGCCGTGCTGTCCAACGTGCGCCGGGGCGGCTACGTGCTCGCTGAGAGCTCAGGCGCGCCCCGCGCGGCGATCATCGCCACCGGCTCGGAGGTGGCGCTCGCGCTCGCCGCCCAGAAGCTGCTGGCCGAGGAAGGTGTCGCGGCGCGCGTAGTGTCGATGCCCTCCAGCAACGTCTTCGACCGCCAGGATGCGGCCTATCGCGACGCGGTGCTGCCGCGCGGCCTGCCGCGCGTGGCGGTGGAGGCCGGCGTCAGCGATGGCTGGCGCAAGTACGTCGGGCTGGAGGGCGCGGTGGTGGGCCTGGATCGGTTCGGCGAATCGGCGCCCGGCGGCGAGCTGTTCAAGCATTTCGGTTTCACGGCGGAAAACGTTGCCGCGGTGGTCAAGCGGGTGCTTTGAGTCACGCTGCCGTTTGAGGCAGATCAAGCCCGCGCCTCCCTGCAGGGCTAAAATGAACAAATTGTTTCGAGGAGGTGAACCATGACCATCAAAGTTGGCATCAATGGATTTGGCCGCATCGGGCGCATGGTATTCCGGGCGGCGACGGAGCATTTCCCGGATATCGAGGTCGTCGGCATAAACGACCTGCTCGAGCCGCAGTACCTCGCGTACCTGCTGCGCTACGACTCCGTGCACGGCACCTTCAAGGGCGAAATCGGCGTCGACGGCAACTCGCTGCTGGTCAACGGCCGCCGGATCCGCCTGACCCAGGTCAAGGATCCGGCCGAGCTCAAATGGGGCGACGTGGGCGCAGAGGTGGCGCTGGAATGCACGGGGCTCTTCCTCGACAAGAACTCGTGCCAGAAGCACATCGCCGCGGGCGCGAAGAAGGTCATCATGTCCGCGCCGTCCAAGGACGACACGCCCATGTTCGTGTTCGGCGTGAACGACCGTTCCTACGCGGGACAGGCGATCATCTCCAACGCGTCTTGCACGACCAACTGCCTGGCGCCGGTGGCGAAGGTGCTGAACGACAAGTGGGGAATCAAGCGCGGCCTGATGACCACGGTGCACGCCGCGACCGCGACGCAGAAGACCGTCGACGGCCCCTCCAACAAGGACTGGCGCGGCGGGCGCGGCATACTCGAGAACATCATTCCGTCGTCCACCGGCGCGGCCAAGGCGGTGGGCGTCGTCATCCCCGAGCTCAACAAGAAGCTGACCGGCATGGCGTTCCGGGTACCGACATCGGACGTTTCCGTCGTCGACCTGACGGTAGAGCTGGGCAAGCCCGCCACCTACAAGGAGATCTGCGCAGAAATGAAGGGGCAGTCGGCGGGCGCGCTGAAGGGCATCCTCGGCTACACCGAGGAAAAGGTGGTTTCCACCGATTTCCGAGACGAGGTCTGCACCTCGGTGTTCGACGCGGAGGCCGGCATCGCGCTCGATCCGACCTTCGTCAAGGTCGTCGCTTGGTACGACAACGAGTGGGGCTATTCCTGCAAGGTGCTGGAAATGGCCCGGGTCGTCGCGTCCTCCAGATGAGCTTTCGCCGCCTGACCGGCCTGTCCCTTGCAGGCAAACGCGTGTTCATCCGCGCGGACCTCAACGTGCCGCAGGACGACACGGGCAACATCACGGAAGACACGCGCATCCGGGCTTCCCTCCCGGGAATACAGCACGCGCTGAAAGCGAACGCCGCAGTGATGGTGACGTCGCACCTTGGCCGCCCGACCGAGGGCAAGCTCACGCCCGAGGATTCGCTCGCGCCGATCGCCAAGCGGCTGGGGGAGCTTTTGGGCCGCCCGGTGCCCCTGGTCGCGGACTGGGTGGACGGCGGCTTCGAGGTGAAGCCCGGCGAGGTGGTGCTGCTCGAGAACTGCCGCGGCAACAAGGGCGAGAAGAAGAACGACGAGGCGCTGGCCCGCAGGATGGCGGCCTTGTGCGACGTCTACGTGAACGACGCATTCGGAACGGCGCATCGCGCGGAAGCGACGACGCACGGCATCGCGAAATTCGCGAAGGTGGCCTGCGCCGGCCCCTTGATGGCGGCGGAGCTCGACGCGCTGGGCAGAGCGCTCGGCAACCCCGCGCGCCCGCTGGTTGCGATCGTCGCGGGCTCCAAGGTTTCGAGCAAGCTCACCATTCTCAAGTCGCTTGCGGCCAAAGTGGACCAGCTGATCGTGGGCGGCGGCATTGCCAACACGTTCCTCGCCGCCGCCGGCGCGAACATCGGCAAATCGCTCTCGGAGCCCGCCTTGGTGGCCGAGGCGAAGGGCATCATCGACATGATGAATGCGCGCGGCGCGCAGGTGCCGCTGCCGGTGGACGTGGTGGTGGCCAGCGATCTCGCGGCGCAGGCGCGCGCCAACCGCGTCGCGGTTGGCGAGGTGAAATCCGACGACATGATCCTCGATATCGGGCCGCAAACGGCGGCGACCCTCAGCGGCATCATCGTCCGCGCCGGCACCATTGTGTGGAACGGACCGGTCGGGGTGTTCGAATACGACCAGTTCGCGGCCGGCACCCGGACTATCGCCGAGGCCATCGCCGCCTCGAAGGCGTTTTCCATTGCCGGCGGCGGCGACACGCTCGCGGCCATCGCCAAGTTCGGCATCGCCGACAGAATTTCCTATATCTCGACCGGCGGCGGCGCGTTCCTGGAGTTTCTGGAAGGAAAGAAACTCCCGGCCATCGCGGTGCTCGAGGAGCGCTCCGGGGGCAATCCGTCGTGACGGTGCGCCGGGAAAAATGATGCGGGCTTTCCCGGCCGGCCGGGCGTAACGCATGGAGGCCCCGCGGCCCGGCGATCTGCAGCGCGTTTTCGACGAAGCGGTCGCGCATGACCAGCAGGGACGGCACCTCGAGGCGGCGGAGCTTCTCAGGCAGATACGGGCGCGGCAGCCGATGCACGCGGAGAACTGGGACCGCCTCACTGCACCGACAGCTTCAACTTCAAGGATGAGTACGAGAGCCGGCGCGTCAACGTCACCCTGCTCTATGGAGGCACGGAACAACAATATCGAGTGCCGCGGACCCAGGATTGAGTTTGCGATGCCCCCCCATTACACTCCTCTCAACCGTCGTTCCCGATAGCTCGACCCCGTCTCGCGCATGCCCCGCCGCACCAAGATCGTCGCCACCCTCGGCCCGGCCTCGAGCGACCCGAAAACGGTCGCGCGCATGATCGAGGCAGGGCTCGACGTCGTGCGGGTGAATTTTTCCCACGGAACCGCCGCGGAGCACCGCAAGCGCGTCGAGCTGGTGCGCTCGCTCGCGCGCAAGGCGGGGCGCGCCGTCGGCGTGCTGGTGGACCTGCAGGGGCCCAAGATCCGCATCGGCCGGTTCAAGGAAGGCAAAATCACTCTCGCAGTCGGAGCGACGTTCGTGCTCGACGCTGAACGCGCGCTGGGCGACCAGCACACGGTCGGTCTCGACTACAGGAATCTTCCCAACGACGTGCGTCCGGGCGACACGCTGCTGCTGGACGACGGGCGCATCGTGCTGGGCGTCTCCTCGGTCAAGGGGCCGCGCATCACCTGCGTGGTGGAACAGGGCGGGACGCTCTCCAACAACAAGGGCATCAACCGCAAGGGCGGCGGGCTCACCGCGCCGGCGCTGACCGAGAAGGACAAGCAGGACATCCGGATCGCCGCCGGACTTAAGGCGGACTTTCTCGGCGTCTCGTTCCCGCGCTCGGGGGAGGACATGCGCTGGGCGCGCGACCTCATGCACAAGGCGGGCGGGCGGGCGCTGATGGTCGCCAAGATCGAGCGCGCCGAGGCGATCCCCGCGCTGGAGGACATCCTGGGCGCCTCCGATTGCATCATGGTGGCGCGCGGCGACCTCGCCGTGGAAGTGGGCGACGCCGCCGTGCCGGCGCTGCAGAAGCGCATGATCCGCATGGCGCGCGAGAAGAACCGGATCACCATCACGGCGACCCAGATGATGGAATCCATGATCGACAACCCGATCCCCACGCGCGCGGAAGTGTCCGATGTCGCGAACGCCGTGCTCGACGGCACCGACGCGGTGATGCTATCGGCAGAGACCGCGTCCGGGAAATACCCGGCGGAAACGGTGACGGCGATGGCGCGGGTCTGCATCGAGGCCGAGAAGGAGGACACGCTGTCGCAGGAGCGCCGGCGCACCAGCGCGCCGGCGGAGGTCGAGGAGGCGATTGCGCGCGCCACCGTCTTCACCTCCAACAACCTCGACATCAAGGCGGTGGCGGCGATGACGCAGAGCGGCAAGACGGTGCTGCTGATGTCGCGCATGCACACCAACGTGCCGATCTACGCCATGAGCTCGGTGATCGAGACGCGCCGCCGGGTGACGCTGTTTCGGGGCGTGTACCCGGTGAAATTCAGGGGCGCGCGCAACCCCGAGAAGGCGCTGCACATGGCGGAGGACGAGCTGCTGGCCCGTGGCGTGGTGCACCACGGCGACACCATCGTGCTTACCATCGGCGAGCCGTTCGGCAAGGCCGGCGGCACCAATACCATGAAGATCGTCAAAGTCGGGGAACACAGGAAGGCCTGAGCGCAAGGCACAAGGCAAACCAGGCGCTGGTGGCGTAGTAGAATGACCGTCCCGTCACGAGTCACAAGTCACGAATCATCATCAGTCACGCAGCCTCAGGAGGTCATATGGCTATCCAATCACTTGAATCCGTCGCCAAGGCGATGGTCGCGCCCGGCAAGGGCATTCTCGCCGCCGACGAGTCCACCGGCACCATCGAGAGGCGGCTCGCCGGCATCAAGGTTGCGAACACCGAGGAGAACCGCCGCGCCTACCGCGACCTGCTGTTCTCGGCGAAAGATCTGGGCCAATACATCAGCGGCGTGATCCTCTACGACGAGACGATCCGCCAGAAATCCGCCGATGGCACGCCGTTCGTCGAGCTGCTCGCGAAGAACGGCATCCTGCCGGGCATCAAGGTGGATACCGGCGCCAAGGATCTCGCCTTCTGCCCGGGCGAAAAGATGACCGAGGGGCTCGACAACCTCGCCAAGCGCTGCGCCGAGTACCGGAAAATGGGTGCCCGGTTCGCGAAATGGCGCGCGGTCATCACCATCGGCGCCGACGCCCCGACCTCCACCTGCATCGCGGCGAACGCGCACGCGCTCGCGCGCTACGCGGCGATTTGCCAGGAGGCGGGCCTGGTGCCGATCGTCGAGCCCGAAGTCCTGATGGACGGCAACCACATCGTTCATCGCTGCGAGGAAGTGACGGAGTGGACGCTGAACGCGGTGTACGAGGCGCTCTACCTGAACCGCGTCGTCCTCGAGCGCTCGGCGCTGAAACCCAGCATGGTGCTGTCGGGCAAGGACTGTCCCGAGCAGGCGGACGTCGAGGAAGTGGCCGAGCGCACGGTGCGCGTGCTCAAGCGCTGCGTTCCGGCGGCGGTCGCCGGCATCGTGTTCCTGTCGGGCGGCCAGAGCGACGAGCTGGCCACGGAGCACCTCAACGCGATGAACCGGAAGTATGCGGGCGAGCTGCCGTGGCCGCTTTCGTTCTCCTACGGCCGCGCGCTGCAGCAGCCCGCGCTCAAAGCGTGGAAGGGCTCCCCCGCCAACGTCGCGACGGCACAGGCGGCGCTCCTGCACCGCGCGCGCATGAACGGCCTCGCCTGCGCGGGGCGTTACAGTGGCGAGCTCGAGCGACAGGCCCTTGCCGCGTAATTATTTGCCGCAGAGACGCAAAGACGCCAAGGCGTCGCGAAGAAGGTCTCTTCGACGCGAGACGGAGGCGCCTTGCGTGATCTTTGCGCCTTCGCGCCTTTGCGGCTCCTGAAAATTCATGACGAACGCGACCGCGGCTGAACGGCCGCCAGTATCCATCATCACTGGCTACCTCGGCAGCGGCAAGACGACGCTGCTCAACCGCCTGCTGCGCGACCCGGCCATGGCGGGCGCCGCGGTCATCATCAACGAATTGGGCGAAGTCGGTCTCGATCACCTGCTGGTCGCGGCGCCCGGCGAAAATACCGTGCTGCTGCAGAACGGCTGCCTGTGCTGCACGATTCGCGGCGACCTTGTCGAGACGCTGGCCGACCTTCTGGCGAAGCGCGACGCGGGCGGCATCCCCGCCTTCGACCGCGTGCTGGTCGAAACCACCGGTCTTGCCGACCCGGTGCCGATCCTGCGCACCCTCGCCTCCGAGGGGATCATCACGCCGCGGCTGCGGGCGGGCGCCGTGATCACGGTGGTGGACGGCGTGAACGGCGAGGTCCAGCTCGACAGCTGCCCGGAGTCGGTGAAGCAGGCGGCCGTTGCTGATTGCCTGCTGGTGAGCAAGACCGATCTCGCCGATCCGGACGAGCTCGCCCGATTGCGCGAGCGTCTCTTGCGCATCAATCCCGGCGCGCAGCGTCACGACGCCGTGCGCGGGGAGATCGCGCCGGCACTGCTGTTCGAGGCCGTGCTCGATGACTCGAGCGCGCAGCGCGAGCAGGTCGAGCGCTGGCTCAACGAGGCCGCGTTCGTCAAAGCCGGGCGTGCCGCGCATCCCGGCCGGCGCAAGCGCGGCGCCAGCCGCCACGGCGACAGCATCCGGGCGTTTGCGGTGCGGCGCGAAGGCGCCGTGACCCGGAGCGGGCTTGCGGCGTGGCTCGACCTGCTCGCGGCCCTCAAGGGGGCGAACCTGCTGCGCGTCAAGGCGCTCGTCAACGTCGAGGGCAGGCCGGTCGCGGTGCACGCCGTCCAGAGCGTGATCCACGAGCCGGTCGAGCTCGCGTCGTGGCCGTCCGCCGAGCGTTGCAGCCGCATCGTGTTTATCACGCGCGACATGGCGCGGGCGGAGCTCGAGGCGACGCTGAGCGCACTGGAACTCGACGCGCGCAGGGCCGAAGGAGACACGGCGATCGACCCAGCGGCATACGCTCGCTTCGTGCAGGCGGCGGCCGCTTTCCGCGCCGGCAAGTGAACGGACACCCGAACCAACGAGAGAGGCTGGAGAACAAGTGAAATCCCAGGAGTTTCTGGAAACCAAGGTCAAGGGGCCGGTGAAAGCGGTGAGCTGCGGGACGCTGATCGACGGCCAGGGCGGCAAGCCGGTCAAGGATGCCGTGGTGCTGATTCAGGGCAACCGCATCCTGAAGGTGGGCACCCGGGGCAAGCTGAAAGCGCCGCCGGGCGCCGAGACGCTGGATTGCTCGCGCTACACGGTGATGCCGGGGATGATGGACCTCCACATCCATACCGCCATGTACAACTGCATGACGTTCCACAACCACCGCGTCGCGCAATTCGAGACCATGCCGCACCTGCAGCAGATGTACGCGCTGTTCCACGCCCAGAACTGCTTCGACATGGGCTTCACCACGCTGCGCGACCTCGGCATGAACGGGCCCTACGGGCTGCTGGTCGACGAGATGTGCGCGGTGCGCGACGCCATCAACGCCGGTATCGTGGAGGGGCCGCGCATGCTGATCGCGGGCTTCACCACGATGACCGGCTCGCACCTCGAGCTGATCCAGCCGCGCGCGATGTACCGCTGGGGCTTCAACACCGCGGACGGTCCGTGGGAGCTGCGCAAGCTCGCGCGCAAGAACATGCTGGCGGGCTGCGACGTCATCAAGACCTGCGCGTCCGGCGGCGGCGGCACCGACAAGGAGGAGCCCGACATCCGCAACATGACGCAGGAGGAGCTCGACGCGGTCGTCGACGAGGCGCACGCGCTGCACAAGCACGCCGCCGTGCACTGCTTCACCACCAGCGCGCAGCGCATGGCGCTCAAGGCCGGCTCCGACACCATCGAGCACATGGTGTTCCACGACGACGAGACGATCGACATGATCAAGGAAGCTGGCGTCCCGGTGACGCCGACGCTGTCACATCGCACCGACCACGCGATTCAGCTGCGGCGCGAGCACGGCACGGCCGACTTCGTCCTGCGCAAGATGAAGTACCTGCAGCCGTTCTGCTTCGAGACCTTCCAGAGGATGCACAAGGCGGGCGTGAAGATCGCCATGGGCACCGACATGGGCTTCGAGCCCGACATGGGCAGCAACGCCGGGGAGCTGGAGATCTACGTCAAGCTCGGCATGAAGCCGATGGACGCGATACTCACCACGACCCGCAACGCGGCGCAGGCGCTCAAGCAGGAGAAGGACCTCGGCACGGTCGAGGCGGGCAAGCTCGCGGACCTGATCGCGGTGGACGGCGACCCGCTGAAGAACATCCGCTGCCTGCAGGAGAAAAAGAACATCAAGATCGTGATGAAAGAAGGCAGGATCCACGTCGACCGGCGGCCGGGCCGGAGCAAGAACGTGGTCAACGTGAAGCCGGGGGAGTGGAAAATTATTGATTACTTGTGATACGGGATGCGGGATGCGAGATGCGAGATGCGGGATGCGGGATGCGAGATGCGAGATGCGGGATGCGGGATACGGGATACGGGATGCGAGATGCGAGATGCGGGATGCGGGATGCGGGATGCGAGATGCGGGATGCGAGATGCGGGATGCGAGATGCGTGATAAGTGGTAAGTGGTAAGTGATAAGAAAGGGCTCGATGATGACGGCGAAGAAGCGCGCGACAAGGAAGGCAAAGACCAAGACTGCGGGGGCGGTGAAGGCGGGTCAGGGTCGTTATCAGTTTCCGTTGGCCGGCCTCAGGAAGGTGCCCGCTGGCACCGGCTACTCGACCTCGCACGGCGGCGTGGTCGAGGGCAAGCGCATGCTGGTGGGCTACATCCACAAGCCGCGCGGCACCGGCTCGCGCATGCACACCCACAGGAACGAGCAGTTCAACTACGTGGTGCGCGGCACGCTGGTGGGATCGGTCAACGGCAAGCGCGTGAAGGCGCCCGCCGGCACGCTTATCTACATTCCCGCCAACGCGCCGCACACGCTGGTGGCATCGGCCGACGACGAGGACGTGATCTTCATCGCGATCAAGGATCTGTCGCAGGGCATCATCGGAAGAGCGGTGGACGGCACCATGAAAGGCCCGCATTACGAGAAGGGGTTCGGACCGGGCAAATAGAAACAGATCCACGAGGGTTACAGAAGTCCACGATAAAACAAGAGCGGCCATTGCGCCGCAAAGGAGGAGGCCATGAAGCAACAAGGATGTGCAAACATTGTGTGGGCTGCAATCTTGCTGGTGGTGGCGCAGACTGCCTTCGCGCAGGCACCCTACCCGACCAGGCCGATCCGCTTCGTCATCGGCTTTCCGCCGGGCGGCAGCAACGACATCGTGGCGCGCGTGCTCGCGCCCAAGCTCTCCGAGAACCTCGGGCAGCAGGTCGTGGTCGACAATCGGGGCGGGGCCAATACCGCGATCGCCACCGAGCTGGTCGCGAACGCGGCGCCCGACGGCTACACCATACTGATGAACGCGCCGGGCCACAGCACGAACCCGGCGCTGATCAAGCTGAACTTCGACTCCATCAACGACTTCGCTTTCATCACGCTGCTCGGCAAGGCGCCGAACCTCCTGTCCGTGCACCCGTCGTTCCCGCCCAAAACCGTCAAGGAGCTGATCGCGCTGTCGAAGAAGCGCCCCGGCGAGGTCAACTACGGCTCCTCCGGGATCGGCACCTCCGTCCACCTTTCCGCGGAGCTGTTCCAGTACATGACCGGCGTCAAGTGGACGCACGTGGCCTACCGGGGCGGCGGCCCGGGGCTCGTGGCGCTCCTGGCGGGAGAGGTGTCGCTCTATTTCGGCAACCTGCCCACGATGATCCGGCAGGTCCGGGCCGGAAAGCTCAGGGGAGTCGCGGTGAGCAGCCTGAAGCGCTCTCCGGCGGCCCCGCAATACCCGACCATCGCGGAGGGCGGCGTGCCGGGGTACGAGGTGTCGACCTGGTGGGGCATAGCGGCGCCGGTGAAGACACCGCCCGCCATCCTGGATCGGCTGCACAAGGAGACCGTCCGCGCGCTGCATTCCCCCGAGGTGAGCGAGCGGCTGCGCACCCTAGGCGCGGAAACCGTCGGCAACACGCCCGAGCAGTACGCCGCCTACATCCGCGACGAGATCGCGAAGTGGGGCAAGGTGATCAAGGCCGCCGGCATCAAGGCCCAGTGACTTGTGACGCAGTGACGGGACGGCACGGCGGCCGGGCGCGAGGCGGGCACCCGGGGCCGAACCGGGAACGGGCCGGGACACAGGAGTCCGCCGCCGCTGCGATCCCGCGACGCGGATTGACGGCGTAGCGCGGCACGCTGCACGACACCCGGTTGAGCGGCCGGCGGGCATTCGCGGTTCGGGATGACCGGCAAGGTATAATCCCGAACGCCTGGCGCGGCCCGCGTGCAGCATCGTAAGTTGAGTGTCCGTGAAAGCAAATTCGGATGGTCGCTATTCTCAGGCCCTCCACCGTTTTTCCTCGAGGGAGTTTCGTGTCATTCGATGATCTCACCGAAGAATTCAAGAAACGGACTGCCGAGGTGCTTGCCATGGGCGGTCCCGAAAAGCTCGCCCGGCGCAAAGCCGAAGGCTTTCTAAACGCGCGCGAGCGCATCGATTATCTGGTCGATCCCGGCTCGTTCATCGAGTCGGGCCGCTTCGCACGCAGCAACCGGCCCGAGGTCAAGCACAAGACCCCCGCTGACGCCAAGGTCGCCGGGTTCGCCCGCATCAGCGGGCGCGAGGTGGCGCTGGTGTCGAACGACTTCACCGTGCTCGGCGCCTCGTCCGCCGTGATCAACATGAAGAAGATCAAGCACGTGAAGCAGGTGGCGACGCGGCGCGGCCTGCCGCTGATCCTGCTGGGCGAGTCCTCGGGCGCTCGCATGCCGGATCGCATGGGCGCGGCCGGGCGCGCCATCATCGCGCAGGACCCCGCCGAGTACCAGCGTTTGCGCGAAACGCCATGGGTATCCACCCTGATGGGTCAATGCTACGGCTCGTCCACCTGGTACGCCGCGATGTCGGACTTCGTGGTGATGCGCAAGGGCTCGATCATGGCGATCGCCAGCCCCAACGTCACGTCGATCGCGATCAACAGGCCGATCGACCCGGAAGACCTGGGTGGCTGGAAGCTGCTCACCGGCGTCTCCGGCCTCGCTGACCTGGCGGTCGACACCGACGGGCAGGTGCTCGACGCGGTCAGGACATTTCTCTCGTACCTGCCCAGCCACAACATGGAGCCGCCGCCCGATGCGCCGGTGCCGCCCGGTTCGGACGAGGCGTGCAAGACGATGTTCGACATCGTCCCCGAGTCGCGCAACAAGGTCTACGACTCGCGCAAGGTCATCGCGGCAATCGCCGACAAGGGCTCGACGTTCGAGCTGAAGGAGCGCTTCGGCCGCTCCGTCGCGACCGTGCTCGCGCGCCTCGACGGCAAGACCGTGGGCTTCATCGCCAACAACCCGCTGTACAAGGGCGGCGCGCTCGATGCCGATGCGTGCAACAAGACGACCAGCTTCATGGTCCTGTGCGACTCGTTCAACATCCCGCTGGTGTTCCTGGTCGACGTGCCCGGATTTCTCATCGGCGTCGAAGGCGAGCTTCGGGGCATGCCGGGCAAGGTCATCAACTGGATGAACGCGCTCACGCTCGTCACGGTGCCCAAGATCACCGTCATCATGCGTAAAAGCTACGGCCAGGCGTATATCAACATGGCGGGCGGCAGGAACGCCGACGAGGTTGCGGTCTGGCCGATGGCGGACCTGGGCTTCATGGATGTCGCGGTTTCGATCAACGTGCTCTATGGTGTCAAGCAGCAGGACGATCCTGAAAAATTCGCGCAACTGAAGGCTGAAGTGGAACGCGACACCTCCGCATGGGGGCTCGCGGAGCTGTACGAGGCACAGAATGTCATTGACCCGCGCGACACCCGCGACTTCCTCGTCCGCACGCTGCAGGCGCACCGCATGCGCATGAAGAAAGGGGTGGGAGAGCACCTGCTGCGCAATTGGCCCACCAGCTATTGAGGCCCGGGCCGCGCGCCGGAAATTCATTTGACTTTGCGGCGCCCGCCGACCGGTGCCGGATCAACACAGGAGGAGCGGAGCATGTTGCGTAAATTCATCATTGCCATTGCCGTCACGTTCATCGCGCTCGGTTCCGCGACCGCGCAGAACTACCCGACCAAACCCATCCGCTTCATTGTGCCGTTCGGGCCCGGTGGCAACACCGACATCCAGGCCCGCCTGATCGGCAGGAAGCTCACCTCGGCCATGGGCCAGCAGGTCATCGTCGACAACCGGCCCGGCGCCGGCGGCACCATCGGCGTCGAAATGGCAGCCAAGGCGCCGCCGGACGGCTACACCATCGTGCTCGCGTCCTTCGGCAACATCCTGGTCGGCCCCAGCCTCTACAAGAAACTGCCGTACGACCCGGCCAAGGACCTCGATCCCGTGATTCTCCTGTCCGAGCCGGCCGGCCTGATCGTGGTGCATCCGTCGGTGCCGGTGAACAGCTTCAAGGAGCTGATCGATTATGCGAAGGCCAATCCCGGCAAGCTGAATTATGCTTCCTCCGGCAACGGCACCTGGAATCACCTGTTTGCCGAACAGTTGAAGGCGATCGCCGGCATCCGGATCAATCACGTGCCGTACAAGGGCGCGGGCCCGGCGATGAACGATGTCGTCGGCGGCCACGTGCCGGTGATGTTCGCCCCGTTTCCCAGCGCGAGGACGCACCTGACGAACGGACGCCTGCGCGCGCTGGCCGTCACCGGCACCAAGCGCTCGCCACTGTTTCCGGATGTGCCGACGGTGGCGCAGGCGGGATTGCCCGCATACTCCGCCGCGAGCTGGTTCGGCATCCTGGCGCCGGCCGGCACACCCAAGGCGGTCATCGCCCGCCTGAACCGGGAAGTGAACCGCGCCTTCGCCGCGCCGGACATCAAGGCCGCTTATGCCGCCGAAGGCCTGGAGCCGGCGGGCGGCACGCCCGGGGACATGGCGAAATCGATCCGTGAGGGCATGGCGAAATGGGGCAAGCTGGTGCGCGATCTGGGTCTCAAGCTGTAGCGGCAGCCGTGGCCTCTCGCGCAGCCGCGCTTTGTTGATTGGGTATTCGGGAACGTGCCATGCCGTTTGAAGAGCTGCTGAAAGAACTCGACGCTCGCCGGCAGCGGGCGCTCGCGATGGGTGGGCCGCAGAAGCTCGCCGAGCGCCGGGCGCAGGGGGTGCTCAATGCGCGCGAGCGCATCGACCGCCTGTTCGATCCCGGCAGCTTCTTCGAATCGGGCCAGCTCGCCGTTTCCAGCCGTCCCGAGGACAGGGCCTCGACGCCCGCCGACGGCAAGGTCGCCGGTTACGGCCGCATCGACGGGCGCGAAGTTGCGGCGGTGTCCAATGATTTCACCGTCAAGGGCGCCTCCAGCGCGCAGATCAACATCAAGAAACTGAAGCAGATGAAGGGCGTCGCAAAAAAACGCGGCATCCCGCTGGTGTTTCTTGGCGAGTCCACCGGCGCACGCATGCCCGACGTGATGGGCGCGGGCTCGATCGGTTCCAAGGACGACCCGGTCGAGTACCAGCGGCTGCGCGAGTCGCCGTGGGCCGCGGGCGTGCTCGGCTACTGCTTCGGCTCGTCGGCGTGGTACGCCTCGATGTCCGACTTCTGCGTCATGCGCAAGGGCGCCGTCATGGCGGTGTCGAGCCCGCGCCTGATCTCGATGGCGCTCGGCAAGCAGGTCGACGCCGAAGAGCTCGGCGGCTGGCGCGTGCATGCCGAGACGAGCGGCATCGTCGACCAGGTGGTCGATACCGACGAACAGGCGATCGACGCGATCAAGCAGTTTCTCGCGTACCTGCCCAGCCATGCCGCGGAGGCGCCGCCCGAACATCCCGTGCCGGCAGGCTCGGGCGCGGAGATGGCGGGCGTTCTCGACCTCATCCCGGCCTCGGCCAATCAGGTCTACGACGTGAAGAAGGTGATCCGCTGCATCGTCGACCGCGACTCGATGTTCGAGATGAAGTCGCGCTTCGGGCGGGCGCTGGTCACCGCGCTGGCGCGCATCGACGGCAGGAGCGTCGGCATCGTCGCCAACAACCCGCTGCACCGCGGCGGCGCCATCGGCGGCGACGAATGCCAGAAAGTGCAGTGCTTCTTCGTGCTGTGCGACTCGTTCAACATCCCCATCGTCATGCTGGTGGACCAGCCGGGCTTCCTGATCGGGCTCGAGGGTG
Organism: Betaproteobacteria bacterium; assembly: GCA_016192825.1. Classification (GTDB taxonomy): domain Bacteria; phylum Pseudomonadota; class Gammaproteobacteria; order Burkholderiales; family SG8-41; genus SG8-41. The sequence continues at coordinate 32,725 of JACPTK010000074.1, read as the reverse complement.
AACAGCGGGGCGTCACGGGCAAGGTCATGAACTGGCTGAACGCCATGACGCTCGTCACTGTGCCCAAGATCTCGGTGGTGATGCGCAAGAGCTACGGGCTCGCGGTGTCCAACATGGGGGCGGGCGGCAACGCCGACGAGGTAGCCTGCTGGTACACCGCGGAGGTGAGCTTCATGAAGCCCGAGTTCGGCGCGCAGGTGGTGTTCGGCGCCAAGCCGGCCGACCCGGAGCGGTTCAAGGAGGCGCTCGCGAAAATGAGCAAAGGCGCCACCGCCTACGACATGGCCGAGGTCTACACGGCGCAGGACGTCATCGACCCGCGCGACACGCGCGACTGGCTGATCCGCATGCTGGAGGTGCATCGCCTTCGCCTGAGCGGGGGCGTGGGCCAGCGCCTCATGCGCGGCTGGCCGACGAGCTATTGAGGCGAGATTGTTACGGCGAGGCTGCTTAGGCGTATACCCGTGACCGCCGAAATGGGGTTACTCCATCGGCCCTGAGGTTTCAAGCGCGTTCGCTCCGGTCCTCACGCCGCGCGGTCGGCTCGTTTTCGCGCCGCCGGAAGACGCCCCGGCGCTCGCGCCTGATCTTGCGCGCAGGCTGGAGGAGTCGTTTGCCCGCGGCGCCGGACACGGCCTCCTGCAACTCGGCGCGGAAGAGGTCGCGACGGCGCTGCCGCCCCTCTTCGGTTATTGGCGGGAATTCGGCGCGCGCTACGTGACTGCTCTGTGCACGCTTGCCGAAGTCGAAGCGCAGGGATGAGGAGGCGCCGTTCGCCTTTCTCGCCACGTACACGACACGGCTCCCTGCATCCATGTCTTGCGATGCAAAAACAACCGGACGGCATACGGCGTATGCCGTCCGGCGCGCCCCTTTATTTCTTGCCCGGCGACGAGCGGTCTACTTGCCCGCCGGCTTCGCGGCGGCGGCCTCGAGTGCCTTGATCTTGTTTTCGAGGCTCCTCAGCCCCGAGTTGGCCTTGGCGAAGTTGTACCACTGCTCATCGGCAGCCGGATAGGCCACGGTCGAGCCGTAAACGTGCCACGAGTCGTCCCAGTTGGCGGGATCCTTGAATCCCATGAGCCGTAGTTGCAAGTAGGTGAGCGTCGAGCGCGTTCCGGTCTGGCAGTAGGCGATGGTGCGCTTGCTCTTGTCCTGCTTGTCGAACGCCGTGGCCGCCACATCCGGGTCGAGATATGCGATCCCCACCATCTTGTCGGTCTTGGGGTCCTTCGCCTTGGGAAGGGTGTCCACGTGCGAAACATTGAGCGTGGTGTTGGGCACATGCCCGCCGCGCAGCGCCCGGATGTCCTCGCCCTTGTGCTCCTTCACTGTCCGGGAGTCGATAAGCTGCACGCCTTTCACTTGCCCCTTCGCAATCTTCAGGATCTCGTCGGTGGAGGCGTAACGGCTCTTGACGACCTTGGCTTTGAAGGTCGTGGAGTCCTTCTTGGCCGGCTTGTCGTCGAGCCGCTGGCCCGCTTTGCGCCAGGCGTCCAGGCCGCCGTTGAGCACGTGCACCTTGCCGTCATGGCCGAGATATTCCATCACCCAGAAACCGACGGTAGCGTCCGTCAAATCCCTCATGTCCCCATGATAGAAAACTACATGGGTGTTGTTGCCGACGCCTACCTTGCCCAAGAGGCCCTCGTACTTTTTCACGTCCTTGAAAATCCGCGCCGTCGGGTCGCGCAAGGCCGTGCCGCATTTCTTGCCTAGGCTGACCGCCCCCGGGATGTGCCCCTTGAGATAGGCATCCAGATCGCGGCAGTCCACCACTACCCAATCGGACTTCTCGATGTTCTTCTGCAGTTGTTCCGGCGTAAGCAGCAACTGCGGATTGGCCCATTTCGCGAAGGCCGCCGGGGCCCACGCGACCACTACCAGCGCCAGCCATCCCGCGATGCCGTATCGATAGATCAGCTTTCCGTTCATGGTTTAGCCCTCCTCCTCAAAAGCGCCTCCAGCGCGTAAAACTCGACCCAATACCGCTTGAATTAGACCCGTGGCGTCGATCCGGGAGAATGATGTATTTGCATCATTTCGCGGCGGGCGGGGGGCGATAATCATCTTGCAGGGAAGTGGACCCGCGCTTTGAACTCCCTACCGTTCATCTCGGTGATCATCCCGAACCGCAACGGCGCGAACACGATCGCCCGCTGCCTTGAGGCCACGTTCGCCTCGCGCTACCCCAGCTTCGAGGTGATCGTGGTGGACGACGCATCGGCCGACGGCTCGGTTGAGGCCATTCAGCGCTTCCCGTGCCGGCTCATCCGGCTCGCCCGCCGCCACGGTGCCGCCGGGGCGCGAAACGCAGGGGCGGCGCATGCACGCGGCGACCTCCTGTTTTTCACCGACGCCGACTGCCTGCCGCGCGAGGATACCCTCGCCACAGCCTGCCGTGCGCTCTCCAGACGCAAGCCGGCGACCGTCGCGGGCGGCACCTACACCCCGCTGCCCCATGATGACACCTTCTTCAGCCGGTTCCAGTCGGTCTTCATCCACCATTTCGAGACCAAGCGCGCCGATGCTCCCGATTACGTGGCCACCCACGCGCTGGCGATCCGCGCCGGGACGTTCCATCGGCACGGCGGCTTTGCCGAAGGCTTCCTGCCGATTCTCGAGGACGTGGAATTCAGCCACCGCCTGCGCCGCACCGGGTGCCGGCTCGTGATCGACCCCACGATCCAGGTGCGGCACGTTTTTAACTTCAACCTGTTCCGCTCCTTGCACAATGCCTGCGTCAAGGCAATGTACTGGACCCTCTACTCGCTGCGCAACCGTGATCTGCTCGTTGACTCCGGGACCGCCTCCCACGAACTCAAGGCCAACGTAGCGTCGTACTTCATCAGCCTGCCGTGTGTGGGCGCCTACCTGCTGACGGGGGCGGCGGGCTGGCTCGGGGTCGCGGCTGCCGCTTTCGCCGGCAACCTCCTCGTCAGTCGCGGGCTGCTCAAGGGGTTTCGCGTGGCCGGCGGCCGGCGGTTTGCCGCGGTCGCTGGCATCTACTACTTCTTCGTCTATCCGCTCGCCGTGGGCGCGGGCGCCTTCGGCGGCGCGGCGCTTTTCCTCGCCGGGGCCTGCCGCCCGAGGGGGACCCGATGAGGTATTCGCCGCTGCGCCATCTGCCATCGCTCGTCTGGAAGCGGCGGCCGATCCAGCTCACTTTCTTCGTGACGCGCCGCTGCAACGCGCGTTGCCCGTTCTGCTTCTACCTGAATGACACGGACGGAGCCGAGCCCCGGGCCGAAGAGTTTTCGCTGGAGGAAGTCCGCCAGACCGCACCGTCGCTCGGGCGGCTGCTGTGGCTCGCCTTCTCCGGCGGCGAGCCGTATCTGCGCAGGGACCTTGTGGAACTGAGCCGCGTGTTTTACGCCGAAAACCGCCCCGCGATCATGCTCTATTCCACGAACGGCCTGCTTCCCGAGCTGGTCGCGGACCGGACAGAACGGATTCTCGCTCATTGCCGCAACAGCACCGTCGTCGTCAAGGTCTCACTCGACGGCATCGGCGAGGAACACGACCGGCTTCGCGCCACCCCCGGCAGCTTCGAGAGGGCGGTGCGGACCTATCACTTGCTGGCGCGGCTGCTCAATCGCTACCCGAATTTCGAGCTCGGGGTCAACACCGTCCTGCTGCGCGGCAACCAGGACCGGCTGGATGCACTCATCGAATTCGTGCGTACGCTGCCGGGCCTTCGCGCCCACACCATTTCGCTCGTGCGCGGCGATCCACGCGATGCCTGGTGCAAGGAGGTCGATCCCGCCGCATACCGTCGCGCCGCGGCGCGATTGGAGGCGGGGCTCACGGGCGGCTCAGACCCGCTCTACCGCTTCGCGGGAGCGCGGCTCAAGGCGGCGCAGGACATACTGCAGCGGCGGCTGATCCATGACACGCTCACCGAGCACAAACGGCAGATTCCGTGCTACGCCGGACGGCTCAACCTCGTGCTCAACGAGAGTGGTGAGCTGTTCGCCTGCGAAATGCTGTCCTCGAGCCTCGGAAACCTGCGCGAGCACGGCTACGATGCGCGCCGGGTGCTCGATGGCGTCCGCGCGCGCGCGATCCTCGGCGGAATCGCCGAGGGGCGCTGCCACTGCACCCACGAGTGCTACTTCATCACCAACATTCTCTTCAATCCGCGGCTGTATCCGGCGCTCGCGTGCGAATACCTGCGCCTCGGGCGCGCTCAACCGGGGGGTATGGCCGCCTCGCTCTTGCCGCGGTAGAACAGACGCTTCCCGGCCCACAGCCAGAACAGGCTCTTCAGGCCGAGCGCCGCGGCCCGAATCTCGCGCACACTGCGGACCTGGCGCAGCCGGCGCAGCAGAAACGACGGCCGCGAATAAAAGCGCCGGAACGCGAGCTGGCGCAACTGCTGGATCTCCTCGCACGTCAGGGTGTGGGGCGCGAAGGCCGCGCCCTGGTAGGTGTAGTCCCCGAGGTCCGCGGAGCGCTGGCCGTATTCCGCGCACCGGTCGTGGAGGTCGGTCCCGGGAAACGGCGTCAGGCAATGGAAGTTCGCGAAATCGGGGTCGAGCGCGAGCGCGAACTCGATGGTCTTCAATCCGTCGGCGAAGGTCTCGCCGGGGATGCCGAAGACGAACGGCGCGCTGACCTGCAGCCCGGCATCCTTGGCCGCGCGCACCGCCTGGCTGATCTGGCCCAGGGTGCAGGCCTTGCGCAGGGTGTTGAGGTTCTTCTGCACGCCGCTCTCGGCGCCGATCAGCACCGCCCAGCAGCCGGCCTCCCGCATGGCCGCGAGCAACGGTTTATCCACCTGGTTGGCGCAGGCCGATGCGAACCACGTGAAATCGAGCCGCCGCGCCCGGATCGCCTGGCAGAGCTGGATGGCGCGGTCGTAGTCGGCGGCGAAGGAGTCATCGAGAAACTTGATTTCGCGGTAGCCTTGCGCGAGGCAGAGCTCGATTTCCTGCAGCACGTTTTCCACGCTGCGCAGGCGCACGCCGCGGCGGCCTGCCTGGCGCGCGCGGTCGATCTGGAAGCAGAACAGACAGCGGCGGTCGCAGCCGCGCGAGGTGATCAGGGTCGCGACCGGCGCGCGCCGGTAGGTGGCGGGCGGCGGCAGGTAGCGCTCCGCCCCTTCCAGCAGCGCGCGCGCGGGGAACGGCAGCGCATCCAGGTCCTCGATGAGCGGCCGGGGCGGGTTCCTGATGATCCGCCCGCCCCGCCGGAACGCGACGCCGGGAACGCCCTCCAGTCCCCGGCCGCGCGCGATCCGGTCGAGCATCTCGACCAGGGTGTATTCGGCCTCGCCGGTGACCACCGCGTCGAGAGGCGCGCCGCCGTTCGCGAGGCAGCGATCTTGTACGGCGATCGGATACGGGCCGCCGGCGCAGACGAAGATACCGGGAGCCATGCGCTTCACGTCGGCTGCCGTTTTCTGCGCGCCGGGCCAGCCGAAGGCGGTTGAGTAGATGCCGGCCACTTCCGGCTTGAACGCCGCGACGCGGCGCAGGATCTCCTCGTGGGTGAGAAAGGCGCCGTTGAACAATTTCACGTCGTGGCCGGCCTCGAGCAAACAGGCGCCGACATAAAGAGTGCCAAGCGGCTGCCAGTAATTCACCTGCGAGGGTGCGGTGCGCGAGGAGAAAATTTCCTCCGGCAGCCACGCGGGAATGATGAGCGCGCACCTCATGCGCGCGTCCCGGTGCGGAGCAGCGCCGCGCGCGGCGCGCTCAAGCGGGCAAGGACTTCATCCGCGGCATCCAGGCCCGATTCGATGGCGTGGTCCATGTTGTAGTAGCGGAAAGCGCCAGTGCGCCCGACGACGTGCAGGTTGGCGAAGCCGGCGAGATAGTCGGTGATCACGCGGCACGCCGCGGCGTAGCCGACCTCGAATAGCGGATAGGCGCACGGCACGCGCACGACCAGGCCGTCGAGCACATCGGCGCGCCGCATCAGTCCGAGCGCCGCGAGCTCGCCGATGCTGCGCTCCAGCAGCACGCTATCTTCCGCCCGCCACACAGGGTCGGCGCGGCAGCAGAAGTGCTCGGCGACGAGCAGCGTCTCGCCCGCCGCCCCCATTTGCGGGCTCCAGTTCTTCGGCTCGTGCACCCTTCCGAAGGAGAACTCCCGCCCGGGAACGTAGATCCAGGTCAGTTCAGTTGCGCGCTCGCGCCCGAGCCGGACCGCCACCAGCAGCAGGTCGCGGTAGCGCAGCCGGGCGGCGGCCTCGAGCACCGGGGGCGGCGGCGGCGGCCAGAGCCTTCTCACCAGGACCGGCAGGGGCAGGCTCGAGATGAACTCCTGCGCGCGGTAGAACGCGCTCGCGCCGCCATGGCGCACCGCGACGCGCTTGATGCGGCCAGCGCGATGCACGAGACGCGTGACGAGGCTGTCTGTGCGGACTTGGCCGTGTTGCTCGATCTCCGCACGCAGGCCCTCCGCGATGCTGCCGATGCCGCGTGCAGGATAGAGGAATTCGCTGGCAAGGGTGCGGGGGCCGTTGGCCGCCGGGCGCGACAGCGTCCGCCGGATGGCCATGCCCAGCGTCAGCCCCTGGATGCGCTGCGCCACCCAGTCGGCGCTGATGCGGGTGCAGTCGAGGCCCCAGACCTTCTCGCTGTAGGGCTTGAAGAAAAGCTCGAACAATGGCCGGCCGTAGTGGCACACGACCCAGTCCTCGAGCGAGATGACGGCACGCCGCCGCAGGCGGTGCGCGAGCTGCGCGACGAGGTAGCCGTACAGCACGCCCAGCGTCGCCGCAGGGCCGAGCCCCGATGCGGCGTTCAGCAGCCGCAGCGGGTAGTCGACGTAGCGTCCGCCGAGCAGGATCTTGCTTGCCCTCGGCACGGCCAGCAGTGGCTCGCGCACCACCTCGCGCACGAGCTCCAAGACCCGCGCGCTGTCGGTGAGCAGGCGGTGCCCGCCGAGGTCGAAGCGCTGGCCGCGATGCTCGATGGTGCGGGCGAGACCGCCGACCTGCGCCTCGCGCTCGAGCACGACTACGTCTCGCCCGGCGAGCGCCAGCGCGTGTCCGGCCGCCAGCCCGGCAAGCCCGCCGCCACAGATGAGGACATCGCCATCCATCGCTCGACTCTTCGATCAGGTTGATCCGGCGCCGGCGATGGGCGGGAGAGAGGCCGCGGCGGGGCCGGGTCCTACTTTAGGAGTTCCTCGTAGTACTTCCGCATGTCCTCGCCCATCTTCGGCCCGGCGCTCGGCGCCACACCGTAGCCGCCCGCCTCGGGTGCGTCGAAATAGCCCGGTTCCACACCCGTGCGCGAGGACACGCCGTATCCCACGATAAACCCCAACACGGTCGCGGCGAAAATGATGGCGACCCACAAACTGACGCGGGCCGCATCGCGTTCCAGGCTGGCGTTGGCCTGCTGCGCCATCTCACCTCTCCTTGTAGAGGTCCTTGTAGAACTGCTCCAGTTCCTTGCCGGCCTCGATCTTCGTGGCGCGCTTCGCGCCCTGGCCGGTGAGCACGCCGCTCTCGATCATGGGCGCGGTGGCGTAGCCCATGAGAAACCCCATGATGCCGCCCACGATGGCGAAGATGGTCCACAGAACATTGCGCATGGCGCGCTCCTCGCTTCAGGAATTTGTCGGCCTTTGGGCCAACAAACTCCTATGGCAAAACCGCCTGCAAGAAAACGGCAAGAAACGACTGCAGAGATATGAATTCGGTCCCGCTCCCGTCTCTAACGGTGGGCCAGGAGGGGTCTTTGGGTTCAGCTTCATTCTAAATCCTCAGGCGGTTTTGCTTTTAGCAGCCTGTCGGGCCGCCAAGTCCGACGGGCTGCTAGGTCTTGCGGACGTGCCAGACAAAGAGGCCCGCCTCCTGCTTGCGGTCGAGGATTTCGTCGCCCGTGTTGTCGCACATGGTGGCGATCGACTCGCCGGAAGACGGATTGTCGAACTGCAGTTCCAGCATTTCGCCCGGCTTGAGCCGCTCGAGCGCCTTCTTGGTGTAGAGCTGCGGGTGAGGGCAGACGTAGCCCTTCACATCCAGCAGGTAATGGCCCTCGCTCATCTTCTCGAACTTCATGGCGCATTTCCTCCGTCAAGTTATGGTCGCGGCGAACTGCCGCGCCATCCGCCGCTCGGTCCACCAGTTGAAGAATTTCACCCCGAGATAGGCGCCGCCAACCATGCCGATTCCGAAAACCCAGCCCGACGGATCGCCCTGGGATACGCGCACGAAGAAGGCGCCCACATTGCAGCCGAGCCCGAGCCGCGAGCCGATGCCCATGAGCGCGCCGCCGATGATCGCCCAGATCGCGGTCTCGAGGGTCGGCTTCTTGAACTTGAATTCATTGTGGAGCAGCGCCATCACCGCCGCGCCGCCGAAGAGCGCGATCGACATCCAGTCGGCGGGGTTGATCAGCGGATTGGGAATGCCGTTGTTGAAGCCGAAGAAGATGTTGTCCATCTGGTTCCAGCCGAGCTTGTGGAACACCCAGCCGACCCACTGCGCCTCCTGCGTGGTCACGTACCAGTAGCCGGGATCGAATACCGTGCCGTTCACCGAGAGGCCGAAGTCGAACCCCATGCGTTCGAGCAACGGGCCGGCGTTGCGCACCCCGTACTTCACGCGCAGCCCCTGGCTCGCATACATGTGCAGGCCCGCCGCGATGCCGAGGGCAAGTCCCGCAATCGCCGTGCGCTTGGAGGCGACGACCATGGCCCAGTAGCCGGCAAGCTCGTCGGTGAGGCGCGGGCGAGCGCTGGCTGCCGCGAGCCGCTTCTTCATGAAGGTGCGCCGCGACCAGAAGAAGTAGACGACGACAAGCAGCGCCGCACCGGGCAGCGCGACGCCGACCAGAAAGTTGCCGAGGAAGGCGCCCATGACCGACTGGTCGGTCCAGCCCAGCATCGTGGCGAAACTCAATACGGGCTGGTCCCACACGTAGCCGGCCAGATACTGGTCCACCCAGCCGTCGGCCACGTTGATCGAGGCGGGCAGCCCTTTTTCGGAGGCCGATTTCGCCCAGGAGGCGGGCACCAGCGCGTTCGCCCAGCCGCCGATGTCCACGAAGACCGCCTGCGTGACGCTGATGGAAACCACCACCAGCGCCGCATTCATGTTGCCTTCGCCGGTCTTGTACATCGAGCCCGAGGCGCAGCCGCCCGCGAAGCACATGCCGACCCCGAAGATGAAACCGGCGATCACCGCGTGCAGGCCGATGGGCGCGGAGTGGAACGTGCTGAGCCCCGTGGCGCTGACAAAGGCGCCCACCAGTGCGAAGAACGCGATCGCGATCATGATGCCTACGGCCATGCGCGGTACGCCCACGGCGAACAGGTCGCGGAATGCCGAAGAGAAGCAGAAGCGGCCGTACTGCAGGCACATCCCGTAGATGAAGCCGAACCACAGGTAGACCGACAGATAAAGGTAGAACTCGTGATAGGCGTAAGTCGCAACGCTGATCAGCACCAGGGTTGCGACGATGGCAAACGCCCAGAATTTCCTCTTGGCTTCACTCATGGCATGCCCCTTCGGGCGGTGACGCTCATGTCGGTTGATAGACCCGCACGAGGGTCTGGAAGCGGAACACCGGATCGCGCACCGCCAGTTCGCGCAACTTTACGTAGCCCACGAGCCGGCTTGCCACAGCACGGGACAGGGACTGATCGGGCGCGCTCATCACCAGCACCACCGGCGCCCGCTGCTCGTGCGGCCCGAGCAAAAAGGGCGCCTCCGGGTATTCCCAGGTGAAACGCACCGGCGAGACCACCCGCACGGCGGGCTCGGGCGCCGGCAACGGGCTCAGGTCGCGCCGATAGATCACGCGCTTGTGCGTGTGGAGGTCCAGCAGCGGAATGGCCACCGCCGGATTGACGCTGGAGCGCGTCGCCGGCAGCACGATGACCTCGACCGCGTCGCCGCTCATGGCGTCGAGCAACGCGCCCGCCTGTTTGAGGTTTTCCGCGCTCGTTTCGCGCAGGAACGGCAGATAGCCGGTGTAGGCCACCGCCAGCGCCGAAACCGCCGCGCACGACGCGACAAACTGGCGTGTCGGGATTTGGCGGAGCACGCGCAGCCCGTACGCGGCCGCGAGGGCCAGCATCGGCATCGCAATGACGAGGTAGCGGATGCGCCTGCCGCCGAGCGCAAGCGCGAGCAGCGCGATCGCAGCGATCGCAGCGTAACGCGAATCTCGTTGGAGGATCGCCAGCACGATCGAGCCTGCCGCCGCGAGCGTGACAAAGGGGTGGATCTGGAACAGGAAAGTCGAGACCGGGCCCTCCTGCCAGCGCTCGAGCGCGGGCAGCTGGTAGCTCCACAGCAGCGCGATCTGGCCGGCAATGACCTCCGCTTTCGCGAGCAGGACGGCGCCGGCGAGCGCCATCGCTCCCAGTACGATTGCCGCGGCGCGCGCGAGCGCCGGGCGCCGCTCGCCGCGGGAGCAGAATAGCGCCAGAATCGGCGGAAACGCGAGCGCAATCCAGGCGGAGTATTTGGTGAGCGCCGCCAGCGCGAGCGCCACCGCCGCAGCCAGGAGCCGCACACGCCCACCCCGCTCGGTAGCCGCGATCGCGGCATACGCAGCCAGCGTGAGGAAGAACACGGCGGGCACATCGACGAGCATGAGGGGGACCTGGGTGAGCAGGTACGGCATGCCGAGGAGCAGCACGGCTCCGCACATGCCCGTCGGCCGGTCCCACAGAGCATTCCCGATCCGGTAGGTCAGGACGACGGTCCCGGCGAGGAGCAGCGAGTTGAAGATCTGAATGGCGAGCCGGGTTTCGCCCGCGAAGCTGAACAGCAGGCCGTAGAGGAAGGGCACCAGCGGAAGGTCGGTCCAGGCCGGTATCTGCCGGCCCCACTCGCTCGCAAAATGGCTGATCCCGTAGAGCGCGAGGTGCTTGGCCTGCACGAAATAGCGTGCGGCGTCCACGATCACTTCCGGTTCGCTCCAGAGCGGCATGCAGCCGAGAAACGCAAAGAGGCCGAGTAGCGGAACTGCGGGGCGCGCATTCCACGGCATGCGCGAAGCCCACCAAGCGAGAGACAGACCGAGCGCGAGGATCGACAGGAGCGGGAGCAGGTCGGAGGGCGCGAACACCCAGCGCCAGCTCACCAGACGGTTGTCGTCGAGCCCTCGCAGCAGAAAGAGCAGCGCAACAGCCGACAGCGCCAGGAGGGCGACGAGCGCGCACTGCAGCGAAGCGAGCGCCTCCCCGGAATCCGCGCCGGCCCGACGAAACGACAACGCGGACGTGTCGTGCCGCCGGATCCCGCTCCGCGCCTGGGTGCCGTTCATGCGCCTCCCGTGCGTTGGCATGCAACTCCAGCCTCATGTCCATCCCGGTCACGGAGGCAGCCGGTGCGAGCGTGCGGCCCGGCGATCACGCACGGGCGTCACGCCAAAGCCCGCCGCAGCGCTCATCGTCACCACGAGACCACTTGGTCGCTGGCGAAGATCTTTTCGATCAGCATCTCGTAATCGATTTCCGCCTGCGATAGATCGATCACCTCGACCTCGCGCTCCGCGCTTTGCAGCCTGAGAAGCTCGGCACATGCCACCTCCGGCCCGTCATTCAGCAAATGAAGCACACGCATGTCGCGCTCCTCCAATGCACGAGCCGGCCTAGGGGTGTGTCGCGCTATGCCCCGACACACTCCTTACGCAAAACCGCCCGCAGGCAAACGACAGCATTGGATTCGAAATACCTGAATTCGCCGCTGTTCCTGCACTTCCTGGTGGATAGAACACGCTTTTCACTCGACTCTGTTGTAAGTCAGCTGGCGGTTTTGCATTAGGAGTTTGTCGGCGCCAAGTCCGACAAACTCCTAGAGCACGATCACCCGCTCGGCCTGGTGATTCATCATGGCGTTGTTCAGTTGGCTGCCGCGCACGACTGCCGCCGGCAGCCCCTCGATGTCGACACCGTGCCGCTTGGCGCTGTGATCGCATAAGCTGAGGGATACGCCCGGGAGCCCGGCCAGGCCCTGCAGCCCGGCATCCCGCAGCAGCCGGGTGCCCCCGTCCATGACAAATATGATGACCTCGTGCCCCGCCGCCAAAGCCGCTCGAGTGAAGCCCAGGAGATGCTTCAGGTGCCGGTCGGTGTTTACGAGAATGCCGAGTCTCGACACGGGTGCCCCAATCGCCCTTTCCCAGGGCCAATATAGGGGGCCGGCCTAGAGTTGAGAATGATGCATTTGCATCAGGTGAGGGACGCGTTAGTACGGCAGGACGTGATCGTATTCGAGCAGCTGGCGGGCGATCTCTTCGGTCGGGCGGTGCTGCGCGTGCGGGTCGTCAGGATGGTTGGAGTAGACCTTGATGCCGACCTCGCCCATGAGATCGAGGTTCATCAGGTCCTCGTCCGCGCCGGCAAGACGGTGGTCGAGGACGTACACGTCGACCACGTCGTCCATCAGCGTGAGGCCAAGCGCCATCCGCAGCGCCTCGCTCTCCCGGCCCCGCACCACCACCGCGATCTTTTTCGGTTGCGCCATCACTTTGGCTCCCCGTGAAAAAGGTTGGCTCACTGCCTGGCGGGCTCCCACCGCTTTGTATCGACGTCGCGTTAAGCGAGGTTGTGGCGGTAGGCGTAGGCAACGGCCTCCGCCTGGCTGTGGACCGCGAGCTTTGCCTCGATGTGCTGCACGTGGTTGCGGACCGTGACGATGCTGATCTTCATCAGCCGCGAAATCGCCCCCACCGCCAGGCCTTCCGCCAGCAAATTGAGGATCTCGCGCTCACGTTTGGTGAGGCCGCAGGCGCCGACCGGGAGGACGTCGTCCGCGGCTTTGCGCGCCGGCATCGCGCGCGTCGAGCGCTCGTCGTCCTGCAACGCCAGCAACGGGTCCGTCATCGAACCGCGGCGCAACAGGTGCACGCAGAGCCGCTGCTCCTTGCGCGTCGAGGGCACCAGCAGCAGGCTGACCGTCAGGCGCAGCTCGCGACCGGCGGCGTCGCGCGCCCGCAACGGAAACATGCCGGGGATGTTGGGGTTCTCGGCAAAGGACGCGATGCAGCAGCCGCCGCCACAGACCGGCTGCTCCACCGGATTGTTACCCCGCACGATCTCGCTGCAGGGCCGTCCGAGCACCTGCTGGACTGGCAGACCGAACAGCTGTTCGCAGTCCGGATTCCAGAGAACAATACGCTGGCGCGCGTCGACCGCAAAAACACCGTCGACCGTGTGCAGAAGCAAATCCGCGAACGAGGGCATGCCCTCCGCCTCCTACAAAGTGTTCCCTGCCCACGCCGGCCGTCCTGTGCGCGGTGCCTGGAGTCTGGATTGATACTAGGCCGCCAGCGCGCGCTGAACTTGACCTAAGTCAAGCTTGCAGCACGCTGCTTCCATGGAAGCGGGGGGTACCAGGCCGAAAGAAGAACGCTGACAGCACCCGGAGGGACCGGCGCCCCTCACGGAGAAACTCGGGTGGGCACCGGCAGCGGCAGGCCCGCCCCCTCTGCGACGGCACGGAGCCAGTCGGGGCGGTCGGAAATGATGCCGTCCACGCCCCACTCGACCAGGCGTTTCATATCGGCGGGATCGTTCACCGTCCAGACCACGACTTTCAGGCCGAGCGCCTGCGCTTCCTTCACCGCCTCGCGGGTGAGATCGCCCTGGTACGGAGACCAGACTGCTCCACCCGCCGCTTTGATCATCCTTGGAACGGAACCACCGAATTGATCCACCTTTAAGCCGGCCGTCCACGGCGAAAACGGGCGGCCGGCTTGGATGCTGTCCATGAAGCCCTTCTCCACCGTGAGATAGACGGTCGGGATTTCCGGCGCTTCGTCTTGCACGACCTGCAGCGTGCGCCAGTCGAAGGATTGAATGGTGGCGCGCTTTTCCATGCCGCCGGCGCGTATCGCCGCCACCAGCTTGCGGGCAAACTCTTCGGGCCCAGCCGTCTGATTCGGTTCCAGCGGCGAAATCTTGGTCTCGATGTTGAAGCGCACGGTTTCGTTGCCGCTCTTCTTCACGAGCGCGAACACGTCGGACAGGCGCGGGATGCGCGTGCCGTCCACAGGCTGCTGCTCCGGCCAGCGCTTGGCGTAGTCATTCGACGGGTTGAGCCGCCCGACGTCGAAGCGCTGAAGCGCCGTGTACGTCAGGATCCGGATCGCGGGGCCGGCCTTTCCCAGCCATTTGCCATCGGGCCCGCGCGTGATGTCGGGATTGAGCGCGGGATCGTGGCTCACCACCACCACGCCGTCCCTGGTGATGGCGCAGTCCATCTCGAGCGTGGTGACGCCGATTCCGAGCGCTCTGGCGAACGCAGGGAGGGTGTTCTCGGGCGCGAGCCCGCGCGCGCCGCGGTGCCCCTGCAAGTCGAGCGAATGGACGGAATTAACCATGGTGGAAATGACTAGCAGCAAACCGACTATTAGCCGCATATTTCCCCGCTCAACGCGGGTAAAGCATAGTCATGGACAGGATTAACAAGATTTACAAGATCAATTTCTACAAGCAGGGCTCTGGAGTTCTTGGATTAAATCCTGTTAATCCTGTAAATCCTGTCTATTTGCCGCCTCCCGGGCCGAACCCGACCAGGCGCCAGCCGCCCTCGCCTTTGACGAAGCACGCGGCGTGCTCGATGGGGCTGCGGATCTGCTCCTCGGGGACGTAGCCCTCGCCTTCCTTGAGCTTGATCTTCACCCATTTCTGCTTCGAATCCGCCGCACGGTCCGCGACCTCCCAATCGGCCACCTCGACCATGTTGTAGGAGAGCGTGGCGATCGTAGCCGAAGCCGATGCGGGCGCCGCCTTCACCGGCGCCTTGCCGGCCACGATCGCGCCACCCGTGTAGGCGTCCATATCCTGCGGCCAGCGCACGGCCACGTAGGGAACGCACAGCTCGACGGGCCCGCTCCCGGGGCGATGATAGGCGGCGGGCAGCGCGAGCACCGTGGCGAGTTCGCGCCACAGCGGGCTCGAATCGGAATCGAGGTGCCAGTGGGCGCGGAACGCCTCGACGCCGCGCTCGCCTTCGAGGCTGCTGCGAACATCCGGATCCAGTATGCTTACGACGAACGCGCGGTCGCGTTTTTGCAGCGTGGACAGCAACGTATCCCGGAAGGCGGTCCACGACGCGTCCTGGGCGGCTTCGTCCAGCGGATCCAGCCGGCGCTCCTGCGCGCCCAGCGGCACGGGTGCGAGCAGCGCCAGCACCAATGGCAACAGAAGCAGTTTTCCCATTACGCGCCCTTGAACCGGCCCGTGCGCTTCTCGAAGAACGCCGCAAGCGCTTCCTGGTGATCCTCGGTCTTGTGGCAGATCGCCTGGAACGCCGAGCACACGTCGAGATGCTCGTCGAGGCCCTGGCGCTGCGCGAGCTTCAGCAGGCGCTTCGCGTAGCGGATCGCCTGCGGCGGCTTGCCGGCGATCGTCGCGGCGAGCGCCTTCGCGCGCGGCAGCAGCTCGCCAGGCTCGGTCAGTTCGAGGAGGATGCCGAGCTTGAGCGCCTCCTCGGCCTTGACGATGCGGCCGGTGAAGGTGAGCTCGGCGGCACGCTGGTAGCCGAGGAGGCGGATCAGAAACCAGCCGCCGCCGTCGCCGGCGATGATGCCGAGGTTCGCGAAGGTCTCGCCGAACTGCGCGTTGGTGGAACCGACGCGGATGTCGCACATGTTGGCCATGTCGAAGCCGGCGCCGATCGCCGGCCCGTTCACCGCCGCGATCACCGGGATCTGCGCCCGCTCGAGCGCGAGCGGGATGCGCTGCACGCCGGCGCGGTAGTTCTGTTCGAGGATGTGGGGCGCCGCCTTGGCACGCTCGCCCATGGTCTTGATGTTGCCGCCCGCGGAGAAAGCGCTGCCCTCGCCGGTCAGGATGAGCGCCGAAATCTCCGGGCTGGCGTTGGCCCAGTCGATGACGGCCGGGATGTCGTTGACCAGCTCGGTGCTGGTGAGCGCGTTGCGCACATCGTCGCGCTTGAATGTCAGCACCGCCACGCGATCCTCGACGGCAAGCGCGGAGTCCTTGAGTGCAGGGCGTGTCATGTGTAATTCCTCTGTCGAAAGAAGCGCGGTGGCGGCGCTGCAGGCGCGTATGGTAGCACCGGCCGCGCGCCGCGCCGCCGGCGGTCAGTCGCTGCCGGACGGTTTCCCGGGCACGGCGGTCTTGCGCGTGCCGCGCCGCAGGAGCTCGATCGCGGCGTCGCGCGAGGCGGTGACGCGCGCGCGCGCGATGCGCTCGGCTTCCTCGCCGTTGCCTTCGCGTATGACCTTCACCAGCTTCTGCCAGCTCTGCACCGACTGCTTGCGCCGCGCCGGCGTGGACAGCCCGAGTTGCCGGTAGCGCAGCGTCTGCAGCATGAGCGAGTCGAGAATGGTCTTGAGCCGCCGGTTGCCGAGCGCGCCGGTGAGCAGGCGGTCGATGCGCGAAACGGTCTCCACGTACTCGTCGCCGAGCGCCGGGTCGCGCGCGCAGCGGGCGAGGTTGGCGACCTCGGCCTCCAGCGCCGGCAGCATGTGCTCGCGCTCCGCGTCCTCGGCGATCAGCCGGTCGCGCAGCCCGTTCAGCATCGCACGGATGTCGAAGATCTCCTCCACCTCGCCGATGCTCAAATTGGTGACCAGCGCGCCGCGCCGCGGCAGGATGGTGACCAGCCCGTCCTTCTCCAGCAGGCGCAGCGCCTCGCGCACCGGGCCGCGGCTGACGACGAATTCTTCGGCGACGGCCTGCTCCATGATGCGCCGCCCCGGCGCGTAGATGCCGGTGACGATGCGCTCGGAAAGGCGTGCGGCGATCTGCTCCGCAAGCGACAACGTCAACGGCGCGCGCGGTACCAGCGAGGCGGGGGTGCTGGGCATGGCGCTCACGTTAGCCGCGTTTTGTATGATTGTCAACAATCTTCTTGACAACAATGTGGACCCGAGGCTAGGATAGCCGCGGTACGCCGCAGCCGCGCCCCCCGATGGACGGCCAGGTTGTCCCCCCGTGTCCCGTTGAGGCACGCCGCCGCGCGGCCACCGCCGTCGTTCAATTTCGAGGAGCAGCGTCATGGCAAGCATCGACATCAAATCCGAAATCACCGGCACCGTCTGGCAGGTGAAGGCCAAGCCCGGCGACAAGGTGGAGTCGGGCGACACGCTGATCGTGATCGAATCCATGAAAATGGAGATCCCGGTCATCACCGAGGACGCCGGCACGGTGACGGAAATTCGGGTGAAGGCGAAGGACCCGGTCGCCGAAGGGCAGGTCGTCGCGGTCATCGAGGGTTGAGCGTCCCGCAATGCCGCAAAGCGCAATGACCCTCCTTCGCCCCTCACTCCCCGCGCGCTGCTGATGAGCTGGCTCCCCGAAATCGAGGAAATCCACCGCCGCCGGCGGCTCGCAGAACAATGCGGCGGCGCCGAAGCGGTCGCCCGGCACCATGCCGGTGGCAAGCTGACGGTGCGCGAGCGCATAGACCGGGTTCTCGATCCCGGCTCGTTCCGCGAAGTGGGCAAGCTTGCCGGCCGCGCGAGCTACGGCAGGGACGGCAAGCTCGCCGCGTTCGAGCCCGCGCCGTACGTCATGGGGCTCGGCAGGATAGACCGCCGGCCCGTCGCGATCGGGGGCGAGGATTACACCATACGCGCCGGCACCGGCTTCGGCTCGGATCGCCGCAAGGGCGGCCAGGGCGGATTCATCGAGGACCTTGCCTGGGATTACCGCATCCCGCTCATCAATCTCGTCGATGGCACCGGGGGCACCGTCAACACCGCCAAGCGCAAGGGCTACACGGTGGTGCCGGGCTACGGCCAGGACGGCTTCGAGCGCTCCGTCGACCTGATGGGCATCGTGCCGGTGGTATCCGCCGTGATGGGCACGACGGCGGGCGGCCCCTCGGCGCGCGCGCTCCTGTGCCATTGGTCGATCATGGTGCGCGGCCAGAGCCAGATCTTCGCCGCCGGACCGCCGGTGGTCGAGCGCGCGTTCGGAACGAAGGTCACCAAGGAAGAGCTGGGCGGCGCCAAGATTTCCGCAGACACCGCGGGCACCATCGACAACGTCGCGGAGAGCGAGGAAGACTGCTTCCGGCAGATCCGCCGCTTTCTCTCGTACCTGCCGCAGAACGTATGGGAGCTGCCGCCGCAGGTGGCGTGCGACGACCCGGTCGACCGCTGCGAGGGCGCGCTGGCGAGCATCGTTCCGCGCTCGAACCGCCAGGCCTACAACATGCGAAGGCTGATCGACCTCGTCGTGGACCGGGACTCGCTGTTTGAGATCCAGGGGACGTTCGGGCGCGCCGTCATCACCGGCCTCGCGCGCATGGGAGGCCGGGTGGTGGGCATCATCGCCAACAACCCGATGTTTGGCGGCATAATGGATTATAAGGCGGCGCGCAAGCAGGCCCACTTTGTCGAGCTCGCCGACATGTTCAACGTCCCGCTCGTCTTCTTCGCCGACATCCCGGGCTTCATGATCGGTCCCGAGTCCGAAGCGAACGCGGTGCTGCGCGAGGGCGTGCGCGCGCGCTACGTCGGGCTGCAGGTGGGCGTGCCGGTGTTCACCGTGATCGTGCGCAAGTGCTACGGCATGGCGGGCGGCGGGGTGATCGACCGGCGCGGGCTCAACTTCAAGATCGCGTGGCCGTCGGCCGAGTGGGGCTCGCTGCCGCTGGAGGGCGGGGTGAAGGCCGCCTACCGGCGCGAAATCGAAAGCGCGCCCGACCCGGCGCGGCGCGAACGGGAAATCGAGGAGGAACTGCGTCAGCTCGCGTCGCCCTTCCGCACAGCGGAGGCGTTCGCGGTCGAGGATCTGATCGATCCCCGCGAGACGCGGCCGTACTTGTGCCAGTTCATCGAGGCACTGCAGCCCCGGTTGAAGTCGCAGCCCGGGCCCCGGCTCAAGGCCGGGGTCCGGCCGTAGTTTGTGAGGCGGATGAGGTAGGACACGAGGAGGATGACATGAAGACATCGATGCTGAAGGAGATATTCGCGGTGTGCCTGTTCATGGCAGCGGGCGCCGCGCTCGCCCAGGGGAGCTGGAAGCCGGAAAAGACCGTCGAGCTCGTGGTCGGCGTGGCCGCAGGCGGTGCGGTCGACAAATCGGCGCGCGAGATGCAGCGCATTTTCAAGGGTCTGGGGATCGAGAACACCGTGGTCGTCAACAAGCCGGGCGGCGGCAACACGTTATCGTGGGTCTATCTCAACCAGCATGCGGGCGACGGCCACTACGTGCTGGTGCAGGCGCCCAACCTCCTCACCAACAAGATCCACGGCGTCACCCAGCTTACCTACAGCGACTTCTCGCCGCTGTGCCTGTTGCTGGAGGAGTACATGGCGGTTTCGGTGCGCGCGGACTCCCCGATCAAGACCGGGCGCGAGCTGATCGAGCAACTGAAGAAGGACCCGTCCGCGCTCAGCATCGCGGTCGCCTCCGCCCTCGGCAACCATATTCACACCGCGATCGCCAAGCCGCTCAAGACCTCCGGCATCGAGCTGAAGAAGCTCAAGGTGGTGGCGTTCAAGTCGTCCGGGGACTCCGTCATCGCGTTGCTCGGCGGGCACATCGACGTCGTCTCGTCGAGCACGCCGAACGCGGTCGCGCAACTGCGCAACGGCAAGACGCGGATTCTCGCCGTGACCGCGCCCAGGCGCTTCGGCGGCGATCTCGCCGGGGTGCCGACCTGGGCCGAGCAAGGCGTGGACGGCACCTTCTCGTCGTGGCGCGGACTGCTGGGGCCGAAGGGGCTCAACGCCCGGCAGATCGCGTACTGGGAGGGCATGTGCGCGAAACTGACCGACAACGATACGTGGAAGAAATCGCTTGCGCACGAGTTCTGGGCGCCGCGCTACCTCGGCAGCGCCGAGGTCACGAAGTACTGGGCATCGCAGTACAAGGAATACCGCGACATCCTGGGCGAGATCGGGCTCGCCAAGGACTGAGCGGGGCGCGCGGCTCATGACGCAGGCTTCCGGACCGCTGTCGGGCTACCGCGTGCTCGAGCTGGGATCGACCGTGGCAGGCCCCTTCTGCGGACGCTTGTTCGCCGATTTCGGTGCGGAGGTGATCAAGGTGGAACCGCGCGAAGGTGACGGCATCCGCGGCGCCGGGCGGCACTATCAGGGCAAGTCGCTCTACGCCGCCAGCATCCTGCGCAACAAGTCGCTCGTCAGCATCGACCTGCGCACGCCGCGCGGGCAGGATCTCACGCGCAGGCTCGCCGCGAAATGCGACGTCGTGATCGAGAACTTCCGGCCCGGCGGCCTGGAGAAGTGGGGACTGGGCTATGCCGATCTCGCGCGCGTGAAGCCTGACATCATCATGGTGCGCATCTCGGGCTTCGGCCAGACCGGGCCGTACAGCGCGCGCCCCGGCTACGGCGTCATCTGCGAGGCGGCGAGCGGGCTGCGCCACATCACCGGAGATCCCGACCGCCCGCCAGCGCGGGTCGCGGTCGCGCTGACCGACTACATCACCGGGCTCTACGCCGCATTCGGCGCGATGATGGCGCTGGTGCACCGCACACGCACCGGCGAAGGGCAGTACGTGGATGCCGCGCTCGCCGAGTGCGCCTTCAGCCTGACCGAGCCGCACGTGCCGGCCTACGACAAGCTCGGCATCGTCGCCAACCGCATGGGCTCGGGGCTCGCCGGCAGCGTGCCCAACAACCTCTACCCGACGCGCGACGGGCAGTGGATCCACATCCAGGCGGCGCAGAACCCGGTGTTCAGGCGCCTCGCCGCGGCGATCGGCAGGCCCGAGCTGCTTGCCGACAAGCGTTTCGCCACCCAGGTGTCGCGCGCGAAGCACCCGCAAGAGCTCGACGCTGTCGTGGCGGAATGGACCGCCGCGCACACGCAGGAGGAAGTGCAGCGCGTGCTCGACGGCGCCGACGTGCCCGCGATGGGCATCAAGACGGTGGCGGATATCTTCCAGGACCCGCATTTCCGCGCGCGCGGCATGCTGGTCGAGACCCCGGACGACGAGATCGGCAGCGTCACGCTGCCCGGCTGCGTGCCCAAGCTCTCGCGCACGCCGGGCGCCGTGCGCGCCAGCGGCGGGCGGATCGGCCGCGATACGCGGCGGGTGCTGGCGGAGCTCGCCGGGGTCGCCGCCGCAGAAATGCAGCAACTCGAACGCGAACGGGTGGTCTACTGCGATCCCGCAGCACAATGAGGCGGACATGGCACACGAAGCGTTGTTGAAGGAATACGAGGCGCGGCGGGCGAAGGCGCTCGCCGGCGGCGGCGCCGAGAAGTACGCGAAGCGCAAGGCCGCCGGCATGTGGAATGCGCGCGAGCGCATCGATTACCTCGTCGACAAGGACACGTTCATCGAGTCGGGGCTGTTCGGTTCATCGGGCGTGTACGCGGAGCAGGCCGATGAAACCCAGACCGACGGCAAGCTTGCCGGGTTCGGCAAGATCGACGGCCGCGACGTATGCCTGGTGGTCAACGATTTCACGGTCAAGGGCGCCTCCACCAGCGCCACCAACAGCAAGAAGATCGCGCACATGAAGCGCACGGCGACCGAGCGCGGCATGCCATTGGTCGTGATCGGCGAGTCGACCGGCGCGCGCCTGCCCGACGCCATGGGCTCGCGCGGGATGGGCCAGCTGCTCGGCAACGACGTGACACAGTTCCGCCGGCTGCGCGAAACGCCCATGTGCGCCGCCGCGATCGGGCCGTCGTTCGGCTCCTCGACCTGGCTCATGTGCCAGGCGGATTTCGCGGTGATGCAGAAGGGCGCGGTCGTCGCGGTATCGAGTCCCCGGCTCGTCTCGATGGCGCTGGGCGAGAAAGTCTCCGCCGACGACCTCGGCGGCTGGCGGCTGCATGCCGAAGTGACCGGCCTCGTGGACCAGGTCGTCGACAGGGAAGAGGAAGTATTCGACGCCATCAAGCGCTTTCTGTCCTACATGCCCAGCCATCACATGGAGGCGCCGCCCGATGCGCCGGTGCCCGGCGGCTCCGGCGCCGACATGGACAAGGTTTTCTCGGTCCTGCCCGAGAGCCGCACCCAGGTCTACGACATGAAGCGGATCATCCGCGCGCTGGCGGACAAGGACACGCTGTTCGAGATCAAGCCGCGCTTTGGCAAGAGCGCGGTCGTGGGCCTTGCCCGGCTCGGCGGGAAGAGCGTCGGCATCGTCGCCAACAACCCCTTGCACCGGGGCGGCGCGCTCGACGCCGACGCCTGCCGCAAGATCGTTGATTTCCTGGTCCTGTGCGACTCGTTCAACGTGCCCATCGTGCTGCTCGTGGACACGCCCGGTTTCCAGATCGGCACCGAAGCCGAGCGCGCCGGCGCGCCCGGCAAGATCATGAACTTCATGAACGCGATAACGCTGGTCACGGTGCCGCACCTGTCCGTCATCATCCGCAAGAGCTACGGTCGTGCTTACGTCTGCATGGGCGGCGGGCGCCATTCCGACGACATTGCCGCGTGGCCGACGGCGGAAGTGAGTTTCATGAGCCCCGAGTTCGCGACCAACATCGTGCACGGCGTGGGCGTGGGCGAGCCGGGGTTCGAGGAGGCGCTTGCCGACATCCGCAAGGGCGCCGACGTGTGGGGCCTGGCGGCGGTCTACGCGGCCCAGGCCGTGCTTCGGCCCGAGCACACGCGCGATTACCTGATCCGCATGCTCGACGTGTTCAAGCTTCGCATAACCAAGGGGGTCGGCCAGCATCTGATGCGCAGCTGGCCCACGTCTTACTAAGGCGTGATAAGTGACCGGTGATAAGTGATAAGTGCAGGAACCTATTTCTCTATTCCCGCCTTGCCTGCCGAGGCGGGGATTCCTATCACCTATCACTTATCACCTATCACGCATTTCGATGTTCAATAAAGTCGTAGTGGCCAATCGCGGGGCGGTCGCCGCGCGGGTGCTGCGGGCGCTCGGGGAGATGGGCGTCCATTCCGTTGCCGTCTATTCCGAGGCGGACGCCGGGGCGCCGTATCTGGAAATGGCGAGCGAGACGCGCGCGATCGGTCCCGCGCCGGCGCGCGAGAGCTATCTCAACCAGGGCGCGCTGCTCGAGGCCCTGCGCGCATCGCACGCGGACGCCCTGCATCCGGGCTACGGCTTTCTTGCGGAGAACGCGGCGTTCGCGCAGAAGGTGGCGGACACTGGCGCGCGCTTCATCGGCCCGTCGCCGCGCTGGATCGAGGCGATGGGGCACAAGACGCGGGCGCGCGAGCTCGCGGCGAGCCACGGCATGCCGATGGCCCGCGGCTCCGGCGTGCTGCCCGCGGACCCCGCCGCGGTTCTGGCCGCCGCGCATGCGATCGGTTTTCCGGTGCTGGTAAAGCCGGCGGGCGGCGGCGGCGGGATCGGCATGCTGCCGGCAAAGGACGAGGCGGAGCTGCTCGCCGCGGTGGAACGCTCGCGCTCGATGGCGGAGCGCGGCTTCGGCAACGCCGAGGTCTACCTCGAGCGGCTGATCGAGCGCCCGCGCCACGTCGAGTTCCAGGTGCTGGGCGACCTTCACGGCGCCGTGGCGCATCTCTACGAGCGCGACTGCTCGACGCAGCGGCGCAACCAGAAGGTGATCGAGGAGGCGCCCGCCCCCGGGCTGCCGCGCGCGCGGGTCGGCGAAGTGGCGGGCCAGGTCGCGGATATCATGCGAAAGATGGGCTACGACAACATCGGCACGGTCGAGATGCTGCTGGGCGCGGACGGCGCATTCAGCTTCCTCGAAATGAACACGCGGCTGCAGGTCGAGCACGGCGTCACAGAGGAAGTGACCGGCGTCGATCTCGTGAAGGCGCAGATCCGCTCGGCGGCGGGCGAGCGCCTTTCGGACATCCTGCCGGAGAAAGTCCAGGTAACCGGGCACGCGATCCAGGCGCGGATCTACGCCGAGGACCCGAAGAATTTTTTTCCGTCGCCCGGCAGGCTCAAGGTGTTCCGCCCCCCGCTCGATCACGGCGTGCGCGTCGAAACCGGCTATGCCGAGGGCGGAGACGTCACGCCGCATTACGATCCGATGATCGCC
The DNA here is from genome assembly GCA_016192825.1 of Betaproteobacteria bacterium. Lineage (GTDB taxonomy): Bacteria > Pseudomonadota > Gammaproteobacteria > Burkholderiales > SG8-41 > SG8-41. The sequence continues at coordinate 8,849 of JACPTK010000074.1, read as the reverse complement.
AAGGCGATCGTCCGCGCGGACACGCGCCACGCGGCGATCGACACGCTGATCGACGTGCTGGCGGATTTCGCCATCGAGGGCGTCAAGAACAACATTCCCGCGGTGCTCGCGGTGCTGCGCTCCGAGCCGTTCCGCGCGGGGCGCGTGCATACGGGCCTCATACCCGAAGTGCTTGCAACCCGAAAATAGCCGCAGAGGCGCAAAGGCACGAAGCAGAACAAAACATGAGTCTGGATTGGATCGATGAAATTGCGGCTCGCGCAAGACTCAGGATCATTGTGATGATTTCCCGAGCGTCGGTTTTTGATGAAAGGATTCCTTTGCGTCTTTGCGTCTCTGCGGCTATTTCGACGAGGGGTTTTTCCGCGTCTTGGCGGCTAATTTAAGGTCATATGTCCGGGTTCGAAGCGATTGCAGAAGCGAGGAAGCAGGGGCGCGCCGCGCTCGATGAAGGCGCGGGGAAACAGCTCCTCGCGAGCTTCGGCGTCGTGGTGCCGAAGTCGCTCGTAGTGCAGGACGCGAGCGAGGTGAGGGCGGCGTTCGGCAGGCTCAATCCACCGCTCGTCCTCAAGGTGCTCTCGCCCGACATCCTGCACAAGAGCGAAGCGCGCGCGGTATGGCTCGGCATCACATCCGGCGAGGAACTGGCGACGGCGTGCGAGGAGGTGCTTGCGAGCGTGCGCGCTTACAAGAAGGACGCCCGAATCGAGGGGTTCCTGGTGGAGGAGATGGCCGCGGCGGGGCAGGAGATCGTCGTCGGCGGCGTGCGCGATCCTCAGTTCGGGCCGCTGGTCATGGTGGGCCTGGGCGGCATATTCGTGGAGGTGCTCGCGGACGTGTCCTTTCGCATCTGCCCCATCACGCGCCAGGACGCGGAGGAAATGCTGGACGAACTGAAAGGCGCCGCGCTCCTGCGCGGGGCGCGCGGGCGCAAGCCGGTGTCGCGCGAGGCGATCGTGGACGTTCTGCTCAAGGTGGGTGGCGAAGGCGGGGTGCTGATGGCGCATGCGCAGGATATCGCGGAGGCGGACATCAATCCCCTGATCGTCTCCGAGCACGGCGCGGTCGCGGTCGATGCGCGCTTTGTGTTGACGCAGGCAATGGACTAATGGACAGGATTAACAGGATTTACAGGATTTACAGGATTAGAACCAGGGCAACGGTGACTCCGCGCGGGGCGAACCGGCAAATCGGTGCATGGGTGTCATGCCGTTAATCATGTAAATCCCGTCTATTTCCCGATTTTGAACGTGAGCGATAGCGTAATCGAAGCATTCAGGCCGCTGTTCGAGCCGAAGACCGTGGCGGTAGTCGGCGCGTCCACCAAGGGCGCGGCGCTGCCCAATGTCTTCATCCGGCGCATCCGCGAGTTCGGCTACACCGGCGCGATCTATCCGATCCACCCGTCGGCGGGCGAGATCGACGGCCTGAAGGCCTACCGCAACCTGGGCGAGACCCCCGAACCCGTGGACTACGCCTACATCGCGATCGCCGCGGCGCAGGTGCCGCCGCTGCTCAGGGAGGCGCGAGGCCGGGTGCGCTTCGCGCAGGTGATATCGAGCGGCTTCGGCGAAGTGGACGAGGGTCGAGAACTGCAGGACGAGCTGGTCGCGGCGGCGCGCGCCGGCGGCGCGCGGCTGATCGGGCCCAATTGCCTCGGGATCTATACGCCGCGCGGGCGCGTGACCTTCACCGAGATCGGGCCCGAGGAGACGGGCCCGGTCGGCATCGTCTCCCAGAGTGGCGGGCTCGGAACCGACATCATCCGCCGCGGCCTGTCGCGCGGTCTCGTGTTTTCGGGCCTGATCACGGTCGGCAACTGCGCCGATGTCGGGCCGAACGAGCTGCTCGAATACTTTGGCGCCGACCCGCAGACCCGGGTGATCGGGATGTACATCGAGACCGCCCGGGACGGGCGCCGGCTGTTCGAAATCCTGCGCGCGACCCGCGCCGCCAAGCCGGTGGTGATCCTCAAGGGGGGGCGTACCTCCCAGGGCCGCGCGGCCGCGATTTCGCACACCGGCTCGCTGGCGGGCGATGACCGCGCGTGGGTCGCGCTGTCGAAGCAGACCGGATGCGTGCTGGTGGAGACGCTTGACGAATTCATCGACACGCTGCTGATCTTCCAGACGCTCACGCCGCAACCCCGGCACCCGACGCGGCGCGTCGCGCTCTTCGGCAACGGCGGCGGCGCGAGCGTGCTGGCGACCGACTATTACGCGCGCCTGGGCCTCGACGTCACGCCGTTCGGAAAGGAAGCCGTCGATGCGCTGGTGGCGCTGAAGCTTCCGCCCGGCACCAGCATCACCAATCCGGTCGATTGCCCGGTGGGCACGCTGCAGCAGGACGACGGGCGCGTGGCGGAGAAGATACTCGAGATCATCTACGGCATAGGCAAGCCGGACGCGCTGGTGATGCACCTCAATCTCTCGGCTTTCGCGGGGCGCACCAAGCCCGAAGTGCTCGATAACCTGGTGCAGGCCGCGTTGCGCGTGCAGGCGCGGTATCCTGGTCAGGCGCATTTCGTGCTGGTGCTGCGCTCCGACGGCGAGCCTGCGCTGGAAGAGCGCAAGCGCGCCTTCCGCGCGAGCGCCGTCGCGCTCGGCATCCCGGTGTACGATGAAATGGCGGATGCCGGGCGCGCGCTGGCGGCGCTGCAGACGCACGAGCGATTCAAATCCAGCAGGAGGCTGTAACGCCGACTACAGCTCGCAACTGCGGGGACGGCCCGCACTCCTGCGGGCATACCTGATATGCCGCCGGCCCAGCCTGCAATGACAGATCCCGACCCGCAAGCCGTTTTTGCGCCCCTTTTCTCGCCCCGCACGGTAGCGGTAGTCGGGGCGTCGAGCAGCGGTATCGGACGCCAGAACGCGTTCATCCGGCGCGGAAGCACTCGGGGCCTGAGATTTTCCGGTGTGGTGACGCTCGGCAATGGAGGCGGCACCAGCGTTCTTGCAACCGATTTCCTCTCGGGCCTCGGCATGGAGGTTGTGCCGTTTGACAAGCCGACGCGGGACGCATTGGCCGCCCTGGACCTTCCTCCGGGCACGTCCATTGCGAACCCGATCTCCAGAACCTGATGAAGGCGATCCTGCGCGTGCGGGCCCGGTATCCGGGGCAGGGGCATTTCATCGTGGTCCTGCGATCGGACGGCGCGCCCCGGCTGGAAGCCCGCAAGCGCAGGTTCCGCGAGCGCGCCATCAGGCTCGGCATTCCGGTGTTCGACGAGCTGAGTCCCGCCGCGCTCGCCCTGTCGGCCCTGCATGGCCATGAGCCATTCGTCAAGTCGAGATCCTCCGCGCCAGGTCCGGCGTAGCGGCACCCGTTTCCGGGCGATCCCATCAATCAAGGAGACATCATGCCGTTTAGTGCATTGATTCAGGAACTGGAGCAGCGCCGCCTGCGGGCGATGGCGATGGGCGGGCCGGCGAAGCTCGAGCAGCGCAGGCTCCAAGGCGTGCTGAACGCGCGCGAGCGTATCGAGCATCTCGCCGATCCCGACAGCTTCATGGAGTCCGGCCTCTACGCCACCTCGGCCCGGCCGGAAATGCGCGACCGGACGCCAGGTGACGGAAAGGTCGTGGGATTCGCGCGCGTCAACGGCAGGGACGTGGGCATCATCTCGAACGACTTCACGGTTCTGGGCGCATCCAGCGCCTTGACCAACCAAAAGAAGGTCAAGCATGTAAAGACCGTCGCCAACCGACGCGGCTTTCCGCTGGTCTTTTTGGGGGAAACGAGCGGCGCCCGCATGCCCGACCGCATGGGGTCCGCCGGGCGCGCCATCATCGGCCAGGACGGCGCGGAGTACCAGCGGTTGCGCACGTCGCCCTGGGCATCCGCGTTGCTCGGCAGTTGCTTCGGGCATTCCGCCTGGTACGCCTGCCTCTCCGACTTCGTCGTCATGCGCAAGGGCGCAACGCTGGCGGTGGCGAGCCATCGCGTGTCCGAGAAGGCAATCGGGCGCCCCGTCACCGCCGAAGAGCTGGGCGGCTGGAAGATGCACACGAGGGTTTCCGGGCTCGTGGACAGGGCGGTGGATACCGACCAGCAGGCGTTGGACGCCGTGAAGCGCTTCCTGTCCTACATGCCGAGTCATTGCAACGAGGCGCCGCCCCGCTATGACGTTCCCCCGGGATCGGAAGAGGGTTGCCGGAAGATGCTGGACCTGCTTCCCGAGTCGAGAAGCCAGACTTATGACGTGCGCGCCATCATCGATGCCTTCGTGGACCTGGACAGCGTGTTCGAGCTCAAAGCCGGGTTCGGGCGCGCGGTGGTGACCACGCTGGCCCGATTGAACGGGACCACGATAGGCGTCATCGCGAACAACCCCATCCACAAGGGCGGCGCGCTGGATGTGGACGCCTGCAACAAGGTCGTCAGCTTCCTGGTCCTGTGCGACTCGTTCAATATTCCGATCGTCTTCCTCGTGGATGTGCCCGGTTTCCTGATCGGGCTGGAAGGGGAGCAGCGCGCGGCGCCGGGACGGATCATCAATTGGGTGAACGCGCTGTCGCAGGTCACGGTGCCCAAGATTTCCATCATCTTGCGCAAGAGCTACGGGAAGGCCTACCTGAACATGGGGGGTGGCAAGAACTCGGATGAGGTGGCGTGCTGGCCCACCGCCGATCTCGGTTTCGTGGACCCCTCCGTCGGGGTGAATATCCTCCACGGATTGAAGGAGGCGGATGATCCGGCGCGGTTCAAGCAGCTGGCGGATGAAATCGCGCAGGATTCGTCAGTCTGGGGCCTGGCCGCCCTGTATGAGACGCAATCCGTCATCGACCCCCGCGATACGAGGGCCTACCTGATACGAACGCTGCAAGTGCATTCGATGCGCCTGACCAACGGGGTAGGAAGTCATTTGCTCAACAACTGGCCAACGACGTATTGAGCGCGGCGAGCCGGGAGTCCTATCTCGTCAAGCCGGCAAGCGAGCTGCGCGCGCCGTTTCATTCCAACCGGGCAGGCCCGAATTCATGTAACGGATGATCGATCATGTATAGCTACGATTTTCGCGCAACAGGCTACTCCTACAGGCTCTATAGCGGGAAAAACGCGCTGGACCGCCTGCCCGACGAGGCGGGCCGCCACCGCGCGCGGCGCGCCTTCATCGTGTGCGGCCGCACGGTGTCGCGCAAAACGCCGCTGATTTCGCGGATGAAGCAGCTGCTGGCCGATCGCTGCTGCGGCGTGTTCGACGAAATCGACAAGGACACCTCGCGCTCGTCGATCATGCGCGCGGTCGAAGCCGCGCGCGCCGCGCGGACCGACCTCCTCATCGGCGTCGGGGCGGGCAGCGTGATCCAGGGCGCGCGCATCGTGACGATCCTGCTCGCGGAGAAGGATCCGGTCGAGCGGCTCGTCACGCAGTATCCCGAGCACGGGCCGGCGGTGAGCCCCAAGCTGCTCGCGCCCAAGCTGCCCATCCTCAACGTGCTGACGGCCCCGACCACCGCGCAGAACCGCGCGGGCTCGCGCATGAAGGACGACGCCACCGCGCGCGGCATGGAGTTCTTCGACCCCAAGACGCGGCCAGCCGCAATTTTCTGGGATACGGACGCACTCCTTACCGCGCCTCCGGAGCTGATCCGCACGGGCGCCGGGACTATTTACTGCAGGGCGGCGATGAACCTCGGCGCGGTGGCCGAGAACCCGCTCGTGGAAGCCGACCGGCTGCAGTCCTACCGGCTCGCGGCTGGCGCCCTGCCGCGCATCGCCGACCCGGGCGATCCCGCGCCCCGCTTCGATTTGTGCGCGGCGACGCTGCTGCAGAACCGGGAGTCGGATGACGGGGGCTCGCAGTTCGCGCGCCACTGGGTGATGCGCGTCGCCTACGCGTTCTCGACTTCCATCATCAGCGTCTTTCCGCACGTCGGGCAGGGCGAGGCGTACGCGGCGCTGATCGGCACCCTGCTGCGCCGGCTCGGGGACCGCGATCCGGAACCCATGGCGCGGATCGCGGCCGGCCTGGGCATCGCCGGCGCTGCGCCGGCCGAAATGCCCGGGCACATCGCGGAGAGAATGGAGAAGGATCTCGCCGCGCTTGGCATGCCCACCCGCCTGTCCGCGCTCGGCATCGCGCGCGAGCGCCTGCCGCAGGTGCTCGAGCTATCGCTGAGGAATTTCAACGCCGACCCGAAGCGGGAGTTTGTGCGAGAACGCGAGCTGCTCGGCGAGATCCTGCAGTCGGCATGGTGAATTGCCGGTTGTCAGCTACGAGCTACCAGCTGCCAGCCACGAGCTGCCAGCTACGAGCTACCAGCTACGAGCTGCCAGCTACGAGCTGATGGTTTCTCGCTTGGGACTGACAACTGGCAACTGACAACTGACCGCAAGAATGGATACATTGAAGATCGGAATGAAGCACACCCAGGAGTGGGTGGTGGAGGAAAAGCTCACCACCCTGCGCGGCGGCTACCGCGTGTTCTCGACGCCGTCCATGACGCTGTTCGTGGAGATGGCGTCGCATCACCTCGTCGCGCCGTGCCTCAAGCCCGGCCAGGGCCAGGTCGGCCTGTCGGTCAACATCCGCCACCTCGCGCCCACGCCCGTCGGCAAGAAAGTGCGGGCCGAGGCCGAGCTCGTCGGGATCGACAGGCGCAAGCTGACGTTCAAGGTGAAGGTCTACGACGACGTCGAGCAGGTGGGGGAAGCCGAGCACGAGCGCTTCGTGATCGACGAGGACAAGTACATCGAGCGCCTACGGAAGAAAATCGAGTCTCGGGGTTAGAGAAATAGCGGAAGACCTGGTCGAACCGCCAAGACGCCAAGCACCACAGTTGGGCGTCATCGCGGCCCGCTACTGCCCGGGTCCGGGATGATGATCTTCGAATCGTCCCTGTTTCCCCATTCTCCCCAAGATCCCACATAGTTTCGGACGCTCGGATAGCCCAAAGACTTGAGCGCGAGGAATGTGTTGGCCGAGCGGTAGCCGCCCTGGCAGAAAGGAACGATGGTCTTGTCCGGGGTGATACCCTTCGAAACATAGAGATCGCGGATTTCATCCGCTGGCCGCAACGCACCCCTGGTGTCCAAGTGATCGCGCCAGAAGATATGCACGGCGCCCGGAATCGTTCCGACGCGCCGCGCCCGCTTTTCCGTGCCTCGATACTCCGACTCCCGCCTGACGTCAACAATGAGCGTCTCGTCTTCATCGATTGCCCGATGGACATCGAGCCTGGTTGCCAACAGATCCAGATTTCGCATTCCTTCGTAAGCGGGGGGCATCGGCCGCGCCTTCGTGGGGTCGACCGGCGGCGCTGCCTCCTTCAGACGGACGAGTCGATTACCCGACGTGGTCCACGCCTGAGTTCCGCCGTCAAGGATCCTGACGTCCGGATGATTCAGGACTGCGAGGAGCCAGACCGCCCGCGCCGCCCGCTCGCCGGTCTCGTGGTCATAGATCACCACCGGTTTGTCCTGGGAAACGCCTCGGGACCCGAATAGTGCTTGAAACATTGATAGGAAGGCGTTCAACGGTGCGTCCGAAGAGTCGTTCAGGCTGACGCCATAGATGTCGAGATGCTTACTTCCCTCAATGTGACCGAGCGAGAAATCCTCCGCCGGGCGCAGGTCGATCAGGGTAACCGCGCCCAGTCGCTCGCCTAGCTCGCGTACATTGATCAGATATTTTGGGTCCGGAAATTCGCTGATTGGCATTGGGATGGCTCCTGCATGGACGTATATGCGAACCTGCGGGTCATCGCTTCCTGTGCGCCCAACATCCGCGGTGATGCGCGCCGGGAAGCGCGCAGCGCTTTCCCGCGTCGCTGTCGATCGCACGGTTAGCGGTCGATTCTCGACCTCCAGTATCCGGGCAAGCGGCTTTGATGTGCAACTACCTCGATGCGGAGCACATCAGGTGTCGCGCTGTAAATCAGGGTAAAGGGAAAACGGGGAAGGGCGAACCGGCGCAGGTCGGGATCAACCAGCTGACCAATCTCGGGATGATCGAGCAGAAGATCCGTCGCACGCCGAACCTCGGATTCGAGACGCTCGCCCAAACCCGGAACTTGTAGCTCGTAGTGTAGCGCCGCCTCGATGAGTTCCAACTCCGCTTCGGGGTGGAACTCCAGCCTCATCGCTTCAGGCGCCCGCGGAGATTTGCGAACACTCGTTCGCCGGGGATCGGCTGCACCTTGCCTTCGACGATCTCCCGATGACGCCGCTGCGCCTCTATCAACCAGGCGTTCTCGACGTCGGCGTCGGGCGGGCCGTCGAGCTCAGCGATAAGGGAGCGGATCAGGTCCGCCTTGTCTTCGAGACTCAACTCCCGAATCTTGGCCTTAATTTCAGCAACAGCCGTGGACATACTGGGCCTCCTCAACCGCGATGCGCGTGGACATTGTAGCGCCGTATGTTATTGACCGCTAACGTCCCGGTTGTGCCGCGCGGAACGCGTCGGTCACGAACCGGCGGTTAGATTCCGATAATTTCATTGAGGCCCTCGACGACCTGCGCAATTTCCTCGGGCGAGGCGCGGCCGAGTCTCGTCCCGATGCGCTCGGTGGCAAGCGTGCGAATCTGGCTGATCTTGACCCACGAACGCTTCGGCAGCTTTGCCGCCTGAAGCTCGCGCGGACAAAGGGGTCAAGACAAAGGGGTCAACGCTTTACCTTATAGAGATCCAACGAGCAGACAAAGGGGTCAACGCTTTACCTTATAGAGATCCAACAGCTTCCGCATCGGCCCTTGCGGCCTGACGCTTTCCGCCTCGGCCTGAATTTGCGACACCCGTGGGGCGGATATACCGGCGCGCCGCGCCACCTTGGCGATTGGTTCGTTCACCACCCGCCGCAGCAGATAAACCGCACAACGATACGCCTGCGCGTGGCGGCGGTCGA
>JACPTK010000034.1 GCA_016192825.1 Betaproteobacteria bacterium | reverse complement strand
CTTCCACGCCTTGGCCAGCTCGGCGTTGATCGGCGTCCACTGCTTCTGGCTGTCGGGCACGTCGTCCTCGGCGAAAATCGCCTCCACCGGGCACTCCGCGACGCACAGGGTGCAGTCGATGCACTCGTCGGGATCGATGACTAGCATGTTCGGGCCCTCGCGGAAGCAGTCCACCGGGCAAACGTCGACGCAATCGGTGTATTTGCACTTGATGCAAGTCTCGGTAACCACGTAAGTCATAGTATTCCTTCGGGATTTCCGGGCGCTTGAAATGCCGGGGGGAGTCCCTATTTTATCAGACAGGACCCCGGCGGGGGTCCGGCATGGCCCTATGCAAAGCGGGGAAATTTCGTTAGCATAATGGGGCAAGTCCTGATGCCACACCTTCCCGTGGCGCTTTCCGACCGATTCCCGAGAGCAGTTTCAATGAGCGAGCACATTCATTACGTGACCGACCAGACCTTCGAGCCCGAGGTGCTGCAGTCGCCGACGCCGGTGCTGGTGGATTACTGGGCCGAATGGTGCGGCCCGTGCAAGATGATCGCGCCCATCCTCGACGAGGTGGCGAAGGAGTACTCCGGCCGGCTCAAGGTCGCCAAGCTCAACATCGACGAAAACCAGGCCACGCCGCCGAAATACGGCATTCGCGGCATTCCCACCCTGATGCTGTTCAAGAACGGCTCCGTCGAAGCGACCAAGGTCGGCGCCCTGTCCAAATCCCAACTGACGGCATTTATTGACAGCCATATCTAGAGCTTCCCACTTTCCCCGCAAGCGTCCGGACGACCGGCGCCCGGCCCCGCCGCAGGACACGGGCGGCCCGGGGACCGGGGCCGCTTCTTCCCCGCCTTCCCCCGTTTCCACCCACAAAGAGCCGCAGTTTATGCACTTATCCGATCTCAAGAATCTCCACGTCGGCGAGCTGCTGGAGATGGCCGCCAAGAACGAAGTGGACGGCGCCAACCGCATGCGCAAGCAGGAGCTGATCTTCGCGCTGCTCAAGAACCAGGCGAAGCGGGGGGAAAGCATCTACGGCGGCGGCACGCTCGAAGTGCTGCCGGATGGCTTCGGGTTCCTGCGCTCGCCGGACACGTCGTATCTCGCGGGCACCGACGACATCTACGTCAGCCCCTCGCAGATCCGCCGCTTCAACCTGCACACGGGCGACTCGATCGAGGGCGAGATCCGCACGCCCAAGGACGGCGAGCGCTACTTCGCGCTGGTCAAGGTGGACAAGGTCAACGAGGAGCCGCCGGAGAACTCGAAGCACAAGATCATGTTCGAGAATCTCACGCCCTACCATCCGACCGAGCTCCTCAAGCTCGAGCGCGATATCAAGGCGGAGGAGAACATCACCGGGCGCATCATCGACATCATCGCCCCGATCGGCAAGGGCCAGCGCGGGCTGATCGTGTCGCCCCCGAAGGCCGGCAAGACCGTGCTCATGCAGCACATCGCCCACGCCATCACCACCAATCACCCCGCCGTGGTGCTGATCGTGCTGCTGATCGACGAGCGGCCCGAGGAAGTGACGGAAATGATCCGCTCGGTGAAGGGCGAGGTGGTGTCCTCCACCTTCGACGAGCCCGCCTCGCGCCACGTGCAGGTCGCCGAGATGGTGATCGAGAAGGCGAAGCGGCTGGTCGAGCACAAGAAGGACGTCGTGATCCTGCTCGATTCCATCACCCGTCTCGCGCGCGCCTACAACACCGTCGTCCCGGCGTCCGGCAAGGTGCTGACGGGCGGCGTCGACGCGAACGCGCTGCAGCGCCCAAAGCGCTTCTTCGGCGCCGCGCGCAACGTCGAGGAAGGCGGGTCCCTGACCATCCTCGCCACCGCGCTGATCGACACCGGCAGCCGCATGGACGACGTGATCTACGAGGAATTCAAGGGCACCGGCAACATGGAGATCCACCTCGACCGGCGGATGTACGAGAAGCGCATCTTCCCGGCGATCAACGTCAACCGCTCCGGCACGCGCCGCGAGGAGCTGCTGATCAAGCAGGACGTGCTGCAGAAGATCTGGGTGCTGAGGAAGCTGCTCTACCCGATGGATGAACTGGAAGCCACGGAATTCCTGCTGGACAAGATCAGGGCGACGAAGGGCAACGCGGATTTCTTTGATTCAATGCGTCGCGGCTAATCGCTCTCGGAAGCCACTTCTGACGCGCGAACGTCAGCTTTCTTGGTCCGAAATCGTGGCCATCGCCGGGGTCGCATCCCCGGAAACCGGGGCCCCTGCTCCACCCGTCGATGTCCTACTTCTTCGACAGCATGAGGCGGGGCAAATCAAGCCTGTGGAAAATCGCGTGACGGCGGCCCCCTTTCGCCCGTCTCCTTAATCTCCCGTTGCAGGCCAAAAACCTGGTTGCGCCAGAATTGGTCTAATCTAGCCTGACTTAGCGCATTCGCGCTGTTTTTCGGGTTGTCGCGCCGTGTTGCGCAGTGCAACCCTTTGGTTTTTCTGAGGGCGAGGGTCGCGGAAGGCGCGAAAGCGGCTGTAGTGAAGACCTACGCTCTGGCGTGGGAG
>JACPTK010000027.1 GCA_016192825.1 Betaproteobacteria bacterium | reverse complement strand
TTTGCGCGATTTCGACCGCCCCAACACACTGCCCGGTCACGCTCACAGCGCGCGTTTCACTCTGCCAAGCCGCTGTCGCGTTCGCGCAACCACCCGCCGCCATCAGCGATAACGATCCACAAGTGTGGAAGCTAGGCTAGCTGTCGAAGTCGATGTCCCGGTACGACTCGGGATGGCCGATCGGCTCGACGTGGGTCAGCACAACGGCGTCGGGCAGTTCCTTGCGGATATCCTCCTCGACCTGGTGCGCCAGATCGTGGCCCTGCGCGACCGTCCAGTCCGGGGGCACCAGTACGTGCAGGGTCACGAACGAGCGCGCGCCGGCCTGGCGCGTGCGCAACGCGTGGAAGTCCACGCCTCGGGCGCGGTAGCGTTCGAGCACGCGGTCGAGAATCCGGAGTTGCTCCGGCGGCAACGCGCGGTCGAGCAGGCCCGTGTAGGAGCGCTGCATCAACTGGTAGCCCGACCACACGATGTGGGCGGCCACCGCCAGCGCGATCAGGGGATCGAGCCGTCCCCAGCCGGTGGCCCACACCGCGGCGACGCCCACCAGAACGCCCGCGGAGGTCCACACGTCGGTCATCAGGTGCCGGGCGTCGGCTTCGAGCGCGATGGAACGGTAATCGCGGCCGGCCTCGAACAGCCGGCGCGCCACCGCGTAATTGACGAGCGAGGCGGCGACCGACACCGCCAGTCCGGCGCCGACGTGCTCGAGCGGGCGCGGCGCGATGAGGCGATCCACCGCGGCGATGGCGATGGCAATCGCAGCGATCAGAATCAGCATGCCCTCCAGTCCGCTCGCAAAATACTCGGCCTTGGTGTAGCCGAAAGCATGGTTCTCGTCGGGCGGGCGCGCCGCGATGGCGAGCGCGGCCAGCACGACCATGGCGCCAACCAAGTTGATCGTTCCTTCGAGCGCATCGGAGAGCAGGCCGACCGAATCGGTGAGCCACCATGCCAGCGTTTTCAGGCCGATGGTCACCACCGCCGCGGCGATCGAAAGCACTGCGAACTTGCGGGCGCCGGGGCGGGACATGGGGCGATGAACAGATGCGGATACGGGATGCGAGATGCGAGATGCGAGATGCCGGAAGACCGTTGCCAGTCATGCCTCGCCGCTTGTTTTCTCCGCGCCCTCTGACTTCTCCGCGGTCAAGACTTCAGCCGCTATCCCGGGGCGGCGGGCGTGAAGGAGTCGGAGAAGAATTCCTCCTCCGGCAGTCCGCACTTCGAGGTGAAGTCGCGGCGCGCCGCCTCCACCATCACCGGCGCGCCGCAGGCGTAGACCTGGTGGCCGGACAAATCGGGGAAATCCTCCATCACCGCGCGATGCACGAGCCCCGTGCGCCCGCTCCAGTTGTCCGAGGCGAGCGCCTCCGAGAGCACCGGCTCGTAGCGCAGCCCGCCGTTGCGCTGCCAGCGCTCGGCAAGTTCGTGCAGGTAGAGGTCCGCGCGCACCCGGCAGCCCCAGTAGACCGTCATCGGGCGCTTCATGCCCGCGTGCAGCGCGTGCTCGATCATCGCCTTGATCGGCGCGAAACCGGTGCCGCTGGCCACCAGCACGACGGGCTTCGCGCTCTCCTCGCGCAGGAAGAAGGTGCCGAACGGCCCCTCGACGCGCAGGATGTCCTTCTCCTTCATGCTGTTGAAGACGTGCCGGCTGAACGGCCCGCCGTAATTCCGGAGGTGCAGTTGCAGGAGCGCATCCGCGTGCGGCGCATTCGCCATCGAGAAGCTGCGGCGCGTGCCGTCCCGCAATACCACGTCGACATACTGCCCGGCGAGGAACTGCAGCTTCTCGTTCGCCGGCAGCTTCAACTCGAGCAGCATGACGTCCGGCGCGGCGCGCTCCATCTTCATGATGCGCGTGGGCAGCATCTTGATCTGGATGCCTTTCACCGCCGTGCCGATCTCGCGGCACTGGATCAGCAGATCGGCGAGCGGCTTCGCCTGGCAGAACAGCGCCATGCCGGAGCGCTTCTCCGCTTCGGACATGGCCTGCTCCTGGTAGGTGCCGTAATCCACGGCCCCCTCCAGCAGTCTGCCCTTGCAGGTGCCGCAGGAGCCGTGGCGGCAGCCGTAGGCGATGACGATGCCCCCCCGCAGCGCGGCGGCGAGCACGGTTTCGCCGTCATCGACGGTGAACGCGTGTCCGCTCGATTGAATCGTGACCTGGTGGGACATCTAGGCAGTGAACGGTGAACGGTTAACGGCGAACCGGCCTGTTCGCCGGTCCTTGGGTAGAAAAGCGTGCTTCACGCTAGAATTCCATTATGAGACGCCTGCGAGCCGCCAGTTGCGGCAACTTCGCGCCGCGCGGACGCCCACACCGGTTGGCGGAGGGCGGCAGTCTACCACAGTGGTTGGCTTCCCTCGGCGGATGCAGCGTTTGTTTCTACTCGTGTGGTGAGGCAATCCCGGCAGCGCCTGACCGTTCACCGTTCACCGTTCACCGTTCACGGCATTATGGATGAGGTCATCGTCGTGCTCACCAATCTTCCCGACCGCGAGGCGGCGGTGAGGCTCGCCGAGGCGCTCATCTCGGAGCGTCTCGCGGCCTGCGTGAACGTGCTCCCGGAATGCACCTCCGTCTACCGCTGGAAGGGGAAGCTCGAGAGCGCCGCGGAGGTGCCGGTCCTGATCAAGACGCGCGCGGCCCGCTACGAGGCGGTTGAAGCGGCGATACGCGCGCTCCATCCCTATGAACTTCCAGAGATTATCGCGGTCCCAGCGGTGCACGGCCTGGCGCAGTACCTGCAATGGGTGGCGGACGAATCCGCCAGCTCCATGGGCTGAACAAATTCCGTGAGTCGCGAATCGTAGATGCAGGGTGAAGTGATGACGCCGGGTTTTCACCAATCACCATTCACGCTTCTGGCGCCAGCTATGCGCGTCATTCTGATCCTGCTCCTGGCGCTGGTCTCGTTCCCGGGCCGCGGCGCCGAACCCGAGCTGCTGGAACCCGAGAAGGCGTTCCGCTTCATGGCGCGCCTGAAGGACGCGCGCTCGATCGAGGTGAACTACCAGATCGCGCCCGGCTACTACCTCTATCGCGAAAAATTCCGTTTCTCGCTTTCCCCCGGGGGCGCGCGGCTCGGCCCCGCCGCGCTGCCTGCCGGGAAGACGCATCGCGACGAGTTCTTCGGAGAGGTCGAAACGTATCGCGGGAATCTCAGCATCACGCTGCCGTTCGAGACCGCGGCGGCCGGCCTGCCAGCGGTCACGCTCACGGCGGTCTCGCAGGGCTGCGCCGATGTCGGCGTCTGCTACGTGCCCTACGAGCATAAGGCCGAGTTGAAGCTCGCGGCGCTCGGCGTGGCGGCGACGCGGACCGACGCCCCGGGCCTTTTTGACGGTGCTGCATCCGCAACCTCCGCCGGGAGCGAGGACAGCCGCATCGCTGCGCTGCTCGGGGGCGGGTTCTGGCTTGCGGTCGCGAGCTTCTTCGGCTTCGGCCTGCTGCTCTCGTTCACGCCCTGCGTGCTGCCGATGGTGCCAATACTCTCCGGGATCATCGTGGGCTCCGGACACCCGGTCACCAAGACAAAGGGCCTGCTGCTTGCGACCCTGTACGTACTCGGCATGGCGATCACTTACGCGGCCGCGGGGGTTGCCGCGGGGCTGTCCGGGGCGATGCTGTCGGCCGCGCTGCAGAATCCCTGGGTGGTCGGCGCCTTTGCCGCGGTGTTCGTCGCCCTCGCGCTGGCGATGTTCGGCTTCTACGACCTGCAGCTGCCGCTGGCGCTGCAGAGCCGCCTCGCGGACGCGAGCAACCGCTTTCCTGGCGGGCAGGCCGCGAGCGTGTTCTCGATGGGCGTGCTCTCCGCGCTGATCCTCGGGCCGTGCGTGGCCGCGCCGCTCGCGGGCGCGCTGCTCTACATCAGCCAGAGCCGCGACGTCATTCTGGGCGGCTCGGCGCTGTTCGCCATGGCCCTCGGCATGGGCGTGCCGCTGCTCGCGGTCGGCGCCTCCGCCGGGGCGCTGCTGCCGAAAGCCGGGCCGTGGATGGAGACGATCAAGCGCTTCTTCGGCACGCTGCTGCTCGGCGTGGCGATCTACCTCGTGTCGCCGTTCATTTCCATCTCCGTCCAGATGTTCCTGTGGGCCGCGCTGCTGGTCGTGACCGCGATCTACCTGCAAGCGATCGACCCCCTCCCGGCCAACGCGCACGGCTTCCAGAAGTTCTGTAAGGGCATCGGGGTCATCGCGCTCATCGCGGGCGCCGCCTACCTGATCGGGGCGTTTTCGGGTGGCCGCGACATCCTGCAGCCGCTCGCGGGCCTACGCGTCGCCGCCGCCGAGGGCGGGGCGCCGGAGGCAACGCCATTCCAGCGTGTGCGCAGCACGGCCGAGCTCGATGCCCGCATCCAGGCCGCCGCCGGCCGGCCGGTGATGCTGGATTTCTATGCCGATTGGTGCATCACGTGCAAGGAGATGGAGCGCTATACGTTCAGCGACGAGCGGGTGAAAGCCCGCTTTCGCGACATGGTGCTGCTGCAGGCCGACGTCACGGCCAACAACGCCGAGGACGCCGCGTTGCTCAAGCGCTATCGCCTGTTCGGACCCCCGGGCATCGTCTTCTTCGACCGGGGCGGGCGCGAGATCCAGGAGCTGCGCGTGATCGGATTCCAGCCCGCCGACCGCTTCGTGGTGGCGCTCGACACCGCGCTGAACGTCCGGTGACGCGGGCGCGGACTCTCGCGCTGTTTGCCGCGGTCGCGATTGCCGCCGCCGCCGGGGGCGCCGCCTATTACCGGTGGTCGAAGAGCAGCCCCGGTGACGCGGGCAAGGTTGCGGAGCGCGTCTACGCTGCGCGACTCCCCGATCTCAAGGGGGTCCCCCAGCCCCTGGAGCAGTGGCGGGGGCGGGTGCTGGTGGTGAACTTCTGGGCCACCTGGTGCGCTCCGTGCCGGGAAGAGATTCCCGGCTTCGTGCGGCTGCAGGAGCGCCATCGTTCCCGCAGTCTGCTGTTCGTGGGCATTGCCATCGACCAGCCGGAAAAGGTATCGGAATTCGCCCGCGAGTTCGGCATCAACTACCCCCTGCTCATCGGCGGGCTCGACTCCATGGAGCTGCTTCGCGATGCCGGCAACCGGGCGGGGGTGCTGCCGTACACCCTGATCATCGATCGGGCTGGAAACCTGGTCAGCCGTGAACCTAGGGGGCTCAAAGAAGCCAGACTTGAGGGCATCCTAAGCCCTTTGCTTTGAGGTTGTTGTGGCGATCATCATGCAACCTCGCTCTATTTCGTTTAACTTCTAAAGAAGCGCATTCTCCAATGTCCCGCTTGAACTAGCTAGCAGCCTGTCGGACTTGGCATTCCGACAGGCTGCTCGCAGCAAAACCGCCTGCGCATTTCAAATGACATTCGGGATGAAGACCGTTCTTGGCCTCCAACGGGCGCGCGAGCAGGCTGAAAATAAGGTTTTCACTGCCTTTTTCTTGCGTTCTTGCGCAGGCGGTTTTGCATTTAGGAGTTTGTCGGTCCTAAGTCCGACAAACTCCTAGTATGTAGCCATAGGGTCGTGATCATGGCCTCGCGCCCCGACCGGATCCCGATAAGGAAGTTAACAGCGAAGGACGCTGATTTCACTAGGGTTTTGTAAATAACTTCGCGCTAACTTCTGCTAATTTCTAGACAATTGCGTCGAATTTGGGCAAACTCGCGGCCAGCATTCCTTTCCGACACGGATCTGGCCGGTTTTCGGCCGGCAGAGCCCGTGAAATCCACCACGGATACCCATGGCCGGCGCCAAGAACATACTGGTCATCAATGGCCCCAACCTCAACCTGCTCGGCTCGCGCGAGACGCGGCATTACGGACGGGACACGCTGAAGGCGATCAATGCCCGCCTCGCCGGGCGCGCCCGTAAGGCGAAGGTGCGGCTCGCCACCTATCAGAGCAATTCCGAGTCGGAACTGGTGGGGCGCATCCAGCAAGCGCGCCGGGAACGCGTGGACTTCATCATTCTCAACCCCGCGGCCTACACCCACACCAGCGTGGCGTTGCGCGACGCGCTGGCGGCGGTCGGGATCCCGTTCGTCGAGGTGCACCTCTCGAACGTGTTCGCCCGCGAGCCGTTCCGCCGCGAATCGTACTTCACCGACATCGCGGTCGGCATCATCTGCGGGCTGGGGGCGAAGGGCTATGAGCTTGCCTTGGAGTTCGCCCTGCAGTATTCGGGAAGGAAGTGATCATGGACCTTCGCAAGCTCAAGACGCTGATCGACCTGGTGCAGCAGTCGGGCATCGCGGAGCTCGAGATCACCGAGGGCGAGGAAAGGGTGCGCATCAGCCGCGGCCCGGTCGGGGTCCCGGCCGCCGCGCCCGTGGCCCAGGTGGTGACGCTGCCGCAGGCGGCAGGGGCGGCGCCCGCCGCGACCGGTGCGCCGGCCGCGCCAGCCGAGGGCGAGGCGGCGCCCGAGGGACACGTCATCCGCTCCCCGATGGTGGGCACCTTCTATCGCTCCTCCGCGCCCGGGGCGAAAGCCTTCGTCGAAGTGGGGCAGGCGGTCAAGTCGGGCGACACGCTGTGCATCATCGAGGCCATGAAGCTGCTCAACGAGATCGAGGCCGACCAGGACGGCGTGGTCAAGGCCATACTCGTGGAGAACGGCCAGCCGGTGGAGTACGGCGAGCCGCTCATTATCCTGGGATAAGGCGTGAGTGGTGAATAGTGATTAGACGAGAAGCCTGCCAGCGCAAAGCGCTTCGCGCCCTAGTCCACTCACTACTCACCATTCACTAGTCGCGCAGTTCAATCGATGTTTGAGAAGATCCTGATCGCCAACCGCGGCGAAGTGGCGCTGCGCATCCAGCGCACCTGCCGCGAGCTCGGCATCAAGACGGTGGTCGTGCATTCGGAAGCCGACCGCGACGCCAAGTACGTCAAGCTCGCGGATGAATCGGTCTGCATCGGTCCCGCGGCCTCGGCCGCGAGCTACCTCAACATCCCCGCCATCATCAGCGCCGCCGAGGTGACGGACGCGGAAGCCGTGCATCCCGGGTGGGGCTTTCTGGCGGAAAACGCCGACTTTGCCGAGCGCGTGGCGCAGAGCGGCTTCGTGTTCATCGGTCCCCGGGCGGAAATCATCCGGCTGCTCGGCGACAAGGTGAGCGCCAAGGCCGCCATGAAGAAGGCGGGAATTCCGGTGGCGCCGGGCGTGGACGAGCCGCTGCCGCAGGAGCCGAACGATGTGGTGAAGATCGCGCGCTCGATCGGCTACCCGCTGATCATCAAGTCCGCGGGCGGGGGCGGCGGGCGCGGCATGCGCGTGGTGCACACCGAGGCCGCGCTGCTGACGGCGGTGCAGATGACACGGACCGAGGCGCAGGCCGCGTTCGGCAACCCGACGGTGTACCTGGAGAAATACCTGGAAAGCCCGCGGCACATCGAGTTCCAGGTGCTCGCCGACCGCTTTCGCAACGCGATCCACCTGGGCGAGCGCGACTGCTCGATGCAGCGGCGGCACCAGAAGGTGATCGAGGAGGCCCCGGCCCAGCACCTGAACTCGCGCAGCCGCATCCGCATCGCCGAGCGCTGCGCCGAAGCCTGCCACAAGCTCGGCTACGAGGGGGCAGCGACCTTCGAGTTCCTGTACGAGAACGGCGAGTTCTACTTCATCGAGATCAATACGCGCCTTCAAGTCGAGCACCCGGTGACCGAGGCGATCACGGGCATCGACATCGTGCAGCAGCAGATCCGCATCGCGGCGGGCGAGAAGCTCGCCATCCGGCAGCGCGACGTGCAGTTCCGGGGGCACGCCATCGAGTGCCGCATCAACGCCGAGGACCCGTACCGTTTCACGCCTTCGCCCGGCCGCATTACCTCCTACCACATGCCCGGCGGTCCGGGCATCCGCGTGGACTCCCACGCCTACAACGGCTATTTCATGCCGCCGCACTACGATTCCCTGCTCGGCAAGATCATCGCCTACGGCGACACCCGCGAGCAGGCGATCGCGCGGCTCAACATCGCGCTCTCCGAGACCGTGATCGAAGGCATCAAGACCACCATCCCGCTGCACCAGGAGCTGCTGCAGGACGCGGGCTTCCTGCGCGGGGGCACCAGCATCCACTACCTCGAGCAGCGGCTCGCCAAACTAGCCCGCGAGGAGTGAGGATCGAGGATTGAGGGAAGGACGCTGGTCTGCAGTCTGCTTCGCTCAATCCTCAATCCTAATGGCTCAATCCTGAAGTGAGCTGGCTTTCCGTCTCCTTCGAAGTCGCGGCGGACGATGTCGAGGCGGTGTCCGATGCGCTGCTCGAAGCCGGCGCGGCCAGCGTGGAGGTGGTGGATGCCGGTGCCGGATCGGCGGCCGAGCATCCGGTGTTTGCCGACCCCGGGAACGGGGCGCCGCGCCCGTGGCGGCGCAGCCTCGTGAGCGCGCTGGTCGCGGCGGGCGCGGATGCGACGGCCCTGGTGGCGACCGCGTGCGCCCGCGCCGGATTCGCGCCGCCGCCGCACCGCGTGCGTCCCGTCGCCGAGCGCGACTGGTTGCGCGCGAGCCGCGAGCAGTTCAAGCCGATCCGGGTCTCGCCGCGATTGTGGATCGTGCCGAGCTGGCACGAGCCGCCCGACCCCGGCGCGGTCAACGTCCTGCTCGACCCGGGGCTCGCTTTCGGCACCGGCGATCATCCCACCACGCGCCTGTGCCTGCGCTGGCTCGAGCGCCGGACTCACGGCGGAGAGTCGGTGCTCGATTACGGTTGCGGCTCCGGCATCCTTGCCATTGCCGCGATGAAGCTCGGGGCGGGACGCGCCCAGGGCGTGGATATCGACCGGCAGGCGCTGCTTGCGGCGCGCCGCAATGCTATGCACAATCGCGTGCGGGTGTCCTTTCACAGGGCTGCCGGCGCGGTCCGGCAGCCCGCGCAGATCGTGGTCGCCAATATTCTCGCCCATCCGCTCATCGTGCTCGCGCCGCTGCTCGCGCGGCTCACCGCGCGGGGCGGCCGGCTTGCGCTTGCCGGGCTGCTCGCGGGGCAGGCGGGCGACGTGCGCGCGGCCTACGCGCCGTGGTTCGATTTCGACGCGCCCGAGCAGGATCAGGGCTGGACGCTCCTCAGCGCCGCGCGCAATGCCGATTGAAGGCGCACGCTGTGCCCGCCACGGCCGCATGCGGTTTGAAGCAGCGCTCTTGAGACGCGCGCGATGAGCATGATCACGAAATGCACTTCCTGCGGCACGACGTTCCGCGTCACGCTGCAGCAGCTGCAGGCCCATGACGGGCAGGTGCGGTGCGGCCACTGCATGACCGTATTCGACGGTCTCAAGGCGCTCGTCACCCTGCCCGATGCCGCGCAGGAGTCTCCGCTGCGGGACGCCGGCGCGGGGGCGCCCGCCGGGTTCGAGCTCGAGCCGGTGGAGCCCGCAACCGCCCCGGCGCAGCCCGCCGCGACGCGCGCGCTCGAGACCGCGTACGAGGAGCATGACTACGGCCCGGCGCCGACGCAGCTCTCCTTCGACGATCAGTTCCAGGCGGGTTTGTCGCCGCGCGCGGCGCGCCTGTGGGCGGTCGGCGCCGCGCTGCTCGCGTTCGCGCTGGGCGGACAGGCCGCCTACTATTACCGGGCCGAGCTGGCGGCGCGGTATCCCGGCCTGAAACCCGCCCTCGTCCAGTTCTGCGGCCTGCTCGACTGCACGGTTTCGCCGCCGCAGCGCCCGAAGCAGATTGCGATCGAGGCCTCCGACCTGCAGGTGATGGACCCGGCGCGCCCGCGGCTCATCCAGTTGACCGCCACGCTGCGCAACCACGCCGGCCACGATCTCGGCTACCCGGCGCTCGACCTCGTGCTGACCAACACCAAGGAGCACACGCTCGCGCGGCGCATCTTCCTGCCGAAGGATTACCTCGAGCGCGGCCGGGACATCGCGGCGGGCATACCGGCGAACGCGGAGATCACGATCCTCCTCGATCTCGACACCGGCGACCTCAACCCGGCCGGCTTCCGCCTCGACCTGCTGCCCGCGCCCGTTCCCTAGCAGCCTGTCGGACTGGGTCCCATGAAAGGTCGGTGTGAACGTATGCGTAGTCGATTCTGGGTAGCACGGAGCCGACGGGCTGTAATCGTTCCAATCAGCAGTGTGTCGCCCGCCGGCACCGCAGATCAGGACGGCGGTGGCCTGCGAAAACCCGTGCGGGACCCAAAGTCCGACACACTGCCAGGCGCTTGAACGAGGCGTATGGCCCAATCTGCGCAACGCACGACGCCGCTCAACGCCGTGCACCACGCGCTCGGCGCGAGGATGGTGGCGTTTGCCGGCTGGGAGATGCCGATCGCCTACGGCTCGCAACTGGAGGAGCACCACCGGGTGCGGCGCGATGCCGGCATGTTCGACGTCTCGCACATGCTGGTCGTGGACCTGCGCGGCGGACAGGCCCGGGCTTTCCTGCAACGGCTGCTCGCCAACGACGCGGCGAAGCTCGCGGCCGCGGGCCGGGCGCTGTATTCGTGCCTGCTCGACCGCGGTGGCGGCGTTCTCGATGATCTCATCGTCTATTTCCTGGGCGGCGAGCGCTACCGGCTGGTGGTGAATGCCGGCACCGCCGAGAAGGACTGCGCGTGGATTGCCGCGCGGCGCGACGAATGCGCGCCGGAAGTGACGATCGAGCCGCGACGCGATTTCGCCATCGTCGCGGTGCAGGGTCCGCGGGCCCGGGAGAAGACCTGGGACGCGCTGCCGCACCTTCGCGCCGCGAGCGAGCGTCTCGCGCCGTTTCACGCGGCGGAGTCCGACGGCACACTGATCGCCCGCACCGGCTACACCGGGGAAGACGGCTTCGAGATCATGCTGCCCGCGGCGGGGGCGGTCGCGCTGTGGCAGGCGCTTGCCGGGAAGGACGTTGCGCCCGCCGGCCTCGGCGCGCGCGACACGCTGCGGCTCGAGGCGGGCCTGAACCTCTACGGGCAGGACATGGACGAGACCGTCACGCCGATGGAGGCGGGACTTGCCTGGACGGTGGCGCTCGACGGCGGGCGCGACTTCATCGGCAGGGCCGCGCTCCTCGGGCGTGCGCCCCGCTGGCGGCAACTCGGGCTGCTGCTCCTGGAACCGGGCGTGATGCGCGGCCGCCAGAAGGTGCGCGGCGGCTGGGGCGCGGGCGAGATCACGAGCGGCGGCTACTCGCCCACGCTCAATCGGTCCATCGCGCTCGCGCGCCTGCCGCGCGCGGCGGCCGCGGGCGAGGAGGTCGAGGTCGAGGTGCGCGGGAAATGGCTGCGCGCGAGGACGGTCGCGCCGCCGTTCGTGCGCCACGGCAAGGTTTTGATCAGTGCTGAGTGCTGAGTGCCAAGTGCTGAATGCAGAGTATATTTGCGCTCGCGAGATGCGATTGGAACTTAGCTCTCAAAGCCCAACACTTAGCATTCAGGACTCAGAACTCAGCACTCAATACTCCTCGGAGAGGGTCATGACGACGCCGCAGAACCTGAAGTACACGAAGAGCCACGAATGGGTGAGGACGGAAGCGGACGGAACCGTGACCGTCGGCATCACGTTTCACGCGCAGGAGCAGCTGGGCGACGTGGTCTTCGTCCAGAATCCCCAACCCGGGCGCAAGGTGAAGCAGGGCGAGGAATGCGCGGTGATCGAATCGGTCAAGGCGGCGGCGGACATCTACGCGCCGGTCACCGGCGAGGTGATCGCCGCCAACCACGACGTGGCGGACCATCCGGAGCGCGTCAACCAGGACCCGTACGCGGCGTGGATGTTCCGCATCAGGCCCGGCGACCCCACCGAGCTTGCCGGCCTGCTCGATGCCGCGGCCTACCAGCAGCTTGCCGAGTCCGAAAAGCATTGATTTAGCCGTGCCGTTCATTCCTCACACCGAGCAGGACATCCGCGAGATGCTCGCCGCCATCGGCGTCGACTCCATCGAGCGCCTGTTCGACGAGATCCCGCGCGAGCTGCGCACCGGAGAGCTGGGGGGCTTGCCCCCGGCGCTCTCGGAAATGGCAGCGATGCGGTTGATGCGGGAGCGCGCCGAGCGCGACGGCGCCTGGTTGAACTTCATCGGCGCCGGCGCCTACGAGCACCACATCCCGGCGGCGGTGTGGCAGATCGCCAGCCGCGGCGAGCTCTACTCCGCCTACACCCCGTACCAGGCCGAGGCGAGCCAGGGCACGCTGCAGACGCTCTACGAGTACCAGAGCATGATGGCTTCGCTCACCGCGCTCGACGTCACCAACGCGAGCCTCTACGACGGGGCGTCCGCGCTCGCCGAAGCGGTGCTGATGGCGGTGCGCTGCCACAACTCGGCGCGGCGCGTGCTGATGCCGGCGAGCGTGCACCCGGTGTGGCGCCGCGTGGCGCGCACCCTCGTGCGCAACCAGGGCATCGAGCTGGTCGAGGTGCCGTACAGCGCCGAAGGCGGCCACACCGACCCGCAGTCGCTGGAACGCTACGCAGGGAAGGACTACGCGGCGCTCGTGATCCCGCAGCCCAACTTCTTCGGCGTGATCGAGCCGGTGGACGAGCTGACCGACTGGGCGCACGCCAGTGGGGCGCTTGCCATCGCGGTGGTCAACCCGACCGCGCTGGCGCTGTTGCGGCCGCCGGGCGAGTGGGGCGGCGCGGGCGCCGATATCGCGGTCGGAGACGGACAGCCGCTCGGCGTGCCGCTCGCGAGCGGCGGTCCCTATTTCGGCTTCATGGCGTGCCGCAGGGACCTGGTGCGGCAAATGCCGGGACGCATCGTCGGCGCAACGGTGGACACGGAGGGCCGGCCCGGCTACGTGCTGACGCTGCAGGCGCGCGAGCAGCACATCCGCCGATCGAAGGCGACTTCCAACATCTGCACCAACCAGGGACTGATGGTGACCGCGGCGACCCTGCACATGGCGCTGCTCGGCCCGGAAGGGCTGGCGCGCGTCGCGCGTGCGTGTCACGCCAACACGCTCAAGCTCGTATCGGCCCTTACCGCGATCGGCGGCGTCACGCGGGTTTTCGGCGGCGCGCTGTTCCACGAGGCGGTGCTGCGCCTGCCGGTGCCGGTGGCACCCGCGTTGCGGGCGCTGAGGGCGCAGGGCATACTCGGCGGCCTCGATCTCAAGCCGGATTTTCCGGAACTGGGGCACGCGCTGCTGGTTTGCGCGACCGAAACCAAGAGCGACGAGGACCTTGCGCGCTACGCGGACCACCTGGCGCGCATCGTCGGCAAGCGGCCGCGTGCCGCGGCGCGCGCCCTCAAACCCGGGACCTGACCGGAAAGGAGTGCGAACATGGCAAGCGTGACGGATCACGGATCACGGATCACGGATCACGGCGGCCCATGCTGATCTTCGAGCGCTCGCGTCCCGGTCGCCGAAGCGCGGCGCAGTCTCCTGCGGCGCGCGCCGCGACCGGAGAGATTCCGCAGCGCCACCTGCGCACGCGGCCGCCACGGCTGCCAGAGGTTTCCGAGCTCGACGTTGTGCGGCATTACACGGGCCTGTCGCAGAAGAACTACTCGATCGACACCCACTTCTATCCGCTGGGTTCGTGCACCATGAAGTACAACCCGCGCGCGTGCAACGCGGCCGCCCTGCTGCCGCAGTTCACGGACCGCCATCCCGCGGCGCCCGACGACACCGGCCAGGGCTTCCTCGCGTGCGTGCACGAGCTGCAGGAGATGCTGCGCGAGGTCACCGGCATGGCGCAGGTGAGTCTCGCGCCGATGGCGGGCGCGCAGGGCGAGTTCGCGGGCGTGGCGATGATCCGCGCCTACCACGATTCGCGGGGCGACACGCAGCGGCGCGAGATCCTGGTCCCGGACGCGGCGCACGGCACCAACCCCGCATCGGCGGTGATGTGCGGCTACTCGGTGCGCGAGATCGCGACCGACGCCGACGGCAACGTCGAGCTCGCGGCGCTGAGGGCCGCGGTCGGCCCGCGCACCGCGGGGCTGATGCTGACCAATCCCTCGACGCTCGGCGTGTTCGAGCACAGCATCCTGGAGATCGAGCGGATCGTGCACGAGGCCGGCGGGCTGCTCTATTACGACGGGGCCAATCTCAACGCCATCCTCGGCATGGTGAAGCCGGGCGACATGGGTTTCGACGTGATCCACATCAACCTGCACAAGACTTTTTCCACGCCCCACGGCGGGGGCGGCCCCGGCGCCGGGCCGGTCGGCGTGAACGCGAAGCTCGCGCCGTTCCTGCCACTGCCGCTGGTGGCCGGTCCGGACGGCGAGTACCGCCTGCTCGCCGAAGCCGACCGGCCGCTGTCGATCGGCCGCCTCGGCGCGCATCTCGGCAACGGGGGGGTGCTGCTGCGCGCCTACGTCTACATGCGGATGCTGGGAGCGGACGGCATGCGGCGGGTGGCCGAGTTCTCCACTCTCAACGCCAACTACCTGATGGTAGAACTCCAGCGCGCGGGGTTCGAGGTCGCGTTCCCGCGGCGGCGCGCAAGCCACGAGTTCATCCTCACGCTGAGACGCCTGAAGGAAGAGACCGGTGTCGCCGCGATGGACGTCGCCAAGCGCCTCCTCGACAAGGGCTTCCACGCGCCGACGGCTTATTTTCCGCTGCTCGTGCCGGAATGCCTGCTGATCGAGCCGACCGAGACCGAATCGAAGCAGACCCTCGACGCCTTCGTCATTGCCATGAAGGAGATTCTGCGCGAAGCGCGCGAGAACCCGGCGCTGGTCAAGAGCGCGCCGCATGAGACCCCGGTACGCCGGCTCGACGACGTGAAGGCGGCGCGCGAGCTGAACCTGGCGTGGAGCGGGCGATGAACGGCGAGCCGCCGGCGGCCGCCCCGGGCCGCGAGGGCGCCGAAAGCCCGCACAAGGGAAAAACCGGAATGCGGCGGATCTGGAACGCGTTGTTCTATTCGCTCGACGGGCTCGCCGCCGCCTTCCGCCACGAGGACGCTTTCCGCCAGGAAGCCTTCCTCGCGGCGATCCTCATCCCGGCAGCGCTGTTTCTGCCCGCGAGCGGCACCGGCAAGGCGCTCATGATCGGGAGCGTGCTGCTGGTGTTGATCGTCGAGCTGCTCAACTCGGCGATCGAGGCCGCGGTGGACCGCGTCTCCCGGGAAAACCACCCGCTCGCCAAGCGCGCCAAGGACATCGGCAGCGCCGCGGTGTTCCTGTCGCTCGTCAACGTGCCGGCCGTGTGGCTGCTGGTCCTGCTCGGATAGCCGCCGGCCGGGCACGCCCCGACCGGCGGCTATGAATGAGATCCCTCCCTAAGCCACCGTGCCGGTTCCCCGGTTACTGTCCTGCCCGCGCGGACCAACGGCGCCGGGGTGGCGCCAAGCTATACGCGTGACCGGTATTCAGTCGGATTCGGATCAGGAGTTTGGCGGCCAAAGGTCCGGCAAACTCCTTAGAAGTAAATCCGCCCCTGCAGCTCGAAACGGCGCGAATTCCGCCGCTCGCCGAACTCGGTGTCGGTGCCGCCGCCGAGGAAGAACGCGCGCAATCTCAGCTCGATGTTGTTGAATCCCGTGTAGAGCAGTTCGGGAGCGACCGAGGTGCTGCGGTCGTCGGCGTTGGCGACGAGCGTGAGCGCGGGGGTGAAATAAAGGATGTCGAAGGGCTCCTTCTGGCTCACGCGCAGGTAGAGGTAGTTGCGCCCCGCGTTCGGCCGGGCGTAGCCGCCGCGCGCGAGGTTCGCCGCGCGCGCGAGCGGCGCGCCGTTGCCGGTCGCGAGGTACTGCGCGTAGGCGTTGTCGACGAACCGGGAGAAGGTCCGCATCTCGTCTTCGGACAGCCCCGGGCCGTTGCGGTAGTACTCGAGGATGTAGGTGGTGTCCCGCGCCGTGAGGTAGCGCACGCCGAGCAGCCAGCTCGTGGCCGCGCCCCGCACGAGCATCGCCTGGCCGGCGGCGCTCACGACCTGGCGCTGCGCCTCCGTGATGCGGGCGATCTCCCCGTGGATCTCCAGGTTGCTGGTGATGTTGCGCGAAAAATCGGCGCCGTAACGGCGGCTGCGGCTGCCGTTGCCGAGAAACATGAAATCGATGTCGGTGTCGTGGTAGAGCAGGTAGAGCTTGGCCGCCGTGTTGACGTGGCGGCCGGCGCCGAAGTCCGGGTTGAGGTCGGGGCTCGCCGGCAGCACCACCGGGGTGAACGCGACGGTGCGCAGCGCCCCGTCGAAATTGCGGATCCAGTCGGCCGTGAGCATGGAAAAGCCCTCGCGCGCAAGCTCGGGGTCGTCGGGGTCCTTCACGCGCTCGACGAAGGCGACCGGGTTCCACGCGTAGCCCTTGCCCCACTTGAGGGAGACCTTGCCGGCGTCGAGCGTGAAGCCCGGGTCGGGCTTGTACGAAGCGTAGAACTCGTCGAAGCGCGCGGAACGCTCGAAACCGCGGGTTTCCCAGTCGCCGTCGAGGTGGGCGCGGAAACGGAGGCTCGCCTCGCCCCGCCGCAGCACGCCGGAGGGCTTGAAGGTGAGCGTTGACTGGTCGATCCGCGCGCGCGGATCCTGGTAGAAATTGACGCGGTAGATCGCGCTGTCCGGATTAAGCCTGAACTGCTGGTGCTTCAACTCGAGGTAGCCGCCGATCTCGACCGGTTTTTTCTGGAACTCGGCGGCGTCGAAGGTGAACTCCTCCGCTGCGGGAGCCGTTGCAGCGGCGAGCGTGAGGACGCAGACCGCCAGCGCGCGGGCGATCGTTATCGTTCCTCGTGCAAATGCCCGACACGGCATCTGCACCTCGAATCGCCCCTCTCCCCTCGGGGAGAGGTGCGGGGGTGAGGGATGAGCGTCGTCAAGCACTATTACGACGCGCATTACTTGCGCAGGTCTTCGACCCGCGACAGGTAGTTGAGCGTGAAGACCTCGTCGGGGAACTCGCGCTTCTTCAGCTGCGAGTAGAGCATGACCGAGCGGTGGCCCTTGTAGAGCGGGCTGTCGGTTTCCACCGACGCCGGCCGCCGGATGCCGCCGCCGAAGTCCTTGATGTCCTTGAAGTGCAGCGTCTTGATCAGCAGCCCGCTCGCCGCGTAGGCCTCGATCTTCACCGGCAGCAGCACCTTGCGGTCCACCCACATCTTGAGCCGGTCGTAGGCGACCTCGCCGGTGCGCGCCTTGAGGTTGAGCAGGTAGGCGTCCTTCTCCTCCTGCATCGATTCGGCGTTGTACTCGACCGAGTAGTCGATGCGCAGGATATCCGCATTGTTGAACACGCCTCCCACCACCGACTGCAGGCTCGTGATCCGGACCGGCTTGCCGACGCTGGGGATGTAGAGCCACATGTTGTCGCCGTCGCGCAGCGTCGCGCGCCCGGCGTCGCTCGGGGGCGAGAGGAACAGCGCGACGACCTTGTCGCGGCCCTTCTTCACCGAATAGAGCACGAACTCCTTCTTCCTGCCGTCCGGCTCGATGTTGATGAGCTTGCGGTACATCTCGTAGCTCTCCGGCTCGAGATTGCGGTCGACCTTGCGCAGGATCTCGTTGCCGTCGGCGGCAAGCGCCGGTGCCGCGACCGCAAGCACGAATGCGGTGAGCAATGCCCGTAACATTTGGCTTCCTTTCGGTTCCGCGCGCATCGAACGAGGCTTCGGTAAACGGCTGACAGGACGTTTACCGCGATCCATTTTCCCTCTCCGCTCGGGAGAGGGGGAAGGGGTGAGGGGCCGGGCCTCGTCAGGCACTTTACGATGCCCGTCAAACGTGCCGCAGCGCGGTGATCGGGTCCATGCGCGAGGCCTTCCACGCAGGCTGCAGGCTCGCGAGGATCGCCACCACGATCACCATGCCCGCGATCGATATCACGTCACGGGCGGCGATGTCCGGTGCCAGCAGCAACCCCTGCTGCTGGCCGAAGTTGTAACTGATCTTCCATACGTTGAGCGCATAGATCGCGGCGAGGCTGACGGCCGTGCCGATGACGCTCCCCACCACGCCGAGCAGCAGTCCCTCGGTCAGGAACAGGGACAGGATGCGCCCCGGGGGCGTGCCGATCGCGGCGATCGTGCCGATTTCGCGGATGCGCTCGTAGACCGCCATCACCATCACGTTCATGATGGCCACCAGCACGATCGAAACCAGCATCACCTTGATGGCGAGCGTGAGCACGTCGATCATGTTGGCGATGTTGGCGAACGGCGTGAGCCGCTGCCAGGAGTGCACCTCCAGGGCGGCCCCGCCCTGCTTGTTCTTCACCCCGGCCAGTTCGCCGACAAGGGCGGCTGTCACGCGCTCGACCCGCTCCTGGCGCTTGACGCGCACGGCGAACTCCGTCACTTCGGGCTCGGTCAGGCGCAGCAACTCGCGGGCGTCCTCGATGTGGATGTATCCGTCGCGCCCGCCCGGTCCGGTCGCGCTCTCGAGCATGCCGCGGACCAGGAACGTCTTGCCGTTGACCGAGCCGTCCTTGTTGGTGGTGACCAGCACAACCGTGTCACCCGCCTTCACCTGCAGGCCGCGTGCCACCAGCACCGGCACCAGCATCTCGCCGCGCTTCACGAGGGCGCCGCCGCGCTCGCCGTCGAGCTGGCGGCCCGCCAGCAAGGGCGTGACCCGATTCTCCCGTTCAGGATCGACGCCGTTTACGCGGACGCTGGTGGTCTCGGTGAAATTGCTGAACATGGCGCCAAACTTGATACGCGGCGCGTAAGCCGCCACTTCGGGGTTGTCTTCCAGCGCCTTGACGGCGCGCGCCGCGAGCTGCGGCGGCATGTTGAGGTTCAGCGGCAGGCTTTCGATCGACGCCACGTAGCCGCGGCGGTGCACCTGCAGGTGACCGAGCATCGAGTCCGTGATTTGCGCGATCATCAGGGACTTGAACGAGCCGGTGATGGCGACGAACAGCAGCACTGCCGCGATGCCGATCACCACCAGCAGCGAGGTGAGCAGCGTGCGGCGGCGGTAGCGCAGCAGGTTGCGCGCGGCGATCTGGAGGATCTTACCCATGTTGAGCGGCGCTGTTGTTCTGCGCGAGACGCCCGTCCTCCAGCGTAAAGGTAACCTCGGCCTCGCGCATGATCTTGGGGTCGTGCGTGGAAAAGACGAACGTGGTCTTCAGCTCGTCGCGCATCTTCTTCATCAGCTCGAGGATGCGGCGGGCGGTGTCGTGGTCGAGGTTGGCGGTGGGCTCGTCGGCGAGCACCAGCTTGGAGTCGGCGACGAGCGCGCGCGCGACCGCCACGCGCTGCTTCTGCCCGCCGGAGAGCTGGTCGGGCCGCTTGTCCGCCTGGTCCGACATGCCCACCGCGTGGAGCAGGTTCATCACCCGCTCGCGGCGCTTCGCCGCCGTCCAGTTCTGCACCATGATCAGCGGGTACTCGACGTTCTCGTACGCGGTGAGCACCGGGATCAGGTTGAAGTCCTGGAAGATGAAGCCGATGTGGCGGCCCCGGAATTCAGCGCTGGCGTGGCGGTCGAGCGTGGCGACGTCGGTGTCGAGCACGCTCAACCGCCCGCCGCTCGGCGAATCGAGGCAGCCGATCATGTTGAGCAGCGTGCTCTTGCCGCTGCCGGACGGGCCGACGAAGGCGACGAACGAGGCGGGCTCGATGGCGAAATCCACGCCGCGCACCGCCGGGACGTCGACGTCTCCGGCGCGATAGGTCTTGGTCAGCTTCTCGGCGTGAATCAGGCTCACGGGTCGGCTCGAACGGTCGAATCGGCACGAATTCTGCCGGGCTGCAGCGGGGCTCCGCTTGATGTAGATCAAGCGGCGCGCGATTGACTCGTCAGGGCGCCGTGGATTCGATTTCGCTCCGCCCGCCCGATACGCCTCGCCCTATGCGGGCGTTCGCGCGGCGTGTTTTCCGCAGCTATTTCTTCAGGTTGTCCCTGATCTCACGCAGAAGGAGGATTTCCTCGGGCGTGGGCGCCGGCTCGGCGGGCTTCTGCTCTTCCTCGCGGCGTAGCGCGGTTGATCGCGCGCACCGGCAGGAACACGGCGAACGCGACGATCACGAACGAGATCACGGTGTTGACGAACACGCCGTAATTGAACGTCACCGCGCCCGCCTTTTGCGCCGCGTCGACGGTGAAGTAGGGGCCGGCCTGCGTGCCCTGCTTCAGCACGACGAACAGGTTGGAGAAGTCCACCTTGCCGAGCAGCAGGCCGATCGGCGGCATGATCACGTCCTTCACCAGCGAGTCCACGCAGTTGAATATTGCCACGCGCGACCGGCGCGGGCCGGCCGATCGGACCGCGATGCTATAATTTTCCTCCATTTCAGAGGGAAAAATGCGCACGCTGATCTGCGGCTCGATCGCCTACGACACCATCATGGTGTTCCGTGACCGCTTCAAGAACCACATCCTGCCGGACCAGCTGCACATCCTGAACGTCGCGTTCCTGGTGCCGGACATGCGCCGCGAGTTCGGCGGCTGCGCCGGCAACATCGCCTATACCCTCGGCATGCTGGGGGGCGAGCCGCTCGTCATGGCGACCGTCGGCGACGACTACCTGCCGTACGACGAGCGGCTCAGGAAACTCGGATTGCCGCAACAGCACATCCGGCGCATCCCGGGCACTTTCACGGCGCAGGCCTTCATCACCACCGACCTCGACGACAACCAGATCACGGCGTTTCACCCCGGCGCCATGAACCACTCGCACGAGAACCACGTGCAGGAAGCGAACGGGGTCAAGCTCGGCATCGTCGCGCCCGACGGGCGGGAAGGCATGCGGCAGCACGCGCGCGAGTTCCACGCCGCCGGCGTGCCCTTCGTCTTCGATCCCGGGCAGGGTCTGCCGATGTTCGGCGGCGAGGAGCTCCTCGAATTCGTGAAGCTGGCGAGCTTCGTGACCGTCAACGACTACGAGGGGCAGCTGCTGCAGGAACGCACCGGGAAGAAGCTCGAGGCGCTCGCGAAACTTGTCCGGGCGCTCGTGGTCACACTGGGATCGCGGGGCTCGGTGATTTACGCCAACGGTCAACGGATCGAGATACCGTGCGTTAGTGCCGAAGGCGTGGTCGACCCGACCGGCTGCGGCGACGCCTACCGGGCGGGCCTGTTGTATGGCATCGCCGCGGGGCTGGACTGGCCGCTTACGGGCCGGCTCGCTTCGCTGCTCGGCGCGATCAAGATCGCGCAGCGCGGCGGGCAGAACCACCGTTTCACGCGCGACGAGATCGCGCAGCGCTTCAAGGACCGTTTCGACGTTCGCATCTGGTAGAGCAAAGGAATCCAACATGAGACTGATCGTCGTGGCAATCGCCGGCTTGACCGCCGCCGCCCTGCTGAGCGCATGCGCACCGGGCGTGGGCGGCGGGTCGTATTCTCGCGACCAGGCGCGCCGCGAGCAGAACGTGAGGATGGGCGTCGTGGACAGCGTGCGCGAGGTCCAGATCGAGGGCACGCGCAGCGGCGTCGGGCCGGCTGCCGGCGCGGTGGTCGGCGGCATCGCCGGCAGCACGGTGGGGCACGGCCGCGGCGCCGCGGTGGGCGCCGTGCTGGGCAGCGTCGCCGGCGGGGTGGCGGGGCAGGCCGCCGAGCAGGCGGGAACGCGCCAGACGGGTTACGAGATCACGGTCCGGCTCGACAACGGCCGGCTGATCGCGGTGACCCAGGCGGCGGACGAGACCTTCAAACCCGGCGACCGGGTGCGTCTCGTTTCAGACGGCGCCACGACGCGCGTCACGCATTAGGATTTTGTCGGGTTTGGCCCCCGACAAAATCCTTAATCGAACAGGCTCCAAGGAACTGACGGCCACGCAGCGTGCAGGCTGGTCGGGCTCAATTTTCGTCTACCGTGCCCTCGAGTTCCGGGCAGTCGAGCTCGAACAGCCGGCGGTCCTCCAGCCGCAGCGCGCTGAGGCTGCGGCCCCAGACGCAGCCGCTGTCCAGGCACACCACGTCTTTCCGCACAAGCAGCCCGAGCGCGGCCCAGTGGCCGAAGATCACCGGCGTGCCGCGGCTGGCGCGCCCCGGCACGTCGTACCACGGCAGGTATCCGGCCGGCAGGACGTTCGGCCCGAGCTTGTGCCTGAGTTCGAGCGTGCCGTCGGGCGCGGCGAGGCGCATGCGCGTCATCGCGTTCACGATGATGCGCAACCGGTCGTAGCCGGCGAGGTCGTCGCGCCAGCGCAGCGGCTCGTTTCCGTACATGTGCCGCAGGAATTCGCGGTGGTCGGGCCCCTGCAGCGCCGCTTCAACCTCGCGCGCGAGCGCGAGCGCCCGCGCGACGCTCCACTGGGGCAGCAGTCCCGCGTGCACCATGGCATAGCCATCACCGGCATGCATCAGCTTCTGGTGCCGGAGCCACGCGATGAGCTCGTCGCGGTCGGGAGCGGACAGGATCTCGTCGAAGGTGTCGCCGCGGTGCGGCTTCTTGATGCCGTCCGCGATGACCAGCAGCGCGAGGTCGTGATTGCCGAGCACGGTGACCTGGCGCGCTCCGAGGCCCTTCGCGAAGCGCACCGTCTGCGCGGAGCGCGGGCCGCGGTTGACCAGGTCCCCGACGAACCAGAGCATGTCGCGCCGCTCGTCGTAGCCCGCGCGCTCCAGCAGCCGCATCAGCTGGTCGTAGCAGCCCTGGACGTCGCCGATTGCTATGGTTGCCACAGGCGCGTGACTCGCGGCTAGCGGGTCGTGACTCGGCGGAAATAAAAAAGGCGCAGCGGCTGTTGCGCCCCTCCACCCGCAATCCGCGATCCGCGAGTCACTTCACAAGACTCACCAGGTAATCCACCGCCGCCTTCACGTCCGCATCGGCGAGCGAAAGGTTGCCGCCCTTGGGCGGCATCGCGTTCTTGCCCTTGAGAGAGCTCGCGTAGAGCGTCTCCATGCCGGCATTCAGGCGCGGCGCCCACGCCGCTTTGTCGCCGGCCTTGGGCGCCCCGGCGACGCCGGCCGCGTGACAGGCCATGCAGCTGGCGTCGTACACCGCCTTGCCCTTGCCGGCACCCGCGATGGCGGCGGCCGGGGCCGGCGCGCCCGGCGCCGGTGCGGCCGCGACGGCGACCGGTGCGGCGGGCGCCGGCTCCGGCTTGGGTTGGCTGGGGTCGATGGCCACCTCGCCCACCGGCTTGAGCCGTTTCGCGATTGCCTCGTCCGACAATGCCGGGTTGGTCGCGCTCGTATCGGCGCCAACGGTGACGAGCTGCGTCAGCATCACGATCAGCACGATCGGCACCGCGAACGCGGCCACTACCGCGACGACAAGCTGCTTGGGCGTCTTGATCGGAGAGGCATGTTCTTCGACGTGGATCTCGGCCATGAATGCGCGCTCCCAGGAGTTTGTCGTCGTTAGCCCCGACAAACTCCTAATGCAAAACCGCCTGCGAGAAAAATGCAATTAATAATTGAAACCTTCATCAGCCCTGACCTCAAATATCGATGCCGCCGAAAACCGTTGCTTTCCTGCAGTTCCATCTCGAAATCGGCATGCGGTTTTGCGGTAAGCCGTCTGTCGGAAACGCCAATCCGGCAGACGGCTTGAAGCGCGCATTATATAGCGGCATTCTCCAGTGCGTAAAACCTTGATTCCGGGGCGATAGTGGCGGCACGCTGTGCTAATATTCCGTCCGCACGCGCTCGTAGCTCAGAGGATAGAGTATTGGCCTCCGAAGCCAAGGGTCGTGGGTTCGAATCCCGCCGAGCGCGCCAAAAAATGCCGCTGAAGAGCGGCATTTTTTATGGAAACAGCGGGAATGACATCATCAATCGACAGTTTCTTGAGGCACCACGGATGACGCTTCACCCGCGAATCAGGGCGCGGTAAGGCCTGCGGATCGCGCGGCGGCCCGCAAAGACCCGTCCCTCGTGTAAAGCGGCACGTTCAGCGAGGCGGCAAGGTGAAGATAGCTTGCGTCGTAAGCCTTGATGCCGCGCGCGCGCATCAAGCCGATCAGCGGGGAGATCGAGGGGAATGCGTCATGGATCTCCAGGCCGAACCGCTCCGCCTTTGCCACGATCGCATCGACCTGGTGTCCGGTGATGAGTCCGCGTCGCTCCAGCCCGACCAGCACGTTGGCGAACTCCGATTGCCACAGCGCCGGCACGTGCACCCGCTCGCGCCGCGACAGGCGCAAGGCCTTGCGCGTGAGTTCACTCGCCTGGCTCGGTATGAACCAGCCGACGATCACGGAATTGTCGGCGACGAACGCCACTATTTGCGTCCGGCCTCGATCAGCTTCTTGAGGCTGAAGCGAGCCTTGACCTTGACGGTCCTGGCGAATGCTTCGATTTCGTCGACGATCGCGTCGCGATCCACCTCGCGACGCCCGCTGCCCCGGCGCGTGGGCACGATGCGCGCGACCGCGCGACCGCGCCGGGTGATGACCACTTCCCGTCCCGCTTCCGCGCGATCAACCAGTTCCGAAAGCCGCGCTTTTGCCTCGAACAACTGCACCTTTTCCATGGCAAACCACACTTGGTTAACTATATCGAAATTGTAGCACGGCCCAGCCCGGGACGAAGCGCCCGTCTGCCGCGTTTAGAGCAGGGGGGAGTTGGGTTCCGGTGTTCGTGAATCCGTCAGGTCGGTGGGCTGGCAAATTGATTGGAATTCAGCGCGTGGGCGATTGACCCGGAGCCGACAGCGGCGTCCAATGTCGAACGAGTGTGGCAGGGGAACGCGGGCGATCGGGGACGGCTGGGCCAGGGTAACGATCGGGGTTCGACGCGCCGGGGAGCCCGTCACCTTTCGAGCCTTCGGTAAATGGCTGACATGCGATTTATCGCTGTCCATTTCCCCTCTCCGCTCGGGAGAGAGGAAGGGGTGAGGGATGGAGCATCGTCACGCATTCTCTACGCTGCTCGATAATCGGCAAGGGGCCGATACTTGCGCCAGATACCCGTAAGTTGAATTTCGGCGCAAAACCTCACAGCTCTATCCCGCCCATTGGAATAAGGGGTGCCCGGACTCCGGGTGCCGACGAGCTTTATACTCACTCTGACATTGTCGGCGATTGTTGGAGGGGGTACTGCTACCGTGACAATTACGTCCCATCTATTCGAAGCCTTCCTCAAATGCTCCACCAAATGCTTTCTCCTATCGCTCGGCGAGGCACATTCGGAAAACGTCTACGCGACCTGGGCAAAGACTCACCAAGAGTCTTACCGTAACCAAGGGCTCAGACGCCTGATGGAGGGAGTCCCTTCGGACGGAAGCCTCATGCGTCCACTCGACGCGGGGTGCCTGAAGACGACAAAATGGGGCTTGGCCGTGGGCCTCCTTGCTCGTGCGCAGGATCTGGAATCCTGCAAACAGACGTTTCAGACCGAAATCGCGCGGAAGTGTAAGGCGCGATTAGAAAAAAACCGCTCTCGCCTGTTTACGTTTCTGGACTACGATGGGGTGCCATGGAACAACAACAATGCGGAACACGCCATCAAGGCCATTGCGTTGCTTCGCAGAGATTTTAGTGGTTTATCTACCGAAAAAGGAATTCGAGAATACTCGATTCTTCTCAGCATTTGTGAGACGTGCAAGTGCAAAGGAGTGAGCTTTTTGGAATTTTTGCAATCTGGCGAAAGAGATATCGACGTATTCGCCGAATTTAAATGGGGACACGCGCGTAGGGCGGATGCGTCTGTCGCAAGACTCGAACGCCCATTGACCGCTACCGCCTGTCGTCAGAAATAGCGAAAGCTGAACTGACGCGCTCTGCTCGCCGAAACCGTCGCTGGTGCCGGTGACGATCACACACTGCTTAAGTTCCGCGGGAATCAAGGGAGGGAACGGCGTCAGACTTGCGTACCCGACCTGGAAGGCCGCAATGCCGAACTCGCGCCCGTGCGTGTGCGTGCGGTGCCGACAAGGGATAAACTATTGAAACCAGGACTGATTGAGGCACAAGGAGACGCATTATGGCGATGAACTATCGGCAGTACATCGTTCGAGACGCTGCAATCTGCGCTGGCGAGCCGGTGGTCAAGGGGACCCGCGTTACAGTCAGGACCGTGCTAGCGAGCCTAGCCGAGGGCATGAGTGTTGCGGAGATCGTCAAAGACTTTCCGACGCTGGATGAGGACGCTGTGCGTGCAGTCATCGCGTTCGCAGCAGCTTCCGCGGAAGAGGACCTGCCGATTCCCCCTGCGCCCTCGCATGCATGAAGGTCAAGCTGGACGAGAACATCCCCGTCCGACTTGCCGGTGAGCTGGTGACTTTGGGGCACGACGTTGACACCGTCGCGTCCGAAGGGCTCAAGGGACGGCCGGACAGCGACGTTTGGAGCGCCGCTCGGCGGGAAGACCGATTCCTGATCACCCAAGACCTCGATTTCTCGGATTTGCGCCAGTTCAAACCCGGAACCCACGCCGGTCTTCTTCTCGTCCGGCTTCGCGAGCCCGGCGCCAACGCGCTGGTGAGCCGCATACGCGCCGTGGTTCAGCAGGAGGGGCTGGACTCGTTTGCCCGCTGCTTCGTGGTCTTGAGTGACCGGAAGTTGCGAATCAGGCGGCAGTGAGCGCAACGGTTTCGTACCAGCGCCCAGATTCATCCCACCGGGCGCGCTACTATAGCCCATGCCCACTCCCAAACCGTACGATGCGCTCATCGTCGGAGGCGGTCACAACGGGCTGACCTGCGCGTGCTACCTCGCCGGCGCCGGCTACAAGGTGAGGGTGCTCGAGCGCCGCGCGGTCGTCGGCGGCGCCGCGGTCACCGAGGAATTCTTCCCGGGCTTCCGCAACTCCGCCGCCGCCTACACCGTCAGCCTGCTGCACCCGAAGGTGATCCGCGACCTGCGGCTCGCCGAGCACGGGCTGCGGATCCTCGAGCGTCCGCTCGCGAACTTTCTGCCGCTCTCCGACCGCGGCTATCTCAAGATCGGCAACTCCCTCGGCCAGACGCAGACCGAGCTTGGCCGGTTCTCGGCGCGCGACGCCGAGCGGCTGCCCGGCTATTACGCGATGCTGGAGCGCGCCGGCGGCGTGCTGCGCCAGCAGTTGCTCGAAACCCCGCCCAACATCGGCGGCGGCGCGCGCGCGGCGCTGGCCGCGCTGCGCGCCGTCTACCGCATGCGCAAGGCCGGCGTGGCCGCGCGCCGCGATTTTTTCGACCTCATGACCAAGAGCGCGGGCGAGTTGCTCGACGCCTGGTTCGAATCCGCCCCGATCAAGGCGGCGTTCGGCTTCGACGCGGTGGTCGGCAATTACGCGAGCCCGTACGCGCCGGGCACCGCCTACGTGCTGCTGCACCACGTGATCGGGGAGGTGAACGGCCGGCGAGGGGCGTGGGGCCACGCCGTGGGCGGCATGGGGGCGATCACGCAGGCGATGGCGCGGGAGGCCGAGCGGCGCGGGGTCGAGATCACCGTCGATTGCGAGGTGAGCAAGGTATGCGTGGACGACCGCGGCGCGCAGGGCGTGCAGCTCGCTGACGGCAGCATGGTGGACGCGCGCTGCGTGGTGGCGGGCCTCGATCCGAAGCGGCTGTTCCTGAAGCTCGTCGACGAGCGCGTGCTCGAGCCCGATTTCGTGCAGCGCATCCGCGGCTACAAGTGCGGCTCCGCGACCTTCCGCGTCAACGTCGCGCTCTCGGAGCTTCCGGATTTCACCTGCCTGCCCGGCAGGCACCTGCAGGCGCATCACCAGTCGGGCATCATCATCGGGCCCTCGCTCGCCTACATGGAGCAGGCCTACTTCGACGCGCGCACTCACGGCTGCTCGCGCGCGCCGATCGTGGAGATGCTGATCCCGTCCACGGTGGACGCGACGCTCGCGCCGCCCGGCCGGCACGTGGCCAGCCTGTTCTGCCAGCACTTCGCGTACGACCTGCCCGACGGCCTCGGCTGGGACGCCATCCGGGAGCCCGCGGCCGACCTGGTGATCGACACGGTCACGCGCTATGCGCCCAACTTCAAGAGCGCGGTGCTCGGGCGCAAGGTCCTCTCGCCGCTCGATCTCGAGCGCGAGTTCGGGCTCACGGGCGGCGACATCTTCCACGGCGCGCTGACGCTCGACCAACTCTGGAGCGCGCGCCCGGTGCTGGGGCACGCCGATTACCGCACGCCGGTCACCGGGCTCTACCTGTGCGGGGCGGGCACGCATCCGGGCGGTGGCGTGTCGGGAATGCCGGGTCACAACGCTGCGCGGGAAATCCTGCGTGACCTGCGCCGCGGGCGCAGGCGCGATCGCGCGCAGCGGCGCTGAGCACGTCTAGTCGCAGCTTGCGGATAAGCCCCGCGCGTCAGGGATTGCGTCTGACGCTCAGCCGCTGGCCGGGTCCTGTCGGAACGGCCGGCGCCTTCCCGATTCCCCGGGCGCAATCTGGCAATTGACTTGGCCGTCGCGTTGTCTTGAGTCAGTACCTGTACCGGAGAATCGGATCAGTCACCGGCCATTGCGCCACCCGGCCGCGGAAGGTGCATCCGTCCCACAGAGTGGAGAGGGACCCGCTCGACCGCCCCCACCGCCCACCCTGTTCCGCTGACGGACGTCAGCGAGATCAATCGTCTGCGTCCCGATTGTTTCGCCGCGGGGATCATCCTTCATCCTTCTGCCTTCATCCTTCAGGAGATCGACGCCGGTCGATCTCCTTGCTGCTCGGCGGCGTACAGGGGGCCCAGAACCACCCCCTCCCTCGATCCCTCCCCCCTCAGAAGGAGGAGAATTCGTTCAAGGCCTCCTTCGAAGAGAACCCGCACGCTGGAGTCGCGGGTATTGGAATCGACCGCGTGGCGGCTTATAGTTCACGACTACTTCCTCCCCGTCCGATCTGCCGCAAGGCCCGGGCGGGGTTATCGTTTCAAAGGGGATAAATTGCCTGCCGACAGCTCATCGGATCGTGCTTCATGAATCACGGCGAAATCGTCAGTTTTCTGTGGGGCGTCGCGGACCTCATCCGCGATACGTTCAAGCGCGGCAAGTACCAGGACGTGATCCTGCCGCTGACGGTGCTGCGGCGGCTCGATTGCGTGCTCGCGCCGACGAAGCAGAAGGTGCTGGACACCAACAAGAAGTTGAAGGGCAAGCTGGAGAACCTCGACCCGCAGTTGCGCCGGGCGTCGGGCTTCGCGTTCTACAACACTTCGCTCTACGACTTCGAGAAGCTGCTGGCGGATGCGCCCAACCTCGCCGCCAATCTGCGCAACTACATCAATGGCTTCTCGCCGAACATGCGGGAGGTAATCGAAAAGTTCGGGTTCGATACCACGATCGCCAAACTCGACGAGGAGGGGCTGCTGTTCAAGGTGCTGGAGCGCTTCAAGAATGCGGACCTGCACCCCGATCGCGTGGACAACACGACGATGGGAACGATCTT
The DNA here is from genome assembly GCA_016192825.1 of Betaproteobacteria bacterium. Taxonomy (GTDB): domain Bacteria; phylum Pseudomonadota; class Gammaproteobacteria; order Burkholderiales; family SG8-41; genus SG8-41. The sequence goes on along the minus strand of JACPTK010000027.1, from coordinate 14,812 downwards.
CGAGGAGCTGATCCGCAAGTTCAACGAGGCGCTCGACGAGAATCCGGGCGAGCACTTCACGCCGCGCGACGTGGTGCACCTGATGGTGGATCTCCTCATCGCGGGCGACGAAAAGCGGCTCAAGCGCGAGCACCTCGCGATCACGGTGTGCGACCCGTGCTGCGGGACGGGCGGCATGCTCACGATCGCCAAGGACCACATCCTCGGGGACGGCCGGCCGGGCATCAACCCGAAAGTGGATATCCACATCTTCGGGCAGGAGGTGAATCCAGAGACCTTTGCGGTCTGCAAGTCGGACCTCTTCATCAAGGACCCGACGGGGCGCGACGCGGACAACATCGCCTACGGCTCGACGCTCTCTAACGACCGCCACCCCCGGCGCAAGTTTGATTACCTGATCGCCAATCCGCCGTACGGCAAGGACTGGAAGCGCGACCAGGAGGCGGTGGAGACCGAGCACGAACGGGGCGACGCCGGGCGCTTCGGCGCGGGGCTGCCGCGAATATCGGACGGCCAGATGGTGTTCCTCCAGCACATGCTGTCCCACATGAAGCCGAAGGCGGAGGAGGGCTCGCGCGTCGCCATCATCATGAACGGCTCATCCCTCAGGAGAGGGCCGAGGGATGACCCCTGTCCCTCGCCCTTGGTCGGACCTCGCCAACCATTTGGATTGACGGAGTTTCACGCGTGGACAACGCCGTTGTCACCGGAACAGGGCGGGTGGTGGGGGCGGTTTAGTGGGCCCTCTTCAAGCTCTTGGAGTGCAACACCCCAGCCGCACCCGGGTGGCGGAATGGCCGGTGACTGATCCGATTCTCCGGTACAGGTACTGACCCAAGACAACGCGACGGCCAAGTCAATTGCCCGAATGCGTGCGGAGAATCGGGAAGGCGCCGGCCGTTCCGACAGGACCCGGCAAGCGGCTGAGCATCCGCTCGCCGAAGGCAGAAGGCAGAAAACGTCCAGGGACGGGCCGCAAAGCCAGCCCACCTAGCTTGCGCCGGGAGTAATATTAGGTGTACGAGGTCGAAATTAGCCGATCAATGACTCCATAGTGAGCAACAGAATTGGCTATTACCGAGGAAGCGTTTCTGTCTGATTGTTGGGAACGCGGTATTTGCCCATTCTGCGGAAAAGCATTTCCCCCAACCGAACGAGTAGGCTCAGGGCAGAAAGCAAAGGGCGGATTTTGTAGCCTGACCTGCTATACGAAGTACTACGAACTCGACATCGTGGAACGTCAGAAAAGAATACTCGGTGGCGGAAGTGGCTTACAGGAATAACGTCCTCGCGCAACAAGGTGTCCTCGACGAGGTCGGCGAGGAGTCCGAAGTCGCGGCGCATTCGACGGGGATACTGCCTTCGCAGGGTTTGGAACATCTGGTCCGGGTAACCAAGGAAATCCAGGCGATCGACACGATCCAGGATGATCAATTTCAACCCGCCAGCCTAGATCTTCGACTTGGGCCGGTTGCGTATCGGGTGCGCGCAAGCTTCTTGCCTGGGAAGAGTGCGACAGTTGAGCAAAGGCTTGAAGACCTCGCAATGCACAAGATGGACATCAGCGAGGGTGGGGTACTGGAGCGCGGCTGCGTTTACATCGTTCCCTTGCTCGAACACTTGAACTTGCGGCATCGCACTTCGGCGATGGGGAACCCCAAGAGCTCGACAGGCCGTCTGGACATCTTCACGCGGCTGATCACTGACCATGGCACGGAGTTTGACCGCGTCCGGGAACAGTACAAAGGGCCTCTCTATGCCGAGGTTTCGCCGCGCACGTTCAGCGTGCTGGTGCGCAAGGGCTCCCGGCTGAGCCAGATCCGGATACGTCGCGGCAATCCGCTCACGACGGACGAGGCGTTGAGACGTCTCCAGGAAGAGGCGCAGGTCATCGGTTCGGACATCAGCGAAGACGATATTCGCAACGGTCTGCCGGTTTCAGTCGACGTCCGCGGTGACGCGTTCGGTGGGTTGATCGGCTATAAGGCGAAAAACCATGCAGGGCTGATCGACATCGACAAGGTTCGGCATTATGACTTCAGGGACTTCTGGGATCCGGTGCATGCACCTCGTCGCGGCGGCCTGGTCCTCGATCCGGCAGATTTCTACATACTTGGCTCGCGCGAGCCGGTCAAAGTTCCCCCGACGCACGCGGCTGAGATGATTGCGTACGACACCTTGGTAGGAGAATTCCGCGTCCATTACGCGGGATTTTTCGATCCGGGCTTCGGACACCCGGCGGCGGGCGGTGAGGGCTCACGCGCGGTATTGGAAGTCCGTTCTTATGAAGTCCCATTCGTAATCGAAGATGGACAGGTCGTCGGCCGGTTGACTTACGAGCGGCTGACTTCCCAGCCGACCCGGCTATACGGCGCCGGCGGTGTGAAGTCGTCGTACCAGAAGCAGGGCATCGCCCTCAGCAAGCACTTCAGGATGGAATAGCGCTCGCTATTCGCCGTATTTTCCCAAGAGCGTTCTTAAGCGACCACCAAGGTTTGTCGGCTTTTTTCGCTGACCGGCGTCAGCGGAACAGGGCGGGCAAGGGGGGGCGGCTGTGACTCGTTAGCCGCAGGCCCGTTTGCGGGAACAGCCGCATGAGGCCCGGACCAACAAGACAAATGATCCTGTCGGCATTTCTTTATCTGGGGGGTTCGCAACTCGTGATGCCGGGCCGATGGTCGAGCGGGCTCATTCAAAGTGTGTTTGACGCACACCCCAGCCGCACCCGGGTGGCAGAATGGCCGGTGACTGATCCGATACTCCCGGAACCGGTACTGACTCAAGGCAACACGACGGCCAAGTCCTATGCCTGGAAGCGTTCGGGAGTATCGGGAAGGCGCCGGCCGTTCTGACAGGACCCGGCCAGCGGCTAGCTGAAGGCACAAGGCAGAATAGTTTCTCGCCCCCCGCTGGCTGCGATGTCACGCCTCTTCATTCGGCGCTGCTAGAATGCCGCAGATATCGTTACCGCCCGAGCCATGCCGACCCACCGCGCTTCCCCCGACTGCGAGCTGCACTACGTCGTGGACGACTACACCGATCCCTGGCGCAAGCCGGAGACGGTGCTGATGCTCCACGGCAATGCCGAGAGCGGCGCGGCGTGGTTCGCCTGGGTGCCGCACCTCGCGCGCCATTACCGGGTAGTGCGCCCGGACATGCGCGGCTTCGGCGCTTCCACCCCGATGCCGCGCGATTTTCCGTGGACGCTGGACCGCATCTGCGACGATTACCTGGGCCTGATGGACGCGCTCGGCGTCAAGCGCTTCCATCTCGTCGCCGCGAAGATCGGCGGAACCATCGCGCGCTACTTCGCCGCGCGCAATCCTGCGCGCATCGTGACGCTCGCTGTCGCGGGCACGCCCGCGCCCCGGCGCGGCGTCGGGCCGCGCCCCGAGTTGATCGCGGAGTTCGAGAACAAAGGGGTCGAGCATTGGGCGCGCAGGACGATGGCGGGACGCCTCGGCAGCCGCTTTCCGCCGGAAGGGGTCGAGTGGTGGATCCGGCTCATGGGACGGACCGCAGTTTCGACCCAGGTCGGCTTTATCTCGACCATCGCGGATTCCGACATAACGGATTCGCTCCGGCGAATCCGTTGCCCGACGCTCGTCATCACGACCGAGAAGAGCGGCCTCGGCCCGGTCGAGGAAACGCGGGCGTGGCAGCGGATAATTCCCCGCTCGCGACTGCTGGTGGTGCCGGGAGATTCGTATCACGTTGCCGCGAGCGACGCCGATCGCTGCGCTGAGGAAACGCGGGCGTTTATCGCCCGCGTTTCCTTATCAACCCCTTAAATTGAACCATTAATCCTTGGTGTACCGATGACAGCTCGCGCTGCTGACTCGCTAATCATGATGAAGCTTGCATTCGCTCTGCTGTTTGCCCTTGCGCTCGCGAGCTGTGGGGACAAGGTGCCGCGCCTGGCGCCTCTCGGCCAAAACGACGTCGTCGTCGCCTTCGGCGACAGCCTGACCTACGGCACCGGCGCCAAGGAGGACGAAAGCTATCCCGCGGTGCTGGCCCAGCTCATCGACCGGAAGGTGGTCCGTGCGGGCGTGCCCGGCGAGACGACCAGCGGCGGGCTGGCGCGCCTGGAGGGCGTGATCCAGGAGCACCGGCCGGCGCTGATGATCGTGAGCCTCGGCGGCAACGACATGCTGCGCAAGGTGGACGACGCCGAGATCAAGGGCAATCTGCGGAAGATCATCCAGACCCTCCGCGAGCAGGGCGTCGCGGTCGTGCTGTTCGGCGTGCCCAGGCCGGCGCTCCTCACCAGCGCCCCCGGGTTCTACGAGGAGCTGGCGAAGGAGTTAGACATTCCCTACGAGGGCAAGATCGTGACCGACGTGCTCTATCACCCCGACCAGAAGTCCGACACCATCCACCCCAACGCGAAGGGCTACCGCCGCATGGCGGAGGCGCTCGCCGCGCTGCTGAAGAAAGCGGGCGCCATATGAGCCCGCCCGCCATTAATTCCGTGAGGGCGGGAGAGCGTGAGGGCGGGAGGGCGAGCGCGAACCTTCCATCTCCCGATCTCCCGATCTCACGACCTCCCGCGCCGTGAGTCCGGCTCACGGCACACGGCTGTCGCCGGTTCAGCTCACGCTGCTGATGTGCGCCGCGGAAATTTTCGGCATGACGGGCTTCGCGGCGTACACCACGCTGCTGCCGGCGCTGCAGCGCGAATGGGGGCTGTCCAATTCCGAGGCCGGCCTGATCAGCGGCGTGTATTACGCCGGTTACGTCGCGGCGACCCCCATTCTCACCAGCCTGACGGACCGGGTGGATGCGCGGCGGGTGTATCTGCTTGCCTGCGCGATGTCCCTCATCGGGACGGCGGGCTTCGCGCTGTTTGCCGGCGGGCTGTGGAGCGCGCTCGTCTTCCAGTTCCTGATCGGGGCGGGCCTCGGCGGGAGCTACATGCCGGGGCTGAAGATGCTGGCCGAGCGGCTCGAAGGACGGGTGCAGTCGCGCGCAGTCGGTTTCTACACCGCCAGCTTCGGCATCGGCTCGACGCTTTCGATCCTGATCTGCGGCGGAATCGGGGCGGCGTACGGCTGGCAGGCGGCGTTCGCCTACGGCGCGCTCGGCCCGGTGCTGGCCGCGCTGCTCGTCAACTTCGTCATGCCGCGCGGGCGCACGCGCGCGGCGAGCCATCCCGCGCCCGCGCTGCTCGATTTCCGGCCGGTGCTGAGGAACCGCAGGACCCTGCCGTACATCCTCGGCTACTCGGCGCACAACTACGAGCTGTTCGGCCAGCGCTCGTGGATGGTGGCGTTCCTCGTGTTCACCGCGTCGCTGCAGCCGGCGGACGCGCCGATGCTGATCGGCGCGGCGACGCTGGCCGCGGCGATCAATCTCATCGGGCCGGTGATGAGCATCTCGGGCAACGAGCTCGCCATCCGCTTCGGCCGCACGCGCGTGATCTTCACCTTCATGACCGCATCGGGTCTCACCGCCTGCGTGCTGGGCTACACCGCCGCGCTGCCGTGGGTGCTGGTGTTCCTCCTCATGTGCGTGCACTACGGGCTGATGCTGGGGGACTCGGCCGCGCTCACCTCCGGCACGATCGCCGCCGCGCATCCCGACGAGCGCGGCGCGACGATGGCGGTCTATTCCTTCGTCGGGTTCAGCTCGGCTTTCCTCTCGCCCCTGGTGTTCGGCGTGGTGCTCGATCTCGGGGGCGGGAACAGGAGCCTGGTCGCCTGGGGACTCGCCTTTTCCAGCATCGGCGTATTCGGCGTGCTCGCGCCGGTGGCGCGATGGTTTTACCTGCGTCGCGCGGCGCAAGATTAACCGTCAAGAACACCATAATAGACAGGATTCACAAGATTTACAGGATTCAATAATCAGTTACCCGAGGAGCCAATCATGCCTACGAAGAAGGTGGTTAGCGACGCAGGCGAAATTCTCGTGCTCAGGACCACGCTCGCAGGGAGCCGGCCGCGTGTCTGGCGCGAGGTCGAGGTCGCGGCCTCCACGACGCTTGCGGGGCTGCACGACGTGCTGCAGGTGCTGATGGGCTGGGAGGACTGCGGCGGGTTGGGCGGATTCGCGCAATTGTTCGCCGCGCACAAGAACCCGAGGACCGAGGACGACAGGGAGTTGCTGGAATGGGTGGGCGAGGACTGGGACCCCGGCGCGTTCGACCTGAATGCCGTCAACCAGGCGCTGTCCGCGCTGCGCGCACCGCGCCGGCGGCGTTAACAGGAAACAGCCATGCCGGGAAGAAGCAGGAAGCGCCGCCAGCGCGGGGCAACCGTCCGGCTCGCCGGACGGAGGCGCGCCGCTACAGGGAAGAGGCGCCCGCGGGGCCGTAAGCTGAAGCACGTAGTGGAGGAAGGACTCCGCCTCGTGCTGGAGACGCTGCGGTCCGGGGGCCGGAGGAAGCCCGGGCTGCACGAACTGATGAAGGACGCCAGCGGCGTCGTCGATTCCGGGGTGCCCGATCTCGGCTCCAATCCGAAGCATCTGAAGGGCTTCGGCCGTTGCCCGCCGCGATCGTTGATGCCGGCCCGCTGGTCGCGTATCTGGACCGGGCCCAACGCCATCACGGCTGGACCGTGGAGCAGGTGCGCGCACTGGACTTGTTCTTCCCCTCGCGGGGCTGACGCGGCCATCGTCAATCAAGCCGTTCGACGGAGTGATGAGGATGCCCGCCAGAATTGAAACGCCGAGGCCGCCAAGAAATACAAAAGATAGACAGGATTAACAGGATTAACAGGATTCAAAAACCGGTTTCGATTCACCGGTCACTCGTCACCCTTCACTCAAGGCGGTATCCTAGTTAGTGGGGAGGAACGCAGTGCCGGAAGACTTGCTTTTTGAACCTGGAACGGCGGTCCGCAGCATCGATAATCCTGGACGTGAGGGCGTCGTCACAAAAACGCCGCCGCGCCGGAAACCGTCCGGTCTGTACGTCCAAGTTCGATGGTCTGACGGCTCGCTCGATTTCGTCCATCAGGATGAGGTGGAGGAGCTAGATAACCTAGACCGTCAAAATCACTTTGCGCTCATTCAGCGGGGCCGATTCGGCCGCGCGGTAGACCTGCGCCGAAACCTCACTTACGTGCACCTGTCCGGCAGGCTTGCCAATCTGGTGTACGCGATGGGCATTACGAACACTGACTTCTAAGGCAGCCGACAGGATAGCGTTGCACGCTGCTCTTCGAAATCGCCGTCTCCGCCTCCAGCGCCCGTACGCTCCAGTGCGTCGCTCCGTCCTTGGGCTTGGTATGCAGTGTCGTGTTGATCAACTCAGCGACTCACTCATCGTGGATCGTGCGCGGCTTGCCCGGACGCAGTTCATCGTAGAGTCCCGACACTCGACGCTCGATGAAGCGCCGACGCCATTTGCCGACCGTCGCATCGGTCGTTTCAAAGCGATTCGCAACCGCGTTGTTGGCGGCCCCCGCAGCGCACGCGAGCACGATCTTCGCGCGCTGTGTCAGGGCAGCTGGCAACGAACGCGAGCGCACCATCGATTCCAGCTGCATGCGCTCATCTTCACCAAGTATCAATGCGTTTCTCGGTCGACCGGCCAAAGCGGCAACTCCTATCAAAGCAGTTGCCGCTATGATGCCAGTTATTAACGGGACAGTACTCTAGTCGCCAGCGCGAAGATGGAAAACAAGGGGTCGAGTCGAATCACGAATCACGACTCACGCTTTATGGAGCTGGCAGAGGGCATCCGCAAAATCGGCTTTCACCGCTGGTACGAGCGGCAGCTGACGGAAAGCCACGTCTACCTGGTAACCAGCTTCCTGTGCCTGATTCTGGTGCTGGCCTGCCTTGAAGGGTTCAGCTTCCGCACGTCGGGCCTGGAGCCTTTGCTGCGGCTCGGCGCGATGTTCGCCGGCGGCGTGGTCGGCATCGCGTCGCTGACTCGCTACACGAGGATGCTCGGTGTGGCGTGGCGCGCCGCCGAGCACTCGATCTGCAGGAAGTGCTCGGCGTACGGCGCCCTCGAAGTAACCAGCCTGCGCACCGGCGTCTCGGACCCAGGCTCCAGGCCGGCCAGCCCGCCGGTCGGCGTGCGTTGCCGCAAGTGCGGCCACGAGTGGACCATCGAGTAGTCAGCCGCCAGCCGCCAGTCGTCAGTTGGCAGCAACTGCAAACGGCCCACTGCAAACTTCTGGCGTCGAATCACGACTCACGAATCACGAATCACGCATTTGAGCCAGGCACGCGCGCGCGCCGGACCGCAACTCGTCGCGTTCCGGCGCCGGCAGGCCCGCCGGATCGAAACGAAGCCGATAGTGCAGCCGCACGACGCGCGCCAGGGCGTTGGCATCCATGCCGCGGGGCAATCGGTCTTTGACGCGCGCGACCCAGGTCATGATGGTTTCGCTGGTCAGGCGCCCGAGGCCGGCCTTCGCGAGCTCGCGCTCGATCAGGTAGAGCTCGGAATCGGCGCCTTGCGCGCGTGATTCCTGCCGCGCTTCGCCGCGTTTCCCGAACACCATCAGCCGCCGCTGCCGGTAGAGACGCCAGCCGAACCACAGGCCGACCAGCAACGCGATGCCGGCGGCGATCGCGGCGGTCCGTTCTTCCTCGCGCCCGCCCGCGCCGAGCTGCGACAGGCGGAAGCGCAGCCACGACCACAGGTCCGCGATCGCCGACCACCAGGCGGACGCCTGCTGGCCCTCGATCCGCGCCCAGGTGGACGGCGTCGTATCCACGTCCACCCAGCGCCCGTCGACCCAGGCCTTCGCCCACGCGTGGGCATGGCGCACCCGCACGATCCAGGCGTTCTCGAGGCGGCTGTACTCCTGCGCCGAAAAACCGGTGGCGTAGCGCGCGGGCACGCCGGCCGCGCGCAGCAGCAGCACCGTCGCGGTGGCGAAATACTCGCAGTGGCCCGCCCGTGTCCGCAACAGGAAGTCGGCGAGCGCGGAGCGGCTGCCGAAGCTCTTTTCCTGGTAAAGGGAATAGCCAAAACCGTCGGCGAAGTAGCGCTTGACCGCCGCGGCCGCTTCTCCGGGTGGCAGGCCGGACAGCCCGAGGCGTTCCACGATCCCGCCGAACAGCGACTGCTCGCCCAGCGGGATCCGCAGGTCCTCCTGATTGGGGCTGTCGTCGATCCCGGCTCCCGGGTTCACCACCGCAACGTAGGTGAAATACCCCGGCGGCAATTCCGCCTGCACCGTGCCGAGGCCGTTCCGCAGCAGGCTCAGCGCCTCGAGGCCGCGCAGCTCGACCGTGCCGCGCGGCAGGGCCAGCACCGGGTTGCCGCGCGGGGAATAGTCGAATACCGTCACGCGCGCGCCCGGCGCGGCGTCGCGGCGCAGCGCCCAGCGCGTTCCCGTCTCGGGCGGCCGCGCCACGAGCGGCGCATTGCGCGCGCTCCAGGTCCGGCCGAAGTAGCTGTTGTAGCTCGCGCGGTGCAGGAGCAGGGGCGTTTTCACCCCTTCATCCGCGCGCAGCCGCAGCACGATGGCATCGTCCTGCTTCAGCTCGCCGATGGCGCCGAGATCGGTGCGGCTGCGGTAGGGGTCGGTGCGCGAGCCGCTGGCGCTGATCCATTCCGGGATGACTTCCTCCATCCAGGCCTGGACCCGGTGCAGCCCGAGTTGCGTGCCGTAGCCGGCGCCGGCCGTCGCGGCGAGCAGCGCGACCCATAACACGAGGGGATAGCGCCGGGGCCGTGCCGCCCACAGCGCCCAGGCCACCAGCGCGATCAGGCCGATAAAGAACCCCGGTCCGCGCACGTTGGCCGCGGCGGCGGCGACGATCCACGCCGCGAGATAGGGATAGCCGAGATTGAGCGCGAAGCGCTCGGCGGCCGGGCTCTTTCGCAGGGTCCAGACGAAGGCGGCGATGTCCACTTCGCGCAGATTGCCCCAGGCCTGGGCCAGGGCGAGCGGCAGCAGCAGCACCGGCATCCACTGGAACAGCAGCATCAGTGCCCGCGGGTTGCCGTAGGTGAAGTACAAATAGACGCCCGCCGCCACGATCAACGCGCTGCAGAAGTCCGACAGGCGGTTGAAGTGCGCCTGCTCCACGTTCCAGCGCAGCGTCACGAAGCGCGGCGCCTCGAGCGCGACCGCCGCCGCCGCCGCGACGATCCAGTAGCCGGTCTGCGCGCCCCACAGCGCGCACGCAGCGGCGAGCAGTGCGGGGAGCGTCTTCATAGGAATTTGCCGGCCTTCGTCCGACAAATTCCTGACAGAAAATCCATCACAGGCACCTGGCGACCAAAAGACGCACTGATCAGCCGCGAACCCGGCTCGATCTCCGATGGCGGGGGAACCGGCATGATGCTCTGATTCCGTTTCATGACGAGTCTCGTGGGAATTTCATTATTAGGGAAGCTCTGAACACGGCGACGCCTGCTCGTTCAGAGCTTCCCTAATGCTTCCTGAACCTTGCCCGGCTCGACCGCGAGCAGCCACGCGGGCGGGTCGGCGACGGGCTCGCGGCACACCGCGATCACGCGCGAGGCAACGCCGTGCGAGTGCAGGCGCCGCACGAACTCGCGGCGCGCTTCATCCCAGCCGAGCAGCACGCAGATGCAGCCGGTGAGGGCGTGGCGGCGCGACAGCACCGCATTGGCCAGCACGGAAAACGGCTTGTCGCGGCACGGCTGGACGCCGGCCAGGACCTCGAGCAGGTTGCCGGCCTGCATCTGGCCGCGGCCCGCGGTGTAGGTATGGGCCTCGGCGCCGATGAACATGAGGTCGAGCAGGCACTCCCGCGTGTCGATCGTCCAGGCGAAGGAAGCCGCGATGGAGACGGCTTCCTCGAAAAGCCGCTCGTCGCGCCCGGCCGCGAACGTGTCGAGCACCAGCGCGTGGCGCTCGAAGTACTCGTCCTGGTATTCCTTGACGATGGGCCGAGCGGCGCGGGCGAACGACTTCCAGTGAATGCGCTGCAGCGGATCGCCGGGACGGTAATCGCGCAGCCCGACGAACTCCTCGGAATCGCCGACCGAGGTGGCGAGCGCCACGCCACCGGGCTGGTAGCGGCGCGATCCGGGCAGGTTCAGCGGGGGCAGCGTGTAGCGCCGGGGCAGCACGATCAGGTTGGAGCGGCGCGGCACGCGCGCGAGCGCCTTGGCGAGCCCCAGCGGGTCGGCGCAGGCCACCGTGAGCCCGTCGCTGTGGGCGGTGCCGCGGCGCAGGGCCCGCGCCCGCACCTCGATCTCCGTCCGCGCGTGCGGTCGCAGCTCGGGCAGCGGCTGCTCGGGCACCTGCGCCGCGCGCTGCGCGTTGACCAGCCGCTTCCACGCGCGGTAGGTGGGAAACCGGACCGACGCACGAAAGGTTTCGAGGCTCGGGCGCGGATCGGCGAGGTCCTCGAAGATCGAAAGCCCGTCGAGCGGGCGTTCGCCCAGATTGGCCACGCGCAGGCGGTAGGTGAAAGGCTCGCCGGCGGTGGCGACGCGCGGCAGCTCGCGCTCGGCGGACACGCGCACGCGCAGGAACGGCAGGCAGAGCGCGCTCGCCGCGATCAGCGCGAGCAGCAGCCCGAACGCCTGGTAGGCGACGCTCTGGGTGGTGTCCACGCCCACCGCGCCGGTGATCACGACGCCGGACAGCACCAGCATGCCAGCCGCGGTCAGGCGGCGGTTCGACCAGTGGATGATCGCCGCGACGGCGTGGAACAGGCGGTACGAAAAGCGCCACATAAATCACCGACGGGATTAGCCGCGGATAAACGCAGATAAACGCGGATGAAATTCGAAAAATTTAAAAGGTTTCGCAGGATTCACGGGGTCAGGCCGGCGCGCGCACGGCTGCGAGCACTTCCTCCACCACCTGCCGGGCGGTGGTTCCCGAGAATTTCGCCTGCGGATCGAGCACCAGGCGGTGCGCCAGCACCGGCACCGCCATCTCGCGGATGTGGTCGGGCGTGACGAAGCCGGAGTCGTCGATCAGGGCCAGCGCCTGGGCGAGCCGCGCCAGGGCGAGCGCGGCGCGCGGCCCCGCGCCGAGCTGCACGGAGGGCCGCTCGCGCGTGGCGCGCACGATGTCCACCGCGTAGCGCTTCAGCTCCGCGGCAAGCCGCACCGCTTTCACCGCTTCCTTCAACCGGCGCACGTCCTCGACGGACACGCGGGGGCCGATCCGCTCGAGCGGGTGCGCGAAGGCCTGGGCATCCAGGATATCCACCTCCTGCTCGGCGCTGACGTAGCCCAGCGCGAGGCGCACGGCGAAGCGGTCCATCTGCGCCTCGGGCAGGGGATAGGTGCCGCGGAACTCCACCGGGTTCTGCGTGGCGATGACGAAGAACAGGTCGTCGAGCGCGTGCGTCTTGCCCTCGACGCTGACCTGGCGCTCGGCCATCGCCTCGAGCAGCGCCGACTGCGTGCGCGGGCTCGCGCGGTTGATCTCGTCGGCGAGCAGGATCTGGGTGAAGACCGGGCCGGGATGGAACTCGAAGGACTGATCGCGCGGGTTGAACACCGATACCCCGAGGATGTCGGACGGCAGCAGGTCGGGCGTGAACTGCACGCGGCGGTAATCCGCGCCGATGGTGCGCGCGAGCGCCTTGGCGAGCGTGGTCTTGCCGGTGCCGGGGTTGTCCTCGAGCAGCACGTGCCCGCCGGCGAGGAACGCGGCGAGGATGTTGCGGATCGAGCCGGCCTGGCCCGACATCACGCGCGCGATGTTGTCGCTGACGGCCGCGACCAGCGCGCGCGTGCCGGCGGGGCCTTGAAGGGAGGCGTCGTTCACCCCGCCGCGCTCCAGGATTTCGCCGGACGGTCGCCCGACGAAATCCTTACCGGGAACTGCCAAAATGAAAATCGGACGGCCGGAATCAGTTCCATCTCCCTCTCGCGAAGGCCTTTCAACGCCATTCTGAACGCCAAATGCACACCGATGACCCGAAACGACACTGCCAACACGAAACCTAGCCTGCTGCCGATGGATTGGCAACACCGTCTTGTTGGATTGCTCCCCCGTTTCAGGAAAGCGCGATCAGCGCTTTCCTGTGTAGAACTTCGGCCAGCGCTCGAGCACCGCGGGGGCGTCGTCCTTGTAGACGTGGCAGGAGTTGAGCTGGAAGGGCTTCCGGGTCGGCGGCTTGCCCGCCTCGCGCGCGAGCCGGGCGCGGTTGGTGGCCTGGAACGCGGTGGTGCCGAGCGGTCCCAGCAGCTCCACGAGGTGCGTGCAGCCCTTCACGCCGCCGACGCGCTCGACGATGTGCCTGCGCCACCCGGGGCCGATGGTGAGGCCGGCGAGCGCCTTGAAGTTGGGGGTGATGTGGCCACAATTCGGGTAGGGACCCTCATCGGTCACCGCCTCGACGTCGTGGACCTTCATGTCGAGATCGATGGTGAGGCGTATCCACATGTCGTGCACCGGCTCGCCCGGCTGGCGCTCGCGCCCGCCGTGATGGCGCGCGTGGACCACGGTTTTGGAGTCCGTGAGTCGGGCTTCGATGTCCCACAGGCCGTCCTCGCGCTCGTAGCCTTTGCATTCGATGGCGCGCGTGTGGATCAGCTTGCGCGGGGCGGGATTACTCAGTGGCATGTTCAACTCCAGAAGCGTGATTCGTGACTCGTGACTCGTGATTCGGGCCGGTTGGAAACAGTTCGCTCGCCACCGCACTGCGGGAGACCATAGTAGTAAGCGGTTGAAGACCAGTCACCAGTCACCAGTCACGCCGCCATGCGTTTGGCGGCAAGCGCGCGGGCGGCCCTGGAATGCGTCGGGCGGCCGAGCACGCCGCAGATGTACTCGCCGGCGGCAATGAGCTTTTCGATGTCCACGCCGGTCTCGATGCCGAGGCCGTCGAGCAGGTAGAGCACGTCCTCGGTGGCGACGTTGCCGGTGGCGCCTTTCGCGTACGGGCAGCCGCCGAGCCCCGCCACGGAAGAATCGAACGTCGCGACCCCGCATTCGAGCGCGGCGTAGACGTTGGCGACCGCCTGCCCGTAGGTGTCGTGGAAATGTCCCGCGAGACGGGCAGCCGGTATGTGCTTCAGGACCGCCTCGTAGACCGCGCGGGTCCTGCCGGCCGTGCCGACGCCGATGGTGTCGGCGATCGTGATCTCGTAGCAGCCCATTGCGTCGAGCGCGCGCGCGACCCGGACCACCGCATCGGGACTGACCTCGCCTTCATAGGGGCAGCCGAGGCAGACCGAAATGTCGCCGCGCACTTTCAGGCCCCGCGCGAGCGCTTCCTTCGCGACCTCGGAGAAGCGCGCCAGTCCCTCGGCGATCGAGCAGTTGGTGTTCTTCTGCGAGAACGCCTCGGTGGCGGCGCCGAACACGACCACCTCCCCGGCGCCCGCGGCGAGCGCGGCGTCGAGCCCTTTCCGGTTGGGCACCAGCACGGGGTAGGAGACGCCCGGCTTGCGGCGGATCGCCGCCATCACCCGCGCGTTGTCCGCCATCTGCGGCACCCACTTGGGCGAGACGAAGGCGGTCGCCTCGATCACCCGCAGCCCCGCGTCCTGCAGCCGGTGGATGAGCTCGACCTTGACCTCGGTCGAAACCGGCACGGACTCGTTCTGCAGCCCGTCCCTCGGCCCGACTTCCACCAGTTTCACTTTCTTCGGCAATGCCATGTGAGAAGCCGCATTAAATTAGCCGCCAAGACGCCAAGAACGCCAAGCAGAACTCGAACAAAAAGTGTTTCAACGCGGGTCACCCGATTCCATGCGCGTGATCAATCGACGCGTCGCGTTCGAGGGCTCCCGACGTTGCATTCGATATTATTTGCCTTTCTTGGCGGCCTTGGGTGTGCCAGGCCAAGCCTGGCTGATCTTGTGAACTGAAAGGAGTTTACCCTGTGAATTACCCGTTCAACAGGTAGCCAATCGAGCGCGTTGTCCGAGCAATCGGCGGCGCGAAGCCTCGTGCGG
>JACPTK010000025.1 GCA_016192825.1 Betaproteobacteria bacterium | reverse complement strand
TCGCGGCCGAGCAGATCGAGAAACGTTGCGCGGTCCCCATCATCGCGAAAGATGTCATCGCGTGCATTGCCGCGCGGTGACGTGATACAACGCGCCAGCAAATTCCAGACGCAGCGGACGGGACATGCCGGAATGCTAATACACCCACCCTATAAGGTAAAGCGTTGACCCCTTTGCCATGCTAATACACCCACCCTATAAGGTAAAGCGTTGACCCCTTTGCCATGCCGTAAGGTAAAGCGTTGACCCCTTTGCCATGCCGCTATAAGGTAAAGCGTTGACCCCTTTGACATTTATTGACCCCTTTGACATTGACCCCTTTGACATGTTGACCCCTTTGACATGCCGTTTGCCATGTAAGTCCGCGCGTTGAACGGCGATCTATTCGTCCGTTCGAACGGGCGGAGTTAAACCGGCGCGTAGCGTCCGGCTTTAACGTCTATTCGAACAGCCGCTCGGGGAGCGGCAATCCTGCGAGATCGTCGGCCGTGAGGCGGCCGTCGGGCTCGATGCCGAAGCGCTCCAGCACGTGGATCAACTGCCGCGCGTGCTGCGCCGAATGCCAGGTGGACCGCTCGAAGACCATGGCCATCGGCTGCATGCCGTAATAGGTCTTGATCTTGACTGAAAGCGACTTGTCCGCGACCTGATCCCACCAATTCTGGAGACGCCCGATTACGCCCTCGCCATAGTCGGCGATCTCCGCGCCGGTCAAATGAGTGCCGTCTTTCGGCGGCACGTTGGCGTGCTGGACCGCGTATTCCTTGCCGTCGATCACGGACTCGAGGTACGCCTCGGCGATGCGGAACGCGTGATGCGCGAGCAGCCGGATCGAGCGCTGTCGGTTCTCGATGACGTTCTCGTTGATGCGCTCGGTCGGCATCTGGCGCACGTACCGCTGCAGCGCGCGCAGCACGAGCACCCATTTCTTGATGAGCTGGTCCGGCGGCAGCGGCGCGTGCCCCGTGCCTTGCAGCCCGACGAATTCGGCGACGTCCTCCAGGTTCTGGCCGAAGACGTAGTTTTCGCCCTTCGCGACCACCGGCACGTTGCGCACGCCGAGCGCGAGCAGCTTCTCGCGCCCGCCCGCGTCGTTGAGCACGTCGATCACGACGTGGTCGATCTTCTTTTTCGAAAGAAACTCTTTCGCCCGGAGACAGCTGCTTCACCCGGGCTGGAGGAAGAGGATGAACTGGTCGGTGGCGCCCATGCCGGATCCTTGACAGAGTTAACGCACGGAGCCTAACCCTCGCGATCGGCGCGCGTCAAGGCGGAAGGCAGGGGCCGTGAGGGCGGGAGGGCGCGAGAGCGGGAGAGGGAGAAAACCTCCATCTCACGACCTCCCGATCTCCCGACTTGAGGGGTCTAGGAGTTTGTCGGACTGAGATCCGACAAACTCCTAGGTCCACTGGTTTTCCTTCCTCCCTCCCCCTTCATCCCTCATCCCTCATCCCTCATCCCTCATCCTTTGTATCTACCGTTCCTGGCGGGCATTCCTCCTGCGGCGATTCCGCATCGCGCACCCGCTCGCCGGACTCGATGATGCCCCCGCCCAGGCAGACCAGGCTCTCGTAGATCACCGCCGACTGGCCGGGCGTCACCGCCCACTGCGGCTCGGCGAACTCGATCACGCAGCGCTCGTCGCTGGCGGCGAGGAGCGTGCACGGCGCATCCTTCTGCCGGTAGCGCGTCTTGGCGCCGTACACCCAATGACAGCGGGGAGGCGTGCCACTGATCCAGTTGAGGTTGAGCGCCGTGAGGCGGTCCGACAGCAGCGCGGGATGGTCGTGGCCCTGGACGACGACCAGGCGGTTGCGGCGCACGTCCTTGGCGGCGACGTACCACGGCTCGCCTTCCCCCTCGCGGCTGCCGCCGATGCCGAGCCCCTGGCGCTGGCCGAGGGTGTAGAACGACAGCCCGCGGTGGCGCCCGAGCAGCCCGCCCTCGAGGGTGCGGATTTCCCCCGGATTGTCCGGCAGGTAACGGCCCAGGAACTCGCGGAACGGGCGCTCGCCGATGAAGCAGATCCCGGTCGAGTCCTTCTTGTCGTGGTTGGGCAGCCCTTCGCGCCGGGCGATCTCGCGCACGTCGCGCTTGTAGAGCGTGCCGAGCGGAAACAGCGTGCGCGCGAGCTGCGACTGGTTCAGGCGGTAGAGGAAGTAGCTCTGGTCCTTGGTGCCGTCCTCCGCCATCAGCAGCTGGAACAGCCCGTCCCTCTCGCGCACCTGGGCGTAGTGCCCGGTCGCGATGGCGTCGGCGCCGAGGCCGAGAGCGTGGTCGAGAAAAGCCCGGAACTTGATTTCGGCGTTGCACAGCACGTCGGGGTTGGGCGTGCGGCCGGCCTGGTACTCGCGCAAGAAATCACCGAACACCTTTTCCTTGTATTCTTTCGAGAAATTGACGACGTCAATTTCCATGCCGATCCGCTCGGCGACCGCCACCGCGTCCACCAGGTCCGTGCGCGAGGAGCAATATTCTTCGGTATCGTCGTCCTCCCAGTTCTTCATGAACAGGCCGGAGACCTCGTAGCCCTGCTGCTTGAGCAGCAGCGCCGCGACGGACGAGTCCACCCCGCCCGACATGCCGACAATGATGCGCTTGCCCGCCATGGTCGCTATAACTCGTCTCAAAAAAATAATGGACAGGATTTACAGGATTAACAAAATCAGAAACTGAAGTAAATCATGTAAATCCTGTTAATCCTGTCTATTCCGATCTTGACTTGCGGTATTTGTGAGACACGTACTAAGGAACCTGGTGATGCAGCACCGCGAGCGGGTGGCGCCGGCCGGAGAGGTAGTCCTCCACGCAGCGCAGCACCAGCGGCGAGCGGTGGCGGGCCGACTCGCGCCGGATTTCGTCCGGGGTGAGCCACGCCGCGCGCACGATTCCGTGGTCGAGCGCCCGCGCCGCGTCGTGCGCGGTAATCTCCCCGGTGAAGGCGAAGCGGATGTAGGTCACGTCATCCGCCGCCGAATGGTACTGATAGACGCCGAGCAGCGCGGTTGGCTTGAAGGCGTACGCGGTCTCCTCCAGGGTCTCGCGCACCACGCCTTCGACGAGGGATTCACCCGGGTCGAGGTGGCCGGCGGGCTGATTGAAGCGCCGCCCGCGCGTGGTGTCCTCCTCGACCAGCAGGAAGCGGCCGTCGCGCTCGACCACGGCCGCGACGGTCACGCTGGGTTTCCACATGGCGATGTCACGGAAAGGCGGAGATTGTATTCCTTGGCGCGCGCGCGCCCAAGCCTAGGAGTTTGTCGAACTTGGCCCCGACAAACTCCTTAGCAGCCTGACGGACCCATAGGTGCGACAGGCTGCTAGGCGCGCAAACAAAAAGGGCAGGGTGGAAACCCTGCCCTTTCCGGATGCGTTTCGTGGCCCGGGTTATTTTTCTTTCTTCTTGCCCGCGCCTTTCTTCGCCAGCTTCTTGCCCTCGGTCTTCTTGCCTTCACCCTTCGTCATCTTCTTTTGCTCGCCCTTTTTCTTCGTGGCCTTGGTTTCCGTTTTCTCGGTGGTCATATCCTTCTTCTTGGCCTGGGCGAGCGCCGGTGTCGCCGTGGTCAGCGCGAACATCCCGGCTACGATTGCAGCGAGCAGCTTCTTCATCTCATCTCCCTCCATTCATGCTGATAGTTGATCGTCCCCGGCGGCGGAGCCGACGGAAGCCCCTGTTGAGCCGGGGTAGGCTAGCCCAAAACACGCCCTATGGCAACGTCATGGCTTGCACGGCGAGCGGACAACAAAAAAGGCGGGGCGCAAACCGCGCCTTTTCCGCGAGGGCCGGAGCGATTACTTACAACGTGTTCTGTCAATGATTCCGCCCGGCTGCGCATCCACGGGAGACGGCAATGCCCTGGGACATAGGCTTCCCGCGCGCGGCAGGCGGAATCATCAGGCGGCGACCGGCTCGCGCAGGTCGCGCGTCAGCCACGC
This sequence comes from Betaproteobacteria bacterium, assembly GCA_016192825.1. Taxonomy (GTDB): domain Bacteria; phylum Pseudomonadota; class Gammaproteobacteria; order Burkholderiales; family SG8-41; genus SG8-41. Next base: position 64,107 of record JACPTK010000025.1, on the reverse strand, counting down.
GTAGCCGGGCAGGGTCAGGAACTCGACGTAGTCGCCCCCGGTGACGAGCTGTTCGAACAGGCGCGCTGCTTCCTCGTAGCGCCCCCCCTTCCAGCCGGTCTCGCCGAGCGCCGTCCTGACATTCGCCAGCTCCTCCAGCAGCAGCTTGTGGACGAGATCCCGGCTGACCTTGCGCCCGTCCTCGAGCACGCCCTTGGGGCTGCGCATCCACTGCCAGACCTGGGAGCGCGAGATCTCGGCGGTGGCGGCGTCCTCCATCAGATTGAATACCGGCACGCAGCCGTTGCCCGCGAGCCAGGCGCCGAGGTACTGGATGCCGACGCTGATATTGTTGCGCAACCCGGCCTCGGTAACCGGCTTCTCCGGCTGGAAATCGAGCAGGTCCCGGGCCGTGACCTTGACGTCGTCCCGCTTGCGGTGCAACTGGTTCGGCGTCGGCATGTGCCGGTCGAACACCGCTTTCGCGACCGCCACCAGGCCCGGGTGCGCCACCCAGGTTCCGTCGCAGCCGTCGGTCGCTTCCCGGACCTTGTCGGCGCGCACCTTCTCCAGCGCGGCCGCATTGGCCGCGGGATCGTTCTTGATCGGGATCTGCGCCGCCATCCCGCCCATGGCGAAGGCGTTGCGGCGGTGGCAGGTCCTGACGAGCAGCAGGGCGTAGGCGCGCATGAACGGCGCAGTCATGGTGACCTGGGCGCGGTCGGCCAGGCAGAAATCCCGGTGGGAGCGGAATTTCTTGATGCAGCTGAAGATGTAGTCCCAGCGGCCGATGTTGAGGCCCACGCAGTGCTCGCGCAGCTCGTGCAGGATCTCGTCCATCTCGAAGGCGGCCAGCACGGTCTCGATCAGCACCGTGGCCTTGATCGTGCCCTGCGGCACGCCGAGCTCGCGTTGCGCGGTGACGAAGATTTCATTCCATAGCCGCGCCTCGAGATGGCTTTCGAGCTTCGGCAGGTAGAAATACGGCCCGGTGTCGCGTGCGAGAAGCGCCTTCGCGTTGTGGAAGAAGTAGAGCGCGAAATCGAAAATCGCGCCGGAAACCGGCGCCCCGTCGACGTGCACGTGGCTTTCCATGAGGTGCCAGCCGCGCGGCCGTACGAGCAGGGTGGCCGTCCTGTCGTTCAGTTCGTAGCGCTTGCCCTCGGGACCGGTGAAACGAATGGTGCGGTTGACCGCGTCGCGCAGGTTGAGCTGACCCTCGATCAGGTTTTCCCACGTCGGCGAGTTCGAGTCCTCGAAATCGGCCATGAACACGTTCGCGCCGCTGTTGAGCGCGTTGATCACCATCTTGCGGTCGGTCGGCCCGGTGATCTCGACGCGGCGGTCCAGTAGATCGCGCGGCACGGGCCCGATCGTCCACGCCGCCTCGCGCACCGCCCGGGTTTCCGGAAGAAAATCGGGCAGCCTGCCGGCATCGAATTCGGCCTGGCGCCGCCCGCGGGCGGCCATCAGCTCGCGGCGGCGCGGCTCGAATTTGCGCGCCAGCTTGGCGACGAACATGAGCGCCTGCGGTGTCAGGATTTCCGCCGCGGCGGGCGTACGGGTTTCCAGGACTTCAACGCTTTGCGGCAGGGACATCAACTGCGCCATGTTCGTGCTCCTCGAGGGTTCCGGGGCGGGGCGCGCCTGGCTACGCAATTGCATACTGTAAAATTGCATATCGCAGCACGTGCTGCATCGCATTATAACAACTTAAAATAAGATACAAAGTGCTGGAATATGAAGTTTTTTTATGGATGCAACAGCACAATTTCTCGCCCGGTTTGACCCTGTCGCGGCCGGTAATGGAGGCGGACTTGCGGGCGAGAGAGGGAATTGCCGCGCTACAGCTGATCCGCTGCGCGGCCCCGGCGAAGATCCTGGCTCGGCGACAACCGGCGTCGTCTTCCGCGATGCCGCGATCCGGCTCGGCGAGGCGCGGCGGGGGCGTCTGCTATAATTCGCGCCTTCGCTTTCCGTGAGACGGCCCCCGGTCTCCGCTTACCCCGCCTCGGCGCGTCCGAACGATTTGTGACACGAACAGGAACGCGGAACGCGATATACGGGATCTGCAAGGCGCAACGCATGTCACGCGGCGGCCGGATTTTTCCGGGGCGCGCCGGCCGCCTGCCGGCGCATCCCGTCGCCGGACTGACCCCATACGAATGGAGAAGAAAGAACCATGACTGAACGACTTGACCTGCTGAAGATCGCACGGGAAGAGCAGAGCGGCGATCTGTTCAAGCTGCTGGACAGCATCTACAAGCGGTCCAAGATCCAGCCCCGCGGAATTTCCGACGCGATTATCTGGGAAGGCGGAAACCCCCACGGCAACGTGAAGCCGGTCGCGCACGCATTGACGGACATGTTCGCGCTCAACGGCACGCTGATGGCGCTGGACGTGCTGGGCCTGCCGTTTCTCGGCGTGCCGATGATGGCGCAGTTCCGCCACGACACCAAACTGAAGCCGCTCGAGTGGTTCGGCAAGCTCGACGCCACCTGCATCAAGTGGTCCACCGCCGGCGATGCGATGGTGAACGACAACGGCAGGAAGGTCGTCGTGATGGGCAAGTCCGCCAACGCGCCGCTGCGCACCGCTGCCGGGGTCTACTGCAACGTCCGTCCCTACGGCACGATCACCAGCGTGCGGTTCATGCCCGGCCTGCCCTACTCGCAGGACGGCAAGAAGTTCCGGGTCGATCGCGATACCGGCAACATCCACTCCGAGATGAACACCCCCGGGGTGCGGATGGCGTACGCCGTGCGCCTGTTCCTGAAGATGGTGCACGAAACCAGGCAGATCGGGCGAGTCGCCACCAAGCCGACCCAGGCGCAGGAAGACGCCGTCAACGCCGGGATCCTGCGCTGGCTGTTGCAGGGCACGAAGTTCGAGCTCAAGCGGCGCTACGCTGTTGACGCCTACGCCGAGCACAAGGCGAACGTCGATGCGATCGTCGCCCTGCTGCCCAAGGACTTCAAGGCCGGCATGGAGAACTGGGGTGGAGAGATCCACGAGCATATCTCCGACACCAATTTCGGCATTCTGCTGCATGACATGTATCAGCAGCGCAAGGCGATCGTCTACGCAACGGACCTCGACGGCGACCGGCTGACCGACCTCATGGCCGACGCGCCCGACGTGCTGCGCGGGTGGGGGCAGAAAATCCTCGACCACGCCAAGACGGGCGCCGACATGAACAAGGTCTGGAAGGAGATGGGCTTCACCATGACCAACGGCAAGGACATGACCAGCGTCATGTACCGCATGGAAGGCGAGCCGATCTTCGAGCAGACGCTGGGCTCGGCCGACGCGATGCTCCTGCGCCTGCTGGCCGGAGACGAGACGGTCGGCGGCGAAAAGCAGCCCTACGATCCGCGCATCCACTTCGTGCTGATCAACGACGCTTACAAGGCCGCGAATCCGGGCAATGCCGAACTCGCCCGCTGGCTGGACGCGCAGCTCGCGACCTTCGACAAGATCTACGGCAGCGGCAAGCGTCCCCGCTACCTTGACGGGTACAACAAGCTCAAGGAAGCGATCAAGCCCTGGGGCAGCAAGTAGTCGCGACCGTGCCGCCCGGGCGCCGGGACGGGACGCGGGACGCCGCGTCCCAAAGGACAAAGCCCACGCCACCTCGGGGTCGCGCGGGCTTTTCTATTGTCTGCGGGGTGCCGGCCGGGGCCGGCCGGGGATCAGGAACTGGCCTGGATGTTCGAGGCCTGCTTGCCCTTGGGGCCCTGGGTTACCTCGAACGACACCTTCTGGCCTTCCTTGAGGGTCTTGAAGCCGCTCATCTGGATCGCCGAGAAATGCGCGAACAAGTCCTCGCTGCCGTCGTCCGGGGTGATGAACCCGTAACCCTTGGCGTCGTTGAACCACTTCACCGTACCGGTTGCCATACCCTACCTCTGCTGGAAATACGCGGGCGGGGCGCCCGCACGCTGTTTGAGTTTCAAGATCGCGTACGGGTGAAACCGGTACAGCGAACACGCTTGAAGCCAAACACCCACCCGCTTTCTAGGGCATTTGCGGGGGGAAGTCAAGTATAGCGCGTGGCGCAAGTCACGGCAGCTACTTGAAAAATTCCGTATTATGGTGAAAATATCAATCAGAGCGCGGAATTAACGGCGGTTTCGGCATGGCGACTCGGCAGCGCGAAGACACCGTCCTTGAGGCGAAAAAAGCCAAGGTCGAGCCGCCGCCGATGTTCAAGGTGCTGCTGCTGAACGATGATTACACGCCGATGGATTTTGTCGTCGCCGTGCTGCAGAAATTCTTCGCGCTGAGCCGCGAAAAGGCCACGCAGATCATGCTCAAGGTGCACCGGGAAGGCATGGGCGTATGCGGCATTTACCCGCGGGACGTCGCCGCGAGCAAGGTGGAGCAGGTAAAATCGTACGCCAAACAGCACCAACATCCGTTACAGTGTGTGATGGAAGAGATGTGACATGATCGCCCAGGAACTGGAAGTCAGCCTGCACATGGCCTTCATGGAGGCCCGGCAGAAGCGCCACGAGTTCATCACCGTGGAGCACCTGCTGCTGGCGCTGCTCGACAACCCCTCGGCCTCCGAGGTGCTGCGCGCCTGCGCCGCCGATATCGAGGACCTGCGGAAGCAGCTGGCGGAGTTCGTCACCGAGCACACGCCGGTGCTGTCGGGCGAGGAGGCGGACACCCAGCCCACGCTCGGCTTCCAGCGCGTGATCCAGCGCGCGATCCTGCACGTCCAGTCCTCCGGCAAGAAGGAGGTCACCGGGGCCAACGTGCTGGTGGCGATCTTCGGCGAGAAGGACTCGCACGCCGTGTATTTCCTGCACCAGAAGGGCGTTACGCGGCTCGACGTGGTGAATTTCATCTCGCACGGCATCACCAAGGTGCCGCAGGCCGCGCACCCCAAGACCGAGCACGAGGGCGAGACCGAGCAGGAGGCCTCGCCGGGGGGCGCGCTCGACAACTTCACGCTCAACCTCAACTCGATGGCGCTGTCGGGCAAGATCGATCCCCTGATCGGGCGCCAGCGCGAGATCGAGCGGGTGATCCAGACGCTGTGCCGCCGGCGCAAGAACAACCCGCTGCTGGTGGGCGAGGCGGGGGTGGGCAAGACCGCGATCGCCGAGGGCCTCGCGCGGCGCATCGTGGAAGGCGACGTCCCCGAGGTGCTCAAGCGCTGCCACGTCTACGCGCTCGACATGGGCGCGCTGCTCGCCGGCACCAAGTACCGCGGCGATTTCGAGCAGCGGCTGAAGGCCGTGCTCAAGCAGCTGGTGGACAACCCCAACGCGATCCTGTTCATCGACGAGATTCACACGCTGATCGGGGCGGGCGCCGCCTCCGGCGGCACGCTGGATGCCTCCAACCTGTTGAAGCCCGCGCTGCAGTCCGGGCAGTTGAAGTGCATCGGCGCGACCACCTACCAGGAATACCGCGGGGTGTTCGAGAAGGACCATGCGCTGTCGCGCCGCTTCCAGAAGATCGACGTGGTCGAGCCGTCCGTGCCGGAGACCATTTTGATCCTGAAAGGGCTGAAGTCGCGCTTCGAGGCGCACCACGGCATCAAGTACATGCCCTCGGCGCTGACGGCCGCGGCGGAGCTCTCGGCGCGCTTCATCAACGACCGGCACCTGCCCGACAAGGCGATCGACGTGATCGACGAGGCCGGCGCGGCGCAGAAGATCCTGCCGAAGGCCAAGCAGAAGCGCATCATCGGCAAGCACGAGATCGAGGAGATCATCGCGAAGATCACGCGCGTTCCGGTGCAGGCGGTGTCGGTGGACGACCGCAACGCGCTGAAGAACCTCGACCGCGACCTCAAGGCCGTCGTGTTCGGCCAGGACAAGGCGATCGAGGCGCTGACGTCGGCGATCCGGATGGCGCGCAGCGGGCTCGGCAACCCGCAAAAGCCGATCGGCAATTTCCTGTTCTCGGGGCCGACCGGCGTGGGCAAGACCGAAGTCGCGCGCCAGCTTGCCTACATCATGGGGGTGGAGCTGGTGCGCTTCGACATGTCGGAGTACATGGAGCGGCATGCCGTGTCGCGCCTGATCGGCGCCCCGCCGGGATACATCGGCTTCGACCAGGGCGGGCTGCTCACCGAGGCGATCACCAAGCACCCGTACTCGGTGCTGCTGCTCGACGAGATCGAAAAGGCGCACCCGGACGTCTTCAACATCCTGCTGCAGGTGATGGATCACGGCACGCTGACCGACAACAACGGGCGCAAGGCCGACTTCCGCAACGTGTGCATCGTGATGACCACCAACGCCGGGGCGCAGGAGCTCTCGAAGTCCGGCATGGGCTTCACGCCCAGCTTGCAGGCGGGCGACGAGATGGCCGAGATCAAGCGCATGTTCACGCCGGAATTCAGAAACCGCCTGGATGCCATCATCTCGTTCAATGCGCTCGACCGCGACGTCATCCTGCGGGTCGTGGACAAGTTCCTGATGCAGCTCGAGCAGCAGCTCGAGGAGAAGAAAGTCGAGCCCACCTTCACGCCGGCATTGCGAGAGCACCTGGCAAAGAAGGGCTTCGACCCCCAGATGGGCGCGCGTCCCATGGCGCGGCTCATCCAGGACACGATCCGCTCGGCGCTCGCCGACGAGCTGCTGTTCGGGCGGCTCGCCCACGGCGGCAAGGTGACGGTGGATATCGGCCCGGACGAGAAGCTCCAGCTGGTCTTCGCCGAGGAGCCGGCCAGCGTCGCCTGAGCGGCCGCCCCCGCCCGGCACCCGCCTCGGTATCCGCCAGGACCGGGGCGTTTGTTATTGTTGACCCGGATCATTCCCAGGGTGTGCGCGTGGCTTGACGTGGACCACGCCGGGTCACACACTTATGCAAGGGGGATAACCCCTGACCCCAGAGCCGGCGTGTTGGGGCGTGCCGGCGACTTTTCCCACCAGGAGGACGCCATGAGATCAGCTATTCCCAGAACCGGCGCGTGGTGCGCCGGGCTCGCGCTGGCGGCGACGGTTGCCGTCCCTGTCGCGGCGCAGGACGTTCAGGCCCGCGCCTGGGCCGCGAGCTGTGCTGCTTGCCACGGCACCGATGGCCGGAGCACGGGGGCCGTGCCGCCGCTTGCTGGCAGGCCCAAAGCGGACCTTCTGCGGGCCATGCAGGACTTCAAGTCGGGCAAACGTTCGGCGACGATCATGCACCAGCACGCCAAGGGCTACACCGATGCGGAACTCGAGCGCATCGCCGACTATTTCTCGAAGGTGTCGCGCTAGACGCGCCGCTTTCCATTTACGCAATATCGAAAGAGGAGATCACACATGTCCTCACTGAACAGGCGCGAATTCATGAAGCGACTCGCTGCGGCCGGTGCCGCGGTGGGAGCGTCGTCTCTCTACGGCTGTGCCGCCCCGGGTGCGGGCGCGGGCGCGCGTGTCGTGGTCATCGGCGGAGGCTGGGGCGGCTGCACGGCCGGCAAGTACATCCGCAAGTGGGCGCCGGAGATCGAAGTCACGGTGGTGGAGCGGAATCCTACTTTCATCTCCTGCCCGATCTCGAACTGGGTGATCGGCGGGATCAAGACGATGGGCGACGTCACCTTCAGCTACGACAACCTCATGAAGCGCTGGGGCGTCAAGATGGTCCGCGACGATGTCACGGCCGTGGATCCGGGAAAGCGCCAGGTGCGGCTCGCGAGCGGAGGCACGCTTGGCTACGACCGGCTGATCGTGTCTCCCGGCATTGATTTCATGTATGAGGGAATTCCGGGCCTGAAGAACCCCGCCGCGCAGGAGAGAGTGCCTCATGCGTGGAAGGCGGGACCGCAGACCGCGGCCCTGCGCAGGCAGCTCGAAGCGATGCGCAATGGTGGGGTTTACGCGATCTGGATTCCGGTTGCTCCCTACCGCTGCCCGCCTGGGCCGTACGAGCGGGCGTCCATGGTGGCCCACTATTTCAAGCAGGCGAAGCCCAGGTCCAAGATCCTGATCCTCGACGCCAACCAGGACATCCAGTCCAAGAAGCCGCTTTTCACCAAGGCGTGGAACGAAATCTATCCCGGCATGATCGAGTATCGTCCCAACAGCGAGTTAGTGGATGTGGACGCGAAGAGCCTCACGGTCAAGCTTCTCGGAGGGGACGTCAAGGCCGATGTGCTCAACGTGGCGCCGCCGCAGAAGGCGGGCGAAATCGCGCATCGGATCGGCCTCGTCAATATCAATAATCGGTGGTGCGGGATCGACTGGAGGACGATGGAGTCGACAGTGCACAAGAACGTCCACGTTCTCGGAGACTCGACCTTCTCGGCCCCAGGGATGCCGAAGTCCGGACACATGGCCAACCAGCACGGCAAGATCTGCGCCGACGCGGTGATCGCGCTGCTTACCGGCCGGCCGGTGAACGAAGAGCCGATCATCTCCAACACCTGCTACAGCCTGGTCTCCGACAAGGAAGCGATACACGTCGCTTCGGTGCACAAGTACGACAAGGCGCAAAAGACGCTGGTGCCAGTCAAAGGCGCCGGGGGCATTTCGAAAGAGCGCAATGCCCTGGAGTTCGCGTACACCCAAGCCTGGGCTGACAACCTCTGGGCGGACATGCTCGGCTGACGCAGCGATCAGCTTTCAGCCGCCAGCTGCCAGCCGTCAGCGTGCACCGATTGCCTGCGTCTAATGCTGGTAGCTGGTAGCTGGTAGCTGATAGCTGGTAGCTGATAGCTCGTAGCGGGTAGCTCGTAGCTGAATCTCGAGGGGCGCGCTATGCGCCCCTTTTCTTTGGACGTATCCACCACCACGTCGCCGCGACGAACAGCGCGAACAGGGCGTAGGCGATCGTGAAAACCCATTCCGGGAAGTCGTAGAACAGGATGTGGTGGATCCACTGCGCAATAAAGCTTTTCTCGGCTTCAACGCCGCGCAGGCGCGCTTCCCACAGCGTCAGCGGACACCAGATGCCCAAGAGCGCTTCGCTCGCGACAAAGACGATGGCAGCGAGGTGCGCGATTCGGAACCAGAAGTTGCGCACCCAGGCCCACCCCGCGGCCGCCCCGATCCAGATCAACGCGAGCCCGCCCACCACGAATAACACGAAGCCAAAGTGGACGATCAGGATGAGGTCGGCGAGGAGGGCGTTCACTGAGGGATGAGGGATGAGGGATGAGGGATGAGGGATGAGGGATGACCCCGGCGCGTTCCGCCCGCGGCTATTCCGTGCCGATTGCCACGGGCCGTGAAGAATCCGAGCACCACTCGCTCCAAGAGCCCGGGTAAAGCCGCGAACCGGCCAGGCCCGCGATCTCCATCGCGAGCAGGTTGTGGCAGGCCGTGACGCCGCTCCCGCAGTAATGAATCACGTCCGGAGGCGTCGTCGAGCCAAGCGTCGCTGCAAATTCCCGCTTCAATTCGGGTGGGGACTTGAAACCCCCGGCCGAATTGAGATTGAGCTGGAAAAAGCGGTTCACCGCGCCGGGAATGTGGCCGGCGACCGGGTCGAGCGTCTCGTTCTCGCCGCGAAAGCGGTTCGGTGCCCGGGCGTCCAGAAGCCGGCGCTGCGTTGTCGCGGAATCACGCACGATCTCTTCCGCAGTGACACTGTCCACCCGCGCCGCGCCACGCACGAACCGCGCCGGCTTAATATGGGTTACTGCTGCTGTCGCGGCTAACCCGGCTATGGTCCAGGCATTCCAGCCGCCATCCAGGATTGCCACGGCGTCGTGGCCCATCCAGCGCAGCATCCACCACAGCCGGGCGGCGTAATAGCCGCCGCTCGCATCGTAGGCGACAACTTGTGACGCATTGGAGATGCCCAGCTCTCCAAGACGCCGGGCGAAGCGGTCCGGGTCCGGCAGCGGATGGCGACCGTTTTTCCCGGTCTTGGGCGCGGAAAGGTCTTCGTCGAGGTGCACGAAGCGCGCGCCGGGAATATGAGACTCCCGGTAGGCGCGGCGGCCTGCCTCGGTATCCACCAGGTCATGGCGGCAGTCGCAGACGACCCAGCGGGCGTCGTCGAGGCATGGCCCCAGGTCGGACACGGAGATAAGGGTGGTGAACATTAGGGTTGAGGTCTGAACTGTGAGCAGCCTGTCGGAATGCCAAGTCCGACAGGCTTAGAGGGAATCTGAAGCCGGCAAGTCATGTGGATTCTACTCAATCCGAATCCTGGAGGTGGGCATTGCCAATTTTCCCGGTTAGCCGGGAGTTGGTAGAGCGCTTGCTGTGGTCCCGCAGTTGGAATAGATTGCTCGGTAATCGACCGCTGATACCGCTCACGACCCGCCCGGATCGCGGTCGTCTGCCGGGGAGGAAGAGCCCGCATGAACATAAGACCGATTATGCGCACGCTGCGTGCGCCCTCGCAGCCCTGCCACCGGATCGGCGCGGCGCGCGTACTGCCGGATTGATTTTCCTTCTATCTTAACCACCCGAAGTTTCGATGCAAGGACCGTGGACTCCAGAACTGTCACCCTGGGTGGCGCTCCAGTCAAACTAAAGGGAAAGGGGACGCCGATGGCGTCATTCGAGGATGTCAACGGAGATGGCCACCAGGATCTTGTCGTCCATGTGAGCAGTGAAGGCCTGCAACTAAACGAGACTGGCACGGTAGCGGTTTTAGAGGGACAGACATTCGCTGGGGTTTGGATCAGAGGCAGAGATTCAGTCCGCGCCGTGCCTTAACGCTCCTGGTAATGCGAAGCGATTATGGGCCGCCCTTGGAAATAGGCTTGTAATAGCAGCGGCCAACTGGTGCAAAAAGGAGGGGAAATGACGGTAGCGGATTTTTTAAGGCGCCGGGTCGCCGGAAGCAAGAGAACGCTGGCAGTCACGCTGCTTGCAAATGGGCTGGTCTGGATATTGTTCCAGGCTTTTGCGGCGGCTCAGAGTTACGACGGACCCCTAATCGAGAGTCACGCTCATATTGCCATTTATGCATCACAAGTCCCAGGTCAAGGGATCCAATATCGTGTGGATGCAAGAGAAGGAGCCACTGAGTTAACTGCCGCATCCTACGTCTCCAGCCTTGACCGGAATAACATCAAATGTATCGTTGGATTTCACGGCATCGCCGTCGACGATAAACAGCAGGAGCTTCTCGATAATGCAAAGAGACTCCTTGTCCTTTATCCCGACAGATTTATTCTCCTTGCCGAGATCTTCCGTTTCAATCCGCTGGACTGGTTCACCGCAACGAGATTGGCGCCGGTCCTTGACACAGGACTCTTCTCAGGTTTTGGAGAAATCCAATTCAACCATGAACCGCTAGGCGATGGGACTAACACGCCAATAGTACGGCCTGACGCGACAAGATTTCTGAATATTTCTAGGGGCTTGGCGGATCGAGGACTCTTCGTGATGGCGCATCCCGCGTCGCGTGATGGTGTTGAAAATGCCGTTAGCTACAACAATGGAAGCACGACTTGGATCATTCACGGACCTCAAGTTCATGGTAGCTGGAACCCCAGGGACGTAAACGGGGACGGGATTCCGGATGAGATGGCGGAACTGGAAGGACTTCTCGATAGGAACCCTAACTTGTATTACACCTTAGACATCGGGGAGTCCTTGGGGGAATTTTTCCAATACTTCAAAACGGATGAGCCAGGCGCCAAGGAGATTTTTCTCGAGAAAATGAACGACCAGGGCTTTTACAATTCTCTCTTGGAAAAAATGGTCCACATTTGGAAAGCGGTCATTGAAAGACACTTTGATCGGTTCCTGTGGGGTACCGATATGGCGTTTCCGACTTGGCAGTGGGACCCTGAAGTCATCGATGTGATGATGAGGTTCTCGAGGGCCTTCATCGGCAGGCTCGAGTCCTCAGCAGCGGAAAATTACGCCTACAAGAACGCCGAAAGATTGCTCGGCGGTTGTCCGGTTCCGATAGACATCAAGCCGGGAAGCTATCCGAACAGCATCAACCTGCGGTCTGGTGGGACCGTGCCTGTGGCTATCTTGACCACCCGAAGTTTCGATGCAAGGACCGTGGACCCCACAACTGTCGCCCTGGCTGGCGCTCCAGTCAAACTAAAGGGAAAGGGGACGCCGATGGCGTCATTCGAGGATGTCAACGGAGATGGCCTGCAGGATCTTGTCGTCCATGTGAGCACTGAAGCCCTGCAACTGAGTGATTCAGCCATGATGGCGGTTTTAGAGGGCCGAACGTACTCTGGGGATCCGGTAAAAGGGAGGGATACAGTCAGGGTCGTTCCTTAGCTGACGGCTAAATGACGAGGAGGGAACGAGTGCATGCATGGTGCGGTCTCCTTCGAAGGTTGGTCGCCCTCGAAAAAGACGTTAAGCGCGCAATGCATGCGCTGTTCAGTTCACCAAGACGCCGCGCAGACCGGTCGGGGTCGGGCAGGGGATGGCGGCCGTTGCGGCCGGTTTTCGGCGCGGACAGGTCCTCGTCGAGATGCACGAATCTCGCGTTGGGTACGTGCGATTCGGCGTAGGCGCGACGCCCTGCTTCGGTATCCACCAGGTCATGGCGGCAGTCGCAGACGACCCAGCGGGCGACATCGAGGTGCGCTGCGAGATCCGCTACGGTGATGAGTGTGGTATAGGGCATCTCTAACTCTGAGTGCTGAATGACTGGTGCGTGCTATCCGGTCGCGCGTCGCTCCTCGAGCAGGCCGGAATCCATGAGGCGTGCGTAATCCTCGGGGCGGTCCACATCCCATAGCTTCTCGAGCTCGCGCCAGCGCCAGCCGAGAGCGGTGAGACGCGCGCGGGTATCCGCCATCACGGTGTCACTGCCCCAGGCGATGCCGTCGAACAGCGTCGCTTCGGCGCGCCGCAGGCCGGCCAGCGCGTAGCCGCCGTCCTCGCACGGGGCGAATACGGCATCGGCGCCCTCGCGCAACGCGCGCTCCGCCTGCCGCAGATGGCGCGCGGTGATGGCAGGGCAGTCCGACCCGATGAGCAGCACGCGCGCGCTTTCGCGCAGCGCCCGCTCGAATGCGACCCGCATGCGCGCGCCGAGATCGCCCTCAGCCTGGATTTCCAGCACGGCGCCGTAATGCCCCGCGCAGTAGCGGAAAAAGGGGTCGTCGCTGTCGGGCGCGCAATGGAGCTCGATCCGGGCGAAGGAGGCCGCGCGCGCCGTCTTGAGCGCGCCCTCGACCAGTCGCGCGTGGAGCGCGGCCGCGCCTTCCGCTCCCAGCAGGGGAATGAGCCGCGTCTTGACCGCGCCCGGCTGCGGCGCCTTGGCGAAGACGATGACCACAGGATTCTGTCGAATAGGCATCCGACAGAATCCTAAATGTTGCGCTGGTCCGACCCGGATGGGTTCATGGACACTCTCTCAATTATGGTTTTCCGTCGGACCGCAGGCCGGACGGAAAACCATAGCGCATCGCGAGCTTGGCGGGGTCCGAGCCGAGCCAGTAAGAGAACCGCAGCCGCCACATCAGCAGGATGGTGCGCAGCACACCGTGCTTCTCCCAGCGGCGTCCCGAGGTGGTGAGGCGGTGCTTCAGGCACAGCGGCGGTCCGTAACGCTTGAGGCGCTTGGACAGAGCGACGTCCTCCATGAGGGCGATGTCCGGATAGCCGCCCGCCGCCGTGAACAGCGAGCGGGTCACGAAGATCGCCTGGTCGCCGGTGGCGATGCCTGTGAGCCGCGAACGCAGGTTCATGAGCCGCTCCACCACCCGCAGCAACGGATGCCGGGCGGCGATGGTGACGTCGAAGCGGCCCCAGCCGCGGCGCAGCCGCTTGAGGCCCTCGACGATCAGCGCATCGGCCGCCTCCGGCAGCAGGGTATCGGCGTGCAGGAACAGCAGGATCTCGCCGCGGGCGCGCGCGGCGCCGGCGTTCATCTGGGAGGCGCGTCCACGCGGGGCGGAGAGGGCGACGTCCGCGAGCGGCGCGGCGCGTTCGATCGTGCCGTCACGGCTGCCGCCGTCCACCACGATCACCTCGGCGCCACGCGCCCGCAGAGGCGCGAGCGCGGCGAGCGTATCGCGGATGCCTTCCGCCTCGTTCAGGCAGGGAACAATGATCGAGAGCATTCAGCTATCAGCCGCGAGCTACGAGCAACGATCGGCAAGTCCACTCTCAAGAACCCCCGGCTGACAGCTGGCCGCTGGGAGCTGACCGCTCAGGGTTTCCTGGCGTCGTTCAATGCCCAATCATAGTCCAGAAACCGGATCTCGGCCTTCTGCTCCCGTATTTCCTTCTGATGGCCGGGGTCGCCGGCCAGCGCGCCGGCGTAGCGGGCGAAGAACTGCTCGAGCGAATTGAAACCCTTCCAGCCTTTCCGGAAATCGCCGCCATACCATGGGAAGGAATCGAAAATCTTGGAGACCTCGAGCGCGCGGGTTTCCCGGTTGTAGCGGTTGCGCGAGCGGTCGGAGAGGAAACGGACCGTCTGCTCCTCGAGTTGCCGGTTCAGGCGCTCCGCGGCGTAGGCCTCCTCGCGCAGCATCGGGCAGGTGATCGCGGCGCAGTTGACCGCGAAGTGAATGCGCGGATCGTTGTACGCGCCCTCCGCGCGGATGGTTTCGTGCTCGATGTTGTCCAGGCTCATCTCCCTGCCCAGCAGCCGGATGAACCTGTCCTTGAACGGGTGGCCGAACACCTTGCCGAAGTCCCAGATCGACTTGATATTCGGGTAGCGGGTGAGGATTTTTTCGACCGTGCCGGCGTTGTAGGCGTTGATGAGGAAAGCGAGCTGTTGCTCCTTGCTCCATCCTCTGAACGCCTGCTCGGACACCCTCGACAGGGACTCGAGATAGGCCTTGAGCTGCGCGCGGTCCTGCTGGAAGCCTTCGTAGCGGACCCGGGACGCCTTACCCCCGTCGACGAGGACCACGTACTGTTTCAGCAGCCTGCTCCAGGCCGTGTGCTGATGATCGAAGTCCTGCGCCAGCGCGACCGCCGGCAATCCGAGGGTCAGGACGAGAGCCACGACGAGCCGCTTCACGCGCATTCTCCAGTGATCAACGCACCGGCTCCAGGAAACGGCGTCCCGCGAGAGGCAGCCCCAGCCGGTGGCATACCAGGATCAATACGATGCGCGCGAAGCTGCGGATGATGCCATGCGCGAGAAACTTGCGCGCGTCGGTGACGACCGCCGCGGGCAGCAACGCCGGTACCGCACGCTTCCGCAGTCGTTCCGAAAGCCTCACGTCCTCGAGATGGGCTTCGGGAAAGCCGCCCAGCTCCTCGAAGACGCGGCGCCGCACGAACATTGCCTGATCGCCGTACATGATCCGGGTTGCGCGGCAACGCCAGTTGTGCAGGCGCGAGATGACCGAGAGCAGCGGGTGCGGATGGTTAAACGTCTGGTGAAAACATCCCGCCTCGACCGTCGCCGGCAGGCTGGCGATGGCCTCGAGCGCGCCAGTGGGCAGCAGCGTGTCGGCGTGCAGGAAGAGCAGCCACTCGCCGCGGGCGCACCGTGCCCCGGCATTCATCTGACGGGCACGGCCGGGCGGCGAGCGCACGATCCGCGCCCCCGCGCACTCGGCGATGGCGCAGGTGCGATCGCCGCTGCCGCCATCGGCGACGATCACCTCGTGGTCTCCGAGTTGTGCGCGAACGGCGTCGAGCGTGGCGGGCAGCGCCTTCTCCTCGCGGAGCGCCGGGATCACGATCGAGATCATGCGGGCAGCCCTGCCGCGCGGCGCCAGCCGGCGAGCCGCGTGGCTACTTCGCGCCAGAAACCGTCGGCATCGACCCGGGTGTCCTCGAGCAGATCCGCCACCGCGCGCGCCGTCTCGATTCCGAGCCCTGCGTAGTCCGCGATGGCCTGATCCTGGTCGGTCGCAGCGAGCGCCACCAGGCACCGCGCGCCGAGTTCTTCGCCGGCGCAGAGCACGCCGATCAGGCGCGAGAATTTCAGCCGCGCATCCACGCGTGGAGACGTTCCACCTGGCGCAACAACCCTTCCGGGGCATGCGCCTTCTTCCAGGCACCCGCCGCGTACTTGTTGGCCTCGGCGAGCGTCGGGTAGATATGGATCGCGCCGAGGATCTTGTTCAACCCGATTCCATAACGCATGGCTACAATGTATTCGACGATCAGATCGCCGGCATGTTCACCAGCGATGGTCACCCCGAGCACCTTGTCCTTGCCCGGCACCGTGAGGACCTTGACGACCCCGTGAGCCTCCCCGTCGGCAATCGCCCGGTCGAGGTCGTCGATGCCGTAGGTCGTGACCTCGTACGGAATGTTCTTTTCCTTCGCTTCGATCTCGTTGAGCCCGACGCGGGCAACTTCCGGCTCGGTGAAGGTCGCCCATGGAATGACCGAGTAATCGGCCTTGAACTTCCAGAAGCGGCCGAACAAGGCGTTCACCGCCGCATACCACGCCTGGTGGGAGGCGGTATGGGTGAACTGGTACGGCCCCGCGACGTCGCCGCAGGCGTAAATGTTGGGGTAGATCGTCTGGAGGTACTCGTTGGTCTCGACGGTCTTCATCCGGGTTACGGGGATGCCCAACTCTTCCAGGCCAAATCCCCGCGTGTTGGGCATGCGCCCCACCGCGCACAGCAGCTCGTCGAAGGGGATACGCACGTCGCGCCCGTCATGCTCGGCGATGAGAACCTTCTCGCCGTTCTCAATCCGGAACGCCTTGGCCTTGTGGTTGACGAGGACGTTGATGCCCTCCGCCTGGAAGCGGTCCGCCACCATCCGTGAGATCTCGGGATCCTCGCGGATCAGGATGCGCGGGAGCATCTCGACCTGGGTGACTTGCGAGCCGAAGCGCGCGAAGCATTGCGTAAGCTCGCAGCCTATGGGGCCGCCACCCAGAACGACCAGCCGTTTCGGCAGCTGCCGCAGCCCCCATACCGTGTCGGAGGTCACATAGCCCACATCCTCGATGCCGGGTATGGGCGGCACGAAGGGGCGGGCGCCGGCCGCGATCACGATGGCGCGCGTGGTGAGCGTGCGTGTGCTGCCGGCGGTCGTGACTTCTACAGTCCACGGCGAGGTGATCTTCGCCTCGCCCTGGAGACATTCCACGCCGAGGCTGGTATAGCGCTCCACCGAGTCGTGCGGCTCCACGGTCCTGATCACCCGCTGCACCCGCTCCATCACGTCGGCAAAATCGAACTCCGCGTTTGCCGACTTGATCCCGAACTCCTGCGCGCGCCGGATCTGGGCGAGCAGCCGCGCCGACTTGATGAGTGCCTTGGAGGGCACGCAGCCCGTGTTGAGGCAATCGCCGCCCATCCGGTGCTTCTCGACCAGGGTGACCTTCGCCTTCACGGCGGCGGCGATATAAGCCGACACGAGGCCGGCGGAGCCGGCGCCGATCACGACCAGGTTGCGGTCGAAGCGGACGGGCCGCTTCCACCGCGCGTAAACCTTGCGCGTCTTGACGATGTCCACGATCCGCTTCGCGACCAGCGGAAAGAAGCCGAGCAGCAGGAAAGCGCCGATCAGCCCCGGCGAGAGGATGCCCGACGGCGACTCGATCGCGGCGAGCTGCGTGCCGGCGTTCACGTAGACGAGGGTGCCGGCGAGCATCCCCGCCTGGCTCACCCCGTAAAAGGTCCAGGCGCGGATCGGCGTGAGTCCCATCGCGAGGTTGATGGCGAAGAAGGGGATCGCGGGAATCAACCGCAGCGTGAAGAGGTAGAAGGCGCCTTCTTTCGCGACGCCGTCGTTCAGGGCGCGCAGGTTGCGACTGAACCGGCTTTGCACCCAGTCGCGCAACACGAACCGGGAGGCCAGAAACGCGAGCGTCGCGCCGATGCTGGACGCGAACGAGACGATCACGGTGCCCCATAGCAGCCCGAAAACGGCGCCGCCGGCGAGCGTCATGACCGCCGCGCCCGGCAGCGAGAGTCCGGTGACGGCGACGTAGGCGAGGAAGTAACCCAGGGCGGTGCGCCACGGGTGCGCCTGGTAATAGGCCTCGATCGCCGCCTGCTGCGCCTTGATGCCCTCGAAGGTGAGGTAACGGTGGCCGCCGGCGGCGAAGAACGCCGCGATCAGCACTACGAGCGCGGCGACCAGCGCGAGCCTGCTCTTCGTCACCAGGCGTTCTCCTCAGGATGCTGCTGTCTTGCCATTGAATGGCCGGGAGCAATCGAGCGCCGGCCTCGTGGCGCTGCCCGGGGGCGCTGAAGTCAGCAGCATCCTCCGCCGTCGTAGAACCAGGTGGATCCGGAAATGTATATGTCGTCCCGGCCCAGCGCGGCGAGCGCGCCGGCCGTCTTGTCGCACACGGCGAGCGGCTGGTTGCGGGTCATGAAGTGCCCCTTGTTGTCGTCGAAATAATCGTCGTCGCCGAAATAGATCGCCGTCTTCCCCGTGAAGACGCAGGGACCATCGGCCGGCATCGGGTCCTTGATGGCGCAAATCTCCACGCTCTCGATGAAGATCAGCCGGTCCGTCGGATAGTGGCGCGGCGACAGGACGCGGTACGGCCGCCTGGCGCGCACCTCGATGGTGCCGAAACCCGTGTCGGTCAGGCGCGTGACGTACTCGTTGAGGGGGATCGCTCCGGTCAGGCACAGCGCCCGCAGCTTCTCGTTGTTCTTCAGGTGCGCGGGGATCTCGGCTTCGCACACCGGGTCGGAGAGGATCAGCCGCCCGTGCGGTTTCAACACCCGGTACATCTCCGACAGCGCGCGTTCCAGATCGCGTTTGTGAAAGATGTTGAACAGGCAGTTTTGCGCCGCCACATCCACGGCCGCGTCGCCAATGGGAAGAGCGAGGGCGTCGCCCTTGCGCAGATCCACGAAGGAGGACTTGAACCAAGGGTTGTGCAGCTCGGCCTCCCGCAGGTTGGCGCGGCACGCCGCGAGCATTTCATCGACGACGTCCAGGCCGATTACGCCGTCGTTGCGGCGCGAGAAATACGCGAATTGCAGCAACTCCATTCCGCCGCCGGCGCCGACGTAGAGTATGGTCGGGGAACCGACGAGATCGCGCGGGTGCACCGTGCTGCCGCAACCATAGTTCATGGCGAGCATCTTCTGGGGGATCGCGAGCTCGGGAAGCTGCCAGACCGGCGTCGTGGTGCAGCATAGCCCCTCCTCCGGGTTGAGCGCGGCTTCCCGGTAGACGTCTCGCGTCGTAGAAAGGTAGGACGTGTCCATTTTCACTCCGCTTCGATTCAGTGGAAAGAACGCAGTACCACGTAAGCCAGCGCGCCGACCATCGCCGCGACCGGCAGTGTCAGCAGCCAGGAGGCGAGGATCCCGCCGATCACGCCCCTGTGGGCGGAACCATTGGCGAGGCCGATCGCGCCGATCGCACCCACGGAAACGTGAGTGGTCGAAACCGGCAGGCCGAAACGGCTCGCGAGGATCACCAGCAGTCCGGTGACCAGGTTCGCCGCCAGTGCCTGTCCCTCGTTCATGCGCGAGATCCGTTTGCTCATGGTGACGGCGACTTTTCGTGCATTGAGCAGTCCGCCGGCCGCCATGGCCGCCGCGATCGCCCAACTGCCGAATTCGGCGTTCAATGCCTGGACGGCCAGCAGCAGGCCGACGATCTTCGGCGTGTCGTTGAGGCCTCTCGCGAAGCTCACGATGCCGGCGCTCAGGTAATGCAGCGCGTTCACCATCTCGTGCGCGGAGACGCCAAGGAGCCGTCCCTGATACCGCTCCACGCATTCTTCACGCATGCCGACTGCCATCTGGACGGCCGGGGCGGGCAGGGTGTATTGCCGCACGGCCGCGTGGTACGGCAGTTGCCGCACCGGGATGAACTCCCTTGCGCCGACGCAAATGCAGGTCTCCCGCCTGATGTCGAACCGCCGCGCCAGCGCACTCAACGTCCGGTAGAGGGGGACGGTCAGCAGCAACGCAAGCAGGGGGCCCAGCAGAAGCGGGGCGAAAAAACCCATGCCCAGTCGCGCGACATCGAGCTGCGTCCCGGCTGCCAGCAGCCCGGCGCCGGTCAATGCGCCGGTCAGCGCGTGCGTCGTGGACACCGGCTGCCCCAGCATCGTCGCCAGGAGAACGGTCGCGCCGGCGCCCGCGGCCACCGCCAGCACGAAATCCGGCGAGGCGGCGATCGCCGCCGGCACCAGCCCTATTCCTGAAAACGCCTCCATCAGCGCAGTGGCGAGGTACACCGACGCGATCGAGCCGGCGAATGTCGTGACGGTAGCCAGCGCGACGGCGCCCTTGTAGGTGGCCGCAGCGCTGCCATAGAGGGTCGCGACGCCCTTGAAGTTGTCGTTCGCGCCGTTGGCATAAGCGACGAACAGGGCGGCGAGAAAGAGCGCGGCCGTAATCAGCACGTCTTGCCCCCGGCGAGCTCAGGCTTCCAGCGCCCCGCCGCAGCTCGAGCCCTGGCCCGCGGTGCAGCCGTAGCAGTGGTCCTTCACCGCGATCGGGTTGCCGTCGAGGCCGTCACTCATGAGCTGACGCAGGTGCACGCGCGGCCTGCCGTTCAGCCGCAGCGGCAACCCGAGCATCTGGTTGAAGTCGCAGTCGTACACGTAACCGCGCCAGTCTACCGACACGAGCGTGCGGCACATCACCGTCTCGAGGTTCTGCGGCTGGTAGGCGTTCTTGAGCAGGTCCAGGTACTCCTCGAAGCGCCCTTTTGAGATCAGCATGCTGCCGAATCGCTGGATGGGCATGTTGGTCATGACGTAGAGCTGGTTGAACGCGACGCCGAACCGCTCGCCGAGGTGGCGATGGTAGTCGGCTTCGAGCGTATCCTGCGGCGGCGGCAGGCTCGGCCCTTGGGGGTTGTAGACCAGATTGAGGATGAGCCCGGAGCCCGGCCTGCCGTAGCCCAGGCCGTTCAGCTCCTTCAGCGCGCGGACGCTCGCCTCGAACACGCCCTCGCCGCGCTGGGCGTTCACGTTTTCCTCGAGGTAGCAGGGCAGCGACGCGACGATCTCGACCCGGCTTGCGGCCAGAAACTGCGCCGTGTCCTCCTGGCCGGGCTGCTCCAGCACGGTGAGGTTGCAGCGGTCCATGACGTGCACGCCCAGGTTGCGGGCAGCCAGCACGAGCGAACGGAAGTGGGGGTTCAGCTCCGGCGCGCCGCCCGTGATGTCCAGCGTCTTGACGCCGGAGGCCCCGAGAAACGAGACGACCTCGGACACGGTCTTCCAGTCCATCGACTCGGTGCGGGTGGGGCCGGCGTTGACGTGGCAGTGCAGGCAGGCCTGATTGCACTTGTAGCCGAGGTTGACCTGCAGCGTTTCCAGGCGCCGGCGACGGATCGCGGGAAAATCGCTGCATTCAAGCCGGGGAAGGGTGGCGCGCATGAGCTAGCATCAATCTTCTGAAATGGGAAGTTTCACTCGAACTGTACTCCAAGCGTGATCACTTGGCGGACGATTAACCAGTTAGTCGCCAGAATTCTCAAATCCTTACGTATAGCACAAGTAGCCGGATTCACCCTGTTCCGACTGCCTGCCGGCGCCACAGTTCCAACCATGGCGGGGGTAGCGCCGGCCGGAGCGTTATCGGCCCCGCGGTCGAGCGCACGCCCGGCATTTTGCGGCGAGGATGGTGTTGGAGACAAATGCATTGCATTTTGGAATGACCATTCTATAATAAGCCGCTCTGCAATGGCCGAACACTCTGGAAATTTGACCTGAAAAATTTGTATCGGAGGTGTCGAAATGGCTAGGGTTTCACCCCCACCGGCGGATCGCCTTGCCGAGTTCGCGGCGGACTTTGATAAGTCGAAAAAACAGCGCGGTTACGTTCCCAACAGTTGGCTCACGCTTGCCCGCAGGCCGCGGGTTTTTCGCGCGCTACGCGATCTGCGTGAGGCCGTAATGAGTGACCCGGGCGAAGTGCCGCCTGCGCTCAAGTTCATGGTCGGCGAGGTGGTCAGCAACGCGGCGGGATGCCGCTACTGCACGGCCCACAACGCGGAGAACCTCGTGGAGCGGGGCAAGGTATCCGGAGACAAGCTCCACGCATTGTGGCAGTTCCAGTCGAGCCCGTTTTTCACCGCAGCAGAGCGCGCGGCGCTGAGCCTCGCGTTGGCGGTGGGCGGCTGCCCGCCGTCGGTGACCGACGCGCACTTCGTCGAGTTGAAAAAGCATTTCTCCGAGGACGCGATCATCGAGATCGTGTCCGTCATCGCGCTCTTCGGCTGGATGAACCGCTGGAACGACACGCTTGCCACCCAGCTCGAGGACCATCCGCTCGAATTCGCTCGCAAACACCTTGCGGCAGCTGGCTGGAATCCCGGTGTGCATGCCAGGTAATCCATTCCAGGAGGCGATCAAGTAATGGCCCGACCCCGAGAGTTCGATGTCGATGCCACGCTCGAGCGGGCAATGCAGGCGTTCTGGGCGAAGGGCTACAGGGCAACGTCGCTCGACGATCTGTGCGCGGCACTCGAGGCCGCGCGGTCGCGCGGCGAGATCTCGCCGGCACTGGACATCCGGGCGACCGCGCGCTTCCTGGTCGCGAGCATCCAGGGCATGCGGCTGGTCGGCAAGGCGATCCCGGAACGCGCGGTGCTCGAAGACATCCGTTCCGTGATGCTGCGCAGTCTAGACGTATAATTTTTTTCGCCTGTTATGGACTGAACAATACAAAATGATCGGAGGGGGGATGTGGCGGACATTCGGGGTGATCGCAGGCGCGGCGGTGCTGTGCCGGGCGGCGCCAGGGCTGGCGCAGCAGCCGAAATCCTAATCAGTCGGAGGTGAACGCTGGGCGAGAGTCGTCAAGGAAAACGACGTGCGCCTGGCATGACGCCGTCGTTCACATCAGCATCTTCTCGATGCGTCTGACGTGGTCGAGCGAGTCGGCGACCAGGATGTAGCCTCCGAGCCGCGCGGGACTGGCCAGGGCCGTCATCTGCCGGTCCATTACCGTCACGCGCGGTCCCAACGGGTGGTTGGGCACCAGGATAAGCGTGACCTGCCCGAGGGCGGTTTGCAGCACGATGTGCTCGCCGGTGCCGCTGGGCACGGGGCACTTGCCCAGATACCGCACCGTGACGCCATTGGCCGGCAGCTTCAAACCGAGCTTCACGAGGGCGCTCCGCATCACCGCCGGGTCGCCGCTGCGGCCTTCCCTGAGCAGTTGCGGTTCGTGATCCACCACGTAGGCAATTGCCGCGACTGCGGGATGGTTCTGGCCAAGTGTCGCGGCCACGAGCATCGGTTCTTCCGTGTTGCCTGCGGTGCGATAGAAATAGGCTCCGGCACCAATCGCCGCCACCAGCGATGCCGCCAGGGCCCATACGCGCAGCGCGGGGACGCGTGTCTTCTGCCGCAGCAGCACGCGTTCCGCCAGCGCCTCCGGTACCGGCACCCGCATCGCGTCGTGGACACGGGCTTCGAGGTTTTCCATCTCGCGCGCCACGTTCGCGCACGCGGGGCACTCCGCAAGGTGCCGATCCTGCCCTGACGTTCGGGCACGGGGGTCCGCGAGCAACAGTTTCCGGAATTCGAAGCAGTTCATACGCTTTTCGCCTTGCGCGTTGCCGCGATCCCTGGCAGTTTCCGCAATGCCAGCCTGGCGCGCGTCAGACGCGTCATCACCGCGCCTTCGCTGATGTCCATTATCCGCGCTATTTCGGCGCAACTGTGGCCGCCTAGCACCTGCAGGACGAGCGGCTCACGGTAGCCGACCGGCAGAGCCGAGAGCAGCTGTCGCATCTCCAGGTCTTCGTGGGGGCCCGCACTCGAGGCGTCGATCAGATCGTCCAGCTCCTGGGCTTCATCGATTTCCAGGCGCTTGCGCTCGAACAGGCGCGCACGCTCGTTTCGGAGAATGGTGTAAAGCCAGCTCCGCGCCGCCTTGTCGTCACGCAACCCATCCCACGCCTGCCATGCGCGGGTGAATGTGTCCTGGACGAGGTCCTCGGCGAGGAAACGGTCACGGCACATCCAGTAGGCATAGCGGTAAAGCTCGGCGGAGTAGGCCCTGACCATCGTCTCGAACTTTGATTGTTTGCCAGTGAACATCAGGATCCCGTGCGCCCGCTGTTACTATCCGCGTTCCGCCGCTGCCGGACAATGCTCGGCGGAACGCGCCACCGGGTCGCGTTGGCCGGGGTCATTCATGCTGAAATGGGCCCAGAAAGGTACTGGCTTCCACGGCGGGTGCGGAGGGTGTGATATTCATGCCCGTCCCCGCGCAGCCAGCCAGGATGATCCCGAACAGCAAAACCACGAGAATCCGCAAAGGTTGCTTCATGATGATTCCTCCGTCGAGTCGAACAGAAACTCACTTGTTGCGTGAGCGCGACGCCGTCCCCGTTTCCAGCCGGGTGCTTCCGCGACCGGCATCGCTTCACACGTGCTCGTTCCTTTAGACCGGCGTGAGCAGGGAAATCTTACAGGGTCGCTGTGGCTGCCGGGCACGGCTTGGAACTTGCAGCTCAGGCCTCCGCCGCCGTTTCGACCCCGGTTTCCACGCCGCCGCGGTCCCAGACCAGTGATTTGTAGTCGAAACCCGCTTCGAGGGTCGGTTTCACCACCATGAAATACGGAGATATGTCGAAATCGCGCGGCGCAAACAGGCTGTGATGCCGTATGTGCAGGATTTCCTGCACGCAATCGTCGCAGCCGGGCCTGGGGGAGGGGCGGCTCTCAATGCGCGGAAGAATCGGATAGCCGACTGACTGGAACAACTGCGCGATCAGCGTCGAGCAAATGGCGCGCGTGGGCTCGCCGCTGCCCAGTGCGAGCATGCGCCTTCGCCATCGCTGGGGAACCGGCGGCGTCGGCAGGAGATAGCGCGCGAGATCGAACACATTGCGCAAGTCGTAGCTGTGCCCGATGCGGTCCACCGCCGCCTCGATGATCCGGTCGCGGTCCGCGTCGACCAGCCCTACGGGACGGCAGACGCGCGTATGGAAGTGTTCGTAGGCACTGAGCGGAACGACGCGCACGCCGGCGATCAGATCCGCTTCGATCAGCACCGGCGGATCGGGATCGTTTCCACTGTCCGCGGCGCGGGGCCCGACGTACAACGCCGCATGCGACCACGTGGACTGCGTCAAATACTTGATCGCGACGCTGATCCGGGTATTGCCCTCTACCAGCAGCACGTCGCCGGCCCGCAGCGCACGGCGCAATTGCGAGGGACTGGAGGTTGCGGCCGGCTGATAGCGCGTGCTTGGCGCCGTGAGATAGGCGGCGAGCGAGCGTCCCAATGACGAAAGGATGAGTCCCATCCGCCCGCCCCTGGTCCTCAGCGTCGCGCCGGCGTGGATGCCGCGGCCGGAGAGAAGATCTCCGACTGTGGATTGAACGCGAGCCAGGCGAACGCGAAATGCACACCGCTGTCGGCAGGCTTCAGGCGCTGGCCCCTCAAGGGTCCGGCAATCGCCCTGCCGAAGATATCCCATTCGGAGCCCGTTTCGCGGTCGAAAATCCCTTCTCCGCGCGACTCGAAACTCAGGGTGCGCGCGCCGGATCTCCGGCTGTAAGCGGCGGCCGCGGGTATCCGTCGTGAGTCGCGTATGACCTCGGCATCGAGCGCCGAGAGCATGCCCTCAACGGTGAAAACCGCGATGGGATCGGTCCCGATCTGGTCGTTGACAACGCGAAGCGCCGCGAGCGCGGCAAACGGATAGATGCGCGACCTGCCGCCGGACGAGACGCCCAGCACGCGTTCCATCGCCGGCAGCCGCGGATCGACGGGATCGGAAAACAAAAACGGCATGTCGCCGACGCGATCGTATCCGCGGTAGGGATTTTTCCCGTACGGGCGGCTGAAGCCGGTCTGGCGCGACAGCACGCGCCCCTGCGGGTACGCTTTTCGAAAGTCCGCGAACGTGGTTATTGTTGCCGGCAATTGCTTGAGTTCGATTCCTGCGTAGCGGCCGACGATGCCTTTGCCGGTGAACTGCTGCCACCAGCTTTCGGTCCGGCGGTCATACATGACGAGGTCGCTCTTGCGCAGCTTGCCGGTCGTGCCGAAATCGAGCACGGCGCCCTTGACGACGCGGTCGAAGACGATTGAGGCATTGCAGAGCGGGCAGAACGTGACGGCGACCGCCGCGCCGCCGACGGTGTCGTTGACGATCTCGTGAAACATCAGGATCTGAAGCGGGTAGGCGCGGGCGTCTCCATAGCGCTCGAACACGATCACGGGCTCCCGCCGGTCGAGCCACCTGCCCGCCTCGTCGGGCGTAACAAATCGTGGGCGGTCGATCGCCGGGATGCCATCCTTGGGAGGGCCCCCGGAACGGATTTCCTCGAGCGGAACCGTCCGCTTGCTGAAATCGGTGCGCGGCCACTCATCCGTCGGCTGCGCGTCCGCCGGCAGGGCCGCACCCCAGGCCAGCAGTGCTGCGGCTGCGATCGTCCACCGCGGAACGGCGCGATTCACGTCGAGTTGTCGCATGCGTCCACTCCGTTTGTGCACATTACGCTGCGGCGATTGCATCGGCGGGGAAGCGCGCCCGGCGACCGCCATCGGGGAAGCGCGCTCAGTTCATCAGGTCGAACCGGGGTCTCAACCGGATGCCGATCACGTTGCCGCCCAGCGCCGCAATGATCCAGGCCCAACCGTGAAGGCTGGTGGACGCCACCCCCGAAAAAAACGCACCGATGTTGCAGCCATAGGCGATCCGCGCGCCGTAACCCATAATGAGGCCTCCGATTACCGCTGCCGCAAGCGGTCCCGGGGAAGGCATTCGCCGAACGTCAAATCGCCCGGCGATCCCAGCCGCGGCAAATGCACCCAGGACGATGCCGATGTCCATTACCGACGTGACATCGCCCAGGACTTCGCTTTCAAGCGCTCGTCGCTGAAAGTCCCCGTTCCAGAACGCGCTTTCATCCGGCCGCCAGCCGAGCAGAAGCGCCGCCTTTGCTCCCCACAGCGTGAACGCCCAGGTGATGGACCACGGATGCCCTGCAACGAGCAGTACCAGGAGCGCCAGGGCGGCGAGCAATACGGCGCCCACGAGTAGCGTGGAGTTCCTGGCAGTCGCGCCCGGCGATCGCGAGAGACGGTCCGTGCGCTTCGATTCGATACGCCCGAGCCACACCCACACGGCCCCGAGAACGGCCAGCTGCAGCAGCAGGGCCTCCGTCCAGCCAAGAAGGTCGCCCAGCACGGCCTCGCCGCGCGAAGGCAGCCGTTCCCACCAGCTCATGTGCAGGCTTGCCCAGAACGAGCCGAAGCAGAAGAAGCCAAGCACGACGAGCATCCGCGCGCTGCCTCCGCCCGCGGAATACAGCGTACCGGAGCCACAGCCTCCCGCGAGCTGCATTCCGACGCCGAACAGGAAAGCGCCGGCAACCACCTGCGCGCCGAGCGGAGCGAAGGCGCCCGTTACCGGGTAACCGAACGCCGACCCGGCCGCGAGTGCCGGGGCGAACAAGGCGGTGGCGAGCGCAAGCATCAATACCTGGGCGCGCACGCCCCCGGTGTCATGCCGCAGCAGAAAATCGCGGTAAGCCGAAGTGAAGCCAAAGGAGGTCCGATACAGCGTCGCACCGAGCGCCAGGCCGAGCGCGAAGAGGACCGGGAGCCGCCATCCCTGCCAGGGCATGACGACCGTCACCAGGCCGGCGAGCAAGCAGGCGGCGGTTACCGCCCGCCACTGCACGGTTCGCGCAACCAGCCTGCCGCCCGCTTCAGCCTCCGGCGGCGTCGTTGACGATATTCCGGAATACGACATCGAGCTCGTCTGCCAGGGTGTCCAGCCCAGGGTTGCGGTACGGCGCGAACACGGCGCCTGGCTGGCGGTAGGTTACGCTCGCGGTGCCGTCCGGATTCTCGGTGACGTAAATCCGCAGCGGCGCCTCGATTCCCGCCGGCACGCTTGCCTGAAGCATGCGCACCGCGTAGTCGTTGCGGAACACCATCAGCACCGCATTGCCCGGTATTTTCACGCCGCGCGCCGCGGCGCCGCGACTGGCGCTCGCCAGGGCGATCAGTCCCATCTGGTGGCGCGCCACTGCTTTCTCGACGCGGTTTACCAGCGCATCAAACCCGTGGCGGGTTTTGATGGTCACCGTTTCCGGCAGAGCTGTTTCTGCACCCCGCGCTGGTCCAGTACCGATGAGCACGGATAGACCCATGACCAGCAGCACAAAGCGGGTTGACTTTGAAACCATGAATTCCTCCACCTAGCAGCCTGTCGGACTTGGCGTGATCAACGATCGGGGTGAATGCATGGGACATCGCTCCTGGTTATCTCCGAGCCGACAGGCTGCTAATGATACGCATGCCCGCTCTCGGCAGATGCTATCGCACGATCAGTTTGTAGTCGGGGGTGGTATTGAGCGGGCACGAATAGGCATATTCGCCGGCCTTGAGCTCAATCTCGTAGTCGCGGGTTTTACCTGGCATGAGGCCGCCGCCGGAGACGCTGGGCAGTGTCACCCGGCCCGCCGCGGAGGCGCCGCGCAGCCAGAAGCCCAGCTCGTACGGCACGTTCTTGTTGGCCACGCGAAACACGTACTTCCCGGATTTAAGCTCCAGCGGTTTCGCCTTTGCCACGCGGTCCTTGCCGGTTCTGGCATTGATCGCCTCGCAATCCTTGATCGAGCGCGACTTGTAGCCGCGGTCAACACCGCCTTCGCTCTCCAGAAACTGGCACGGCACCTGGGTCAGCTCGATGAGCTGCGCCGCGGCGGCCGGGCCGGCGAGCGGCGCGAGCGAGGATGCCGCAAGCACGCCGCCCGCAAAGGCGAAGAGGATTCTGGTGCGGCTCATCGCGTTGTCCTCCTAGGCGCGAGGGGCGCCACGGGCGTCACAACGAGCGGCGAGCACCCGCGGGAGTGCGCACCTCGAGTATCTGGTCCTCGACCGAGATCGGCAGGTATCCCGTCACCCCGAGTTCCCGGTCTTCGAACACGTCTCTGCCGGGATGGGCCCTCGCCCAGGCGCCGATCACCGCGTCGCGGTGGGTCAACAAAGCTTCGATGTGCGGCCGGAACAGCACCATCATCGCTCCGATCCAGCGGTTGACCGGCCACGACGGAAAGGCGTGATCGATGCGAAAGCGAGGCAGCAGCTCGATCACCTCCTCCGCCGAACGCCAGGCGCCGCCGCAAACCCAGTGATTGGTCGCAAACAGGCCGATCGGCCAGCCATAGGCGTCCATGGAGATCGCGATGAGATGCACGGGTTCACTGCTATTCAGGCCGTCCCCCGCAGGCGAACCGTCCGTGTTTCCTGTGTTCACCCTCAGAAACGTGTGAAAGTGTCCGTGCTCCCCGGCTCGGTGTGCGTGGTAGTAGTACTGCGCGCCGGATTCGGAGTCGTAGACGTCGCTCCTCGGGTAATGCTCGTACTCGACGAATTCACCCTGGTCCCGCAAGACCTCGCTTACCAGGTTGATCCCTCCCCCGGACAGCACACGCTGACATTCGAGCACCTCGGCGCCCGCCATGAGCATGGCCCGCAGTCGCCGTTTCGGGAGTGCGCCGAGAACGGGCGGTGACAGCTGGCCACCGGATGGCGGTAAAGAGGAAGCGAACGGCGGTTCCACACCGGATTCGCGCGTCCCGCGTGCGGCGCCGTCAACAGGGGGAGCGAGATTCATCCTTTGCGCGCCCGCATTAATCGGCTGAACAATTCAGGGGCGTGTCTGTCCGACGCGTTTTATTGCCCGCAGCTTGCCCCGCTTATTTTTTCGCTGCGCACGGGTTCCTTGCCCCGCACGGATTTTTCGCCGCGCACGGGTTTTTCGCTGCGCACGGGTTTTTGGCTGCGCACGGGTTCTTCGCGGCACAGGGGTTGGCTGCCGCGGTCTTTCCCGGTTTGAACTTCTTCTGCACGTCCGCGGTATACGCCGTCAGCGCCGCAAGCTGGCGCGAATTCCATCCGAGCGGCTTGGTGGCCATCGGCACCACCATGCAGAACTGCACCATTTCGTCCAAATGCACCTGCTTGACGCCGCCTTTTTCCTTTGCCATCGCGACTTGATGGGGGTACGGTTTGGAGAAAGTCGGGGCAAACGCCGCGTTGTTCACATGGCAAGTATTGCACGCCAGGCCATTGGAGCTCAGCTTGGTGTCCTTCCACAATACTCCGCCTTCTTTGACCAGAGTCGCACGATCGGCCTTGAACGGTTTGTAGCCCTTGGGCCGCGTTACTCGCCTGGGATCCACCTTGTCGCCCGCAGCGCAGGGGTTTCTTGCCGCGCACGGGTTCTTTGCTGCACACGGGTTCTTCGCTGCACACGGGTTCTTGGCTGCGCACGGATTGGCACCCTTCTTCGACGCCATTGGCTTGGCCGCGCAAGGATTACAGGGATTCGCAGCGAAGGCCGCCGGCATGCCCAGTGCCAGCGTCATCACGCCGGCGGAGACCAGCGACCGCACGATCGGTTTTAGCTCGAGACGCATGTTCTATCCTCCATTTCCGGGTTTGTCCGACTCGTTACTTCTTGGCCGCGCACGGGTTCTTTGCGGCGCAGGGATTCTTCGCGGCGCAAGGGTTTGCCGTCTTCTTTTTTGCGCTAGTTGTCTTCACGGCGCAGGGGTTCTTGGCGGCGCACGGGTTCTTCGCCGCGCACGGATTGGCGCCCGCCTTCGATGCCGTGGGCTTGGCCGCGCACGGATTGCACGGGTTTGCGGCGACCGCGGCGGGGGCGCTCATGGCGAGCGCCAGAATTCCGGTGGAAACCAGGGACTTGACCAGCGATTTCTGTTGAATCTTTTGCATGAACTGTCTCCTCTCGATATCGGTGTTGGGATCACTCAAAATGCCTGCGGTCTCAGCCTGCATGCGAACTCGAGCGCACGCAGACGCGCGCCCTGGCAGGTAAGTCGAAGGAAAGACCCAAAACTTACATTTCTTTTCATTTCGAAGATCGCCCCTTCACCACGCCGCGGCATCTGCGACCGTAATGCCCGCCGTAACGGGCTCTATGCCCGCATTGACACGCCGACACGTATCGTGCCGTCTCGCAGGATTAAAGACCGGCAAGACAGGGAAAACCTTACATTGGTGCTGCTTTTCTACAACCCCGGTGGGTTGCTCCAACCCGTTGAATTGGCAGGGGAGGCCAAACGCTGAAACGGCGGATCCAACCGGCGACGACGGCACGCGGTAAGGAGACTAAATGCTGGAGGCCGAAGGCGTTGAAGTGCGTTTGAACGCCCGGTGCGTGAGCGTGGGAAAGCGCGGCGATCGGGTGGCGGTGAAAGTGACGTGCGACACCGCTCCCGACGAGGTCATCGGCTCGCACCTGCTGATCGCCGTGGGGCGCGTGCCCAACACGGATGACCTTGGCCTCGATCAGGCGGGCGTCAATACGGATGCGCGGGGCTTCGTCGTCGTGGACGACGAACTTCGCACCAGTGTTCCGGGCGTCTGGGCGCTGGGCGACGTCAACGGTCGCGGCGCCTTCACCCACACTTCCTATAACGATTACGAGATCATCGCCGCCAACCTGTTCGACGGTGACCGCCGCAAGGTGACGGACCGCGTCACGGCTTACGCCCTCTATATTGACCCGCCCCTCGGTCGCGCGGGGACGACCGAAACGGAAGTCCGCGCTTCCGGCCGGAAAGCGCTCGTCGGCAAGATGCTGATGACCCGCGTGGGCCGCGCCCGGGAGCGCAGCGAGATCCGGGGTTTTATGAAGATACTGGTGGATGCGGAAACCCAAAAGATTCTCGGAGCCTCAATTCTCGGAATCGAGGGGGACGAGGACGTTCACTCGATCCTCGACGTGACCGATTTCAAGCGGGTGGCCGCCGTCACGATCGATCCCGGGGCGGCCATTGACGGTGCGAACCGGAAAATGATCGAGAACGGCATTCGCCTGTTGCTGGTCGTGGAAAGCCCGGATATCGTGCTCGGGATCGTCACGGCAAGCGACATTCCCGGCGAAAAGCCGATGCAGATCGTACAGGAAAGGGGCGTGAAGCACAGCGAGATCCCAGTACGCGACATCATGACGCCCCACGAGATGCTGGAGGTCATCCAGCTGCGCGATGTGCTTGACGCCAGTGTGGGACAGATTATCGCTACCCTCAGGCGCGCGCGGCGGCAGCACGCGATGGTGGTGGAACCAAAGGAGGGCGATTCCTGCCAGGCGGTCCGCGGTCTATTCTCTACTTCCCGGATCGCGCGGCAACTCGGCGTGCCGGTCCACGTCGGGGACATCGTCCAGACCTTCGCCGAAATCGAGGCGTCGCTGAATCATTAGCGCGCGGCAGCTCGCAGTGGCTGGCGGTGCAAATACAGCGTGAACGCTGACGCCGTGGAATCCTTCAACGCCTGCGCGATCAATCGCTCACCTTTACCAGCCTGCTTTCCGGCCAACAGCGAGCGGTAAAGACCGGTATAAAAAGCGTCCGGTTCTACCCTGACCCGATATACCAGCGACGCCGCGTCCCGATGCAGGCGAACCCGATAGTCGAGCAGCGCCTGCTCGTCTGGCGCGATTCGGGTGTCGGCAATTTCCGCGCTCAAATCGGGCGATACCTGCCTGGCGATGATGTATTCGCGCAGCGTGTCTTTCAGCACTTGCCCTCCCGCGCTCTCCTGGTAGGTTTCCGCCACCACTTTAGGGGTGACGTAGGTGGGGAAGTAGTGTCCGGTCCCGGTGTTCTTGATGGTAAGCGTGGCCGACACAACGCCTGACTGGATGCGAGCCGGCTTCACGTCAATGGCCACGCCTGCCTTCACCATCTCGGGGTCGTGAATCCCGCGCCACAAGTGCCGGCGGTCCGGCATGTGGCACGACTGGCAGGCCTTGCCTTCGCGCGCGTAACGGCTCGCCTTCCATTCTTCGTAGGTGTTTTCGAGCAGCTTGCCATTCAGGGCGAAGCCGTCTTTTGGAAACTGGTGACAGGAAGCACAAAAGCGTGAATCTTCGAACGCTGCGGTGCTGACCCAACCGTTGTGCGGAAGCTGTGCGGCGGAATCCGGCACCGATCCGTCCTTGCGCGGCGGCCCATACCGTTGATAGCCACGCACGTGACATGCGGCGCAGACGAGTCCCTGTTCATGCAGCGCGAGCCCGGAATCCTTCGCAGGACGGGAACCAGGGCCCTGCTCGCGGGCAAGCGCGGCAACGAGGCTGTCGGCTTGTTCCTTGAGCGGGGCGTGGCAACGGATGCAATCCTGATGCTCGTTCGTGGCGTCGGGTGACATATTGACCAGTTGCCCGAGGATGCCGGGGCCCATCGCCCGACTGTGGAGGCTTTCCTTCCAATCCTTGAATTGCGCGACGTGACAGCTACCGCAGGAGTCCGGGTCGAGCGCGGCTTCAATGGAAGTGAAGCGGGCCGGGGGCTTGCCCTGGGGCGCGATCGGACGCGCCCAGTGGGCATCCAGAAACTTCTCGATTTCCGGAGCGGGAAGCTGGACGGCGGCGGCTTGCGCCGGGGATTTCACCGGCGTTGTGGGTTTTGCCGTGTCGCCGCAGGCGGCGAGCGCGACAGCAAGGATGCCAATGAGTGCGGGAAAGCACAGACTCATGATTGCACCGTCGTGCGCGCAGGTTCGGGGTGGCATGGCAGCGGTGGCTCCGTGTTCAAATCATTACACAGCAGGCACCGGCGCGCACCTTTCGCGCACGAAGGCAAATACAGCCCGCGAACCGCCAAGCGTAAGACCGGCAATCGGTGCAAAATCTTACAGCGATTTTTTTGCTGCCACCGGCGCGCGACCGAAACGAGTTGCCGGATGGGTTGTCTGTGAATCTTGAGCGGGCGCAGGCGGCGCAAGCTAACCAGTTTGGAACGAATCCGCGGTGCTGTTCCATCCGTATTGGCATTGAGAACCAGGTGCATGTCGGACTTGAGTCCGACATGCTCCTTAGGCAAAATCACCCCGGATAAAAATGCGAAAGTGCCATCAAAGTCCGACAGGCTGCTAGGATTTCAGAGATCTCGAGGTAGGCGGAAAGACGTGACAACGACTCCTCGTGTAATCAGCCGGCGCACGACGGCGATGGACTCCGACGCGGTACGCGAAACCGCGCTGCGCGTGTGGAACTGCCGTCTCTGCAAGTCGGTCGCGTTTTCCGTATTCCTGCTGATTCTCGCGATCGAGAGCGTCATCCTTATCCCCTCGGCCTACAACTTCCGGAGCAATGCGCTGCAACTGCTCGAACAACGGGCGATAACAGTGATGCAGTCCATGGCGCTGAGCGAGGAAGCGCTGACACGGCCACGGGAGCTGGAACAGCTGTTGCGCAAGGCGCAGCGCGATAACCCGATACTGGCGCTCGGCATCCGTCGCAGCGACGGCGCAACCCTCGGGGCGATCGGCGATGCCGACTTCTCGGATTTCGCGATAGACGAGGTGCTGCGGGGCCAGCGCGATAAAGTCAGCCGCCTTACCCTGGGTGGAACCTGCTACGACCTTGCCTGGAGCGTAGTCAGGGGTAGCGAGCGCCTGGTATTTCTCGCGCGCATGGACAGCTCCCACGTCAATACCGAGCTTGTCGCTTTCGTGTTGCGCATCGCAGGACTGGTCGCGCTCATCGTGGCCGTGGTAACGACGGGCACTATGGTGGTGCTTTACCGGTCGGTGTTGAGCCCGATACTCAAGTTGCGGCGGAGCATGCTTGGCGCCACGGCGAATCCCGATCACGCCGATGACTACCAGGTCCGCGAGCGCCCGCGCGACGAACTTGGCGAAGTGTTCCAGGCTCATGACAAGATGCTGATGCGGGTTGCGGAAAGCAAACGCGCCGACCGGCTGCGCGCAGAAGAACGCGCGCGCTTTCTCTCTCGCCACGACACGCTGACCGGCTTGCCTAACCGGGACTTCTTCCTTGAACATCTGCGTCAGACGCTGTCGGCTGCCTGCCAGCGCGGGGAGAACGTGCATGTGCTGGTGCTGAATCTGGCCGATTTCAGTGCGATCAACGACGCGTTGGGCCAGCACGCTGGCGATCAGGTTCTGATCGAAGTCGCACGCAGGCTGAGCCATGAAATCAACGCGGGGCAGTTCATTGCCCGCTTGGGCGGGGACGAGTTCAGCATCGTGAGCGCTGGGCCGTTCAGCCCGGCACAGGCGGCGGAGCACGCCGAGCGCATCCTGAGCGAGATCGACCGCCCTCTCGTCATTGGGGGCAACGAAATCCATCTGCGTGGCAGGATCGGGATCACATGCCCGGACACGGGTTGTGTCGAGCCGGAGACCATCCTCCACGACGCCGAGGTGGTATTGAGCCGCGTTCGGGGCGATACCGGCGCACGCTACCAATTCTTCTCGCCGGAGATGACCCAGGCGGCCCAGCGGCGCCAGGAGATCGAGCACGGACTGCGGCTGGCGCTCGATCGCGGAGAGTTGCAGCTTTTTTATCAACCGAAGGTCACCCTCGATCCCGGCGGCGGCGCTCGGCCGATCAGCTCCTGCGAGGCCCTGATCCGCTGGAAACATCCTGCGCGTGGATGGGTTTCTCCGGGCGAGTTCATCCCGGTTGCCGAGTCGAGCGGCCAGATCATTGCCATCGGCGAATGGGTGTTACGCGAAGCGTGCGTTCAGATTCGGCGCTGGCGTGACGCGGGGCTGATCCCGCCGAGAGTCGCGGTCAACGTCTCCACACGGCAATTCCGCGACCCGAGGCTGCCGGAGCTCGCGCGCCGCGCACTGGCGGAGGCCGGAATCGACGCCGGCCTCCTTGAAATCGAGATCACCGAATCCGCTGCCATGGAGGATGTTGCGCTCACGGCCACCGTGCTTTCCACTCTGCGGCGCCTCGGCGTGCATCTGTCGATAGATGATTTCGGAACCGGCTATTCGTCACTCAGCTATCTGCGCCAGCTCGAGATCGATGCCATCAAGATCGATAAGTCATTTGTTGACGATATCGGGCGCGATTCCAACGCGGACGCGATATGCGACGCCATCATTCGCCTGGGCCACAGCCTCGGCAAGAGGGTCGTGGCCGAGGGAGTGGAAACACAGCGGCAGCTCGATTTCCTGCTGGCGAGACGCTGCGAGGAAGCTCAGGGTTTTCTGTTCGCCAAGCCGATGCCGGCGTCCGAAATTGCCGGCAAGCTCGGGCGAAGCGTGGAAATCCCGGCGGGATCTGAACGTTAACGGAAAACAGGAACGAACCCTGTTTCCGCTACAATGGCAAAGGGTTTACAGCATCACTCGCGGAACAGGCCCCATGGCGAGCATCCCAGCCGACGAAGACTTGCAGGAACTGCGCGACTATCTCTTGCGCTACGCCATTCGCCAGTTGCGGGACCCTGTCCTGGCGGAAGACGTGGTACAGGAAACGTTGCTCGCGGCGCTTGACGCGCGCTCCGGGTTTTCCGGCAGGTCCGCGTATCGAACATGGGCGGTCGGCATACTCAAGCACAAGATCATCGACGTGACGCGCAGGCGGTCGCGCGAGCAATCCCTCGCGGAAGACGACGAGGACCCGGATGCCGGGCTGATGGACGGGTTGTTCAAGGCCGACGGCAGCTGGCGCCAGGTCCCGTCCGACTGGGGCAATCCGGAAAAGTCGTTCGAAGACCGGCGGTTCTGGGAGACCCTGGAGCGCTGCCTGGAACTCATGCCGGCGCGCGCGGCGCGTGCATTCATGATGCGCGAGGTCATGGAGCAGGAAAGCGACGACGTGTGTAAGGATCTCGCGATCACGCCGACCAATCTGTGGGTGACGTTGCACCGCGCGCGCTTGAGCTTGCGCGAGTGCCTCGACAGTAAGTGGTTTGGCAAGGAACGGGATTGAGCGGAGCCATGCTATCGTGCAGGGAAGTCAGCAGATTGCTGTCGGAGGCCCGGGAACGGCGCCTTGGAATGTGGGAGCGGTTCGGCCTCGCGCTGCACTTGATGATGTGCAGTGGTTGCGCCAATTTCCGCAGGCAGCTCGATTTCATCGGCGCTGCCATGCGCCGCTTTCGGGACCGCGACGAAGGGCGGTGACCGGGCCCCGCGCCGGCTGTCGCCGGCCGCGCATTTTTCCCGCTGACGGCATGGAGAAGAATGCAATGGCCACGGGAACGGATCCTCTACGCACCACAGCGTCCGCCAACCCCGCGTCCGGTGCATGGCTGCGCGTGCGGGAATGGCTGGCGCGGGCCGACACCGACCAGATGCCGCGTCGCGTCGCGCGGCAGCTCGACGAGCAGCGGCGGCGCAACGAGATTCTGGCGGGGTGGATGCAGGCGGCCCTCGTGGCGACGTTCGCGCTGCTGTACGCGTTTTCACGCAAGACCGCGCCGCTCGAAGCCAGTTTCCATCCGGTGCCCTGGGCGCTCGCGATCTACGCGTGCTTCACGTCTTGGCGACTGCACCTTGCGTACCGCAATCGACTGTCGCACGCGGTGCTCATGGTTTCGGTGGTCGCGGACATGGCGCTGCTCATGCTCACGATCTGGACCTTTCACATCGAGTACGGCCAACCGGCGGCGTTCTACCTCAAGGCGCCGACGCTGCTGTACGTCTTCATCTTCATCGCGCTGCGCGTGCTGAGCGTCGCGCCCGGCTATGTCCTGTTCGCGGGTCTGTGCGCGGCGGCGGGGTGGTCGTTGATGCTGGGATACGCGTTGATGGAGCCTGGCGGCCGGGACCTGATTACGCGCGATTACGTCGACTATATGACGTCGGCCCGGATCCTTCTGGGAGGGGAGATCGACAAGATCGTTTCCATCCTGCTGGTCGCGTTCGTGCTCACGGTCGCGGCGGCGCGCGGGCGTGCCCTGCTGTTCCGCGCGGTTGCCGAGGGCGCGGCCGCCGCGCAGCTGTCGCGCTTCTTCGCGCCCGAAGCCGCCGCGGCGATCATGGGCGCGGATGAAGCGCTGAAGCCGGGCCAGGGCAGGCAGGTCGAGGCGGCCGCGATGTTTATCGACATGCGCGGATTCACTCGGCTTGCGGCGCAGCTTCCGCCGTGCGACTTGCTGGCGCTGCTCGGCCAGTACCAGCGCGCGGTCGTGCCCGTCATCCAGCGCAACGGCGGCAGCGTCGACGGTTTTCTCGGCGACGGCGTCATGGCCACGTTTGGCGCAGCGCGCCGGTCGTCCACCTACGCCGCCGATGCGTTCCGGGCCGCGGAACAGCTGCTGGACGCTCTCGATGCGTGGGCCGGGACGCAGGCGCGTGCGGGCCGTCCCGCGCCGGGCATCGGCATCGGCGTCGATGTGGGAACCGTCACTTACGGAGTGATCGGGGACGAATCGCGGATCGAGTACACGGTCATCGGCGACCCGGTGAATCGCGCCGCGAAGCTGCAGAATCACACCAAAGCCGAGGGCGTGCGCGCCCTGGCGACCGTATCCGCGCTTGAGCGTGCTGTGCGGCAGGGATATGACAGGGCACGGGCCTTGAAAGTGCTGACAGTCCGCGAAGTCGCGGGGATCGGTGAAACGCTCGACCTGGTTGCAATACGGTAGCGATCAACTTGGGGTCATGGGGTGATGGGTCGCGCGCTTCGGTGCCCTCTACTGTGCCATCGGCGTTGAGCATTCAGAGCGAGGGCGGACCCTCCGCGCGAACGCGCCGGTCGCGAACAGCAGTCAGAGCGCGGCAGCCGCGTGGATCAGGATGGAGCGTGCTCCGGGAACGGAAGGGCCCCGCAGCTTGGGGGCTGCGGGGTTCTCCTTCGGGTTCAGCCGCTATTGACCGACGCTTATTCGGCCTCCTGGATGGGCGGAAATGGGCTCTCGCTGGACTGCGTCCGATCCTGGACCTGCCCCATGGGCCGCCCCTTCGTCGCTGCGGCGTAACGAAGCGTTTCCGCTCCCGAGGGCAATTCGAGAATGGCTTCGGTCACGCCGTGCTTCTCGTCGTTCCATGAATTTTCCGCCGACGCGCCCTGCGCCGAGAACACCAGGCCCATTACCACGATACCGTAGACCGCTTTCTTCAACATGACTATCTCCTTTAAGAAGAAAATATTTACATCACTGAAATTCGGCAAACGACCAGCGGGCATATTGCTCACTTCGCGCCGTCTTTGTTCCCGCCTGTACGGCAATAGACCAGCGCAACGACCGAAACCTTACGTCCTACATGAGCTGCCCTCTGACCTTGCACGCTCTGATAAGTCGGTGCCGCGATGTTTTCATTACAGCCTGGTATCGGTCCGAAGCGATAGGGCGCATGAACTGCGTCTTGCCCGGAACTCTTGCGCGGATCGGACTTCACCAGCAAACGCGAGGGATCGCGGCGATAAGCGCCGGGTCCCGTGCCGGCGATTTGCGCGATGTGGGCTCGCACCATTTGAACGAACAGCACTTCCGCCAGGCGATTGACGACTGCCTCAGCCCCCGGCTTCGCCGTCCTGGTTTCTTTGATCATGAAATGGATTGCGGTCTGCAGCCAGGCGAAATCGTGACTGTCGGTGCCGCGGATATGGATCAGGGAAGGCAAGGCGGCCACCAGCGGATGCGGGTGGTCGCGATCGAATTCGCAACGGAAATAGACGCCGCCGCCCAGGTGCACGGACCGCAATATGCCGCTCAATACATCCATGGCTGCAACTATTGCCTCGCCGCGCACACCCTCCTTGGCAAGAAGGCCGGATTGACCGACGAGCAGGCCGTCAGCATCCGCCGCGGCACGCCGCAGCAGCCGAAGCTCGCTGCGCTGACAACTTTGTCAACACTGCGGTCCAGCATTCCGCGTAAATTATTGCAAGATGGTCAGCGTGTCCGTGGACGACAAGATGAACACGAGCGAGGTCCGGGACGCGTTGGGCGCCGACTGGCCATTCCTGATGGACCCCGACCGCAAGCTGCTTCACGAACTGGAAATGGTCGATACAACGGACAAGGCGCATGGGGAAATCTACATTCCCTACACGTTCGTTCTCGACCGAGATCGAACGATCTACAAGATCTATAACGGCTGGTGGTTCGTGGGGCGGCCGACGGCGGAGGAAATCCGGATGGATTTACGGGCCCTGATGAGCCGGCGCCAGGATTGGGTCTATCCAGGCAGCGGCAAGATAATGGATGTAAACGAATCCGGAAAGTGAATTCTTGAGGGGGATGCGAAATGGAAGGAAACCTGCTGGCCACCGAGTGCTCCAGGGGCTCTCTGGCGAAAAGACCGGCGCTGGTCGCGTACGTCAGCCGGAATGCGCCCGTCAGCATTCCGGAATATTTCGCGATCGGCTTCGTCGATTACGATCGGACGTTGAGCGATCGACGGTGTGGTATGGTGTCGCATGAATCGGAGTAGGCGCGGCAAGGGCGCGCTGGCTCGCATCGTCGGCGTCGCATTTCTTGCCGCCGCGCTCGCCGCGTGCACCGCCGGGCAGCGCGTCAACGTGCTGGTGCCGGACGGATCGCCGTCGGTCGCCGTGATGGATTTTCGCAATCCGCTGGCGCTCGATCCGCTGCCCGACGGCTGGCATCACCGCCGGTTTTTCCGCACCGATCCGATGCAGATCAGCTTCGTGCCGAAGGAAGGCCGGTCCGCGATCCGGCTGGCCACGAACAACAGCGGTTCGATGCTCTACCGATACACGGACCTTCCTCTCGACCGCTACCCGATCCTCGGCTGGGACTGGTTCGTGGAGCGGCCGGTCGCCAGCGGCATCGACGAGACCACTAGGGCCGGCGACGACCATCCCGCGCGACTGTATCTCAAGTTCCGCTCGGCCGGCGGGGAAACGCACGCCCTGGAGATCATATGGGGCAATCGCAAACTGCGGGCGGGAGACTGGAAATATCTCGAGTCGTTCTGGGGACGCAGCCCGTTTCCACACTACGTGGCGCGCGGCGGAGACGAGAATGCCGGGCGCTGGCACGACGAAAAGGTCGATCTGCGGGTGCTTTATCGCAAGCATTGGGGAAACCCGTATGGCGCGAGTCTCCAGGAGATTGCCTTGTTCTGCGATACCGACGCGACCGGCGGGCAAAGCGTGGCGTATTTCTCCGCCGTGCGCGTCGAGCGCGCGCCATGAATTCGAATGCCGGCCCCGTCATCAAGGACCTGGTGCTGGTCGGCGGCGGCCACGCTCACGTTCTGGTCCTCAAGCGCTTCGGCATGCGGCCGATGCCCGGGGTACGGCTGACGCTCGTCACCCGCGACATCGACGCGCCGTACTCGGGGATGTTGCCCGGTTTCGTCTCCGGCCACTACAGCCGCGGGCAGTGTCATATCGACCTGCGCCGGCTGGCCGGCTTCGCCGGCGCGCGGCTCTATCACGATGAGGCCACGGGCCTCGATCTCGGCGCGAAACAAGTGCTGTGCTCCGGCCGGCCCGCGGTGCGCTACGACGTAGCGTCCATCGATATCGGGTCGCGGCCGCGGCAGGACGATGTGCCGGGGGCATCGCTCTACGCCACGGGAGTGAAGCCCATCGATCGCCTGATCGGGCGCTGGGAGCAGCTGGTGGCGCGCGTATTGCAGCGGGTGGGTCCCACCCGGGTGGGCGTGGTGGGCGGCGGCGCCGCCGGGGTGGAACTCGCGTTCGCCGTCCAGTACCGGTTACGGAAAGAGGTTGCGGCGGCGGGGCGCGATCCCGGCCTGGTGAACGTCGGGCTGGTAACGATGGGGAAGATCCTTCCAGCCTACGCCTCCGGTGCCCGTCGCATCCTGATGCGCCTACTCAAGGAACGGGGCGTGGACGTTTACACCGACCGCGAAGTCATCGAAGTGAAATCCGGACGATTGTTGTGCGCGGACGGAGAGGAAATGCCTTTCGACGAGGTCCTGTGGGTGACCCAGGCGGGGGCGGCTCCGTGGTTGCGGACAACCGGACTCGAGTGCGACGACAGCGGCTTTGTCCGGGTTCGCGACACGCTGCAGAGCGTGACGGACCCCGCCGTGTTCGCCGCGGGGGACGTCGCCAGCGTGGCAGGGCATCCTCGTCCCAAGGCGGGCGTGTTCGCGGTTCGCCAGGGCCAGCCGCTCGCCGAGAACCTGCGCCGGGTCCTGCTCGGCCAGCCGCCGCTGCCCTTCAGGCCCCAGAAGCATTTCCTGTCGCTGATTTCCGTCGGCGACCGCCGTGCCGTCGCCTCGCGCTGGGGCTGGGCCATGGAAGGCGCGGCCGTGTGGCGGCTCAAGGACTGGATCGACCGCCGCTTCATGAAGCAGTTTGGCGACCTCCCGGAGATGGCGGAAGCCCCGGCGGCGGCGCCGGCGCCCGGACTGGCGGGGCCCGAGGCGCTCAAGGAACTCTCGGTCATGGCGAGCCGTTGCGGAGGATGCGGCGCCAAGGTGGGCCACACCGTGCTTTCGCGCGTGATCGGGCGCCTGCGTCCCGGCGCTTCCAAGGACGTCCTCATCGGCCTGGACGCGCCCGATGACGCCGCCGTCGTTCGCGTGCCCGAGGGCAGGGTCATGGTCCACACAGTCGATTTTTTTCGGACCATGATCGACGATCCCTACCTTTTCGGACAGATCGCGGCCAACCACAGCCTCGGTGATATCTTCGCCATGGGCGCCGAGCCGCAGACGGCGCTGGCGATAGCCACCGTGCCCTACGGCCTCGAAACGAAAATGGAAGACGACCTGTTCCAGATGATGTCCGGCGCCTTGCGCATTCTGGATGGCGCTGGCGCCGCGCTGGTGGGTGGACATACCGGCGAGGGGGCCGAGCTGGGGCTGGGTTTCGCGATCAACGGGACGGCCGCGGAGAAAGATCTCCTGCGCAAAGGTCCCATGGCGCCGCGAGACACGTTGCTCCTCACCAAGCCCGTCGGGACCGGCACGCTGTTCGCCGCCGCCATGCGTCACAAGGCAAAAGGGCGGTGGATCGAGGCCGCCCTCGACAGCATGCTGCTCTCCTCCCGCGAGGCGGCGCGCTGCCTGCACCGGTTTCGGGCCAGCGCCTGCACTGATGTCACCGGATTCGGCCTCATCGGTCATCTGGTGGAGATGATCAGGCAGTCGGACGTGGACATTGCCCTGGACCTGAACGCCATTCCTTTTCTCGATGGCGCGCTCGACATGGTCGCGGCGGGAATTTTCAGCTCGCTGCAGCCCCAGAACGTCCGCTTGCGAAGAGCCGTTGAAAATCTTGAAAGCGTCATGACCGATCCCCGCTTTCCGCTGCTGTTCGACCCGCAGACGGCCGGCGGGCTCCTGGCGGCGGTGCCGGGGGACCGGGCTGCCGCCTGCGTGGCGGAGCTGAAGGCCCTGGGTTATCCCGCCGCCGCGATCGTCGGCCGGGTGCTGCCTCGGAGTGAGCGGCTCGCACCACTGATGATATTGCGTTAGGGGGGAGGCTATCTGCAGCGTGTCCAAGCGGCTAAATATTACTGCTATTTTAGTGCGTCTTTTGTTTCGGGAGAGCGTGTTTGAATCAGTTCCATAAACGATTACACGTACTCGAGCCCGGGATGCCCAGGAGCCTGCGGCGCGGCAACGAGAAGGAGAGCCTGCGTGTCAGGCCGGACGGCATGCTCGCCGACGCGCCGCATCCGGCGGCGCTCGCGATCCGCAACCGCATGACGGTGGACGATCTCGCGGGGCAGCTCTTTCCCTACCTCACGATGGTCGAGGGCCTGAAGCTGTGCGCCCAGACCTTCAGGAAAAACGTGAAGCAGCTTTCCTGCTGCGCGGGATAGGAGGTGGCCATGAAAGAACTCCTCGGGCCTCGGCGCGGCGCTCGTCGCGCTCGTGGGACTGTGGATCCATGCGGCGCTGGTTTACGCCGGCATGGCCGTGCTGATTGCCAGCAGCGTTTGGGAGTTCCGCAACGGGCGCCGGGCGCCCGCCTGTCCCGGGTAGTACCGTTCAGGAGACGTGATCGACGGGTGCCGCGAACCCGAAGGGATCCGATCCTATCGGCGATCAAACGTCGGACAGCCGCGTTGCGATCCGGACTTCCGAAGTCAGCGTGCGATGGACTGGACACTTGTCGGCAATTTGCAGAAGTTTTTCGCGCTGAGCGGCACCCAGGTCGCCCTGGAGGGTGATCTCGCGCTCGATGCGATCGATCTTTCCCGTCCGGGTATCGCACTCGGCGCAGTCCTGGGCGTGGACCTTGGCATGCGAGAGCTTCACGGATACGCCGGCCAGCGGCCACTGCTTCTGCGCCGCATACATGCGGAGGGTCATGGAAGTGCACGCGCCAAGGCCGGCCAGCAGCAGATCGTAGGGCGATGGTCCGCTGTCGTTGCCACCCGCCGTAACGGGCTCGTCCGCCCGCAGCCGGTGGCGTCCCGCGCTGATCGTCTGCTCGAACTTCCCGGTCCCGGCTTCCACGACGACCACCTCTCCGGGTGCCGCCCGCGGCAAATCCGCTGCGTCCGACAGGGGGCGCGAGATGTAGCGCGCGGCCCAGGCGGCCAGCACCGAGCCTGCGTACACCGCGTCGTCGCGGCGCGAGAGCAAATGATCCGCTCCATCAAGCGACACGAAGCTCTTCGGATGCCGCGCCGCAAGAAAAATCTGCGCGGCATTGTCGATATTGACGGTCGAGTCGAGCGGCGCGTGCATTACCAGGAGCGCTTTTTTCATCCGCCTTATTTCCCCGGTGAGC
This sequence comes from Betaproteobacteria bacterium, assembly GCA_016192825.1. Classification (GTDB taxonomy): domain Bacteria; phylum Pseudomonadota; class Gammaproteobacteria; order Burkholderiales; family SG8-41; genus SG8-41. The sequence goes on along the minus strand of JACPTK010000025.1, from coordinate 19,953 downwards.
CGGTGCTGCTCGATATCCTCGATGAACTGCTTCTTGATGCGGAAGAGGCGCCCCCCGAGCGTCACCTCGGCTTCGCCCGTCGCCTCGATTTCCGCGCGCGTCCCCGCGATCATGTCGAGCACGTGCGCCGGATCGAAGGGCGCGTTGAGGGTGGCGACGGCGCGCGCGTCCGCGATCCTTGGCGCAGCCGCGAGCACGGCGGCCCCGCCCAGGCTGTGCCCAATGAGGATTTCGGGTGCGCCGTGGTTGGCGCGCAGGTACTCGGCCGCGGCGACGAGGTCCGCAACGTTGGACGAGAAATTCGTGTTGGCAAAGTCTCCGCCGCTGCCGCCCAGGCCGGTAAAGTCGAAACGCAGCGTGGAGATTCCCTGCTCGGCGAGGGCGGCGCTCACGTAATTCGCGGCCCTGGTGTCCTTCGAGCAGGTAAAGCAGTGCGCGAAAATGGCGTAGGCGCGCGCCTTCCCCAACGGCAGGTCCATGCGCGCGGCGAGATCTGCGCCGTTTGCGCCGGCAAAGGTGATTCTCTGGCTTGGCATCGATTCTCCTTCTGCGTTCCCGCGTGAACCCGTTCTCAATAGTCGCGCCCGAACGCACGCTATTACGGTTCCTGGTGCCGCGCGCGTAAGTATTCATCTGCGGACTGACTGACGCCAGCCGGTGCCGTCCGGGCCCTTGCAGGGTTGTCAATCCTGCCCGGGCCGCTCTATGCTTGTGCCACCTGCGGGCCGCGAGCGGCGTGTCGGATTGCCGCCGGTGGCGAGACTTGCGGCTCGCAGCACGCAACCGGCAACCTCAGAAGGAGCATTGCATGACGAACCTGGGCTGGCTTGGAACCTCGTACGCGCATCCCGACACGCTTTCGCCGGATCGATGGGAGCGAATGGGGCGCAGCCGGGAGGAATACCTCGCGTACTACGAATCGATGGTCAGCGAACGGGCGGCGCGCGACCATGCCGCGCCGCAGGTAGGGCAGTCCGCTCCCGATTTCGAGATCGATCGCCTGACGCCCGCGGGCAAGCGATCGGGAGAAAAATTCCGGCTGTCGTCAACGCGTGGGAAACCCGTCGCCCTGGTCTTTGGCTCGTACACGTGACCGCCGTTCCGGGAGCAGGCCGTGCGCCTGAACGAGATATACGAGGAATTCCGGAACCGCGTTCAGTTTTATTGCGTTTACATTCAGGAGGCGCATCCGACGGACGGACGGCAGTCGGCGCGAAATCTGGTCGACAATGTGCTTTACGAACAGCCGAAATCGCTCGAGGGGCGGGAGGAGATCGCGCAGGTCTGCGTGCTTCGCCTGAATCTCAGGATGCCGATGCTGCTGGACAACATGTCGAACGAGGTGGACCGCCTGTACGCCGCGCTGCCGGACCGGCTCTACCTGCTCGACGAGAACGGCGTCGTTGTTTATCGCACGATCGTCGGTTCGCCCGGTTTCGATGTGGAGGCCTGGCACGCCGCGATCAGGTGCCAGGTCGGTGTGCCCGTCATTTGAGGGCCGCGCCCGTGCGCGCGTCCGGCGGATCGATGCTCAAAGGAAACTCGGACGGCGGCAGGCAAACCTGGTCGTCGCACGCTTGGGCGGTTACCCTCGCTCGCAGACTTCCTGTCTTCGGGAGCTCTTTCTTTGCGACCCTTACCGCGATCGTCGGCTTCCCCTCATACACCTTGATGCCGTCGCGCGCGAAATTGGGCTTGAACGTTATCGGCCTGGGGTAATCGACTGAAATCGGCGTGATTCCGTCGAGCGACACGTTGGTGGGAACCAGGTAGGGAAACGACGCAGGATTGGCGTTGACGTGATATCCGCGGTCGATATCGAGCGTGATCTCGATCCGATAAAAGTCGTCCGCTGAGCTGGCGGTCGCGCGGACCCTTACGTGATCGGCGGTAACCGGGGGACGAAAGTCCGGCAGTCCGCCCGCTTGGACGCTCGCGGAGCCAGGTCCACCCAACGCAGCAATCGAGGGCTCAAACTTGTTCGCGTTCGCCGCAACCACGAGGGTGCTCCACCCGTGCGGCTGGGCGTCTAGTTGCCCGCCCAGGCGCTGCACGATTTTCGCGGCGGCCTCGGCGTATCCCGTCTTGCCGCCGGTCTTCGCGAGACGGAGCAGGAGTTCGACGGCTGCGGACGTTCCGGACGGCTGGGCATTGTCCCCGTCGTCCAGCGGCGTGATCAGCAGGTCTTTTCCGCTCGTGCTCGTCAGTAGCGCCCCGTCGGGCCGCGCGAATCGTTTCAACAGCGTATCGCCAAGCTTCACTGCGCGGTCGAGCCACACCTGCTGCCGCGTGGCGCCGTACAGCGAGATGTAAGCGCGACCGAGTAGGGCGTAATCGTCGAGAAATCCGTCGGTCTGCACGCGCCCCTGGAAGATTTCGTGCTTGAGGCTTTCGGACTTGGCGCTATAGGCGACCGCCCAGATGTATTCCGCGGAACGCCGGGCGATCGAGATGTACTCTTGGTTGCCGAGAATGCGCCCCGCCTCGGTGAACGCTTCGATGGCGAGACCGTTGAGCCCCACGATGATCTTGTCGTCGCGCAGAGGCTGGGGACGCCGGTCGCGCGCCAGGAGGAGCTCCTGCCGCAGGGGCCGCGTGCCGGCCAGCAGCGTCACGACGTCCGCAGATCGCGCCCGCTTGAGGGTTTCCGCGACCGGCAGCCGGAACCGGATCACGCCTTCTTCTTCCGCTGACGGCTTCGTCTCGAGACTCTCCGCGACGACGTTCGCCGGCATGGGCGTGAGCGCGAAAATATCGAAAAACCGTTCGGCTGACTTGCCGCGCAGGATCGAAACGATCTCCGTCCGGGTCCAGACATAGCTGGCACCTTCCTTGCCCTTTACCTCGGAGTCCTGCGCGGTGTAGAAGCCGCCGCCACCGGCCATCATTTGTCGGGCCAAATAGGCGGCCACGTCCTCCGCGACGAACCGATACAGCGGATTCCTCGTGATGGCAAACGCTTCGGCGTAGATTTTCATCAGCTGGGCGTTGTCGTACAGCATCTTCTCGAAGTGTGGGATGGACCAGCTCGGCTCGACGGTGTACCGGTGAAATCCGCCGGCGAGATGATCGTAGATTCCGCCATACGCCATGGCGTCCAGGTGCTGAGTGAGCAGATCCAACGACGCGCGGTCGCGGTGAATCCGGTAGTGCGCGAGCAGCAGCTCGAGCGCGGGTGCGCGCGGGAACTTCGTGGAACCGCTCGACGCGAGGCCTCCATGTTTTCTGTCGGCGCGGGCTATTAACGATGTCGCCGCCGCGGTGAGCCATTCGCCCGGATTCAATGCGCGCTGCGTGCCGCTCGTGCTTCGCTGCTGGTAATCCCGTAACGAAGCGTGGACCCGTTCCCCGATATCGGTCAGGCGCTTTCGATCAGTGGTCCAGGTTTGATGCAGCGTCCTGAGTATCGTGGAAAATCCAGTTCTTCCGAAGTCATCGTCGTGCGGTGGGAAGTAGCTGCCGGCGAACACCGGCCTCAGGTCGGGTGTCAGAAACAGGTTGTTCGGCCAGCCGCCGCGGCCGGTCATGATCTGGGTTGCCAGCATGTAGATGCGGTCCAGGTCGGGCCGCTGTTCGCGGTCCACCTTGATATTGACGAACCACGCATTCATCCATCTTGCGAATTCGGGCTTTGAATAAATCGTTCTCTCGGCCACATGGCACCAGTAGCAGGTGCTGTAGCCGACGGAGAGGAAAATCAGCTTGTTTTCGCGTTTGGCTTTTTCGAGAGCCTCCGGCCCCCACGGATACCAGTCGACCGGATTGTGGGCATGGCTGAGCAGGTAGGGCGAATTCGAATGGATCAACCGGTTCGAATGAGCCAGGCTGCCCCGCGCTTCCCGATTCGACTCCTTTTCCGCTGGAGGTTTCGCCGCAGGCGCGTTAATGCTGCTTAGAGCCAGAACAAGGCAGGCCGTCAGGGTCCCCACACACGCGATGGGCTGATAGGCCGTCGGGAGATTCATGTCTGACCTGCCTCGCGAAAGCTGGATGTACCCACTTTGTTGACCCGATACAGGGCTAGGAGTTCGAACTGCTGTGCTGTGAGCCGACGATCAGCGCTTAATGCACGCTCCTTATGTCAGGTCTTGCGCACCAGCAGGCCGATATTCGACACGACGAATGGCGTCAGATAGTTGATAACGACTTTCAGCAGTATGACGGCATCAACTCCCTGTGCGGCGATGATATCCGCTTGGTTCACGAGCGTGAGCCATGAGCCGACTAGCAGCGCAACACCGCCCGTGGCTCTGAGGTGCTCCCAGCGGCAACATACGTTCAATGCGTGTTTGATCATATCGCCGATTCGATGAAAGGAGGCGGGGGGTGGATTTGAACCACCGAACGTGGCTTTGCAGACCACGGCATTACGCTCTGCCACCCCGCCAGTTAACTTGCCAAGAACCTTGCCTCAAATGGACTCGGGCTTCTGTGTCTCGATGGAGGTCAGCCACGGCTATTCGGGCTTGATTCCGGCCTGCCGTGCCAGATCCCGCGCTTCCTTCAATTGGTCTACGACGATTTTGTCGAGTCCCTCGGGCGACGATATCGCCGGCTCTATTCCCACCGCGAGCAGCCGCGCCTCGACCTCGGCATGCTTGAGCGCACGGGCGATCTCACGGTTGAGTTTGTTGACGATCGCGCGCAGCTTGCCGTCGCGCACCAGCCCTGCGGAAGAGCCGAACGGCGCGATCATGAAATGAATGCGGCCCGTCATGGTTTCGATGATCGCCTCCGGGATTGATGCCAAGTAGTCTGGACACGGCTTCCTCCCTACCATCGCGCCGGCCGCCGCGTTGAACAACGCGTTCCCGGCCAGCTCATCGCGTTCTGGAACGAGCATTCTATAATGAACCAGTCCTGAGATGGAGAACAATATGCGGATTTCGCGCGTTGCCGCAAGCGTGGCGGCATGCAAGGGGGGCGGGCCGGTGCTGGCGCAAAAAAAACTTGCACGCCAATATTCCGGAATGTATAGTCCGTAATAATTCTTCGTGAATCTGGGTTATGGCCCGACCCCGCGAGTTCGATTCGGATGCTGTGCTCGAACGTGCAATGCAGGCGTTCTGGGCGAAGGGCTTCAGAGCGACGTCATTGGACGACCTGTGCGCGGCGACTGGGCTCAGCCGGTCCAGCCTCTACGCAGCCTTCGGCGGAAAGCGCTCACTGCTGCACCAGTCGCTCAGCCGTTACGAGGAGCAGGGCATCGCGCGCATCACCGCAGCGCTGTCGCGGCCGGTGCCGATTCAGCAGGCGGTGGCGGATTTCGTGGGTAATCTCGTCGAGAACATTGTCACCGGTTCGGGCAGGATCGGATGTTTCATCGGCAATTGCGCCGCCGAGCTTGCACGGCAGGACCGGGCGACGGCGGCCCGGGTGCGCCGCAGCCTCGAGCGCATCGAGGCGACATTTCGCGATGCGCTGGTGCGCGCGCAATCACGCGGCGAGATCGCGAAGACCGCGGATGTCGACGCGATCGCGCGCTTTCTCGTGGCCGGCATCCAGGGCCTGCGGCTGGTCGGGAAGGCCAACCCCGATCGCGCGGCGCTCGAGGACATCCAATCGGTGATGCTGCGCTGCCTCGATCGCTGATTTTTTCGCCGGTTATGGTCATGGGCCAGCAGGTCGTGGTGGACAATCGCGGGGGCGCGAACGGCATGATCGGCTCCGAACACGCCGTCCGCTCACGGCCCGATGGCCATACCGTGCTGGTGGATGGCGTGCAGACGCATGCCATCAATCCATTTTCCAAATGTCCTATGTCACGCAACGCGACCTTGCGCCGGTTACGCTGCTCGGCGGAGTGCTGCATATTCTGGTTGCCCATCCGTCGCTGCCTGTCAGGAGAAGGCGCCCCACTACGACATCACGACGGTCTTCGCCGTCATGGTGCCCGCCGGCACGCCGAGACCCGTTGTCGGCAAGCTGCATTCCGGCATGGCGCAAGCGCTGACTTCGCCGGATGTCCAGAAGCGTTTTACTTCCATGGGCGCGGCGTCCATGGCGGCGCTGTCGCCAGATGAAACCTTGTCGATGATGCGCTCGGAATCGGAGCGCTGGGGCAAGGTGGTGCGAGCGGCGAAAATCACGAGCAACTAGACAATCAGGAGATCGCATGTCGCTCATGCCCCGTAAATCTGTTCCCGCGCTCGAAGTGGAAACCCTCGGCGGCGGACGCTGGAAGCTTTTCGCCCAGAAACCGCAGAACTTTTCAATGATTGTTTTCTACCGCGGCCTGCACTGCCCGGTGTGCCGCAAGTACACGAGCGAACTGAACGGCCTGATCGGGGAGTTCGACAAGCGCGGCGTGTCCACGCTCGTCACCAGCACGGATGTAAAGGAGCGTGCCGAGCAGGCGAAGACGCAGTGGGGCTTGCCGAATCTGACGGTCGGCTACGGTGTTTCGATCGAATCCGCGCGCCAGTGGGGGCTGTACGTTTCCACCGGCCGCGGCATGACCTCGGCAGGGATCGAGGAGCCGCCGCTGTTCGCCGAGCCGGGACTGTTCCTGGTCAAGCCGGACGCGACACTATACTGGGCGTCGTATTCGACGATGCCGTTTGCCCGGCCGCACTTCAACGAAATCCTGAGCGCGATCGATTTTGTCGTTTCCAAGAACTACCCGGCGCGCGGTGAAGCGTAGCGATCCGGCATGAGGCAAGGAGGAGATAGATGAATCAACGGCCGAGACCCGGGCCGCGGCTGGCGGCGCTGCCGCAGGACGCCGACCCGGAGCTAAAGGATGCGTTCCAGTCCAGCGTGAAATCTCTGGGATTTGTGCCGAACAGCTTGCTCATCATGCAGCGCAAGCCGAAGCTGGTGAAGGCCTTCTCGCAACTCTCGGCGGCGGTCTGGGACCCGCAGGGCGAGGTGCCGGTCGGCTTCAGGCGGCTGCTCGCCCACGTGGCGAGCAAGGCTCACGGCTGCCACTACTGAATGGCTCACACCGCCGGGGCGGCGCTCCGGCTCGGAATTGACGAAAAGAAGCTCGAAGCGGTATGGGAATTTCGCACGAGCCTGTTGTTCGACGAAAAGGAGCGGGTTGCGCTCGAGTTTTCGATCGCGGCGGCCGCCCAGCCCAACAACGTGACCGACGAACTCTTCGCCAAGATGAAGCGGCACTGGACCGAGAACCAGATCGTGGAGATCGCGGGTGTCGTGGCGATGTTCGGCTTCTTGAATCGCTGGAACGACACCATGGCGACCCCGCTCGAGGAGGAGCCGGTCGAAGTGGGCGAGAAACATCTCGCAAAGTCCGGCTGGAGCGTCGGCAAGCACCGCCGCTGATCGCGGCGGATCAACAGCAACACGAAGAGAAAAAAGGGAGTCCATGGCCCGATTGACCGATTTTTCCGCATCCGAGCAAAAGCACCACCTGGACAAGATCCGGGACCTGCCCGACTTCGGCGGGACGCCCTTCGCGGCGGGACCGCTGCTGCGCGATCGCCGCGTGGCCATCGTCACGACGTCGGGGGTGCACGTGCGCGGCGACCGGCCGTTCGAGATCGGGGCGACGGACTACCGTGTCATTCCCGGGGAAACGCCCGCCGGCGACCTGATCATGAGCCACTCGTCGGTCAACTTCGATCGCAGCGGCTTCCAGGAAGATATTAACGTCGTGTTTCCGCTCGGGCGACTGCGGGAGCTCAAGGCCGACGGCGCGATCGGAGCGGTTTCGGATTTTCACTATGCGTTCATGGGGGCCGCCCCGATCCGCGCGCTCGAGCCCAAGGCCCGGGAACTCGCCGCGCTGCTCAAGAAGGATCGCGTCGACGCGGTGTTGCTGACCCCTGTCTGACCCAACTGCACGTGCGCCGTGGGCGCACTCGGCCACTACATCGAGCGGGAGGGCGTTCCGACGGCCCAGATCAGCCTGATCCGGGAACAGACCGCGGCCATCAAGCCGCCCCGGGCGCTGTGGGTGCCGTTCATGCTCGGGCGGCCGTTCGGGGCGCCGAACGAGCCGCAATTCCAGCGCAGGGTCTTGAGTGCCCTGCTGTCGCTGTTCGAGCGCTCCGCAGGTCCGGTGCTGGAGGATTTTCCGGAGGATGCTCCGGCGTCGGGTGACCAGGAGAGCGGTTTCGCATGCCCCGTCAGCTTCGCTTCCATGAAGGCGGAGGCGGGCGGGCTTGCCCACGCCCTGCGCGAAGAAATTGCCCGGCTGGCACCGTGGTACGACCTTGCACGAAAACGGCGGGGACGCACGACCGTGGGCGTGTTCGGGGCGACGGTAGAGGAGGCCGCGCGGTATGTCGCATCCTGTCTCGATGGCGCGACCAGGCCACCGCCCGTTGCCGGGTTGTCTGCCGGGTTGGCCGTGAAACGAGCATGCGACGACGTCAAGGCGTACTACTACGAGGCCGTCGCGGCGCAACCGGGGAATCTCGCGGCGAAGGCCATCGAGAACTGGTTCTGGCGCGAGACGGCCGCGGCGAGGGCATTCCTGGCGATCCGGGATATCTGCCTGAAAAGCGATGACGAGTCGCTCAAGCCGCTCGGCAGGCTGAGCCTCGTTCCGCGGTTCGTGGCGGACGGTCTCGCCGAGTCCCGGCACGAGCGCCGCAAGACATGATCTTCATCAAGCCAGAAAGGACGTGATATGACCCGCCTCGCGCCGTTGCCGGTTGGCTCGGTACCCGAACTGAACGACATGTTCGAGCAGATCAGGGCTTCCGGCCACTACATACCCAACAGCCAGCTCATCCTCCAGCGCAAGCCGAAGATCCTGCGGGCCGTGCGCGCGCTGAACGGCGCCGTGTTCGATCCCCAGGGAGAGGTCGGCGTGGGCTTCAAGCGCCTGCTGGCCTATGTCGCCGCGCGCACTCACGGATGCCATTACTGAATGGCCCACAATGCCGGAGGGTCGCTCCGGTCTGGCATCAAGGAAGAAAAGCTCGAGGCGGTCTGGGAGTTCAGGTCGAGCCCGCTGTTCGACGAGCGCGAGCGCGTGGCGCTCGAATTCGCGATCGCGGCCGCATCACAGCCCAACGACGTCACCGACGAGCTGTTCACCCGGATGAAGCAGCATTGGTCCGAAGGCGAAATCGTGGAAATCGTGGCATTGATCGCCTATTTCGGCTTCATGAACCGGTTCAACGACACGATGGCGACGCCGCTCGAGGAAGAGCCGGCCGAAGTCGCGGAGAAGCACATCGCCGCGCACGGCTGGAAAATCGGCAAGCATCGCGCAGTCTGAATCATTGTTTCGGCCGCGGCCGCCGTGATCGGGCGCCGCGCGTCGCAGGCGCCGGGTCGCGCGTTTCGCGTTGACCCCAAGCGTCTGATTGAGCTACTCTTTCGCCTTCGTCCAGCAGCCTGCCGGAGCTCAGTCCGGCAAACGCCTGGGCGATCAGCCCATGTCCAAGGCCCCGAAATCCCAGCCGCCGGAATCCCTCGAAGCCGCATTGGCGGAACTCGAGAAGATCGTCTCGAGCATGGAGGACGGCGAGCTGCCCCTCGAGCACTCGCTCGCGGCCTACAAGCGCGGCGCGGAGCTGCTCAAGTACTGCCAGGCCGCCCTGCAGGATGCGCAGCAGCAGGTCAAGGTGCTGGAGGACGGCATCCTGCGGGACTTCAAGAGTGACGGTAACGACGACTGACTTTTCGGCGTGGTCGCACGCCAGCCTGCAGCGCGTCGAGGAGACCTTGCGGCGCGTGCTGCCGGCGCCGGAGATCGCCCCGCAGCGCCTGCACCAGGCGATGCGCTACGCGGTGCTGGAAGGCGGCAAGCGCGTGCGCCCGCTGCTGGCGTTTTCCGCCGGCGAGCTCGCGCACGCGGATCCGGCCCGCGTCGAGATCGCCGCGGCGGCCGTGGAGATGATTCACGCCTATTCCCTGGTGCACGACGACCTGCCGTGCATGGATGACGACGTGCTCCGGCGCGGCAAGCCGACCTGTCACGTCGAGTACGACGAACCGACCGCGCTGCTGGTGGGCGACGCGCTGCAGAGCCTCGCCTTTCAGCTCCTCGGGGAATACCGGCTGGCCGACGACATGAAGACGCAGCTCGAGATGGTGAAGCTCCTCGCCACGGCAACGGGCTCGCGCGGCATGGCGGGGGGACAGGCGATCGACCTCGCGTCCATCGGGAAGGGCCTGACGGTGCCCGAGCTCGAGTTCATGCACATCCACAAGACCGGGGCGTTGATCCGCGCCTCGGTCCTGCTCGGCGCGCGCTGCGGCAACGGGCTCGCCGAGAAGGAGTTCGGCCAGCTCGACCAGTTCGCGAAGCTGATCGGCCTCGCGTTCCAGGTGGTGGACGACGTGCTCGACGCCGATTCCTCCACCGCGACGCTCGGCAAGACGGCGGGCAAGGACGCCAGGCAGGGGAAGCCCACTTACGTCAGCGCGATCGGCGTCTCGCGCGCGCGGGAGCTGGCCGGGGAGCTGAGACGGGATGCCCTCGATGCGCTCGCGGGCTTCGGCGGGCGCGCGCTGCGGCTGCGCCAGCTCGCGGATTTCATCGTGCTCAGGAAATTCTGATGACGGACACTGCGTTGCCGGCGGGCGGTCAGGTTATCCTTAACCGGGTGTACGACCTGCTCAAGACCATCAACTACCCGCGCGAGCTGCGCCGTCTCGATGAGCAGCAGCTGAAGCGGCTCGCGGACGAGCTGCGCGCCTTCCTGGTCGATTCGGTGAGCCAGACCGGCGGCCATCTCTCCTCCAACCTCGGCACGGTGGAGCTGACCATCGCGCTGCACTACGTGCTCGACACCCCGCACGACCGGATCGTGTGGGACGTCGGCCACCAGACCTACGGGCACAAGGTGCTCACCGGCCGGCGTGAAGGCATGGACCGGCTGCGGATGTGGGGCGGGCTCTCGGGCTTCCCGCGCCGCGAGGAGAGCGAGTACGACACCTTCGGCACCGCGCATTCCAGCACCTCGATCAGCGCCGCGCTCGGCATGGCGGTCGCCTCCAGGCTGGCGGGCGTGAAGCGGCACGTCGTGGCGGTGATCGGCGACGGCGCGATGACGGCCGGCATGGCGTTCGAGGCGCTCAATAACGCCGGCGCCTCCGACGCCGATCTCCTGGTGATCCTGAACGACAACGAGATGTCGATATCCCCGCCGGTGGGCGCGCTCAACAAGTATCTCGCCAAGCTCATGTCGGGGCGTTTTTACGCCGCGGCGAGGGGGCTGGGCGAGAAAGTGCTGGGGGAGCTTGCCAAGCGCGCCGAGGAGCACGTGAAGGGGATGGTGACGCCCGGCACGCTGTTCGAGGAGCTGGGTTTCAACTATATCGGCCCGATCGACGGGCACGATCTCGACGCCCTGATCCCCACCCTGAGGAACATGAAGGAGCTGAAAGGCCCGCAGTTCCTGCACGTGGTGACCCGGAAGGGCCAGGGCTACAAGCTCGCCGAGGCCGATCCCGTGCTCTACCACGGCGTGTCCAAGTTCGACGCGGCGAGCGGCATCGTCGGCGGCAAGAGCGGCGGCAAGCTGACCTACACGCAAGTGTTCGGCGAATGGATATGCGACATGGCGGAGAAGGACCCGCGGCTCATCGGCATCACGCCCGCGATGCGCGAGGGGTCCGGGCTGGTGAAGTTCGCCGAGCGCTATCCCGAGCGCTACTTCGACGCCGGCATCGCCGAGCAGCACTCGGTCACTTTCGCGGCGGGGCTTGCCTGCGAGGGCTACAAGCCGGTGGTGGCGATCTACTCGACGTTCCTGCAGCGCGCCTACGACCAGCTGATCCACGACGTGCAGATCCAGAAGCTGCCGATCCTGTTCGCGATCGACCGCGCGGGACTGGTCGGGGCCGACGGCGCGACCCATAACGGCAGCTTCGACCTCACCTACCTGCGGTGCCTGCCCAACATGACGGTGATGACGCCCGCCGACGGGAACGAATGCCGGCAGATGCTCTACACCGGGTTCCAGATGGCGACGCCCGCGGCGGTGCGCTACCCGCGCGGAACGGGGCCGGGCGTGGAGGTCCGCAAGGAGATGACGGCGCTGCCCATCGGGCGCGGCGAGATCCGCCGCAGGGGGAAGGCGTTCGCGATCCTCTCGAAGAAGGTCGCGATCCTCGCTTTCGGCGCACCGCTCCATCCCGCGCTGGAGGCGGCGGAGGCGCTCGATGCCACGGTGGCCAGCATGCGCTTCGTGAAGCCGCTGGACGAGCAGCTCGTGGCCGAACTGGCCGATTCCCACGACCTCCTGGTGACGGTCGAGGAGAACACCGTCATGGGCGGGGCGGGGAGCGCCGTGCTCGAGGCGCTGCAGAAGATGGGGAAGGACACCCCGGTGCTGCAGCTGGGGCTGCCCGACCGCTTCGTGGACCAGGGCGATCCGGGAATTCAGCTCGCTCACGTCGGTCTCAACACGGAAGGCATCGTCAAGTCCATCCGCGCGAGGATTTCGTCGGGCCGGACCCGACGAGATCCTGAGGGGTAAAATCATCTTTTCCGCTGTTGGGGAAAAGATAATGGAAGCACCGATGCCGGCACTTCCGACGAGGCCAGGATTCCGATGACGCTCAATAGAAAAATGCTCGAAGAAAACGAGATGAACGGCTACGCGGGGTACGCGCGGAACGACCAGTACAACCCCGCCGTCGTGCGCCGCATCGCGGACAAGTACCGTGCCATCCTCAAGGACCTCGGCGAAAACCCGGAGCGCGAAGGGCTGAAGGAGACGCCCGAGCGCGTGGCGAAGGCGCTGCAATTCCTGATGCACGGCTACGATCTCGATCCCGCGGGCATCCTGCGCTCGGCGATGTTCCGCGAAGAGTACCAGCAGATGGTGATCGTGAAGGACATCGAGCTCTACTCGCTGTGCGAGCACCATGTCCTGCCGTTCTTCGGCAAGTGCCACGTCGCCTACATCCCCAACGGCTGCATCGTCGGGCTGTCCAAGATTCCGCGCGTCGTGGACGCGTTCGCGCGGCGGCTGCAGGTGCAGGAGCGCCTCACCGTCGAGATCCGCAATTGCATCGAGGAGACGTTGCAGCCGCAGGGCGTGGCGGTGGTGATCGAGGCGCAGCACATGTGCATGGTGATGCGCGGCATCCAGAAGCAGCACTCGATCGCGACCACCTCGGCCTTTACCGGCGAATTCAACACCGACAAGACGCGCGCGGAGTTCATGCGACTGATCGGCCGCGGCACTCCCCTCGGGTGAGTACGCATGGTCGGCAGCCTGTGACGGGGCCAGCGTATGAGCGCGGCCGATAAGACCAGCGAGTTCGTGGTCGAGGGCATCCTGCCCGACGTGCGCCGGGGGCGGATGGTGATCCTCGTCGACGATGAGAACCGCGAAAACGAGGGCGATCTCTTCGTCGCCGCCGAGCGCGCGACGCCCGAGGCGATCAACTTCATGGCGACGCACGGCCGCGGCCTGGTGTCGCTGGCGTTGACCGAGGAGCGCATACGGGCCCTCGGGCTCTCGCTCATCACCGACGACACCGGCAACCAGACGCGCTTCGGCACGGCGTTCGCGACCCCCATCGACGCGCGCGAGGGCGCGGGATCGGGCATGTCGGCGCACGACCGCGCCCGCACCATCGCGGTCGCCCTGGCGGAAAACGCCAAGCCCACCGACCTCATCCGTCCCGGGCGGCTGCAGACGCTGCGCGCGGTGGACGGCGGCGTGCTGGTCCGCCCCGGCCACACCGAGGCGGCGGTGGACCTCGCGCGGCTGGCGGGGCTCAAGCCCGCCGGCGTGATCTGCGAGATCATGAAGGATGACGGCGCCATGGCGCGCATGGCCGACCTCGAGCGCTTCGCGCGCGGTCATGACGTCAGGATCCTGAAAATCGCGGATCTCGTCGCCTACCGCCAGAACGAGCGGAGCATCCGCCGGCGCGCCGAGACCCGGCTGCCGACGCGCAAGGCGGGCGAATTCCGGTGCATGATCTACAGCGACAACCTGGAGACGCAGGCGTTCGTGGCGCTGGTGAAGGGCGAGGTGAGCCCGGGCGCGCCGGCCCTGGTCCGGCTGCACTCGCAGTGCCTCACGGGCGATGTTTTCGGGTCCGAGCGCTGCGACTGCGGCGAGCAGCTCGACGCGGCGCTCGCGATGATCGGGGCGGCGGGCGCCGGCGTGCTGGTCTACATGTTCGACGAGGGCCGCGGCATCGGGCTGCTCAACAAGATCCGCGCCTACGCGCTGCAGGATCAGGGCCGCGACACGGTCGAGGCCAATCACGCGCTCGGCTTCGCCGCCGACATGCGCGATTACAAGGCGGGCGCGCACATCCTGTTCGACCTGGGCGTGCGCAGGGTACGCCTCATGACCAACAATCCGGACAAGGTGCGCCAGCTCGAGCAATACGGCCTGACGGTCGCCGAGCGCGTGCCGATCGAGGTGCCGCCGCGCCGCGACAACCGCGGCTACCTGCGCACCAAGCGCGCCAAGTTCGGCCACATGCTGTCGCTCGTTGTCGAAGGCGGCTCCGGCCGGAAGGGCCCGGGATCCCGGAAACGTCAGTCGCCGGGGCCCGCTTCGCGCCGGAAGCGCTGAGAGGGTCCGCCTGGACGCCGGAGCGGCCCGATCCCGAATCCTGTTCAGTAGCGCCGGGTCAACGTCATCGTCACGCCGTCGCGCTGCATGTCCACGCGGTTGAGGAAGCTCAGGCCGAGCAGGCCGAGCTCGCCCGCGAGCTTGCCTTCGACCACGACGCCGTCCACGTTGTTGAGCGTGATGTCGCCGAGACGCACGGTGTCGAGCTTGACGCGGTAGGCGGGAACCGTGCCGCTCGCGGTCTGAAGCATGGCTTTCTCGCCCGAGCGGTAACGGATGCCGGCGCGCCTGGCATCGACGCTGCCGAGGGTGACGAGCGAGGCGCCGGTGTCCACCATGAACTTCATCGAAATGCCGTTGATCACGACGACGGTAATGAAATGACCTCCCGCGTCGGCGGTCAGCGTCGCGCGCTGGGCGCCGACGGGGCCGCCGCCGAGGGAGATGCGCTGCCCCATGCCGAGTGTCCGGCGCTTGCCCCCGAACTCGATGACGGCCGACTCGCTGTCCGCGCTGATCAGCTTCACGCCCTCGGGCGTGACCTGCCCGAGCGCCAGCGTTTGCGGCTTGCCGCCGTTCACGGTCACCACCGCCTTGCCGGCGGTGAGCGCGACGACGTTGATGTCGGCGGCGGCGGCCAGGCCCGAGGCGGACAGGAAAAGCAGGAAAATTGCCCGAAAAGCCCGTAACATGACTGCACGCTCAATCCCGCGCCCGCGCCGCAAGCACCATGAAGCCAGTCGCCATTTTTCGCCACGCGGCATCCGAAGGTCCGGGTTATTTTGCCACGTACCTCGATCGCCACGACATCCCGTGGATGCTGGTGCGGATTGACGAGGGTGAAGCGGTTCCCCGCGATTCCGGCCGCTTCAGCGGGCTCGTTTTCATGGGCGGTCCGATGAGCGTCAACGACGATCTGCCCTGGATTGCGCCGGCGCTCCTCCTGATCCGCTCGGCCGCGGACGCCGGCGTTCCGGCGCTCGGCCATTGCCTCGGCGGCCAGCTGATCGCGAAGGCCCTGGGCGGGGAGGTCACGCGCAACCCGGTCAAGGAAATCGGCTGGGGCCGGGTGGACGTGATTCCGGGCGACGCGGCGCGGCAATGGTTTGGCGCGGGGCTCGAGTCCTTCGAATCCTTCCACTGGCACGGCGAGACCTTTTCGAACCCGCCCGGCGCGGCGCGGATCGCATCCAGCCCCTGGTGCGCGAACCAGGCCTTCGCGCTCGGCCCGCACCTCGCCATGCAGTATCACGTCGAGATGACGCCGGACCTGATCCGCGCCTGGTGCCATGACTGGGGGAAAGAAGTCGAGTCATTGGCCCGGCGCGTGCCCTCGGTGCAGACGCCGGCGCAGATGCTGGCGGCGGTCGAGGAGAAAACGCGGGCGCTCAACGCGATTGCCGACCGCATCTACGACCGCTGGGTCACCGGCCTTCAACAGCGGTGACTCGTGGCTCGCGGCTCGTGACTCGTAAAGGCAATAGTCAGCCTCCAGCCTCGATCCGCTATCCGCGATCCGCGTGATTCTTGAGCCAGATGGCCCACATGCGGCGGTAGAGGCGCTCCAGCTGGCGGGCGCGCGCCTGCACCGCGCACAACGGCGAGCGGGCGACGCGCTCGCGCAGGGTGCCGCGGAGGCGGCCGAGCGCCTCCGTGTCCGATGCCAGGTCCCGCGCGATCTCCACGTAATCGGATTCGCTGCGGGCGACCAGCCGCGACAAGCCGGCCTTCCGCAGCATGGCAGCGCTCCAGCGCGCGACCATGCGCTCCCCCAGCAGGGTCACGACCGGAACTCCCATGCTCAGCGCCTCGAAGGTCGTGGTCGACCCGGTGAACGGGAACGTGTCGAGGGCGATATCGATCTCGCCGTACCGCGCCAGATGGCGCTCGCGCTCGTCCACCGCCTGGTCCGAGAGCAGCAATCGATCCTCGGCGATGCCGTGCTGTCGAAACAGGTCCACGTAGCGCGACCGGACGGCCGGTATCCTGAAAATATCGAAATGCTTGAGCCGCACGCGGGAGCCGGGGACGCTGTTCAGCACCCGCGCCCACAGCGCCACGACGTTCTCGTTGATCTTGGCCGGATTGTTGAAGCTGCCGAAAGTGATGCAGCCGTTCCTGGCGGCGGGAAGGGCGGTAACCCGGAGCGCCTCGTCGAGCGGCGCGTGCAGGTAAGCGGTGGGCAGGCATACCACGCGCTCGGTGAATTTCTCCGGCGTGTTCCGCGGGACCATCGCGCGATCCGCGATCAGGTAGTCGAATTCCTTCAACCCGCTGGTGGCCGGATCGTACAGGCTCACCAGGACCGGCGCGGGGCGGTAGGTCACCAATAGCGGCCGGTTCTCGTCGAACCGGCCCGCCAGCACGACGAGGATGTCGATCTCGTCGTCCCGGATCCGCTGCGCGGCCGCCCGGTCCGAGAGGTAGGTGATGGAACGCCAGGCGTCCGCCTGTTCCTCGAACCACCGGGTCATCCTGTCCGGGCGCTTGAGGTGGGAGTACAGGTACACCTCGAACGCGCTGCGGTCACGGTACTGCACGAGGGGCGCAAAGTTGTAACCCGCCGGGTGACTTCGAAGATCCGACGATACGTACCCCACGCGAAGCTTCTTGCCGGATCGGATGTGTCCGTGCCAGTCCGGTATTGTGCCTTTGCCGGAGCCAAACCGCTCGCCATAGGCCTGATGCTCGGCGAACAGCGCCTCGGCGCTGATGGGTTCGTAGAGCAGGGTCATCAGCAACTGACGCGCGGCCTGCTCGTGCTGCGGTTCGGTTTCGAGGATACGCCGGTAGCCAGCGATTGATTCCGCAACCAGACCGAAGGCCAGCTGCATGCCCGTCAGGTTCATCCTGGCCAGGGTGTAGCCCGGCGAGGCCTCGAGCGCCCGCTCGAAGAACCGGTAGGCCGTCTCCAGCGACTGCCGGCCCTTGTGGGCGACGCCGATGTTGTTCAGCAGATCGGGCCGCTTGGGA
Source organism: Betaproteobacteria bacterium (assembly GCA_016192825.1). Taxonomy (GTDB): domain Bacteria; phylum Pseudomonadota; class Gammaproteobacteria; order Burkholderiales; family SG8-41; genus SG8-41. The sequence goes on along the minus strand of JACPTK010000025.1, from coordinate 2,506 downwards.
TCGAGATCGAGCCCGCGCTGGTAGGCGGCGAGCGCCTCGTCAAATCGGTTCTGGGCCTGAAGCACGTCGCCCAGATTGATCCAGCCTTCCACGTGCTTGGGTGCGATCTCGACCGCGCGCCGCGCCGCAGCCTCGGCTTCCCGGTATTTCCCGTTGTGCAGCAGCGCGATTCCCAGGCGGTAGAAGGCGAGCGCGGACGCCGGGTCGACCGCCAGCGCGCGCTCGTAGCACCGCACCGCGTCGTCCAGATTCTCCAGGCCCAGATAAGCGTTCCCCAGATTGCACCAGGCGACGTCGGAATCCGGCTGGACCTTGAGCAGCGCCCGATAGGCATCCACCGCCTCCGCGTAGCGCTCCAGCCGGTGCAGCAACATGGCCAGATTGCTGTGGGCGGGCTGCAGCTTGCCGTCCGCGAGCAGGGCCTGACGGTAATGACGGATCGCTTCCTCCGTGCCGCCCCGCATCTCCAAGATGGCTCCCGCGTTGTTGAGCGCCCGGGCGTGGCGGGGCTCCAGTTGCAGGGCGCGGCGGTAGCGCTCGAGGGCCTCATCCGCGCGCTCGAGGTCCTTCAGGGCGTTGCCGAGCTTGTAGTGGTACTCCGCGATGTTGGCGTCAAGCTGGACCGCGCGCTCCAGCGGGGGCAGCGCTTCCTGGGGGCGCTCGAGCTGATAGAGCGCGTCGCCCAGCCGGTAGTGCACCTGCGCATCGCCCGGACGCGCCGCCGCAAGCGGCTGCAGGAGCGTCGCCGCCCGCTCCCAGGCGCCGGATTCGTAGGCCGATATGGCAGCCGCCGTCGAACTCGACCGTGTTGGTTCATCCCCCGCCCGCGAGTCGGTATCCGGGCCGGGTTCGAGGAGTTTTCCGAGCCAATCGGGCATCCAAGCCCTGCGTCCCGCCATTGACTCCGCCCGGCCCGGATCAATCGCGGAAATTCTTGAACTGCAGGGGAATGTCGGTCACCGACTTCCTGACCAGCGCGATGGCTTCCTGCAGCATGTCCTTCTTGGCTCCCGAGACCCGCACCACGTCGCCCTGGATGCTGCCCTGGACCTTCAGCTTGCCGTCCTTGATGAGCTTGACGATGCCCTTGGCGCGCTCCTGCTCGACGCCTTCGCGGACCTTGATCGTCTCCTTGACCTTGTTGCCGCTGATGGACTCCATCTTGCCGTGCTCGAGCGCTCGGATGTCCACGCCCCGCTTGGCGAGCTTGCCGGTCAGCACGTCGCGCACCTGGCGCAGCTTGAACTCGTCGTCGGCGTACGCCGTCAGCGTCTTCTCCTTCTCGTCGATCTCGACCCGCGCATCGGAGCCCTTGAAATCGAAGCGGTTCGCGATTTCCTTGTTGCACTGGTCCACGGCGTTGCGGATCTCGACGTGGTTCACCTCGGAGACGATATCGAAAGACGGCATGGCTCCCCCTTGAAGCTCAAGGTCGCCGCAATTCTACCGCAGATTGAATTGGCCATCGTCCGGATGTCTGATGCATAATCGGCACAGGAGGAACCCCGCATGAAAACCCTGATCGCTGCTGCGGTTGTGGCGCTTTCCGTGTTTCCCGCGCGCGACGCCGGCGCGCAGGCCTACCCCGCCAAACCGATACGCCTGATCGTGCCATTCGCGCCCGGCGGTCCCAACGACGTGATCGGGCGCGTCGTGGCGCAGAAGGTGAGCGAGCTGATAGGGCAGCCCATCGTCATCGAGAACCGCGCCGGCGCTGGTGGTGCCGTGGGCACCGCCGCCGTGGGCACCGCGGCGCCGGACGGTTACACGTTGCTGATCTCGGGCACGTCATCGCTGGCGATCAACCCGAGCCTTTACAAGAAACTGCCGTACGACCCGATCAAGGATTTCGCGCCGGTCAGCCTGGTGGGCACCGCGCCGAGCCTGCTCGCCATGCATCCATCGGTGCCGGTGAGATCGGTGAAGGACCTGATCGCGCTCGCAAGATCCCGGCCGGGGCAGATCAACTACGCCTCGGGCGGCATCGGCAGCGCGCCGCATCTCGCGACCGACGCCGCCAGCAGCACGCCGGAGGAGCTGGCTGCGTATCACCGCAGCGAGATCACAAAATGGGCGAACGTGGTCAGGACCGCGGGGATCAAGCCGGAGTAGCGTTCTTCCGGGCGACGCCGGCGGCGGCCATACCGGGCGCGGTTTACCCGAAATGGCAGACGTAGTCGAGCGTTTCCAGCGCCTCGATTTCAAAGGAGTGGTTGCCGGGGAAATAGACGCTGGCCTTCTTGACCACCGGCACGTTGTCGAATTGCGTCACGCCGCCTCCTGCATTCGCGAGGATTACTGCCGGCCGCGGCGTTTGCGCAGGTTTGCGGCGATGCGCATGCGCAGCGCGTTCAGGCGAATGAATCCCTCGGCGTCCGCCTGGTTGTAGGCGCCGCGGTCGTCCTCGAAGGTGGCGATCGACGGATCGAACAGCGAATCCGACTTCGAGGAGCGGCCGACCGTCATCACGGTGCCCTTGTAGAGCTTTACGCGAACCACGCCGTTG
>JACPTK010000024.1 GCA_016192825.1 Betaproteobacteria bacterium | reverse complement strand
AAAGCAAAACAGGAAACAGCGACCTTGCTCTGTGTCGGCTTGAACCAGGACACAATCGATCTACCGCTTCCCCGTCCCCAAGTCCGGCCAGACTCGGAAACACTACAAACACTATCGTACAAAAGGAACATACAAGGACACAGAGGACACAGAGGAATAACCTTGCACAAAGCACGAACCACCGAGCGGGCGGAAAGGTGATGATGACACTTTCCTCTGTGCCGGGACTTTGAAGCGCTTGTGAATTTGTACAAGACCACGCTATCGAACAATCGGAAAACTCGTGAAAGTATTCTCCTCCGTGTCCTCTGTGTCCTCCGTGTCTGCGCTTTGAGGTCTTTATGAACGTTCGTTACGGGAAGGAAGGCGCGATCGCGGTGCTGACACTCGACCGGCCCGATCGGCTAAACGCGATGGCGGACCCGATGTGGGACGCGCTCCACGATCACCTCGGCGCCATCGCCGCGGACGACGGGGTGCGCGCTGTGATCCTGACCAGCGCGGGGCGGGCGTTCTGCTCGGGCGGCGACGTCACCGGCATGGCGAAATCGGACATCGTGTCGGGCCGCGTCCGCTCCCAGCGGCGTCATCGCACCATCCACGCGCTCTATACGCTCGAGAAGCCCGTCATCGCCGCCGTGCGCGGACCGGTTTACGGTATCGGTAACGCGCTCGCCCTGGCCTGCGACCTGACCGTCGCCTCCGAAACCGCGAAATTCTCGATGGCGTTCAAGAAGGTCGGCGTGGTGCCGGACGGGGGCGCGATTTTCTTCCTCACCCAGTACCTGGGGATCGCCCGGGCCAAGGACCTCGTCTATACCGCGCGGGTCGTGCCCGCCGACGAGGCGCTGTCGCTCGGGCTCGCGGTCCGCGTCGTGCCCGATGACCGGCTCGAAGCGGAAGCGCGCGCGCTGGCCGCGGAGATGGCGGAGTCGGCGACTTACGCGCTGGCGCTCGCCAAGAAGATGTTCCAGTCCATGTACGTGCCGACCCTGGAGCAGCTGATGGAGATGGAAACGCTCGCTTCCGGCGTCGTGCGGCTCACCCACGACCACAAGGAAGGAGTGGAAGCGTTCAAGGAGAAGCGTCCGCCCAAGTTCGAAGGGCGTTAGTGCCCGTCAACTTGAAAATAGACAGGATTAACAGGATTCACATGATTTTCTTGCAGTCTTTGATTTTGTTAATCCTGTAAATCCTGTCCATTTCTTGTTTTTGAGACGAGTTCTCAGTGACGAGTAACGAGAAACGAGTAACTCTATGAAGCTCTACTGGTCGCCGCGCTCGCCGTTCGCCCGCAAGGTGATGGTGTTCGCCCACGAAGCCGGCCTTGCGGGCCGCATCGAGCAGGTGCAAACGCACGTCGCGATGACGCAGCCCAACCGCGAGCTCATGCGCGTGAACCCGCTCGGCAAGATTCCCGTCCTGATCACGGACCAAGGCATGGTGCTGTTCGATTCGACGGTCATCTGCGAGTACCTCGACAGCCTGCACGACGGGCCAAAGCTCTTTCCCCGGGAACCGGACCAACGCTGGCAGGCGCTGCGCTGGCACGCGCTCGGCAACGGCATGCTCGACACGCTCGTCCTGTGGCGCAACGAGCGCATCCGCCCCAAACCCCAGCAATCACCGGAGGTGCTTGCTGGGTTTGAACTGAAGACCGGAACATGCCTTGAATTGCTGAACAATGAAGCTGCGGCGCTCGGCGCAGCTTCATTGGCAATCGGCCACGTCGCCATCGCCGTCGCGCTGGGTTACCTCGACTTCCGCTTCCCCGAGTTGGGCTGGCGCGACGGGCACGGCCGGATCGCGGCCTGGTACGAATCCTTCGCGCAGCGGCCCTCCATCCGCAACACCCTGCCGGTGGACGCGTAATCACGGAAAGAAAGACAGCGACCAGCCATGCCAGCGACGACGACACCCGTTAAACGCAGCTTCGTGGAGCGCGGAGATGTCCGCATTGAAGTGCTGTCGCTGGGGACAGGTCCCCTGGTCGTGATGATCCCCTCGCTCGGCCGTCCCGCGGAGGATTTCGACGACCTGTCGCAGCGCCTCGCCAACGCCGGATACTGCGCGCTGCGGCCGCAGCCGCGCGGCATCGGCGGCAGCAGCGGTCCCATGAAGGGCATCACGCTGCACGATTTCGCGCGCGATGTCGCGGCCGTGATCGACGGGCACGGCGGCGGCCCGGCGATCATGGCCGGCCACGCGTTCGGCAATTTCGTCGCGCGCACGACGGCGGCGGATTTTCCGAAGCTGGTGAAGGCGGTGGTTCTCCTCGGGGCGACCCACGTGTGGCCGGTGCCGCCCGACGTCCGCGCTTCGATCAACAAGAGCCACGACATGTCCCTGCCGGTCGCGGAGCGGCTGCAGGCCCTCAAGCATGCCTTCTTTGCGCCGGGGAACGATCCCGCCGTCTGGCTCGATGGCTGGCGCGAGGACGTGATGCACATGGAGCGCGAGGCAACCGAGTCGACGCCGCGCGACGAATGGTGGCACGCGGGCTCCGCCCCCATCCTCGACGTGCAACCAGCGAACGACGTCATGACGCCGCCCGAGGCGCGCAACCGGTATCGCGATGAATTCAGCGCCGGCCGGGTGACGATGACCCTGATTCCGAACGCCGGCCACGCGCTGCTGCCCGAGCAGCCGGAAGCTGTCGCGACAGCGGTAATCGACTACCTCAAGAAATTGGGCTGATTTAAACCGAACTTCTTTTTCAGTGCCGCTCTGTTTATGAGGTTTTGCTCTAATCCTGTTAATCATGTAAATCCTGTCTATTCAGGTTTTGCTTTTCGGTTCTTGACTCTGTAAATCCTGCCGATTTTGATGATTCACTCCGCCACCCGGCCAAAGACCGACCTGTCGCGCTTTCTCAACCCGCGCGGGGTGGCGGTCGTCGGCGTTTCGGGCGATCCCACGCGCATCGGCGGCCAGGCGCTGCGGCTGCTCACCGATTTCGGCTACCAGGGCCGGATCTACCCGGTCAATCCCAAGTACCCCGAGGTCAGGGGGCTGCCGTGCTATCCCGAGCTCGCGGCAGTGCCGCAACCGTGCGACGTCGCGCTGATCGCGCTGTCCGCGCCGCACGTAGCCGGCACCATCGAGCAATGCGGGAAAGCGGGCATTCCCTTCGCGCTGGTGCTTTCCAGCGGGTTCAGCGAAGTGGGCGCGGAGGGCAAGGCATTGCAGGAGCGGCTCGTCGCGGCGGCGCGCAAGGCCAGCGTGCGCGTGGTCGGGCCCAATTGCCTCGGCATCCTCAACCTGAAGGACAACGCGCGCATCGGCTTCGGCGGCACCTCGCAGCTGACCACGCTCAAGCCCGGCCCGATGGCGATGGTCACCCAGAGCGGCGGCTTCGGTTTCGGCGTCGTGTCCGCCGCCGCCTACTACGGCCTCGGCTGCAACTACGCCATTTCTTCGGGCAACGAGGCGGACCTCACGCTCCTCGACTGGGTCGCCGACTTGATCGAGCGCCCCGAGGTCGAGATCGTCGTCGCCTTCATGGAAGCGATCGACGACGGGCGCCGCCTGCTCGAGCTCGGCGAGCGGGCGCTCAAGCTCGGCAAGCCGATCCTGGCCTGGAAAGTCGGCAACACCGCCGTCGGCAGCCAGGCGGCGACCTCCCACTCGGCGCGGATGTCGTCCGGCTACGAGCTCTACCGCGCCGCGTTCCGGCGCGGCGGCCTGGTCGAGATCCGCGACGTGGACGACCTGATCGACATCTCGAAGGTTTTTCTCATCCGCAAGCTCCCCGCCGGCAACCGCGTGGGGGTCCTCACGCTCTCGGGCGGCGCGGGGGTGCTGCTCGCGGACCGTTGCGTCGAGCACGGGCTCGAACTTCCCGCGCTGTCCGACGCCACCCGCGACAAGCTGAGCAAGACGCTGGTCTCGTTCGCTTCGTTCAACAACCCGATCGACGCCACCGCGCACGGCTATAACGACAACTTCGCGTCCTACGGCAAGGCCGTGCGCCTGGTGCTCGCCGACCCCAACATCGACCAGGTCGTCGCCCGCGTGCCGCGTGGCAAGGCGGCGGGCCCCTGGTCGGAAAATCTGCTCGAGACGCTTCGCGGCACCTGCAAGCCGCTCATCCTGAACTGGCCGACCGCGCCCGACGACAACGGCCAGGTGCTGGCCTACCTCGAGCAGCATGGCGTGCCCTGCATACTCGGGGCCGGGCGCGCGGTGCATGCGATGGCAGCGCTCACGGACTTTGCGCGCAAACGCGACGCATACCTGAAGGCGGGCAAGCGCCCGTTGCGCCGCGCGATCGCCCCTCAGCCGCTCGAATTACCCCCGACCCGATGCACCCTCGGCGAGTACCGCTCCAAGCAGCTGCTCGCGCGCTACGGCGTGCCGGTCGTGAACGAGAGGCTGCTCCAGCCGGCGGCGATCGAGGCGCTCGCCTCCTGTCCCCTCGCCTTTCCCGTGGCGGTCAAGATCGAATCGCCCGACGTCCCGCACAAGACCGAGGCGGGCGCGGTCAGGCTCGACATCCGCGATCTCGCCGGCCTGAAGCTGGCGGCGCGCGACGTGGTGGCCGCGGCGCGCAGGCACAAGCCGGACGCCCGCATCGACGGCGTGCTCGTGCAGGAAATGGCCTCGGGCGTGGAAGTGATCGTCGGCGCGGTGAACGACCCCTGCTTCGGCCCGACCGTTGCCTTCGGGCTGGGCGGCATCTTCACCGAGCTGCTGAAGGACGTGACGCACCGTTTCGCGCCGTTCGACGCCGACACCGCTCGCGGGATGATCGCGGAGGTCAAGGGCGCGGCGTTGCTCCACGGCTACCGCGGCCGGCCCGCGCTCGACGTCGCCGCGCTCGCCGACGTCCTCGCGCGCGTATCGCTGCTCATCACCGACCACGTTAACCGCATCTCTGAAATCGACGTCAACCCCCTGTTCGTTCGCGAAAGTGGTGTGGTCGCCGCCGACGCGCTGATCATTGTGAAAGGAGAATCATGATGAAGCCCGTTACCATCCTGTCCTGCCTCCTGCTGCCCGTCGCGATCGCCGCGGCGCAGGCGCAAAACTACCCGACCCGGCCGGTGCGGCTGATCGTGCCGTTCCCCGCCGGCGGCAGCACCGACATCATCGGCCGCACCGTCGGCCAGAAGCTGAGCGAGATATGGGGCCAGCCGGTGGTGGTGGACAACCGTCCCGGCGGCAGCACGGTGATCGGCACCGACATCGTGGCGAAGAGCCCGCCCGACGGCCACACGCTGCTGATCACCCCTGCCCCCTTCACCATCGTGCCGGGCCTCATCGCCAGGCTGCCCTACGATCCGGCCAGGGATTTTGAGCCGATCATCCTGATCAACACGACGCCGCTGGTGGTCGTGGTGCACCCGGGCGTGCCGGCGAAGTCGATCAAGGAGCTGATCGCCCTCGCGAAAAGGAAGCCCGGCATGCTGAATTACGGCTCCTCGGGCAGCGGCGGCTCGAACCACCTCGCCGGGGAGCTCTTCAACGCCATGGCCGGCGTGAAGATGGTGCACATCCCCTACAAGGGCAATGCGCCCGCGCTGGCCGACCTGGTCGGCGGCCACGTCGACGTCGTGTTCAACGGCCTGACCTCCGCCATCGCGCTCATCAAGGCCGGCAAGCTGCGGCCGCTCGCGGTGACCAGCCTCAACCGCGCCGGCGCGCTTCCCGAGATGCCGTCGCTCAACGAGCTGGGACTGAAAGGCTTCCAGGCGGTGGCCTGTAACGGCATCAATGCCCCCGCGCGCACGCCCGGGGAAATCGTCGCCAAGATCAACGCGGACGTGCTGAAGGTGATCCGCTCGCCCGAGCTCGCGGCACGGCTGAAAGCCGAGGGTTCCGATCCGGTCGGCAACTCTCCCGCGGAGTACGCGACATTCCTGCGCGAGGAGATCGCGAAGTGGAGCAAGGTCATCAAGCAGGCCGGCATTAAGGGTCTATAACGCAAAGCGCTGCAACACTGGACACGAAGGAGTACGAATATGAAAAGGCGGGTTCTGTTCCTGGTGTTTTTTCCCTTTGTGTCCTTGGTGTCCTCGGTGTCCCAGCTTTGCATCGGCGGCGCGTACGCGCAAGCCTATCCCGCGAAGCCAGTCCGGGTCGTGGTGCCCTTCCCGCCGGGCGGACCGACCGACACCGTTGCGCGGCTGATGGCGCCGCGGATGGCGGAGGGCCTCAAGCAACAGGTGGTCATCGAGAACCGCGCCGGCGCGGGCGGCGTGATCGGCACCGAGGGCGTCGTGAAATCACCCGCGGACGGCTACACCCTCGTGATGGGCACCATCGGCGGCATCGCCGTCTCGATGAGCCTGCTGTCGAATCGCGGCTACGACACGCTGCGCGACCTCGCGCCGATCACGCAGGCGGTCAACGTCACGAGCATCCTCGTCACGCACCCGTCGGTTCCCGCGAAGTCGGTGAAGGATTTGCTCGCGCTGGCGCGCGCCCGGCCCGGCACGCTCAACTACGGGTCCTCCGGGGCCGGCACCGTGACGCACCTGGCCGGCGAACTGCTCAAGCTCCTCGGCAAGGTCCAGATCGTCCACGTGCCGTACAAGGGCGGCGCGCCCGCCCTGACCGCGATCGTCTCGGGCGAGGTGGACCTGACCTACGAGAACAGCCTCATCATCCTGCCCCATATCAAGTCGGGCAAGGTGCGGGCGCTGGGCGTCACCAGCGCCAGGCGCTCGAAGCTGCTGCCGGACCTGCCCTCGATCGCGGAGACGCTGCCCGGCTACGGCGCAAGCGGCTGGTACGGGCTGCTCGCTCCCGCCGGCACGCCGCGCGACGTCATTGCGCAGCTGAATGCCGCGGCCGTCAGGGCGCTGCGCTCCCCCGACGTCGCGAATCGGCTCTCCAGCCAGGGCGCCGAGCCGGCGCCGGGCACGCCGGAGGATTTCGCCGCCTTCATCCGCTCCGAGATCGACAAGTGGGCCAAGGTCGTCAAAGCTGCCGGCATGAAGCCCGGCTAAAAATATCCTGTTTAATTTCTTGTTGTTGACCTTTATGAACATTCACGTCGAAAAAGTAAACGGCGTTGCGACCGTCACCCTCAACCGCCCGGACAAGCTCAACGCGCTGTCCGAGGAGATGTACCACGGCATCGCGGACCAGTTCGGCGCGCTCGACGCGGACGACGAGGTGCGCGCGATCGTGCTGACCGGCTCGGGCCGCGCCTTCTGCGCTGGCGGCGACGTCGGCTCCATGGGCGGCTACGACGTGGTGACAGGCCGCAGGCGCTCGCAGAAACACAAGCGCACGGTAGTCAACGTCTACAACACGGAGAAGCCGGTGATCGCCGCGGTGCGCGGGCCCGCGGCCGGAATCGGCTTCAGCCTCGCGCTGGCCTGCGATCTCATCGTCGCATCCGAGTCCGCCTACTTCCTCGCCGCCTTCAAGAAGATCGGCATTCCGCCCGATGGCGGCGCGGTGTTCTTCCTCACGCAGCACCTCGGCATCGCCCGGGCCAAGGAAATCGCCTACACCGCGAGAAAGGTGCCGGCGCGGGAAGCCGGGGAAATGGGCCTGGTGATGAAAGTCGTGCCCGACGAAGCGCTCGACGCGGAAGCGCGCGCGCTCGCGCTGGAGTTGGCGGGCTCCGCCACCTACGCGCTGCGCCTTGCGAAGAAGATGTTCCACTCCATGTACGTGCCCACACTCGAAATGCTGCTCGAGTTGGAGAACCTCGCCGTGTGCGGCGCGCGCCTCACGCACGACCACCAGGAAGGCATCGAGGCCTTCCGGCAGAAGCGCCCGCCGAAGTTTCTTGGCCGTTGACCAGGAAACTTTACTGACACAGTCGACTCGTGACGGCTCCGAACGGGGACGGCAACGCGGGATGGCTCGGATGGCTGTGCCTCAGCCGCACGAGTTTCGCCCTCATTTTCACCGCCTATTCCGCGGCGATACCGCTGCTCACGCCGGAGTGGGGCATGAGCGCCAGCCAGGCCGGCCTCATCCAGTCCGCGTGGCATTTCGGCTATCTCATCTCGCTGTTCACGGTCGGGTTCCTCTCGGACCGCTACGGCGCCAGGCGCGTGTTCCTGGCGTCGAGCGTCGCGGCGAGCGCAGCCGCGATGGTGTTCGCCGTTTTCGCGGACGGCTTCTTCTCCGCCGCCGTTCTCTACGGCCTGACGGGCCTGTTCTCCGGCGGCTCGTACACCCCCGGCCTGACGCTGATCTTCGAGCGCTTCGCGGCCGGCAGGCGCGGGCGCGCGATGGGGTTCTACCTCGCCGCGGCCTCGCTCGGCTACGCGATCGCGCTGGTGTTCACGGGCATCCTCACGCCGGTCTTTGGCTGGCGCGGCGCCTTCCTCGTCAACGCGAGCGGTCCCCTCGCCGGCACCCTGATCGCGCTCTGGGCGCTGCGCAACACGCCCAACGTCGTGCATCCGACTCCCCCGGCCCGGGCAGTCGCCAGCCCGCTGCCGGCGGTGCTCGACAACAAGCCGGCGATGCTCGCCATCTGGGCCTACACCTTTCACTCCTGGGAAATGCTCGGCATGAAGGCGTGGCTGCCCGCGTTTCTCGCCGCCGCCGCGCAGCTGGCGGGGAGCGGCGTCACCCACGCCGCGAGCATCGGCGCCGCGCTGACCGCCATCGCCTACGTCGGCAGCATGATGGGCAGCGTCGCTGGCGGCGCGATCTCGGATCGCAAGGGCCGCACCTGGACGATGCTGGTGATGTCCTGCGCGAGCCTCGCCTGCTCGTTTTCCTTCGGCTGGATGATCGGATTTCCGATGTGGATACTTGTCGTCGTCGCCGCGTTCTACAGCTTCGCGTCGATCGGCGACTCCTCGGTCTATTCCACGGTCGTCACCGAGCTGGTGCCGCCGCGCTACATCGGCGCCGCCTACTCGGTCCGCTCCGCGCTCGGCTTCGGCGCCGGCGCGACGGCGCCGTGGGTGTTCGGGCTGGTGCTCGACTGGACCCGGGCCGCGGAGGCGTCGCCCTTGTGGATGTGGGGCCTCGCCTGGAGCTCGGTCGGCGTCGGCGCCCTGCTCGGCCCGCTGATGACGTGGCGGCTGCGCCGCATGCCGGAAGCGCTGCAGATGGCCGGCGGCAGGCGCTGACGCAAGGTACAGCGTGATCGGTGACAGGTGATAAGTCGTTAGCGCCGGCAGTGCCGGCGGTACTCGTCACTTATCGCTTATCACGTTTCTCGAAGCAGAGCGCCGGATGTCGCGCGCCATTTTCACGGCGGTCTCGACGCCGCGATAATAGCCGGGGATGTAGGACAGCTCCTTGTAGCCCAGCACGCCGTAGAAGGTGCGCGCCGCGAAGTTGTTGGACCGCAACTCCAGGTTCACCGTGGTGATGCCGGCGGTCAGTGCCGCCTCCTCCAGCCAGGCGACCAGCTGCCGCCCGATGCCGCAGCGCTGGTAGCTGGGCTTCACCGCGAGCAGAGCAAGGTGCGCCGATGTGTCGCCGAAGTCCATGATCGCAAAGCCGACGAGATGCCGCTCCACTTCCGCCGCGATCACGTTCGTGTCGCGCGTCCGGATCGCCTTCGCCACCCGGTCGGGCGGCCAGGTCCATCCCCGCAGCCCCACTTCGATCAGGTAGCGCGACATCACCGCGATCTCGTAGGCATCGGCGGGAACGGCCAGTCTCAATATCGGTCTAGTCATAGGGAGGGGGATTGCGTCCAGTCACTATATATCGCGGGACCGTCCATTCCGCAACTGTGCCGCGCCGGCGTCCCGGGGGGACCACGTCGTGAGCATCGTGGACGCGCTGATTGTCGGCCTGTTCCTCGCGTACGTGCTCGCAGTCGGACTGCGCGATCGCAAGGAAGCCGCGGCCGGTCCCGAGCAGTACTTCCTGGCGGGCCGCAGCCTGAGCGGCTGGCAGGCCGGCATCAGCATGGCCGCCACGCAGTTCGCCGCGGACACGCCGCTGCTCGTGACCGGCCTCGTCGCCGTGGGGGGCATCTTCGCGCTGTGGCGGTTGTGGATCTACGCGCTCGCCTTCCTGCTCCTCGCCTTCATGCTCGCCGCGTGCTGGCGCCGCGCGGGCGTGCTGACCGATGCCGAGTTCGCGGAGCTGCGCTACCGGGGGCATGGAGCGCCGCTGCTGCGCCTGTTCAAGGCGCTCTACTTCGGCACGGTCTTCAACTGCTTCGCGCTCGCGATTGTCCTGCTCGCAGCGACCCGCATCGCCGAGCCCTTCCTGGCGTGGCATGACTGGCTGCCGGCCGCCGCATTCGAGCCGGTTCATGCCGTGGTGCGCGGTCTCGATCTGGACCTGACCGCCGCGCCCGACGGGGACCCGGCGCGCACCATCCGCTCCGCCGACAACCTGATCTCGATGCTGCTGATCGCGCTGGTCACGCTCGGCTACTCGACGCTCGGCGGCCTGAGGAGCGTCGTCAAGACGGACATCGTGCAGTTCGCGATCATGATGGCCGCCACCCTGGTCTACGCGGTGATCGTTGTCCGCGAAGCGGGCGGGCTTGGACTCATGACGGAGCGTTTGCGCGGCGTGTTCGACTCGGGCGCCAGTCCGATGTCCGCGTCTCAGCTGCTCGCGTTCACGCCGTCGGCCGCCTACAACGCCGGCGCGCTGCTGCTCGCGGTCGTATTCCTGCAATGGCTGATCCAGGTCAATGCCGACGGTACCGGCTACCTCGCGCAGCGCGCCATGGCCTGCCGCAGCGACGCGGAGTCGCGCCGCGCGGCCGTGGTGTTCACGTTCGCGCAGATCGTGCTGCGGAGCCTGCTGTGGCTGCCGATCGCGCTCGCCCTGTTGCTGCTCTTTCCGCCTGCTGGCGGCTGGACCGGCGACGAGTTCATCGCGGAGCGCGAGGCCACATTCGTGCGCGGCATGGCGGAAATGCTGCCCCCGGGCGCCAAGGGCCTGATGCTGACCGCAATGATCGCCGCCCTCGCCTCCACCGTCGACACCCATCTCAACTGGGGCGCGTCGTACTGGACCAACGACATCTACCAGCGCTTCATCTGCCGTGCCCTGGGACGCACGCCCTCCCCTCGCGCGCTGGTACGGGTCGCGCGCCTGTCCAATGTGCTCATCCTTGCCATTGCCCTGGCAATCATGGTCCGTCTCGACTCGATCAAGGTGGCATGGGAGACGAGCCTGATCCTCGGTGCAGGCGTCGGCATCGTGCTGGTGCTGCGATGGCTATGGTGGCGCATCACGGCGTGGGGCGAGCTGGCGGCGATCGCCGTGTCCGCCGTGCTCGCGCCCGCGACGCTGCTGCTCGTGCCGGACGAGCTGGCGGAACTGCGCGTGCTGCTGACGGCCGCGGTCTCGACCGCGGCCGCGGTCGCCGCGTCGCTGTGGATTGCGCCGCAGCAGGCCGGCGAGCTGCGGGACTTCTACCGGCGAGTGCGGCCGCCGGGGTTCTGGGCGCCGGTCGCGGCGGCGTCCGGCGCCGATGTCCGCGAACCGCTCGCCTCGCTACTGCGCGGCGTGGCCGCGACGGCGCTGGCGGCGCTCACCGTGTTCTGCCTCCTGGTGGGACTCGGCACGTGGCTCGTGGAGGCGACGCCGCCTTCCTGGCTCTCCGATCGCGGGGTGTGGATCGCTCTCAACCTCACCCTTGCGCTCGCGGTCGTGCCCTTGTGGATGCGACTCGGCCTCAAGCCGAGTCCTGGAGCGACGCAGTGACGAAGAAAAGGCGGCGCATCGCGCCGACTTCCTCGTCATTTCATCACTGCATCACTTCATCACGCCTTCCCCGTCCTGGGAACAAAACGAAGGGCAACGCCGTTGTTGCACCACCGCTGCCGGGTGGGCGGCGGGCCGTCGTCGAATACATGGCCGTGGTGGCCGCCGCAACGCTTGCAGTGGTACTCGGTGCGCGGCAGCAACAGCTTGTAATCGGTCGTGGTCCCGAACGCACCCGGGATGGTCGTGAAGAAGCTCGGCCAGCCGGTGCCGCTCTCGTACTTCATGGCGGACGTGAAGAGCGGCAAGTCGCAGCCGGCGCAGACGAACACCCCGTCGCGCTTCTCGCTGTTGAGCGAGCTGCTGCCCGGGCGCTCGGTGCCCTCTTCCCGCAACACGTCGTAGGCGAGCGGCGACAGCCGCTTGCGCCATTCCGCGGCGGCAAGCTTGAGCGGCTCCGAGGGCAGCGGCGCTTTGAAGCCCTCGGCCAGCAGGACCTTCCAGTTCTTCTGCAGTTCCTCGATGCCCTTCATGTCCTTCGCCTGCGGCCGGGCGGCCTCACCGCGCCCGGTCAGCGCGCCCCACAGTCCCGCCGCCAGCATGCCCTGCAACCAACCCCTGCGTGTCATATCGCCTCCTGCTCATCCACGGTTCGATGCCATATACGGCCGCTCAGCCGTTCCGGATGAGGTTGATGATGAATCGGACGATGTTCATGGCTGGGCTAGTCGCCCTTGAGACCGGCTTCGCTCACCACCCGGCTCCATTTGGCGATTTCCGAGACGATCCATTTCCGGAATTCCGCCGGCCCCTTGTCCACGGCCTGCGCGCCCTGGCTGATGAACCACTTCCGGGTCTCCTCCACCGCGAGAATAGCGGACACTTCGGAGCTGACCCGCTTGACCGGGCCGGCGGGGAGGCCCGCGGGTCCCACGATGCCCCACCAGTTGCTCGCTTCATAGCCGGGAACACCCGACTCCGCAATCGTCGGCACTTCGGGCAACACCGGGTCGCGAATTGAGTTGGCCCGGCTTGGCCTTTGCCAGGGCAATCAGTTCCTTCACCGACTTCACGGGGACGCTGGGATGCACCGCGAGCGAAGTGGGACCGGTGCCCATCATGGCGACCGGCGTGATCGACTTGAGCGGATGAAATGGCGTCTTGCGCATCGAGCTGCCATAGGCGTGGGCAGCCGAGATCACCAGCAGCGTGTAGCCATCGGGTTGCGCGCTGACCGCGATCTCGGTGCCGATGGCGCCGGCCGCGCCGCCCCGGTTGTCGATCACGACCTGCTTGCCAAGCCGCTCGGTGAGCTTCGCGCCGATCACGCGCCCGACGATGTCATTGCTGCCCCCCGGCGGAAACGGAACGATCAGCCGGATCGGACGGGCGGGCCAGTCCTCGGCCGCCGCCGCTGTGCCGCCTGATATCGCGAGTAGTGCCAACGCGCCTGCTGCAATCCTGCCCACCGCGGTTTTCATTGCGCTGCCCTCAGGAGTGGATCGTCGACTGATTCTAGCAGACTTGAAACCGCGCCACGGCGGCGAGCCGCGTTACAATTCCCGTTAAACCGGACGCCGGGCGCCGGTTTAACGCCGCGCGTTCGAACGGACGGTCACGACCGGAGCATGGCGCCGCGCGGCCTCCTCGCGCCGTTCAACGCGCGGGGCTATGGCGCGCGATGCTGAACTTTTGACGAATCAGCGGGTTGAGTCCACTCACAATTCACCACTCACAACTCACGCCTCTAACAGAATGAATGCGACGCTCTGGATCGCCCTCTGGCTCGTCTTGTTCGCCGGCACGCACCTGGTGCTGTCCTCCCTTGCGGTGCGCGCGCGGCTCGTCGCCGGACTGGGCGAAAAACCCTTTCTCGGCCTCTACTCTCTCGTCGCGCTCGCGACCTTCATCCCCCTGGTGTCGGTCTATTTCGACCACCGGCACGGCGGCGGACCACTGTGGAACATCGTTGCGCTGCCCGGCATGCGGCCGCTCGCCATGCTGCTCGCCGCGCTCGGGATCGCCCTCGTCGCCGCGGGGGTGCTCCAGCCGAGTCCCGCCCTCGCCGGCATGCGCAAGGCTGCGGCATCGCGCGGGCTCACGCGCATCACGCGCCACCCGCTGTTCATGGGGATCGCGCTGTGGGCGCTTTCCCACCTGCTGCTCAATGGATTCGTCAACGACGTGCTGTTTTTCGGCGGCCTGCTCGCGTTCAGCCTCGTTGGCGCCGCGCACCAGGACGCGCGCAAGCGCGTGACCGACCGCGAGCGGCTCGCGCCCTTCTTCGCGGAGACCTCGTTCTGGCCGTTCGCGGCGGTGCTCGCCGGCCGCAACCGGGCCGCGTGGCGCGAGTTGCCCTGGATCGGCCTCGCCATCGGCGCCGCGGCGGCGGCGGGCATCTACGCGCTCCATGCATGGCTTCTGGACTAGGAGTTTGTCGGACTTGGGGCCGACAAACTCCTAAATGCAAAACCGCCTGCGCAAGAACGGAAGCAAAAGACAGTGAAAACCTTCTTTTCAGCCTGCTCGCGTGCCCGTTGGAGGCCAAGAAGGGTTGTTATCCCGTATTTCATTCGAAATTCGCAGGCGGTTTTGCTGTGAGCAGCCTGTCGGAATGCCAAGTCCGACAGGCTGCTAGGTCGAATCACGACTTACGAATCACGATTCACGCTTTTTCAGAACATGCCAAACGGACACGGCGGAGCCGTCCGCTTTTTCTCGGTGATCGTCCTGCTGATTTTCGCGGCGGCGCTGCTCGCCTATGTCACGCAAGGAGGTTCCGAATGGGCCGTCTATGCCGGCTACGGGCTCGCGGTCCTGATCGGCGAGCGCTTCGCGCACCACCTGCATTTGTGGCACGTGGACGAATACGACGGCGCCTATGCTACCGATGCGGAAAAAGCGGGGGCCAGGACAACGTACCTCGTGGGCGCTGTGATCTACGTTCTGGGCGCGCTCGTCGCCTGGAATTTCCTCGCAGCGTGAATGGCGCGGCGGCGGGCAATCGGCAGCCGGTGCCGCGTGAATTTGCGCCGCTTCTCAGCGCGCGAGGTACCGCCTCAGGAGAAAATCGGTGAACTGCCGGGACTTCCGCGCAACCCACGGCAGCGCCACGAACCACTGCGCGTAGCCGAGGACCGTCAGCGCGGCCCACAGCATCAGCGCTTCGGAGAAAATGCCGGGCACAAAGTGGTATCCGACGTAAAGGTCCACCTTGAGCCGGGTGAGCGCCATCACCCCGGCGTGCCCGAATGGAAAGCTGAGGAAGTACAGCGGAACGAGGCTGGACAGCGCGGCCCTCTCGTTCAACCCGATCTCCGGCCGCAGCAGGGTGACGAGCAGCAGGACTGCCGCCACGAGCAGCCATGCCGTCGCCACCACGCGCAGGATCGGATGCCGCGGAAACACCGTCATTCGCTCCGCGCCAGCGCAATGACCGCATCGTAGCCGCCCTGCATCACTCCAAGCTGCGCCGCGTTCAGGAACACCGCGCGCAGATACCAGCCGGGTGAATGCGGCAGCGCCCGTCCGGGAAATACGCGCTTCAGGACCAGGAACACCCCTGCGTACGCGAATGTCAGCGACAGCGCTTCCATTCCGGTGGCCCCCTGTCGAGGTCCTATTCTAGCCCCGCTTCAGCGCGGCGACGCGCGGCCGTCCGCGACCGGCTGCGACACGCTGCGCAGGAACTCGCCGATGACGCGCCAGTAACCGGGGTCGAACTCGATGGTATCGTGGTTCTCCCGCGCCACGAGTTGCCACTGTTTCGGCCCGGCCCACGCCTCGAACAGGCGGCGGGCGTGCGGCAGAGGGACCAGCGAGTCCGCCGCGGCCACCAGAAACAGCGCCGGCTTGTCGATCTTCGGCGCCAGGGCGAGCGAATCGAATGGATGCTTGAGGATCAGCGATGTCGGCGCGTACCAGAACTTTTCCCGGGCGATGCTGGCCACGCTGTCGAAGGGCGTGACCAGCACGAGCGCGCGGATCGGCCGGTGCGCGGCCAGGTGCACCGCCACGCCGCTGCCCAGACTCCTGCCCATTACCGCGACGCTGCCGGCGTCCACCTCCTCGCGCCGCACAAACGTGTCATGGATCAATAGCGCATCCGCGAACATCGCCTTTTCGCCCGGCGCCCCCTCGCTCAGGCCGTAGCCGCGGTAATTCATCATCAGCATGGACCATCCGGAGACGCGGTCGGCCGCAGCGGGAAGAGGCGAAATATCCTCGGCGTTGCCGCCGAAATAGATCAAGAGGGGCGCTCTGCCCGCGCCCGACGCCCGCTGGAACCATCCGTGGAGCCTGGTCCGGTCCGGCGCCATGATGGCGACCTCCTCGACGTGCCGGTACCGCTCCTTGATGATTTTTCGATTGCCCTCGTTGAGCGCAACCGGGTAGAACAGCAGCTTCTCCTGCCGAAAATAGAGGAGGACCGGGTTTCCGATCACGACGCCCACGATTACGCCGATCGTGATCCTGCCGACGCTGGCAAGGAAACGTCGCACGGCGGCGCTCGTCACGGCGTCACTTCGTTACCGCACATTCATCACCCATCGGGTCTCTTCTGCGAAATCCGCAATGCGGGATCAGTTGTTACCAGCGGCCAGCATGCGCTGGTAGAGGAGCCCGCCGACGTAGAACGTGATCCCCAGCACCACCAGGCTGACGATCCGCGTGAGCGGCGAGGCGCCGCCCAGATCGTAGAGCAGGACCTTGCCCGCCGTGGCCCCGAACACGAGCAGCGAAGATTGCCCCAGGAGCCGGTCGCGTCGCCACAGCGACAGGCCGAGGAAGGCCAGCGCGAGCGCGCCCCATGCGACGGATTCGACGATGCGCTCGTCCAGCAGGTGAAGCGCCGCGGCCATGGCGCTGATGTGACCGGTATACAGGAGCAGCAAGCGCACGCCGGCGAGCGATTCACGGCCACGGGCGAGGTAGTAGCCGAGATACAGCTGCAGCGCGTAGACGACGGCCAGGAGCGTCCGCGCCGGGACCGATTGCACGTCGGTATCGAACACGACGCGCAGATAATTCATCAGGTAAATCACGCCGACCGCCATCCAGACCGGCCAGCTGGCCGCGATCCCGCTGCTGTGCCGCAGCGTCGCGATGGCGGCCAGCGGCAGGATCGCGAACGCGACCCACGGCGCCCAGCGATGGGGCACCGATTCGATGTAGCCGGCGTGAAACAGCACCAGCGCGATGTAGGACCACAGCAGGAATTCGCCTCCGGGCAAGGGACGTTGCAGCACGGCCCGGGCCGTGCCATAGAAGCCCGCCACGGCGAGGGCACTGGCAGCCGCGATCCACGGCGCGAGCGCCGGCAGGTGCCGATCCAGCAACGCATACTGGAGGAAATAAAAGATCAGCAGGGCCGGCAAGTGGCCCCAGGCGGACGCGGCGT
This sequence comes from Betaproteobacteria bacterium, assembly GCA_016192825.1. Classification (GTDB taxonomy): domain Bacteria; phylum Pseudomonadota; class Gammaproteobacteria; order Burkholderiales; family SG8-41; genus SG8-41. The sequence goes on along the minus strand of JACPTK010000024.1, from coordinate 74,666 downwards.
CGAGGGGTGACTGGTTGCGGACGGAAAACGTAACCGTGGCCGCGCCGAAAATCCCGAACTGGGCGGTCTGGAACACGAACGCCGCAATCCAGTCGTCCGGCCCCTTGTTGCGCCAGATGAAGTCGAAAACGATCAAGGCGAGGTAGAGCGCGAGCAGGTAAACCATGCGCCGGCCGTGCCAGATCGAAAAAACGCTGAACACCACACCCCAGGCCGAGAAGTAGATCACCAGGTCGGTGATCGAGCCCGGCAGGCCGGAGATCAGGAGCGGCGCGGAATACGAGCCCGCCACCGCGAACAAGGCGTAGAGGTCGCTCCGGAACTGCCGGCACAGCCAGAGCGACAGCAGGCACACCAGGACCACCGATAACGCCGCGGGCGCGACCCCGATGAATCCGTAAAAGAGGTGCGCGCCGTAGATCGAGAGAAAGAGGATCGCGACGCCCCCCGCCGGCAGCAATCCCGCGTACTGACGATTGGTGCCGCGCAGGGCAAACCCCGCGGCGATCATCGCGAATCCCGAGATCGTCGCGAACGCGACCTGCCGCACCGGCGTGAGCCATCCGGTTTCGACCGCCAGGCGGATGAGATAAGCCGCCGCCAGCACCAGCGCGACGGCGCCGCCCCAGCCGAGGATGCTGGTGACGAGCGACGGCCGGTCTCCCCGCTCCGGCCGTGGCGCCTGTGCCCCCGCCGCCGGTTTCGCCGCGAGCGCGGGCCTGACGGCCTGTGCTGCGGCTGGCGCCGGCGCGGCCTGGAGCAGGGACTCGATGCGCGCGAGACGCTCCTCGAGCGCGGTGAGGCGTTTTTCCGTGTCCGCGGCGTTCATCTCGTTCTCCCGGTACGGCCTGCGGCCCTGCGTGCGGTGCTTCAGGGCAACATCTTACAGTACGTGTTACCGATAACTCGTTGAGATGCTAACGCTTTTCTCCAGGCCGGCGCGCGGCGCATTCGGCACTGTATTCCATATTTTGAACTTGATCATGATGCGGACTATACTTCCAGTCGCACAACCCAACGGTCGTGGATCCACGGCCACAACGAGGAGGAGACCTCAGTATGAAGCTGCGCAGCCAACTTTATCTTGTCGTACTCGGCCTTATCGTGGGTTCGCTGTCGGCGGGTTTTTCCGCCGGACAGGCGCGGGCCGCCGGGTTCCCGGAAAAGCCGATCCGCTGGATCATCCCGTTCCCTCCGGGCGGCAGCAATGACATACTGGGCCGCTACCTCGGGGTCAAGCTAACCGACCGGCTCGGCCAGCAGGTGGTTATCGATAACCGAGCGGGCGCAAACGGTATCATCGGCACGGAGATTGCCTCCAACGCGCCGGCGGACGGTTATACCCTGCTCATGGTCTCCACGTCCTGGGTGATGAACGCCGCGGTCCGAATGTTCCCGCTGCCCTACGACATTGAAAAATCCTTTGACCCGGTCGCGACGATCGGATCGGCCCCGAACTCGCTGGTCGTCCACCCGCAAGGCCCGTTCCGCACGCTGCGCGACCTCGTTGCCCAGGCCAAGTCAAAGCCGGGGTCGATCAACTATGCGCATACCGGCGTCGGCGGGTTCAATCATTTCGGCGGAGAGCTGTTCAAGAGGGTCGCGGGCATCGACATGCTGCCGGTGCCGTACAAGGGCGGCGGCCCGGCGATGGTGGACGTGATGGCGGGCAACATCCCGGTATTGTTCACCTCGGTCACCCAGGCGCTGCCGCACGTGCGCAACAACCGGCTCAAGTTTCTCGCGATCGGCGCGGCGAAGCGCAACCCGGCGGTGCCCGACGTTCCGACCGTCGCCGAGCTCGGCTATCCAGGCTACGAAGTTGCGGTGTGGTGGGGCGTCGTCACGCCCGCTGGCGTGCCTCGCGCCGCGCTGGACAAGCTGCGCCACGCGCTCACGGCCGTCCTCCAGGACCCCGATACCAAGAAGCGGCTGCTGCTCGAAGCGGCCGAGCCGGAACTGCTGACCGGGGTCGACTTCCGGAAGAAGATTCACCGCGAACGGGCGCAATGGACCGACCTCGCGAAGGTGGCCGGGATGCAGATGCGTCGGTGAGCCCACAGTGGACGAACGGACGTGACGGGTGGTCCACCGGTCCGCCATCAAGTGGCGCGACACGGCAGAGGCATCCGGCGAGACGCTCAAGTAACGCGAAGCGCAAGGACTAACAGGCGCCCCGGTACCACATGAGGGCCGACGAGGAGGGGGAACTGGAGGACAAGACGAAAAACAAGCATCCAGCATTTCACAGGGGACAGCTCAAACTGTCCCCTTTTTTTCAATTACAAGCGGAATTTCAGATCCTGAAATTCCGGTCGAGAAATCCGAAGAAGTAACGGTTGAACCCGGCCGGGTTCTCGGCCCACGGATAATGGCCCGAGCCGGAGACCACCCCGAACTCGCAACCGGGAATCATGTCCGCCACCCGCTTCATCCCCGCCGGATGCCCGAGCTGGTCTACCTCGCCCGCCACCAGCAGCGCCGGCACGGACACCGCGCGAAATCCCGACACCGCGTCGGCTTCGGGATAGGTCTGCACCGCCTTCACCGCCGCCTTGACCGCGTCCGGCGGAGTGCGCGACGCCCACTCGCGCACGAGATCGACCTCGGGGCCCTTCGAAGCGGGCCCGAGCATCGAGTCCACCACCATCCGGTTCACCGTCACCGGGTCGGTGCCGGGAGGCGGCGGCGCCGTGCGCTTGCGGACGAATTCCTCCTGCTCTTCCCGGGTGCGATTGGCGAAATAGCCGATGGTCGAGGAGATCACGATGCCGTGCACGAGATCCGGCACCTTCAGCCGGATGCGCGGGGTGATCTGCCCGCCCATGCTGTGGCCGTGAAAGACGTTCCGCTCGCTGCCGAGCGCCTTGATCAGCCGGGCGCCGGCCTCGGCCACGACGTCGAAGGAAAACGGGTCGGGCAAGGGCGAGAGGCCGTACCCCGGCGCGTCCCACGCCACCACGCGATAGCCCCGCGCGACCAGCCGCCCGGTCTGGCAGCGCCAGTATTCCTTCGAGCCGTAGATTCCATGCAGCAGGAAGACCGTCACCTTCCCTTCGCCGGAAACCGTGTAATCGGGCATCCTCATCATTCCCCCTTCCCTGCGTCAACGATTCGCTGCGCCCGCCACTTCCCGGGTCCAGCGCGCGATCTCGTCCGCCGAGGCCTCCGGCGCGTCGAGGTGGCCGGAATCCGGCTCGTACAACCGTGTGAGCGGATTGGCCGGCAGCATGCGAAACACGGCCGGGCTCGACTTGCGCAATCCGGGATAGTCGCTCTGCGGGATGATGAACAAGACCGGCAATTTCGGATTGGCGGCCCTGGCCGAGCGGCCCATGTTCATGGGCCCCTCCAGCTCGTGCCACGCAAGGTAGTTCGCAGGAACCGTGTCTATCGTGTACGTGCCCTTGCCGCCTTCATAGTCCTCGAGCGGTGTCCGTTCATTGCCCCTGCCTTCCGCGACCAGCTGGCGGGCCCGGTCGATCGTGCCGCTGATATTTTTCCGAAAACCCGGATTGGCGATGTTCCCGCCCGGGGCGATGACGATGAAGCCGTCGACCGCCTGCCTGCCCGCGAGATGCAGCGTGAACGCGCCCCCCAGGCTGTGCCCGGCGATGAACACCTTTTTCGCGCCCTTGCCGCGCAACCCCGCCACGGCGGCGTCGATGTCCGCCTCCGCCCGGCTGACCGGCAGGGTGAAGTGCAGCCGCCCCGACCAGGGCATTTCGAGGTTGGCGACGAGGTAGCCCTTCCCATCCAGCGACCGGGCCAGGTCGGAAACGAAGCGGTCCGGCGAGCCGCCCTTGCCGTGCATGATCACGATGCCGATCGGCTCCTCCTGCCCCAGCGCCATCGGCGCGGTGGCCGCGGCCCACGCAACGAAGATGATCTGTAAAAGCGATCTCATATCCCGTCACAGGTCAGCCTGGCCGCGCCGCGGTCAGCACGCCGTCAACGACCGGATACATGGCGGTGATATAGCGCGCCTCGTCCGAGGCCAGGAATAGTACCGCATTCGCGACGACCCACGCGTCGCCCATGCGCCCGATCGGCACCGCGGCCGCCGTGCCGTTGCCCCAGCCGGGGCCGACGGTGCCCGCGCCCGCGACAAAGGCGACTTTGTTGTTGAGTTCCAGCATTTTCACGGTCTGGTGATGGTTGATGTGAGGCGCTTGCTGCGCAGTGACCCGTGACTCGCGGGCCGTGATTTGAGTCTTTTTAAATCTGCCTTCTGCCTTGGCTTTCAGCGCCGCGTCGGCTTCCGCAACACCGGGTTGAGCCTGTCGATATCGGCCTGGACTTGTTCGCGGCTGCGCTCGTAGACGATCTCCCGGCCCATCACGGTCCCGACGTATGCAAGCCCGTTGCGGGTCGGGGTCAGCGCGCACTTGACGTTGTGGATGCCCTCGCCGATCACGACCTCGATCACCTCGGCCCGCTTGCTGAACACCACGACGTCGAGGGTCTGCCTGGTTTCGGTGACGCGTACCGTGATTTTCTCCGTGATCATCTCAAGACCCTAGCAGCCTGTCGGACTTACCTTGATGAACGATCGGCGTGAACGCATGAGTGATCGCTCCGGGCCAGGATCGAGCCGACAGGCTGTTGGGGGTGGCGTGCGGGGCAGGTAACCGGTCATCAAGGCGTAGTTTATACTCGAACCGCGCCCGGACAGACTCGCCGATCAAACAGCATGCCAGTTGTCGAAATGACCGCCAAAGCGGCGGCCGCGATCTACGAAACGATGGCGCGCAACCTCGAGACGGTTCGCCGCCGCGCCCGCGGGCCGCTGACGCTGGCGGACAAGGTTCTTCTGGGTCACCTCGCCGACGCCGCGCGCCAGGAGCTCGAGCCGGGCGCGAGCTACCTGCTGCTCCGTCCCGACCGCGTCGTGCTGCCCGACGTGCTGGGCCAGACCGCCATGTTGCAATTCATACAGACCGGCAGAACGAAAGTGGCGGTCCCGACGACGATCCATTGCGACCACCTGATCCAGGCCCGGGTGGAGGGCAAGGCGGACCTGCGGGCCTCGCTCGAGCAGAACCGCGAGATCTACGACTTCATGCGCACCGCCGCCGCCCGCTACGGCGCGGGCTTCTGGGCCCCGGGCGCCGGGATCGTTCACCAGGTCGTGCTGGAAAACTATGCTTTTCCCGGCGAGCTGATCATCGGCACCGATTCGCATACGCCCAACGCGGGCGGCCTCGGCGCCTGCGCGATCGGCGTCGGCGGCGCGGAGGCCGCCGAGGTCATGGCCGGGCTACCCTGGGAAGTGCTGTATCCGCGCCACATTGCCGTGTTCCTGACCGGGCGGCTGAACGGCTGGGCGAGCCCCAAGGACGTCATTCTCCACCTGGCCGGCCTGCTCACGGTCACCGGCGGCACCCACGCGATCCTCGAGTACATCGGCCCCGGCGCGCGCACCCTCAGCGCGACCGGCAAGGCAACGATCGCGAACATGGGCGCCGAACTGGGCGCGACGACGTCCTTGTTCCCGGCCGACGAACGCATGACCCGCTACCTGGGGGCGACCAGGCGCGGCGAGCTGATACCGGTCGTCGAGCAGTACCAGCACCTGCTCGTGCCGGACGAGCCGGTCGAAAGCCATCCGGAGCGGCATTACGACCGCGTCATCGAGATCGACCTGTCGAAGCTGGAACCGTACGTCACCGGCCCCCACTCGCCCGACCGCGCCCGTCCCGTGTCCGCGCTTGCCGCGGAATTGCGCGAAAATCGCTTTGCGGCGCCGGTAAACCTGTCCGTCGCCCTGATAGGCAGCTGCACCAATTCGTCGTACGAGGACATGAGCCGCGCCGCGGACATCGCGGAGCAGGCCAGGGCGCGCGGCATCAAGGCTGCCGTGCCGTTGCTGGTGACGCCCGGCTCGGAACAGATACGCGCCACGATCGAGCGGGACGGCCAGATGGACTCGCTCCGGGACATCGGCGGAATCGTGCTGGCCAGCGCCTGCGGCCCCTGTATTGGCCAGTGGCACCGCGGCAGCGAGGTCAAGGGCGTCCCGAATACGATCATGTCTTCGTACAACCGCAACTTCCCGGGGCGCAACGACGGGCAGGCGGCGACCGTGAACTTCCTCGCCAGCCCCGAGATCGTCACGGCCTTCGCGCTGGCGGGCAGGCTCTCGTTCAATCCGCTGGCCGATTCCCTGACCGGTGCCGACGGCAAGTCGTTTCGTCTCGAGCCGCCGCGCACGGCACCCGAGATCCCCCGGACCGGATTCGCGGGCAGCGGCGGCTCCTACATCGCGCCCCCGGAAGAGGGTGGCGCCACCGAGCTCGCGATCGATCCCCGCAGCGAGCGCCTGCAGTTGCTCGAGCCGTGGCCGGCCTGGGACGGCGGCGACTTCACCGACATGCCCGTCCTCATCAAGACCCGCGGCAAGACCACCACCGACCAGATCACGCCGGCGGGTGTCTGGATGCGCTACCGCGGCCACCTCGACAAGTCCAGCGACAATCTGTTCCTGGGCGCCGTGAACGCCTACACCGGCGAGACCGGCAAGGTCACGAACGTCCTGTCCGGGCAGAAATCGCAGCCGGTCGCCAGGATCGCGAGGCACTACCGGTCCGCGAGGCGCAAGTGGGTCGCGATCGGCGATGCCAACTACGGCGAGGGCAGCAGCCGCGAGCACGCCGCGCTGTCACCGCGGTATCTGGGGTGCGCGGCGGTCATCGCCCGCAGCTTCGCGCGCATACACGAATCCAACCTCAAGAAGCAGGGACTGCTGGCGCTGACGTTCGAAGACCCGGCGCACTACCACCGCATTCGCGAGGACGATCGCATCAGCCTGGTCGGGCTGGCTCGTCTGGCCCCGGGCAAGCCCGTTGACTGCGTCGTGCGGCACGCCGACGGAACGCGCGAAACGCTGCGGCTCCGCCACACCTGCTCCAGCGACCACATCGGCTGGTTCCGCGCCGGGTCGGCGCTCAACGCGGTGCTCGGCAGGCGATGACGGAATGGCGGCAGGCGCCGCGCGGCTACCAGCTGCGCAGCCCGCCGCCGTCCACGCACAGCACCTGGCCCGTGATGTAGGCGCCGAGCGGCGCCGCCAGGCAGTAGATCGCGTGCGCGACCTCCTCCGGCTGGCCGAGCCGGTGCATCGGGATGTGGACGTTGCGCGGGGCGAGGAACTCCTCCATGCTCTTGTCCGGCGCCCAGCGCTGCCGGCTTTTCTCCGTCTGCGAAGTCACGATGCTTTCCAGGGCGACGACGTTCACCCGGACGTTGTACTCGGCGACCTCGAACGAGAGCGCCTTGCTCAGGTTCATCGCGGCGGCGGCGGCCACCGAGGAGCTCACGACCCGGGGCGGCGGCTGCTTGCCCTTCATCGAGACCACGTTGATGATCGAGCCGTTTTTCTGCCGCTTCATCCACGGCAGCACCGCCCGCATCGTCACGGTGAGCGCGAGTACCTTCTGCCGGAAGGCGTTCAGGAACTCCTCGTCGCCCATCTCCTCGAAGCGCCCCGGCGGCAGCGGCGAACCGCCGAGTGGATCCACCGCGTAGACCTGCTGCCGCGAGCCCGCCGCCTGGCGCTGCTCCGATCCGCCGGCGTTGTTGACCAGGACGTCCACGCGGCCGTAGCGATCGGTCACCTGTTTCACAAAATCCGCCATCGCGGTGGCATCGAGTATGTCGGCAGACCTGCCGAACACCTTGATGCCGTGCGCGCCGGAGATCTGCTTCGCCGCCTCGTCCAATGCCTCCTGGCTGCGCGCGCACAGCGCCAGCGTCGCGCCCTGTGCCGCGAAAAGCTCGGCCGTGGCGCGTCCGATGCCGCGCGTGCCGCCCGTGATGATCGCCACCTGTCCGTGCAGAGTCCCCACTGTGACCTTCTCCCGATTCTCAAAACGTGGAATCGCGTCAACGATCCCGTCAAGCACGACACCGGCGCATGCTAGCATCCGCCGTACGCAGTGTCACCGCGAGATTCGCACTGGAGACGATCCCATGGCCCGCAGCGCGGACCCGGACACTTTCGCCCTCGGCGTTTTCGAAATCCCCCAGCCGCCGCCGCGGCCGCGCGCCACGAGGTGGACCATTGCGTGCGCGCCGACCTCGCCGCCGGCGCGGCCAAGATCGCGGTGGAAAACGAGACGCTCTGTCACTGCCTGCGCAACCAGCATCTCGACGCAGTCGCCGGCCTCGTCAAGGAGGTGGGAACCGCGCCGTCGGCCACACGTTCCTCCGCGGCGCGCGCAAGGCCTGACGCGGCCCGGGTACGCGGCAGCCCGTCGGACTTTGACGGTCCGACAGCCTGCTAGGGCAACCCGTAAGGATGGCGTTTCAGCAGGTTTTTTGATGGCACTTTCGCATTTTTTCCCGGGGCGGTCTTGCCTAAATGCAAAACCGCCCGCTGACTTACGACAGAGTGGAGTGAAATGCGTGTTTTTGCCACCAGGAAGTGCAGGAACAGCAGCGAATTCAGGTATTTCGAATCCAAAGCTGTCGTTTTCCTGCGGGCGGTTTTGCGTAAGGAGTGTGTCGGGGCAAAGCCCGACACACTCCTAGCGCTTGGCCATCCCGAGATCGCGCAGCAGGCCGGTCAGCACCTCGTGCTGGGCCTTGAGGAATCTGGCCATGCCGGCGCTGTCGCGATAATTGCTCACCCAGAACCGCCGCTCGACGTCCTTCTTGAACTCGTCGATCTGGATCAGCCTGGCGAAGACGCCTTCCCAGTAGGCGATCTGCGCGGGGGACAGGCCCTTCGGACCGACGATCCCGCGCCAGTTGGAGAACACCACCTTGACGCCCTGCTCGCTCAACGTCGGCACGGTCGCCAGCATCCCGTGCAGCCGCTTGGGAGAAGCAATCCCGAGTATGCGCACCTTGCCGGCCTTCAGCTGGGCCACCGGCGCCGCGGTGGTCGACATCATCACGTCGACATGCCCGCCAAGCAGCGCGCTCACCGAATCCCCACCCGACTTGAACACCACGGTCTTCACCTGCTTCGGGTCGATGCCGGCCCCTTTCGCGGCGAGCAGTATCGCGAGCCCACCGCCGCCCGTGATCGAGGGAATGCCGACGCTGACCGAAGACGGATCCTTCTTGATCCGGTCCATCAGGTCGCTGGCGCTCTTGATCGGGGAATCCGGAGTCACTGTGGCCACGATGTAGTCGTCGAACAGCGTGGACAGCGGCGTCAGGTCCGCATGGCTGATCGGGCTGATCCCGGTGATGTAGTTGGTGAGGAGCGGCACGGTCAGCAGCATGATGTGGTGCGCGTTGCCCGCCTGCTGGTTGAGGTAGGTGTAGGCGATCGAGCTGCCGGCGCCCGGCTTGTTGACCACCGCCGTGGGCACCGCCACCAGCTTGTTGTCCTGGATCAGCTTTTGCACGAAGCGGGTCGAGCGGTCCTGCCCGCCGCCTGGACTGGTGCCGACGATGATCTCCACTGCTCGCTCCGGCTGCCACGCCTGCGCGCGCGCGGCGCCCGCGTTGACCGCCGTGCCGACCAGCGGCGCAATCACCAGCGCGGCGATCCGGACGAAACGAGTGCTGTTGCAGTTCGCGCCCATACCGTTCTCCTCCCTCTTGTTCTCGTTGCGACGAAACGACCCGATCTAGCAGCCTGTCGGACTTTGATGGTCCGACAGGCTGCTAAAAGCAAAACCGCCCCAATTTTTTTGAATAACGTTTAATTCCACGATCGATTCACCTCGGGAAACGCGTACGGATGGTGTTTCGGCAGGTTTTTGATGGCACTTTCGCATTTTTATCCGGGGCGGTTTTGCCTAAGGAGCTTGTCGGACCCAAGTCCGACAAGCTCCTAGTATACCGGATGCCCGGGAACGGAACGACGCCGGTCCGGGACCGGGAATGCGGTCCCGTCAACGCTTGCCGGCCGCGTGAAGGCGCGATGTGAAGGAATCGAAGTCCCAGTCGAATTTCAGCGCCGAGGGACTTTCAGGCGCCGGTGCCACGACCCTGGACGCCGGACGCAGCAGCGATGCGTATCATGCTGCCACGCCATTGGCCAATAAATGCCCCATTTCAGCCTGTCGGCTCGACGGTAACCATGAGCGATTACCCATGCATTCACACCCACGGGTGATGGCGCCAAGTCCGACAGGCTGCTAGAACTCGAGGCTGTCTCCGACGGCCTCGATGCCCGCCCTGGCGCATACGTCGTCTCGCTCTCCACCCGGCGCGCCGGAGACACCGATGCCGCCCACCAGCGAGCCGCCGCCCTCGATCAGGAGCCCGCCGGCTACCGCGGCCACGCGCGGGCGATTGCGGATGGCGCTCTGCGGCGAGCCGGGGAGGGTCGCCTTCGCCAGCTCCGCGGTGGGCGTGCGAAAGCTGACCGCCGTCCAGGCTTTGTCCACCGCCATTTCCACGGTATGCGGACCGGCGAAGCGGTCCCGCAGCACGATTTGCGTCACGCCGCTGCGGTCGACTACGGCGACCGTGACCTGGTAGCCGTCGTCGCGGCATTTTCTGAGCGCGGCTTGCGCCGCCTTCAGCGCGGTCTCCGGCGTCATCATCTTCACCGCGTACGCCGCATCCTGGCCGAACGCCGACCCCGCGGCCAGTACCACCATTGCGCACAGCGCGCCCGACAGCCATCTCGCGTTCGCTTTCACGTTGATTCTCCCCAGGAGCTTGTCGGACTTACGATGTGACAAGCTCCTTATGCAAAACCGGCCGCCGGAATGAGGTCGAAAACACCACTGAGTGGCCCGAACCACGAAGAAACGTGCGTGCTCACGCGGCTGTTGAGGCTATTTGAACGATATCTTGTGGAAATCCGGCCGGTTTTGCTGTTAGCAGCCTGTCCCGACTGGTAAGTCCGACAGGCTGCTAGACGTCGAGTGCTGGCGCAGGCACGGCGAATCCGGGGTTGACCGTCATGCGTTCCCCAGCTCGATCGGCTTGCCGTGCGGCGTCGCGCGCGCCGCGGCATCCCATTCGTCCACGCGCCGCGCCAGCTCGTTCCCGGTGATGATTTTCTTGCGGGCGACGAGCTTTTCGAGCGCGGCGAGCCAGTGCTCGTAGTAGCGCGTGCCGTCGTCCGGCTCCCCGCGAGCGGCTGTGGCGGCGAGCTCCGAGGCAAGCGCATCGGCCCACTCGCGCCACGTGAAGGCCCCGCGCTCATGGAGCGAAAGCGCCATCGCGAAGGCCTGCGCCTGCCACGGCGCCTGGAACACCGGCCCCTCCGCGTCGCGCGGGAGCGCGGGAAGGGCATCGAGGGCGCGCTCAGGCGGGGTCAAGGTGGTCATCCCAGAGGTTCACGTAAACACTGTCGCGCGGCGAGGCGTCGGCACCCCACAACTCGCGCGCGGCGAAGCGCACGCTGTAGAGATGCTGCGGCTTCTTGTCGCCGCTCATTGCGCTCGTGTCGGGGAAAACGAACACGCCGTGATCGCGCTCGATCACGCCGTGCCGCCCGCGCGCATAGCGCGGGAGCCGCGTATGGCCGGCCGGATGGATGTTGCGCGCGATGACGCGGCCGCCAACCCTGAACTTCGGCCGCACGTCGTCCTCGAGCCGGGCGCGGATCCGCACCCGCAGGAACTCCGCCACGCCCGCGGCGCGCAGGGTGCCGGTGCCGTCGGCCCTGCGCTCCGGGCATCCCGACTCCAGCTCCTTCGCGCTCACCAACCCATTCTCGACGAGCAGCTTCTCCAGTCCAAAAAGCCAGCGCTCGTAGTAAGTCGCCGCCAGGTAATCGGCAGGCGGCATGCGCTCGCGTGAATGGCGGCTCATGTCGATATTCCACCTGCGGTGCGACGCGGATGCCACGGTGAGCGCGAACGCGCGTGCCTCCCACCCCGAGTGGAACGCGGGCTCGTCCTGCTCGATCTCGACCGGCCCCATGCCGTGCATGCCGCCCATGTCATGCACGCCGTTCATCGCCCGCTCCCCGGCACGGTCACCGGCACCACGCCGATCATCGCATCGCGCGTGACGATCGCCGCCAGCTGCTCTTCGCTCCAGCCCTCGGTCCCCGCCGGGCGCTCCGGCAGCACCAGGTAGCGCAGCTCGGCGGTCGAGTCCCACACCCGCACTTCGACGGCGTCCGGAATCTCGCCGCCCAGCTCCTTGAGCACGCCGCGCGGGTTGATGACGGCGCGCGAGCGGTACGGCGCCGACTTGTACCATACCGGCGGGAGACCCAGCACGGGCCACGGGTAGCAGGAACAGAGCGTGCATACCACCAGGTTGCGGACCTTGGGCGTGTTCTCGAGCACCACGATGTCCTCGCCCCTTCCGACGAAGCCCAACTCGGCGATGGCGGCGCCGCCATCCGCAAGGAGGCGCTGCTTGTAGGCCGGATCGACCCACGCGCGCGCAACGACACGGGCGCCGTTGCGCGGTCCCACCTTGGTTTCATAGGTGTCGATCAGCTCGTCGAGCGCCTTTGGATCGACGAGGCCCTTCTCGACGAGCAGCGACTCCAGCGCCTTCACGCGCAGCGCCGGGCCGGAGAGCGGGCGGTCGTGCTCGCGCGCGTGATCGTCGCCCGCGTGGTGGTGAGGGTGATCGCTCATGACTCGTGCGTCAGCGACCGCCGCTGCGCCCCATCGTTCTGCGGCCCTTGTTGCGGGCACGATAGTGGGGCTGGGTTGGCCGCGCCGGCCTCCCCTGCTGGCCACGCTCATGCCTCGGGGGCGCGCCCTTGCCCCCGGTGCTGGCCAGTCTCTTCACGCGCTCGATCTCGGCCGTTACGGCCTCGATGTTCGCGGCATGGCCCGGTCCTGCGCCGTGCGACTGCAACGCCTGGCGCTCCCCTTCGAGCAGTTCGTGCAGCTTGCGCAGCGCCTCGCTGCATGCCGCCGCGACGCTCGTTTCCCTGGCCATTTCCTGCCGGTGCATCTCGATGTGCGCGATGGCGTCCATCACTGTGTCGGTAATCATTCGAAATTTCCCATGTGAAATCCGATCGCGATTCAGCGACCGCGTTCCGGTTCCGTTCCCGGGCAGGCCGCCTACTGTCTTTGCGCGACGACGCGGCCCTGTGCGTTCATGAATACCCGGTAGCGCATCTTGTTCGAGCAAGTAGCGATGTAGTCGTTTTCGCCCAGCCGTTTCGCGCTGACGACCTGTCCGCACGGCAGGCCCAGGAGCGCGATCGTCGACGTGAGATCCTTGGAGAGCTCGTCCGCGGCGAGCGACGGCCCCGAAAGGAAAGCCGTCATCGCGACCGTCAGTGCCCAACCCCTTGGACGTTTGCTCATAGCATTTCTCCTGCCGTCAAGTCAGAACCCGTCTCGCGGGCAGAAAATCGGCAGGATTTGCAGGATTAAGGCCGGAAACGATCACGTGAATCCTGCTGATCCTGTCCAATTGAATTCTACAGTTTTGAAAACTTCGCCGGATTCGACAGTATGCCCCAGATTGCCTCGCGCGACGTCCGGATCGCGCTCGCCAGCGGCGGATCGCCGTCCTGAAGGAGCGTGAGCACCTTGATGATCAGCAGGTCGAACGGCTGCCGCAACTCGGCAAGCGTCGTCTTGGAGCGTCCCTGGTGGTGCGCCTTGAACCGCTCGAGCAGGTCATCGACCTGGTTCTTGAGCGTGAGCTTGGTCAGCACGCCGATGGCATTGGTTTCCTTGAGCCGCTTCTCCAGAGAATCCAGGTCCAGCGACGGTGGCGCCACCGGCTTCGCCGGCGCTGGAGCGACGCTTTCCTTTTTCGGCATCGGCTCCCTGGGCGCGGGAGCAGCGGCAACCCTGGAAGGGGGCTTGGCGCCCGGCGCGCCGTTTCTGGAGACGCTCCGGCCCGCGGTAGCGGCCGACACGGGCGGCTTCTCCGGCCGTGCCTCCGGCTTGGCTGACACAGCCGCGCCCGGCGTCGCGCCGGCCGGCGGCGGCTCGACCGCGGCGGGTCTGGGCTGCGTTACCGCCTGCGGTGCCGCTTCTGGCGCATCGGCCTCACCCTGCTTTGCGGCGACTTGAGGCGGCATGACTGCGGAGGGCGCAATCCCGGTGGCGGGAGGCTCCGGTGGCGTGATCGCGGCGGGCTCGATCTTCGTTGCGGGAGGCTGGGGAGGCTTGACCGCAACCGGCTCGGGTCGCGTCGCGCCGCTCCGGGGTGACTCGCGCGGCGAGCAGCCCAGGCCGGCGCAACCTGCCGCCAGTAGGACGAAAAGAAGTCCGGCGATGTGCGACGCGGGCATTTACGAATCCAGTTAGCGGATGACGGACGACGAGGATTCCCGATCCGGGACGGCCTGTTTCCGGAATGCGAAATCCCGGCTTGCTTCCATCGTGAACATTATTCGCGGGTGGGTCGCCATAGGCAAACCCTCGCTTGCCTTAACGCGTCAGCCGCGCAATCGTTACAGGAAATTCGATTCGCCCCCTCGGCAAGGCGGGATTTTGCCAAATTTGCCCTTCTGCGCTCTAATCCGTACCGGCCTGTCCAGGACCCCCGCCGGAAAACCATGCACGTCGTCACCCATCTCCTCGTGGGCTGGACCCTCGCGGAACATACGACGAAGTCGCCGCGGGATCGCGCCTTGATCACGTGGGCGAGCGTGGTCCCGGATCTCGATGGCCTGGGCCTCATTGCCGACGTGGTCGCGAACTGGCTTGACTGGACGGTGCAGTGGTACGACCGGCGCCACCATCTCCTGATGCACGGCCTGCCCGGCGCAGTACTCTGTACGGCGATCTTCGTTTGCTTTGCCAGCCGGAAGCTCGCTGCGGCGTGCCTGATCCTCGTCTCGTATGGTGTATTCTGTGCCTGCGTCCGGGGGAGGGCGCCAACCAGGAGCGAAAAATGAGCGAGAACCCGCAAGTCTCCAAGGACGAACAGAACTGGGCGATGTTCTGCCATCTCGCCGCGCTGTCCGGATTCGTCATTCCGCTGGGCAACGTGCTGGGCCCGCTGGTCGTGTGGCTCATCAAGAAAGAAACCATGCCGCTCGTGGATCAGCACGGCAAGGAGGCGCTCAATTTCCAGATCACGGTGTTGATCGCGTTCGTCATCAGCGCCCTGCTGACGGTGGTCCTGATCGGGTTCGTGCTGATGTTCGTCGTCGGCATCGGCGCGCTGGTACTGACCATCATCGCCGCCGTCAAGATTTCGAACGGGCAGTTCGACTACAAGTATCCGCTCGCCATTCGGCTGATCAAGTAACGCGCGCGAGGATGAACAGGCGCCGGAACGGCAGCAACACCGCGCCATCCGCGCGTGGCGGGTAATGCGGCCGCAGCGCCGTCGAGTAGGCCGCCACGAAAGCCGCACGCTTCGGCTCTTCCAGCGCGTCGAGGTACGGCCTCAAGCTCGATCCCATCGCCCACTGCACCACCGGGTCCGGCCCGCGCAGCACGTGCACGTATTCCGTCAGCCACAGCTCGAGCGAGGCCGCCCGCCCGGCCAGCAGGTCGTAGTACGCGCGGTCTCCAGGATCGGCGGCGAGCTCGCCACGCCGCGCAGCCGCGCCGCCCACGGGCCGTCCGCCGCCACCCGCGGCTGCAGCGCGCGGAACGGCGCATCGTGCATCGCCGGCATCTGCACCGCCAGCACGCCTCCCGGCGCGAGGCAGCCGAGCAGACGCGGGAACAGCGTGGCGTGCCCGCCCAACCAATGCAACGCGGCGTTCGAGAAAATCACGTCCACCGGCTCCGCGGGCGACCAGGATGCGATATCGGCCTGCTCGGTGCGAAGCCCCTGCCCCGCGGCCTTCGCCAGCATCGCCGCCGAGCCGTCCACGCCCGTCACCTCGGCCTGCGGAAAGCGCGCCGCCAGCACCGGCAACGCATTGCCCGCCCCGCAGCCCAGATCAACCACCCGGCGCGGCGCCGGATGCGGGATGCGCGCGATCAGGTCGAGTGCCGGGCGCAGCCGCTCATCGGCAAAGCGCAGGTACTGCGCGGGGTCCCAGGCGGGGCGGGTGCTCATCTGACCACGGTGACGAGGATGGGGATGGAAACAATCCAAGGATGAAGGCAGAAGGTTGAAGGCCAAGAACAGGCTTCATGCTGAATATCACTGAAAATTCGCAAGCGGTTTTGCTGTTAGCAGCCTGTCGGTATGCCAAATCCGACAGGCTGCTAGGCTGCGCCGTCGGGCGGCCCTTTCAGCTCGACCGTATTGCCTTCGGGATCCTTGATGTAGATCGAAGGGCCATCGCCTTCAGCGCCATACCTCGTCGCAATCTCGCCGGCGGAGACGCCCGCGGTCTCGAGCCGCCGGCGAATCGCGGGCCCGTCGAACGGCTCCACCCGGAAGCAAAAGTGGTCGAGATTCCGCCCGTCCGCGCGCGGCGCGGCGCCACCCGCCCGGCCCAGCTTGCCGTCAACCGGTACGAGATCGACCAGCGAGCGCCCCGCGCGGAGCTGCACGAGGCCCAGATCCTCCCGCCGTCGCTCGATCGAGCAGCCGAGAACCTCGCAATAGAAACGGATCATGGCCTCCAGGTCGACGACGCGCAGCACTACGTGATCGATTTCCCGGATGCGGATCCCGTCGTTCATCACCCGCCGCTCATTTGACGCGGATGTTCGCCTGCTGCGCCACCTTCGCCCACTGGTCGCGCTCGGAGCGGAGAAACGCGGCAAATTGCTGCGGCGTGCTCGCGACGGGCTCGGTGCCATCGAGCGCGAGCCGCGACACGGTCTCGGGACGCTTCATGACCCGGGCGACCTCGCGCTGCAGGCGATCCACCACGGCCCGCGGCGCCCCGCGCGGCACGACCATGCCGTGCCACTGCGTGACGACGTAGCCCGGCACCCCCGACTCGGCCATCGTCGGCAGGTCGGGCGCCATCTTCGCCCGCCGCTCGCTGGCGATCGCGAGGGCCTTCAGCCTCCCGGCCCGGACATGCGAGTAAACGGAGCCGGCGCTGAAGAAGCTCATCTGCACCTGGCCCGACAGCATGTCGGCCAGCCCGGCGCCCACGCCCTTGTACGGAATGTGCACGAGCTCGATCCCGGCCTTGATCGCGAACAGCTCGGTCGCGAGGTGCGCGAGCGAGGCATTGCCGGTGGAAGCGTAGTTGAGCTTCTTCGGGGACGCCTTGGCGCGAGCGATCAGCTCGCTCACGTTCTTGACCGGCAGCCCCGGGTGCACGGTCAGCAGGTACGGCGCGGCGGAGGCCTGGGTGACCGGCGCGAAGTCGCGGTACAGGTCGTAGCGCGTCTTGTTCACGATCCCGTACACCACCAGGCTCGCGCTGAGGAACATCAGCGTGTAGCCGTCCGGCGTCGCGTTCGCGGCGACCTCCGCGGCGATGCTCCCGCTCGCGCCCGGCCGGTTGTCCACCACCACGGTATGGCCCAGGTACTCGCCGAGCGGAACGGCGATCTGGCGCGCAACGAAATCGAGGCCCCCGCCCGCGCCCGACGAGACGATCAGCCGGACCGGCTTGGTCGGATACTGCGCCGCGCCCTGCGGCGCCGCGACCCCGAGCGCAACGGCCAGCGCCGCGATGGCAATTCTCTGCAATCTGCCTGTCATCTTGCTATTTCGTGTTTCGCAGCGCTTCGGGATTGACGACGTATTCCGTGTTCGGCTTGCCGTCGAGCACGCTCAGCAGGTTGCGCACGACGGTGAGCGACTTGCGATCGAGGGATTCGCGCGAATTGCCGGCCATGTGCGGGCAGACGATGACGTTCGGCAGCGTGAACAGCGGGTTGTCGGTGAGCGGCGGCTCCGGCGCAAACACGTCCACGCCGGCGCCGGCGAGCTTTCCCGCGGCGAGCGCGGCGTAGAGCGCGGCCTCGTCCACCAGGCCGCCGCGCGCGGTGTTGATCAGCCGGGCCGAGGGCTTCATGCGCGCCAGCCGGGCGGCGTCGAACAGGTTCGTGGTCTCGGGCGTCTTGGGGCAGTGGATGGTGACGTAATCGGCGCGCGGCAACGCGGCGTCGAGATCTGCGACCGGCTCGCACCCCGCCGCGCGCACGGTCGCCGCCGGGACATAGGGATCGTAGACCTCGACTTTCATCTCCATGGCGAGACAGCGCCTGGCGATGCGGGTCCCGATCCGGCCGAAACCGACGATGAGCAGCGTCTTGCCGAGCAACTCGGTGGTGAGATCGTCGTAGCGCTGCGACCAGCGGCCCTGCCGCGGAATCGCGTCCATCGCGGCGCCGCGCTTGCACAGCGCGAGCATCATGAACATCGCGTACTCGGCCACCGTCGGCGAATTGTCCGTTCCGCACGTCATCAGTGGGATGCCGCGGCGGTTCAGCGCCTCGACGTCCACCGCGTCGTAGCCCACGCCGATGCGGCCGACGGCACGCAGCCGCGGCGCGGCTTCGACGTCGGCCGCGCGCAGCGGCGTGCTCGTGAGCGCGACCCCATCCGCGTCGCCCAGCAGCTTGCGGAACTCGGGCGCCGGGGCAGCCGGCGCGAATGCGACCGCGTCGACGTCCGCGCGGCTCTTCACCAGGTCCCAACCAGGACGCGCCATCGTCGACGGAAGCAGCAGTCGTTTCCTGATCGTGGTCATCGTCTTGTCCAAGAGGAGAAAATTTCCGATTACGATAGCACAGGTGCCGTTTGACGAGCCGGTGATGCGTGATGGGGAATGACTCGAGGGATGGGGGATGGGGGATGGGGGATGGGGGATGAGGGATGAGGAAAACCTGTTTTCGGGCCATCTTTGCGCTACCTCCGTGCCCCGTCAGCGTTGCTTCGTCCGGCGCAGCGCCGACTCCACGGTATCCGCCATCACCGCGGCGTTCGGGTCGCCCGTTTCCCGCAGCCCGCGGACGACGCCCCCCCGGTCGGCGCCCGGCTGGTTCTGGCTCACCTTCCACTTGCCGATCAGGCGCGTCACCGGGATCTCGATTCCGACGATGGCCTTGAGGCTCGTCTCGATGAAGTCGGCGGGCGCATCGGTGATTTTCCACGGGTCGGCCCGCTTCGCCTCGAATCGGTTGGTGAGCCGCTCCACGAAGCCCCGCAGCCAGGCGGTGTCCTCGATCGCGCGCAGCGGGCCGTGGGCATGGACGACCAGGTAATTCCACGTCGGCACGACCTTTCCCGTCTGCGGCTTCCTTGGATACCAGGAAGGCGTGATGTAGGTCTGGGGCCCCTGGAAGATGACGAGCGCCTCGACGTCCTTCGCGAAATCGCGCCACGCGGGATTCGTGCGCGCGACGTGGGCGCGGAGCGTCCCGTGCGGCGGCGGATCGGGATCGTAAAGGAACGGGAAGTGGTTGCCGTTGATGCCGTCGGGCCCGAGCGTCACCAGCGCGCCGAGTGGATGATCCGCGATCAGCCGGCGCAGGACCTCCGGGCGCTCCTCCTTGAAATGCGATGGCAGGTACATGCGGGCCGGCGGTTTCCGGGCGAAGCGGCGATTATGCGCCCGCTGGAGCGCACGCACTAGGAGGGTGTCGGGATTTGCCCCGACACACTCCTTTCGCAAAACCGCCCGCAGGCAAACGACAGCATTGGATGCGAAATACCTGAATTCGCCGCTGTTTCTATACTTCTTGGTGGCAAGAACACGCTTTTCACTCCACTCTGTTATAAGTCAGCGGGCGGTTTTGCATTTAGCAGCCTGTCGGAACTTCAAGTCCGACAGGCTGCTAGAACCCATCTCAAAAACAGGAAATGGACAGGAATTTCCCTTGCCTGTCACCTCTCGATCACCTCGATGGCGCCGCTCGCCGTGACCGTGATCTGGCTGACCCCGGCTTCGAGATTGGGCGCCGTCACCTCCTGCGCGGGCGCCGTCGCGCGCGCCATCGCCAGGCGCGGCTGCGGCGCGTGATGGCCGCTCGCCACGTTCAGGCGCTGCAGCTTGTAGCCGCGCCCGGCGAGCGCGGCCTGGACGATCTCGGCGCGCGCCTTGAACGCCGCAATGGCCTCGGTGATCAGCTCGCTCTCCACGGCGCGACGGGTTTCCGGAGAGACCGAAAAGCTCAGATTGCCCAGGCGCATGCCCGACTGCAGCCTGGCGATCAGGCCGGCGGCCGCCTCGAAGTCCCTGCTCTCGATGCGGATCTCGGCGCGGCCGCGCCAGCCCTGCAGCTCGTTGGCCCGGGAATAGACCGGATAGGTCTGGTTGTTGCCCGAGCGCGCCCGCACGCTCTTGTAGTCCCGCGCCACGCGCAGCGCGTCGTTGACGCTCTTGTTGACGGCATTGGCAACCGCTGCCGGGTTGGCGTCGTTCCATTCGACGTACAGGGTGGCGTTCAGCAGGTCATTCGGCACCTCGCGCAGCACTTCCGCCTGGAACTCCACGGTGTTGTAGCGGAACTGCGCCGGCTCCGCGGCGGGCGCGGCCGCCGCGAACGATAGCGATGCCACCAGGCACAGCCAGTTGATGAAGCGCATGATGTCCTCGACAGGCTGACGATGAGGCCGAGTATAACCGCCGCCGCAGGAGTTAAACTCCACCCGTGCAATTTCGCGATCAAGGGAATCTGCAATGACCGAGCGCCAGCGCCACCCCGTGAAGGCCTATCGCAACCAGGCGTTTCTCAACAGCAGGGACGCCCGCGCCCTGCGCATCCTGTCGGAATATCTCGAGCCGAAAAGCCGCTTCGAGCGCCACCGCGTCGACGACACCATCGTATTCATGGGCTCGGCGCGGGTACTGCCGCGCGAGCAGGCCGAGGCGGCGCTGCGCAAGGCCGAGGACGGCGGCGGCGACGTCGAGGGCGCGCGCATGGCGCTCGCAATGTCGGGCTATTACGAAGCCGCGCGAGAGCTCGCTTTCCGCCTGACGCAGTGGTCCAAGGAGCTCGACCCGAAAACGCGGCGCTTCGTGGTGTGCACCGGCGGCGGCCCCGGCATCATGGAGGCGGCCAACCGGGGCGCGGCCGAAGCCCGCGGCATGAACGTGGGCCTGACGATCTCGATCCCGCGCAAGGAATTCGACAACCCCTTCGTCACGCGCGAGCTGGCATTCCACTTCCACTATTTCTTCATGCGCAAGTTCTGGTTCGCCTACCTCGCGAAGGCGGTGATCGTGTTCCCGGGCGGGTTCGGCACGCTCGACGAGCTGTTCGAGCTGCTGACGCTGGTGCAGACGCACAAGATGACCAAATCGCTGCCCATCGTCCTCTTCGGCACCGAGTACTGGCGGCAGGTGATCGACTTCGACGCGCTGGTGCGCCACGGCACGATCCATGCCGCCGACGTGGAACTGGTGCACCGCACCGATTCGGTGGAGGACGCCTACGAGTGGATCGTCCTGCAGCTTGCCGAGCGCGCCCTCGGCCAGCCCGGCCCGATGCTATAAGCGGGTGACGCGCGGAGCGTCGGTCAAGGTTCAGTGACGCTCCCTACAACTTGCGAACCTCCACCGGCCTGCCGGTCTTCGCGGAGCGCACGATCGCCTCGAACACGGCGACACCGTGAACGATCTGGTCGGCGGTGATCGGGAACGGCGCGTCGCCGCGAATCGCCGCCGCGAACGCCTCCAGGCCGATTTTCACGGGATTGACACCCTTGTTCTCGATGACTTCCGGCTGCGCGGCCGGCGGCTGTCCCGGCTTGTCGGGCGCGGGCACGAAGCGGAACCCGTCCAGGTTGCGCTCGGTTTCGGCCAGTCCGCGCGTGCCATATACCGCGACGCGATAATTCCCGGCGGTCGCCTGTGAGCAGACGAGGCTGGACAGCACGCCGTTGCTGTGCGTGATCGCGACCGTCGTCGTGTCGTCGACGAGGGGCGCCCCGCGGCGCGCGTTGACGCAGTAGACCCGCTCGATCTCGCCGCACAGGTCGATGAAGCCGTCGACGAGATGGACGCCGAGCGCCGTCATCGCGCCCACCGGGGTCTCCTCCGGGTTCGTGCGCCACGACTCCTGGGGCAGGAACAGGCCGGCGGGCGCGGTTGCCTCCGCAACGCAACAACAGACCGTGCCCACCTGGCCGTCCCTGACGCGCTTGCGGACCTCGTCGAAGGAAGGATGAAACCGGCGCTGATAGTCCACGCCGAGCACCACGCCCGCCTTTTGGACCGCATTGAGGGCGGACCTGGCGCTCCTCGCGGTCAGCGTGAACGGCTTCTCCACGTAGACGTGCTTGCGCGCCCGCGCCGCGCGCTTCACGTGCTCCTCGTGCTGGCTGTGCGGCGTCGTGAAGACGACCGCATCGATCTTGCGATCCTTGAGGACGGCCCTGAGATCGTCGCGCAGGTCGAGGTTCTTCTCCCGGCAATAATCCTCCGCCTTGGCGCGGGTGCGCGTGTGGGCGGCGACGAAGGTGATCTGGTCGCTCTTGCCCTGGACCGCGTCGACGATGGTCTTTCCCCACCAGCCCAGGCCGACGATGGCAGCTCGAATCATGTTTCCTCCTTGGTAATGACGAGTGATGCGTGACGGGAGATGAGTTACAGGTTGAAATAGGCGAAGGCGGCGTCGATGGGCGAAGCGTAGACCGGCACCCGGTCCACGGTCGTCGCAGTCGAGCCTTCGACGGCGCCGGCAGCCGCGATCCAGTTGCACGTCTCCCGCGTGCCGCCCTGGGGGCCGCCGATGGCCAGCATGCCGGTCACGGTGCGGCCCCGCACGCCGATGTCCTGGCTGGTGTCGCCCTCGGGAATACGGTAATCGTCGAAATGGGCCGCCATCGCCCGGATGTCGCCCTTCGCCATGTGGGCCAGCAAGGCCTCGTCGAAGGCCTCGTTCAGCCAGGCGTCCTGCTTCGACGGCGTGTGCCACAAGCCACCCGAGCCGACCAGCGCGACGCGCAGGCCGTCCGGGTAATCCTCGATGATCTCGCGCACCGCTTTTCCAAGCCGGTAGCAGCGATCAGCGGTCGGCTGCGGCGCGTAGTAGCAATTGATGAGTATCGGCACGATCGGCGTCTTGAGATCGGTGATCGATTGCGCCGGCCGCAGGATCGCATGGCCGAGCCCTTCTTCCGGCTTCGGCATTTCCATCGAGAACGCCGGGTCGAATCCGCGCTTCATCAACCCGCCCAGCACGGCTGAGGCGAGCTGCGAATGGCCCTTGAGGCAGGCGCGCTGCAGCGGCCGCTTCGGCTGCTCCAGGGCGGTCGGCGCGTCCTGGTCCACGATGTTGCCCTCGAATTTCTCGCCGACGTAAACGGAGAACGCGGGAAAGTTCTTGAAGTCGAAGCATTCCAGCTGGTCGTCGCCGAAGACCACGATCACGTCCGGTCCTGCATCCGCCAGCTTGCGCCGCAGCACGGCGAAGCCGTTCTGGATGCGCGCGTACTTCCGCCGGTTCGTTTCGAGGTCGTCGAGAGGCACGTCTGCGCGGATCGGGCGCACGGCGCGCAAGTCATTCCACGCCTCCGGCCTGCGGTAGCAGAACGGCGTGTGCGCGGTCTGGAAAACGCCGACTATCCGCGCCATGACCCGCCTTCGGTCCCCGCGCTGTCGCCCATTACTCCACCCTGACGCCGGTGAGCTTCACCATCTTCGCCCACTTCGCGACCTCCGCGTGAACGAAGCGGCTGAAATCGTCGGCCGAGCCCGGATGGAGATCCATGCCCCGCACGTTGGCGTTCGCGATCACGTCCTTTTGCGTGAGCGCCCGATTGATCTCCCGGTTCAGCAGGTTGACGATCGCGCGGGGCGTCCCGGCCGGCGCGAAGAATCCCACCCACGAGCGCTCCTGGAAACCGGGGAATCCGCATTCTTCCACCGTGGGCACGTTCGGCATGCTCGAGGTGCGCTTGAGACTGGCGACGGCCAGCCCCTTCATCCGTCCCGCCTGGATATGCGCCAGCGCCGCGCCCGAGCTGTTGAGCAGCTCGATCTGCCCGCCCAGTACCGCGACCACCGCCGGCCCGCCGCCCTTGAACGGGACGTGGGTCGCGTCGAGCTTCGCGAGCACCCGCAGCAGGTAATCGGCGGCGATATGGGAAGACGTGCCGACCCCGGCGGTGGCGAAATTGATCTGCCGGCCCCTCGACCGCTGGATATAGTCTTTCAGGTCCGTCGCCGGGTGCGAGGCAAGCACCGAGAACACGCCCGCGGCGGACACCGTGTTCGCGATCGGCGTGAAGTCCTTCAGAAGATTGAAACCGATGTTCTTGTACAGGCTCGGCGCGACAGTGCTCGCGGCCGTGGTCACGAGAATCGAGTAGCCGTCGGGCGTGGCATCGGCCACGATCTTCGCGCCGTACGTGCCGCCGGCTCCGCCGCGGTTGTCGATGACGAACGGCTGCCCGAGCCGTTCGCTCACTTTCTGCGCGACCAGCCTGCCGTTGCCGTCGGCGAAGCCGCCCGCCGCGAAAGCAACCACGATGCGGACCGGCTTGTCGGGATACCCCTGCGCCGCCGCGGCGACGGCCTGCCCCAACAACGCGGCGGCGCCCGCCGCGACCATGACCCGCGTAAATCTGCGCTTTGACTTCATGATTCCCTCCTCCTTGTTGTAAAGTCGGCTGCCTGCAACCACGCAGGCGACCAGCCTCTATTTAACCGCATTTGACGTGCACTTGAAATCGGGCAATCGTCGTCCCATCTTTCGGCAGATTGTCTCATGGGAGAAAAGATGACCGCCACGCCGAGCCGGGAGACCCTGGGCTTTCAGGCCGAAGTGAAGCAGCTGCTGGGCCTGATGATCCACTCGCTCTACGGCAACAAGGAGATCTTCCTGCGCGAGCTGATTTCCAACGCGTCCGACGCCTGCGACAAGCTGCGTTTCGAGGCGCTCACGGCAAGCGTCCTCTACGAGAACGACCCGGACCTGAAGATCCGCGTGCGCTTCGACCCCAAGGCGCGCACCATCACCGTCACGGACAACGGCGTCGGGATGTCGCGCGAGGAGGTGGTGCAGAACATCGGCACCATCGCCCGCTCCGGCACCCGTGAGTTCCTCGACCGCCTGACCGGGGACCAGGCGAAGGACGCCCGCCTCATCGGCCAGTTCGGCGTCGGCTTCTATTCCTCGTTCATCGTCGCCGGCCGGGTGACGCTCGTCACGCGGCGCGCCGGGCTGCCCGCCGCGGCGGGGGTCAAGTGGGAATCGGACGGCGGCGGCGAGTACACCGTCGAACCGGTCGAAAAGACGGAGCGCGGCACGGAGGTCACGCTGCACCTGCGCGACGGCGAGGACGAGCTGCTCGACGGCGACCGCCTGCGCGCGATCGTCCGCAAGTATTCGGACCACATCCTCGTGCCGATCGTGATGAAGCAGGAGGAATGGGACAAGGACCATCGCGTCTACCGCACCACGTCCGAGGACGGGACCGTCAACCAGGCCAGCGCGCTGTGGGCTCGGCCGAAAAACGAGATCAAGCCCGAGGAGTACCAGGAATTCTACAAGCACGTGGCGCACGACTTCGAGGCGCCGCTCGCGTGGGCGCACGCCCGGGTCGAGGGGACGAAGGAATACATCCAGCTCCTCTACCTGCCGGCGCGCGCGCCATTCGACCTGTGGGACCGCCAGCACCGGCGCGGCATCAAGCTCTACGTGCGCCGCGTTTTCATCATGGACGACGCCGAGCACCTCATGCCGGCGTACCTGCGCTTCGTGAAGGGCGTGATCGACTCGAACGACCTGCCGCTCAACGTGTCGCGCGAGATCCTCCAGGAATCCCGGGACGTCGAGGCGATCCGCGCCGGCTCGGTGCGGCGGGTGCTCTCGCTGCTCGAGGAGCTGGCGGAAAAAGAGTCCGAAAAGTACGCGGCATTCTGGAAGGAGTTCGGGCGCGCGTTCAAGGAAGGCGTCGGCGAGGACGACGCGAATCGCGAGCGCATCGCGAAGCTGCTGCGCTTCGCCTCCACGCACAAGGATACCGAAACCGGGGACGTTTCCCTGGCCGATTATGTCTCGCGCATGAAGCCCGGGCAGGAGAAGATCTATTACGTGACGGCCGAGACCTTCGCCGCCGCGAGGAACAGCCCGCATCTGGAGGTTTTCCGCAAGAAAGGCGTGGAAGTGCTGCTGCTGCACGACCGCGTCGACGAGTGGCTGGTCGCGCACCTCACCGAGTTCGACGGCAAGCCGCTGCAGTCGGTGGCGAAGGGCCGCCTGGAACTCGGCAAGCTGGAGGACGAGGACGAGAAGAAAGCGCAGGAGCATGACGCGGACGAGTTCAAGGACCTCACCGGGCGCGTGAAGCAGGCGCTGGGCGAGCGCGTGAAGGAGGTCCGCGCGACACACCGGCTCACGGATTCGCCCGCTTGCCTGGTCTCGGATCAGCACGATCTCGGCGCCAACCTGCAGCGGATCCTCAAGTCGGTCGGGCAGAAGACCCCGGAGTGGAAGCCGATCCTGGAGATCAACCCACGCCATCCGCTGGTGCAGCGCATGAAAGCGGAGATCGCGGGCGCCCGCTTCGACGACCTGTGCCACATCCTCTTCGACCAGTCGTTGCTGGCCGAAGGCGGTCAGATCGAGGACCCCGCGGGCTTCGTCAAGCGGATGAACCAGCTGATGCTCGAGCTCGCCGGCCAGGCGGGCGGCCAGAACGCAGCGGCGCCCGGCAAGTCAGGGACGTGAACGGGGCGCTTTAGTCCCTCAATCCCCGCGGCAGGCGCCTCAGGGCAAGGCCGTCGCCACCGCGGCCGCGCCCTTCCAACATGTGAACCCGCGGGCGCGCCGTCATGACGCAACATTCCCATTGCCCGCGAAACGCATTGCTCCTAGAATCGATACACGGCGCAGGCAGCACGGCGCTGGGAATCCCACCAAGCACACGAGGAGAACTGTCATGAAGCCATTGTCATTGGCGACAGCCGTCGCCGCGGTCGTCTTGTCGGGTTGCGCGGCAAGCCCCCAACAGCTCGCCTGCCTGCAGCCCAACCGCCGGGTCGAAGTCGAGATGGGCGGCATCAAGTTGAAGCCGCCGCCCAAGAACAAGCCCAAGGCGAAACCGGGCCGGCAGGCGGTGATTCACAAGGCCATCGTGCAGGGAAACAGCGCCTGGGACCACGGCAAGGCGGTGCTCCATGCCGACGGCAAGAAGGAGATCGACAAGGTTCTCAAGCTCGTCAAGGAGGGCACGAGCCGCGACAAGCGCCCGACCCAGGTGGGATCCGTGATCATCACGGGGCACAGCGATGCGATCGAGGTGTCGAATGGCCTGACCAACCTGGACGAGGAGCGCGCGAAAGCGGTGAGGGATTACCTCGTCACCAAGGGCGTCAATCCGAAGGTCATATTCTGGCAGGGCAGCGACGCGAGCAAGCCGATGAAGGTAACCAAGTTCTGCGAAGGCTGACCGCAGCGTCGGGCGGGCGCAACCGCAAAACACCCCGCCGCGGCGGGATGTTCGCTTTCCGGAGGAAACGCGCGCGAACCCGGGCTGCGTTTCCCGCCGGTCGAAATCGCAGAAGCCCGCCGGAACACAAACCAGAGGCGCGGATATCGCGTCGCCGTTCAGGCGGATGCTTTCGTTCCGAGGTGCGCGATGAGCGGTGTGCCGAAGAAGACGCTCGCGCGCGGCTTGTGGATGACGATGTCCCCCGGCAGCGGCCGGAATTCGGGGCGGATCGCATAGCGCTCGGGGCTCACCGGCTCGCGCCGGCGCTTGGTTGCCCACACCGGCATCGGCCGGCTGTCCGGACGCGTCTCGCAGTGGGCGTCGAAAGTGCCGCTCAAGTCGGGCTGGAAGCGCGAGGACGCGGGGCGCCGTCTGTCACTTACGCGCTGCGCCGCATTTAACTAGCAGTATCCGAAAAGGCCGGGTCAGCACAGACCTTCGTCGACGCCCGCCCCGGTTCCAGAAAAAAACCGGCTTGTGCCGGTTTTTTTTCCTGTCGATGAAGTGTCCGATCCGCCGGGGGCCGGCGCACGGTCGCGCCTTCCCCGCGGCGCGGAAGCAGGGTCACTTCTTATGGCACCTGGCGCAGTTCGCGGCGTCGCTCGACTTGAAGGCTTTCTTGCCGTTGTGGCAGGTGCCGCAGTACTGGCCGGCGTTCATTTCCTTCATGGTGATTTTCGCCGTGCCCTTCTTCATCTGGAAGACCTTGGTGTGGCAGTCCGGACAATTCAACTTCTTATCCGCATGGAATTTCCCGTCGAACACCACCTTGCCCGCTCCGCCGCCTTTGAACTCGACCGTCTGCCCCGGAGGAACCGCGGCAGCGGATCCGATGAACAGGGTCAATGCGAGCAATGCCAGCCACGTCGTTACGATCTTCATCGTCAATCCCCTTAAAAAAATCGCAGCCCCGTTGCCGAGGCACCGCCGAACTCCCCCGAACCAGGCGTGCTGTCCGCTCCCGGAACCGCCTGAACGATCCCACCAACGGGAAATATATAACTTTTTCCCCGGGTCCGGATAACAATCAATTTGCGCGAAATGGCCCGCAGGGCGCCTCCGGTCCGCCCTGGGGGGCGTGTCGCCTCGGCATGACTGACCGGTTACGCTCCCAGCGTGCCGGCGAGCTCGACGAAATCCCGCACTTCGATATCCGGCCGGTACGGCGATTCCTCATACGGCAGGCGGTAGCGGTTCCCAGGATCGCCGACCCATGCGTTCACACCGACCTTTCATGGGACCCAGTCCGACAGGCTGCTAGAACGGGACCGAGCCGTTCACGGTGACGCGGTGCATCAGGCGGCGCAGGCTCTCGCCGTAGTCGCGCACGGCCAGGTGCTGGCAGGTGCAGTTGTCCCACATGAGCACGTCGCCGACGCGCCAGCGGTGCCGGTACTGAAATCGCGGGTCGATCAGGTGGCGGTGCAGCCGGGAGATGAGCGGCACCGCGTCCGCTTCCGCCATGCCGTCGATGCCGATGCATTCACCCTCGGTGACGTAGAGGCACTTGCGGCCGGTGACCGGGTGCGTGCGGAACACCGGATGCGCGACGGGCGGGGTTTTTTCCAGATGCTCCGGCGTGACCTCGCGGGTCAAGCCCACGGCCGCCTTGCGCGCCATCATCTTGGCGAGGTAGCTGTGCGTGGAGCGCCTGCCTTCCAGCCGTGACTTGAGTTCGGGCGCGAGCGCATCGTACGCGGCGGCGGCACTGGC
Organism: Betaproteobacteria bacterium; assembly: GCA_016192825.1. Lineage (GTDB taxonomy): Bacteria > Pseudomonadota > Gammaproteobacteria > Burkholderiales > SG8-41 > SG8-41. The sequence goes on along the minus strand of JACPTK010000024.1, from coordinate 45,836 downwards.
GAATATCGTGTCGCCCAGGACGGTCCCGTCGGCGGCGCGCGGAACTTCTATCGCATGGAGAATCGAGCAGCGCGGCGGACAGGCGTACGCCGACATATCCGTGTGCCAGGTGGTTCCCGCGTCGGCCAGTCCGATGTAGCGGCCATTTTCCTTGACGTTCGACACCAGCAGGACTTCGGGACGCCCCTGCAGGCAAGCCTGGGTGTTGACGTTGATCTCCACGTTGCCGAAGCGCCGGGCAAAGGCGATCTGCTGCTCGACCGTGATCGTCTGGCCGCGGAAGAAGATCACGCCGTGGCGGTCGAAGGCCTCCTCGATGCGGCCGAACGTCTCCGAGTCGAGGTCCCGCGCAAGGTCCACGCCGCGGATCTCGGCGCCCAGCGCCGCTCCGGTCGGCGCGATGCTCATGCTTGCGGCAGCTTGCATGAATTCTCCCATCACTCAATTACCGATGCCCGTAAAGCCGGTGCCCGGCAATTCTATAAGCCCGCCTGCGACACGAACTTTGGATTGAGATACGGCTCGATCGCCTCGCTGCCGCCTTCCGAGCCGTAGCCCGAATCCTTGACGCCGCCAAACGGCACTTCGGGCAACGCGAGGCCCAGGTGGTTGATGGTCATCATGCCGGTCTCGACCGACGCGGCGACGGCCGTGGCGGTCTTGGCGGAGCGCGTCCACGCGTAGGCGGCAAGCCCGTACGGCAGGCGGTTCGCTTCGGCCACCGCGTCGTCGAAGCTGCGGAACGGGTTGATGATCGCCAGTGGGCCGAACGGCTCCTGGTTCATCGCCATCGCTTCCTTCGGCAGCTCCGTGATCACCGTGGGCTCAAAAAAGTTGCCCTTCTCGCCGACCGGGTAGCCGCCGGCGAGCACCTTGCCGCCATGCTTTTTCGCGTCTCCCACGTGCGCCTCCATCGCGCGGCTCCGCCGCGGGTTCGCGAGCGGGCCCATCTTCGTGTCCTTCTCCATCCCGTCGCCGACCTTGATCGCCTTGGCGCCCGTGACGAATTTCTCGACGAAGCTCGCGTAGACGCCTTCCTGCACCAGGAAGCGCGTCGGCGAGATGCACACCTGCCCGGCATTGCGGTATTTCATGAACGCCATCGTCTTCACCGCGGCGTCGACGTCGCTGTCGTCGAACACGATCACCGGCGCGTGCCCGCCCAACTCCATGGTCGTGCGCTTCATGTGGCTGCCGGCGAGCGCCGCGAGCTGCTTGCCCACCGCGACGGAGCCGGTGAACGATATCTTGCGGATGACCGGGTGCGGAACGAGGTAGCTCGAGATTTCCGCGGGGTCCCCGTAGACGAGGTTGACCACCCCGGCGGGGACGCCGGCGTCGGCGAAGGCGCGGATCAGCCCGGCGGGCGAGGCCGGCGTTTCCTCGGGCGCCTTGATGATGATCGAGCAGCCGGCCGCGAGCGCGGCGGAGAGCTTCCGCACCACCTGGTTGATCGGGAAATTCCAGGGCGTGAAGGCGGCCACCGGACCCACCGGCTCCTTGATCACCAGCTGGTAGACGCCTTCCGCGCGCGCCGGAATCACGCGCCCGTAGGCGCGGCGGGCTTCCTCGGCGAACCAGTCGATGATGTCCGCGCCGGCAAGCACTTCCCCCTTGGCCTCGGCAAGCGGCTTGCCCTGCTCCAGGGTGAGGATCGGCGCAACCGTGTCGGCGCGCTCGCGAAACAGATTCGCGGCCTTGCGCATGATCTTCGATCGATCGAACGCCGAGACCTTGCGCCAGGTCTTGAAGCCCTGGTCCGCGGCTGCCAGCGCGCGGTCGAGGTCGGCGCGCTCGGCGCAGGCGACGGTGCCGATCTGGCTGCCGTTGGCGGGGTTGACGACGGGCAACGTGCGGCCGGTGGCGCCCGGACCCCAGGCGCCGTTGATGTAAAGCAGGGTATTCGGGTACATGGTCGGCTTTCTCTGGTTGTGTGTCAGGGGACGGGCTTGGCTGACCCGTATTTTCAGCTTAGCGCGCGATTTTTGCTCACAAAAACGCGCTGCCAAGCGCTTATACCGCTCTCAATTTTGGTTTTTCCCCCCCGATCAATGCGTTGCGCTGGTCCGACCCGGGAGTCGGGGGCCTCGAGACTGAACCGACCCTGGTGTAAGTCGTCGCGATGACCACCCCTTGCGTTCGATACGCGGACGGCGCTAGAGTGAACGCTACGGTTCAAGAAGAATACATCGACAATAGGGAGGTGGATCATGTCTCATGCTGCACGCATTATCTGGGTGCTGGTCGCCTGCGCTGGCCTGACGGGCACGGCGCTGGCGCAGAAGTACCCCGCCCGGGCGATACGCATCATCGTTCCCCAGCAGCCCGGCGATCCTTGCGACACTTTCGGCCGCCTCCTGGGCGGCTACGCGGCCGAGCGCCTCGGCCAGCAACTCGTCGTCGACAACCGGCCCGGCGCGGGCGGCAGGATCGGCCTGGGTCTGGCCGCGGCCGCGACTCCGGACGGCTACACGATCGCCTGCGGGCAGGGCGGCAACATGTCGGTCATTCCGCACACCATGAAGGACGTGCCCTACCACGCGCTGAATGACTTCAAGCCGATCGCGCTGGTCGCGACGAATTACCTGGCGCTGGTGGCCGCCCCGAACTCGCCCTTCAAGACGACCGGGGATCTGGTGAAATACCTGAAAGCCAATCCGGGCAAGGTCAGTTTCGCGACCAACGGCGAGGGCGCGTTCCTGCACATGGCGACGGAACTCTTCCGCTCCTACGTGGGCTTCGAGTACATCCACGTGCCGTTCAAGGGGATAGCGGGCATGGCGGCGGAACTCCTGTCCGGACGGGTGGATGTCGCGTTCAGCTCGTTCACGGCCATCCATCCGCACGTGCAGGCCGGCCGGGTGCGGATGCTCGGCATCGCCAAACCCACGCGCGCGCACAACTATCCCGAATTCCCCACTGTCGCGGAAACCGTCCCGGGATTCTCCTCCGGCGGCTGGTTCGGGTTCGTCGCCCCGGCCAAGGTGCCGAAAGAGGTCATCACGATCCTCAACCGGGAATTCAACGCGGCGATGAAGCAGCCGGACATACGCGCGAAGCTGGAGTCCCTGGGGCTGGATGTCTGGACCGAGTCGCCGGAGTACCTGGGCAAGCTGATGAAGAGCGAGTACGACAAGTACGGCAAGGTAGCCCGCCAGATCAAGCTGGTGCCGAAATAGAGGGGCAGAGACCCCGCCAAAAAGGGCTGTCGCCAGCCCTTTTTTTGTTTTCCCGATAATTCGAGCCTCGCCCTTTCGATCGTGCCGAGGCGACACATGCGCGATCGTTGACCCGACGGCAGGAACGCTCACGTACACACAATCTGTGCTGATCCGGCTTATTGCCTCAAGAAGGCTTCGCGGATGCGCTGCAGTTCGACGAGCTGCCCGCCCGCGAACAAGGCTTCGAACGCGCGCGTCCGGCGGCACTGCCCGGGGCCCATCCTGCTCTCTTCGGCTGGATTGCAAATGCGGAGCAAGAGCGCCCCAGCGCTAGCTTCGGCGCTCCGCTAAGCGACTACGATCTGCCGGTCCCGGCTCGGCAGAGTCACTGTAACGTACTCGCTTTCGCAGGGCTGACCCGCCGCGATGTGCACGACGCCGGTTTTCGGGTCGAAGATCTGAGACGAGATGGTTACCGTGGGCTCACTGCCCGGATAGTCGTGGGGATGCCGGCAGATCGCTCTCGGGTATCCGAAGTGGTCGCGCAGTGTTGCCTTGATGTCGTCCAACGTGATCGACCCTATCTTTGCCTCGAGCAACTGACGTGCGCGGAAATCGCGGTAGAGACTGTCGCCTGTGTAGTATTTTGCAATGCCTGCTGCCTGAGCGACCGTCGACTGGAAATGGTTCGAGTGCGTAAGCAGACCGCGGTCCGGGTACACAGGGAAGGCGTGGTTCGGGCTTGTCTCGAAGTCGATCGCCACGCCGTCGCGGTGAGCGATTAGATAATTTCCGGACGCGCCTCGCGGTGAGCGCACCAGCATGTCGATCGCCTCGTAGAAATAGCGCGCCTGGACAATGCGCCGGCGCAGTATCGGGACAGGGACGCCGACCTGCCCCTTGTCGTCGTTCGACACAAGCAAGTTGCCGCAGACGACGATCCCGTCCTCGTTGAACGCATCGCGGCCTACCATGCCCGCTTCCACGATCAGCGTAAGCGCCGGCTTTCCGGTCTGGCGGATCTTCAGCACGACAACCGCATCCACGCAGGCGCTGCGCCAGTCCCAGTTCTTTCCCACCAGAATGCCGCCATCGCGCGTGGCTTCGGGCAGCGCGACGATCGTCGTACACTCGGGCGCCGGCATTGCGCCGGAAAGACTCCCGTAGAGGATCTCGGTGCGGCAGTTAACCGCCACGATGTCCTCAAGCCGCTGACCGGAACCGGACGCAATGCCCTCGAGCTCCCGCATGATGTCGCGGTCGAGATCCGTGATCGCTGCAGCGTATGCGCGGGCGCGCTCGCGAATCTCCTCGAGCGTAAGCTTCGCCTGCCGCGTGAAAGCAGGCAGATAGATTTCAAGGGTGCGCGCCACCCGCTCTGCGGCCTGCTTCCCGTGGCTCACGCCACATTCATGCGCGCCGCCCTCGATCTCGTAAACTGGAAAAGGTTGTGGCATTTGCTCGACAAAGCCCAGGGTTGTTCCAGCTTTTCTAACCTCGCGCGACGGCGAGCACGCCCTGCCGATCCGCAAGCTGAACCTCCGCGCCCAGGCCTACGAAGAGCTTTTCGCAACAGGAGGTCAACGGCGCCGCCAACTCGACGACGCGCAAATCCGCAAAGGGACGCTTCCCATTCATCCGCTGTTTAGACCGGTGCCGGCTCGGTGCTGGGGTTCGCGGCCTTCCAGCGTTCGGCGATCTCGCGACACGCCATGAATCGTACGCCAGCGCGCGCGCTCACGTGCTGCAGGAACTGATCGACCACGCGGACCCGGCTCGCTCGGCCGGATCCGTAATCGCCGCGCACGTGCAGCGTCAGGTTGATGAACAGATTCTCGTCGTAGCGAGCATCAAACTCTTCGCGCCAGGTCTTCAGAAGCCGCTCGTGCGAGTGACGCGGCGCGTACAGGGTGGAATCATCGAGGAACTGGAACTGCGGGAGTTCGACGATGCACTTCGCGTTTGGACATTGCATCACGTAAGGCAGATCGTCGTCCTGGAAGCTGCTGTCGTACGAGTAGCCAAGCTCTGTGAGGTGCGTTAACGTCTGGGGCGATAGGAACCCTCCCGGCGCTCGCCAGCCGACTGGGGCCTCCCCCATCAGCTTGCGCAGCGCCTCGTGCGCACGCTGCAGGGTCACTTTTTCGGTTTCACCGAGCTTGCTGTGATCCTCAAAAGCGTAACCTCGCGCCGCCACTTCGTGGCCGTTCTTCAATACCGCCTCCAGAGCGCGACCATTGCTCTCCGCGTCCAAGGCCGGCACGAAAAACGTCGCGCGGATGCCGTGGCCCGTCAACAAATCCAGCACGCGCCAGATGCCTGCGCGCATGCCGTAGCGCCCATACGAGAATCTGCCATAGAGGTTTTCTTTCGCCACCTCGTGCAGGTCCACGGACTCCGCATCGAAATTGACGGTCACGGCGACCACACATCTCGCTCCGTCCCACCACACCGGACGCGATTCCATCACTCGAACTCTACGTGGTTGTTGAGGCACCAATCCGCTAGCTGTCGAATGCTGAAGAAGCGAATCCCTTCATGCTGCTTTATATAGCGGATCATCTCTTCGATCACTCTGGCTCTCGACGGACCGCCCGAGCCCCAACCGCTGCGGGGATGGAAGGTCAGCATGAAATAGCCATTCTCGGCATACAGTGAATCGAACTCCTGTTTCCAATGCGCCAGGACCTCGGAGGCCGGTGTCATGCTGAACTTGAACCACGGAAAGTCATCAAGGCTGTACGTGTTGTTCGGGATCTCCACCATGTCGCTCAGCCGGCTGCCGTCCAGCCGCACCATGTACGGCAAGTCGTAATCCTTGTCACTCGAATCGTAGAGGTAGCCCAGTTTTTTCAGCACACGCATGGTGCGCGCGGTTTTTCTTCCTGACGGGGAGCGCCATCCGACCGGTGGCGTGCCCAGCAGCTCCGTGAGTATCGTGTGGGTGCGCTGCAGGAGCTCTTCTTCCTCGTCGCCAAGCTCCCATGCCTCGTGCAGATAGCCGTGAGCGGCGACCTCGAATCCTCTGCGGTGGATGTCCTTGACGACCGCGGGGTAGTACTCGGCATCGAACCCCGGCACGAAGAAAGTCGAAGGGATTTCGTACTTTTCGAATAGATCAAGGTAACGGGGCACGCCGCGTCGACCAGAGTATCGTCCCCAGGAATTGATGCCCAGCGGCCTCAAATTGCGTCCGATTTCATGGGATGGGCCGTCGAAATCCACGGTGAGCATGCAGACGCAGCGCACGTCCCTAGGCCAGCGGTATTTACCAATCATTGCCAAGCATTCCGGATTGACGAGTTTGTCGGACTTAGCCCCGACAAACTCCTTGTGCAAAACCGCCCGCGCGATAACGGGAGTCAATAGCAGTGAAAACCTTATTTCCAGCCTGCGCGCGTGTCCATCGGAGGCCAATCGGGGCCGTTACACTGGGGCTCATTCGAAATTCACGGGCGGTTTTGCTGTTAGCAGCCTGTCGGACACCTAAGTCCGACAGGCTGCTAGCCTAACAGCGAAAACCTATTCCGCCAATCTTGGATGGATATGGCTGGTCTGCCGCTATGACAGGCAATCCCCCGCTCGCAATTACGGGGATGAAACCTTACCAGCTCGATCCATTCATTGGCTCCTCCGGTGTTTCAGCAGAAATTTCTTCAAGTCCTGCGCACAACGGTCCGGGACCGAATCCGTAATATTGTGCGGCAAGCCCTCGTACACCATGAACTCGCAGTCCTTGATCTTGTCGGCCAGAACCCGATATTGATCCACCCGGTGGATCGGGTCAGCCCCGGGCACAACCGCCAGCGTCGGGCACGCGATGCGGGAGATTTCGTCCATCACGTCAAACCCTCTCATCATGGGCACGAAGCGCGCCAGCAATTCAACCGAGGTCCGCGCCGACTCGTTGATAAACCAGTCGATGAAGCCTGGCTCCACACTTCGCGCATCCATACGATCACCAATGGTTTCCCGCAGGAAAGCGGCTACGCCCCTCTCCCCGATTCGCGCAACCCACTGCGCGTGATCCTGGTTGCCATGCTTTATCCCCGGGGCGGCAGCAAAGACAGCCAGCGTGGCAACGCGGTCCGGATGGTCAATCGCCACTTTCTGCGATACGACGGCTCCAGCAGAGGAACCTGCTATATGAAACGTCGCGCATGCGAGGTGATCCGCCAGCTCGACCACGTCGCGCACGAGGTCCCGGGACGACAACTGCTCCGGCCCGGGGATCTGCGATTCACCATGCCCCCGCATATCCAGGCGAACCACGCGGAAATCGCGCGCGAGATGGGGCACCCAGGCGTAAAAACGCCGCGAGCTGCCCATGGCCGCATGCACCAGTATCACGGTGTCGCTTGGCTTCCACCGGTCGGTGTAATCATCGACGACATAGGCCAGATTGAGGCCGTCGCTTGTCATGAAATGCTGCATTTCCCAGCGGTTCGCGTTCATTGGAAAGGATGCCTTTGGTTATATTCGGCAACAGCATCTTCGAGCCTCATGAATACGGCGCCGTTTTCCTGGAGGCTGCGGACCAGCTTCTCGAGAATGATCATTCGATGTCCGCGCCCAATGACAAAAGGATGGAAGGTGTAGGTAATAATGCCCCAGTCCAAGCTCTCACGAAGATAGACGAAATCGTTCAGCCAGTTCTCGAGAACATGGTCTGCATTCATCAATCCCGGCATAACCCCTGCCTGCGTGCGCAGGTATTCAAAGTGCGGAAAGTCGTCCAGGTTCCAGCTGACGGGCGCCTCGATCAAGCGCGTTGGCTTGCCGAATACGGCGGGTTTCTCAAGCTCGATGACGTCACCGTGTCGAACCCGATACGGCATGTAGTCGTTGCCCATCATGCTGCTGTCGTAAATGAATCCGTGCTTCAACAGCAGGTCGACAGAGCTCGGCGACAGATCCCATGACGGCGAACGGTAGCCAGCAGCATACCGGCCCGTCAGCTTGCGAATGAGCTCGTTCGCCTCGATCAGCCCCTGCTCTTCCTTTTCCCGCGTCAGTTGCGTCGGCGGCACATGCGTCCAGCCATGGTGACCAATCTCATGCCCGGCATCGACGATGCGCTTGCAGGCATCGGGATACGTCGCCAGCGTATGTCCCGGAATGTAAAAACTCGCGCGCAGACCGTACTTCTTGAGCAATGCGAGAATGCGCGGCACCCCAACGTCCGCGCCAAACTCTCCGCGGGACACCGGGGTCGGAGACAGCATTCCCCGCGCCATGAAGCCCGACATGGCGTCGAAATCAAAAGTCAAACAGGCGATATGTCGCGCCATCGTGCCCTGTCCCTTCTAAGCGCTAGGCCTGGTGAAGTATCGCGTATTGCATCTACCGCTCTCGTGCTGGATTGGAAGCCCGAAGTCAATACGCGGATCGCCCGCCGTCCGCAGGAATGCTCGCACCTGTAATCATCCGCGACTCATCGGATGCGAGGAATAAGGCGATATTCGCGATATCCTCGGGTTCTCCCACCCAGAAGGGGTATTCCTTCGCCCTCCCAGCGGCGTTCTGGCGATCAACGACCAGGCCCGTCCCTCCATCAGCGCCGTAGTTGCGTTTAATTCTCTCCGTCAGGATGCGCCCCGCGCAGATGGCGTTCACCCGGATATTCTGCTTCGCATAGGCGCCAGCCAGCGCCCGGGTCAATGACAGAATCGCGCCTTTTGCCGAGGTGTATATATGCGAAGGACTGCTCCCCCGCAGGGCCGCTCCCGAAGACATATTGATCACAGCACCACCCCCGCTCTTGATGATTTCCGGAATTCCGTGGCGGCAGCACAGGATCGGCCCCAGCAGATCCAGCATCATGGTGTGTTCCCATACTTTCAGGTCGACGTCCGTCACCAGGCTGTCCTGAGTTATCGATCCCCCTGCACAGTTGTAAAGAACGTCGAGCCTACCGCACCGTTCAACCGCAGTCGCAAGCGCACTGCGCACGCTTTCTTCTCGCGTGACGTCGATTTCGATGAAAAAACCGTCTCCGCCGGTTTCACGCACGATCCGTTCCGTGGCACGTCCCAAGTCGGGCTTAAGTTCCGCTATGGCCACCCTTGCCCCTTCTCTCGCAAACAGCCGTGCCGCGGCACGGGCAATACCCGACCCGGCGCCGGTTATGAATGCCACTTTTCCTTCAAGCCGCCCCATGCTTTTCCTGGCTCCCCTTGCAGCACACGATACTTGCGGAAAACCCCCGGGTGACGCTATCGGGCACGATGCTTCAGCAGGAAACGCAAAAGGTCTTCCGCGCACCGCTCCGGAACCGCGTCCGTGATGTTGTGCTGCAAGCCCTCGTAGACCACGAACTCACAGTCCGCCACGCGATCGGGAATGACCTTGTATTGCGAAACCGTCCCAAGCGGGTCATGGCCCGGCACGACGGTGATCATCGGGCACTTGATTTCATGCAGCCTATCGGTCTGATCGACCTCCTTCATCATCGAAGCGAATCGGCAGAAAAGGTCTTCATTTGTGCGCGCCGACTCGTCGATGAACCAGCTCAGAAATCCGGGATCCACCGCCCCGGGAAACCGATCATGAATGGTCTCCTCGAGGAAACCACGCAGACCTTTCTCCCGGATCTTCCGCACCCAGACTTGCGGATCGATCTGGGAGTTCTTCAGCCCCGGCGTGGACGCGAAATTACCAACGGTCTTGACGCGCTCCGGATGGTCGATCGCGGTTTGCATCGCGACAATCGCGCCGGCCGAGGAACCAGCAAGGTGGAACTTCGGGCACCGCAGATGATCCGCCAACTCCACCACGTCTTGCGTCAGTCGCTTCAGCGACAACTGTTCAGGACCGGGGATGCCACTCTGACCGTGGCCTCGCATGTCCGGACGCACCACGCGGAAGTGTCGCGCGAGAATGGGAACCCACTTGTAGAGTCTGCGCGAGCTGCCCATCGCGGCATGGATAAGGATCAGCGTGTCTTGCGGCAGCCATGGGTCGCTGAAGTCTTCCACGACGTACTTGATAGTCAGTCCGTCACTGGCCGTGAAGGACTCCATTATCGATGAAAGCGGCATGATTCGATATCCTCTTAAGTTTCCCTGATGTAGGCGATTGCGGCCGGCTCCGCGGGGATTGCCCGCCAGGGCACCCCTCCTTACCTCAGCGAAATCCGCCTGCGACATTCCTGCATTAACCGCATGAGGCAGATGATTAGCCCACGCACACTCAGTGCCCGCCGCCATTGCGAGGCGGCTCACCTTCGAAGACCCTCTGACCGTTCCGCGCGTGCCCTATCGGCTACTCTCAACGGGGCAACTCCGCGGGAAAATGCTTTCCTAAGAAAGCCAGCGTGTCCTTAACGCAGCGCTCGGGCAGGTAATCGTACACGTTGTGCCGCGCGCCTTCGTAGGTGACCAGTTCGCTGTTCTTGATCCGCTTTTTCATTTCACCGTAAAGCGATGGCAAACCGATGGGCTCGCCGCCCGGCTTCACGATCAGCGTCGGGCAACGGATTTTTTCCACCTCATTCATGAAGTCGGTTTCGGTCCAATAGCCTACGTAGCGGGCCAGCCATGCGAGATCATTCTTGCAAATCTCGTCCATGAACCAGTCCACCAATCCCTGCTCGCAGTCTCCGACGGGGAAGCGCTCGCCGATCGTGTCGCCGAACGCCTTGCGCATGCCCTGCTCCGCGGCCATATTCAACCATCGCCTGCCCTGCTCGCCCTTAAAACCCGGTGTCGCAGCAAACAACGCGAGGCTCTTGACGCGCCCGGGATGATGAATGGCAAGCTGCTGCGCGGCATAACCGCCGGCCGAAGCGCCTAAGACGTGTGCGCGATCGATCCCGAGATGATCGAGCGCCTCGACCACGTCTTCCATGACCCGCTGCTTGTTCATTGCCGTATCCGGCGGTGGGACTTGTGAACTGCCATGGCCCCGCGTATCGAGGCGCACCACGTGAAAATACCGGGCGAAACCCGGCACCATCGAATAAAAGCGCTTCGCGCTTCCCATTGCGGCATGCAGCATCACCAGCGCGTTCGACGGCTTCCAGGGGTCAGCGAAGTCGTCCACGTAGTACGCTATCTTTACGCCATCGCTCGCGGTGAACGTTCGGGTCACCTGGTTTCCAATTTTTTCAGATAGTCGCGGAGCGTCTCAGCACAGCGATCAGGAATCTCGGCTGTCATGCCGTGCCCCGCGCCCGGGATCGTGACGAACGTGCCGTCTCTCAGATGCCGATGCATCTTGTCGTACTCGCTGCGGTCGACCATGGGATCGGGATCAGGAACAACCATCAGGACGGGAAACTTGAACTGCGCAAGCTTCTCCGGGTAATACTCGCTCGCCATCAGCGGCACGAACCGTGCGAGCGCCTCTACCGTGACACCCTCGGCGGAATCGATGTACCACCGGACGTGCTCGGGAGAAGCATTGCCGATCCGATCGCGGACGGTTTCGGTCAGGAACTGGCGCACACCGCGCTTCGCAACGCGCTCCAGCCAGTTCCCCTTCTTGGGGCGATCCGGATGAATCCCGGCAGTGGCGGCGTACAAAGCGAGCGATGCGAAGCGCTCCGGCCACCGAAACGCCGCCTGCATGGCGACCATGCCACCGGCGGAGGAACCCATCACGTGCGCCTTCCGGGCGCCGACATGATCCAGCAACTCGACGAAGTCCAGCCCAAGCCGCTCGTGCGTCAGGGGCTTGTCCAGCCCCGCCTCCGACTTGCCGTGCCCCCGCATATCCGGCCGTACCACGCGATAGTGCCGGGAGAAATGGGGAACCCACGCGATCAGGCGCTCTGAGCCGCCCATTCCGGGGTGGACCAGTACCAGATACGGCGCATCCTTCCAGGGGTCCGTATGGTCGTCGAAACGGTAGAAAAGCCTGACGCCATCGCTTGCAACAAACGTCGCGTCCGAGGTCATTTCTTATCCACTATCTGAAACGGCCGCTTGGCGTTTGCGTCGGTGCTGCTCTCTCGAATTGAATTCGATCCCTTCGGGTGCGACCGACGGGATCGTGATTGAATTATAATACCTACATGCGCCATCGGTTGGAAATCGCTCCTTTCAGAATATGGACAGCGGTTGGGGCGCAGACGGCTATGCACTATGATCCCCTGGTCTCCACCAGCGAAACACGCGCAAGCGTGCACGCCCACTCCGATGAATGAAACGCGCTCACTCGAGACCTTCACGCTCATCGCCTGTCTTTGTGTCTCCAGCATGGCGGTGGCGCAAACCAGCACGTTCCCCAGCAAGCCGATCCGGCTGATCATGCCATTCGCGCCGGGAGGAAGCGCGGACAATCTGGGACGCACCATCCAGTCTGCTTTGGGTGACGCGCTCGGCCAACAGATCATCATTGACAACCGCCCGGGGGCAAGCAGCGTCATCGGGACCAACATCACCGCGAGATCAAATCCCGACGGCTACACGTTGCTTTTGATCACCACCACCTACACGGTTAATCCGAGCCTGATGAAGAGCCTCCCGTTCGATCCCGTAAAAGACTTGGCCGGTGTGTCGCTTCTGGTATCACAGGCCAACATTCTTGCAGTGCACCCCTCCGTGCCCGCCAAGTCGGTAAAGGAGCTGGTGGAACTGGCGAAAACCAAACCGTTAAGCTTTGCCTCCGGCGGCACCGGCAGTTCGCCTCACCTATCGGGTGAGCTTCTCAACATGGTTGCCGGGGTTCGCATGACCCATGTGCCATACAAAGGCTCCGGACCCGGCGTCAGCGATCTCATTGGTGGCCACGTACAACTGATGTTTGCCGGTCCGCTGGCTTTCGAACAGCACATCAAGGCCGGCAGGCTCCGTGCACTTGCAGTTGCCGACAAGAAGCGTTCCAACGTGCTGCCGGATCTGCCAACAATGACGGAAGCGGGGTTCCCGGGTGTCGAAACCGGTACCTGGTATGCACTATTAGCGCCGGCCGCGACCCCCCGATCCGTAATTAACAAGCTGAACAAGGCCGTTGTGAGCGTATTCGACCAGCCCGTGATCAAACAGCGCATGGCGGCGCAAGGAGTTGAAATTATTGGCAGCACTCCGAAAGAGCTCGATCAGCACATTCGCGCGGAAATTGGAAAGTGGGCCAAGCTGGTCAAAGCGGCGAATATTCTGAGCCAGTGACATTCGCCACAATTGATTCGCTCAACTGGCGTTTCCGGAAAGACCCGATGAAGAAGCTGGTCATGTGCTGCCTGGTGGTTGTGTTCGCATCTGCGATCGCACCAAGCTGGGCCCAGAACTATCCGAATCGCCCGATTCGCATCGTGGTGCCGACCGCACCGGGCGGCGGGCCGGACGTGGTCGCGCGATTTATTGCTCCCAAGCTGACCGAGCTGCTGGGACAGCAAATTGTGATCGACAATCGTGCCGGCGCGAACGCGATGATAGGCGCCGACGTGGTGGCAAAGTCTCCGCCCGACGGCTATACGTGGTTGTTCGGAACCGGCCAGAACACCGTCAATCCCAGCATCATGAAGAAAGTGCCCCACGACATCGTCAAGGATTTCACCGCTGTCAGCCTCGTGTATCTGTCGTCGTACTTTCTGACGGTCCACCCCGCGGTTCCGGCGAAGTCGGTCAAGGAGTTGATTGGCCTCGCCAGGGCGCATCCCAACAAGCTCAATTTCGGCTCGGGCGGAATCGGCAGCGCGGCTCACTTGTCGGGCGAGCTCTTCAAGATGATGACCGGCGTCCAGATGGTGCACGTGCCATACAAAGGCGTGGGCATTGCCTTGGGAGACTTGCTCGGCGGCCAAATCGATTTGATGTTTCCGGCGATCCCAAGCGGGCTGCGGTATCACAAGTCAGGGCATCTGCGCGGACTTGGCGTGAGCAGCCCACGCCGTCATCCCTCGGCGCCGGACCTGCCGACGATAGCCGAGACAATCCCGAAGTTCGAGTCGAGGTCCTGGATCGGCGTGCTGGTTCCTGCCGGTACTCCCAGGGACATCGTGACCCGTATCAACGTCGCGATCGTCAAGGTGGTCAACACACCGGAAGTCAGGCAGGCTCTGATTGCGCGGGGCGCGGATCCGGAGACCAATACGCCGGAACAATTCGCCAAGTACATCCGGGAGGAGCTTGCGCGTGCCGCCCGGGTCGTGAAGGCCGCGGGCGTCAAGCCGGAGTAACCGATCCGCGTCGATCCTGAACGGATCACGGCATCCATCGCGGTGCGCGTCAGGGGCCGGGAATGAAAAGTGCGGTTTGGGGAAGTGGGGCGATCGGCGGCGTGGTGGGCGCGGCCATGGCGGCTGCCAGTGAGGACGTGCTGCTCGTCGATATCGTACCGGACCACGTGCGGGCGATGAACGAGAGCGGTCTGGTCATCAAGTCTGCTGCGGGCGAGCAACGGGTCCCGGTGCGCGCCGCGCTGCCCGGGGAGGTGATTGGGACGTTCGACCTCGTCTTCCTCGCCGTAAAATCGCAATTCACGAACGCCGCGCTCGACGCGATCGAGCCGCACCTCGGCCCGCAATCGGCCGTGATCTCGCTGCAGAATGGCGTGAACGAGCCGCACATCGCAAAACGCATCGGCGTGAACAGAACGATCGGCTGCCTGGTCGATTTCTCCGCCGACTATCACGGGCCGGGACTGGTCGTCCGCGGCCGCACGGGAAACCTCTTCGTCGGCGAATTGGACGGGCGCATGACGCCGCGGCTCGAGGAGGTGCGCCGCCTGCTCGCCCACTCTACGCCTGCCCACACGTGCACCAACATCATGGGCTTCGTGTGGGCCAAGATGTGCAAGGGCACGTTAGACGCGGCCACTGCCCTGGTCGATGCCAATGCATTGGAAGTCCGCGCCAACCAGGCGTATCACCCGGTCCGCATCCAGCTCGTTCGCGAGGCAATCCAGGTCGCCGCGGCCGACGGCGTCCGGGTGGAGCCGTTCGCTCACTTCGATCCGGCCCCATTTTTGGATCCCTCGCCCGCCGGGGTCGCGGCGGCCTCCGCTGTGCTGGATGAGATCGCGCGGGGCCAGGCCAAGAACAACACCAAGGTGCGGACCGGCTACTGGCGCGACATCGTGGTGCGCAAGCGGAAGTCCGAGATCGATTACGTCACCGGGGAGATCGTCCGGTGCGGCGAGCGGCACGGAATACCGACGCCGCTCAACCGGCTGCAACTGCAAATGTTCGAGGAGATCGAGAGCGGCCGCCGCCCGATGCAGTGGGAAAACCTCAAGGAGCTGACGGCGGCGCTGGAAGCCGGATCCGCGACGCTGACCTGACCGGCTTTTTCCGTACCGGGTTGAATGTTGTAGTGCTTAACTCAGGCAAATCGCGTGCAGACCACGTTTCTTGCATTCCGGGTTTGTCCCTGAGGTTTCCCAGCCTGACGCCAGCTCTCCACGCCGCTGTCAGGCGCCCTCGGCGGCCTGGGGATTCCACTGTCCCTTGCGCATGCGCGTAATCGTAACGTTCGTGAACAGGCCCGCCTTCTGGAACGGGTCGCCGTCCACGAAGGCCCTGGCTTCGGCGCGGCTCCCCACGTTGACGATCAACAGGCTGCCGGTGACGTCCCTGCCATCGTCGGTCAGCGTCGCGCCCGAGACCACCAGGATCTTTTTCTGGCTGCGGAGATAGTCGAGGTGAGCCTGCAAGCCCTGCTCGCGTTTTGCGGCGAAGTCGGGTCCTGCTACGCGGGAAATGGCCCAAAGCATC
Organism: Betaproteobacteria bacterium; assembly: GCA_016192825.1. Classification (GTDB taxonomy): domain Bacteria; phylum Pseudomonadota; class Gammaproteobacteria; order Burkholderiales; family SG8-41; genus SG8-41. The sequence goes on along the minus strand of JACPTK010000024.1, from coordinate 30,017 downwards.
ATTGACCTCCTTTCACGTCACGGCGTTGACGCGTTGTCCGATCCGGGTTTCCGGTAATTGTAGCGCTTGACGAAACCGGCCCGTTGCGCGGCGTCGGCCTCCGGCGAATCGTCCACCGGCATCCGGTCGGTGGACCAGATCTCGCAGCCCGTGATATTCGCGCCGATCCTTCGCGAGACCGTGGTCAGCCGCTCGTCGCTGGCCACGACGGCCTTGCCGTTCGCGTCATGTCCGGTGACGATCCGCCTCACTTGTAGCGTCATGACAACCCTCCGATGGTGAGCAGTCTTGGGGAACAGGCTGAGCCGGCCCGGCTTAGAGTGCCGCTTTCCGCATCAAAAATGAGCCTCTAAGCCCTGGAAACGCGCCACTTTCGCAACGATTTTTCGCTCGATCAATGGGTTGCGCTGGTCCGACCCGGGTTTGACGTTCCCGGGGTTTTCCGCAACTGCCAGCTCGCCATCTCCGGAATTTCCAATAACTGAACCGCCTTGATCACGTCATCCAGCTCCTCCGGACTGACAGGCAGGCGCGGCGGGCGGACGATTCCTCCGCTCAATTCATATGCATTCAGCAGCGCTTTCGCGGCGCGCTGGTTGCTGCGGACGGGGCCACGCAGTATCGCGCGCAACTGCATGAGCTTCCGAAACGACTCGTGCATGAGATCCATGTCCTTGGCAACGAACGCGGAAACGACCGTTGCGGCCAGCTTGGGGGCGATATTGCCTTCCATGCCCTGGTAGCCGTTTCCGCCCATGCCCAACGTGAACAGGGCATTCTCCGTTCCTGAACAATGGATCTCGAGTCTGCCGCCCAGGCGCTGCAGCAGCTCGATCATGTAGAACGCGTCATTGACGTCGTACGCAAAACCGACGAAATTCGAATAGCGCGCGGCGAGCTGCTCGACCAGATCGAGCGGCAATGCATACCCCACTTTCTTCTGGTTCGAGATAATGACGGGTAACGACGTCGCCTCGATCGCGGCGCGAAAGTACCCCTCCAGCTCCCTGCGGCTCGGTATCAGCCCGTGTCCCATGTCGAGCGAATAGATCTGGGCAGCGTCCACCTTGATGGCCTCCGCATCGCGCAGGTACGCCGACATTTCAGCAGCGTCGCGCGGCTCGACACCCGCAGCCCGCACCGGGACCTTGCCCTTGAGCTCCTCGACAGCCACGGCAAGCACCCGATTGCGCTCATCCCGCGTCAGCGTGTAGCCCTCGGACGCGCCGGCCGCGCCGAGGTACACCGACACGCCCGCCGCACACAGCCGGCGCAGATGCAGGCGCAGTGCGTTCTCGTCCAGCTCGTATTTTTCGTTGAACGGCGTGAGACTGTGGACGATGGCACTGTATTGCTTGCTCATTCAAGGCTCCTGAATCTGATCATTCGACTCGATGCGGTATCATCGCGATTCGGTATGTCGCTGGCGTTCGTAGTGTGAACTTCACCGACCGCGCCGCCTGAAAGTTACTCGACCGGACTCAATATGACAACTCGACGCCTCGTTTCGACCCTCACGACCGCATTGATCCTGGCGTGCGCGCATTCGGCCTGGGGCCAGAACTTTCCCGGCAAGCGCATCAACATCGCCACGTCGCAGGCGGGGGGCGCCGGCGACTTCGCGTCGCGCCTCATCGCCCAGGGACTGACCGCCGCGATTCATCAACCGGTGATCATCGAGAACCGGGCATCCATCGCACCGGAGTATGTAGCGAAGGCTCCGCCCGACGGCTATACCCTGCTTCTCTACGGCAATACGGTCTGGATTTCGCCGCTCCTCCGGCCGGTACGCTGGGATGCCATCAAGGACTTTTCTCCGGTCATGCTCACGGTCCGATCGCCCAACGTCCTCGTGGTCACGCCGACCCTGCCCGTCAATTCCGTTCGCGAGCTGATTGCGCTGGCCAAAGCGCGGCCCGGCGAGATGAACTACGCGGCCTCGGCTCTGGGGTCCTCGACCCATTTGGCGGCGGAGCTCTTTACCGTGATGGCCGGCGTCAAGATCGTGCGGGTCAACTACAAGGGTGTCTCGATGGGAATCACGGACGTCGTAAGCGGCCAGGTGCAAGTCATGTTTCTCTCGCCCGGCGCCGTGACGGCGCTGATCAAGAGCGGCAAGCTGCGCGCCTTGGCGGTGACGGGCACGGGCCCGTCGGCCCTCTTTCCCGGCTTGCCGACCGTCGCTGCATCCGGTGTTCCGGGATACGAATCCTCCGCCTACTTCGGTCTGTTTGCCCCGGCAAAAACGCCTGCCGCAATCATCGCGCGACTCAACCAGGAGGTTGCGCGGGTGCTGAATGCGCCCGGCGTAAAGGTGAAGTTTTTCGATGCCGGCATGGAGATCGTGGCGAGCTCGCCGGAGGATTTCGCAGCCATGCTGAAATCCGAGATCACCAAGTGGTCCAGGATCATCAAGAAGGCCGGCATCGGAGATCAGTAGAACTTCGGCCCGGGTCTGGAACAAACTTCCTCAGCTTAGAAGGCTATTTTCCACACCAAAAGAAGCACTCTAAGCCCTCGAAACGCGCTGGCCCAGCATCTTAGTCTTGCCCGATCAATGCGTTGCGCTGGGCGGCCCCGCGCCATGTTGGCTAATTATTTTCCGAGCCCGGCCTCGCTCGCGGCTTTCGCCCAGATCCGCATTTCGGCGTCCATGCGCCGGCGCATTTCCTCGGGCGTGCCGCCGACGGCCTCGAGCCCGGCGTCGAACAGCCGCTGCGCCGTTTTCGGATCGGCGAGCGCCTTGTTGAACGCCGCGGACAGGCGGGCGATGACGTCGTTCGGCGTGCCCGCGGGCGCGACCGCGCCGAACCACTGCGCGATGTCCATGAACGGGAACCCGAGTTCCGCCAGGGTCGGCACGTCGGGCAGCGCCTTGGCGCGCTGCCTCGAAGTGACAGCCAGCAACTTCACCCGCCCCGCCTTGAGCTGCGGCACCAGCGGCGCGGCCCCCAGCACGGCGACCGGCACCTGCCCGCTGACCAGGTCGACGACGGCCTGGCCGCCGCCCTTGTAGGGGACGCCGATCATGCGCACGCCCGCGCCCTTGAAGAAGACACCGGCGGCGACGGCCTGGGTGCCGGTGGCCGAGGACAGGCCGTAGGCGATCTGGCCCGGACGCGCTTTCGCCGCCTTGAGCAGGTCGGCGATGGACTTCCAGCCCGGCGCGGGATGCACCGCAATCACGATCGGCTGGTTGGTGAGGATGGTGATCGGGCGCAGGTCCTTGTCGGTGCGATAGGCGAGCGACGGGTTCAGCACGGGCTGGTAGAACGAGGAATCGGAGCCGATGACGATCGTGTGCCCGTCGCGCGGGCCGCGGAGCAGCGCCTCGATGGCGATGCTGCCGGCACCGCCCGGGCGGTTCTCGATGATCACCGTCTGGCCGATCTCCTTCGCGACGAGGTCGCCGGTCAGCCGGGCGGACACATCGGTCGTCCCGCCGGGCGCGAACCCGACCAGCACCCGCACGGGCCGGTTCGGCCAAGGCTGCGCGAACACAGCCGAACAGAATCCCAGGATCAGTGCGCCGCAGATCAGTCGTCGCATTGCGCTTCCTCCTCCCGATGAATGTTGCGGGCTCCCGCCGGCCCGGCATCACTCTACGCCATGCCGATCGGTTCGGGCAGAACCTTGCGGATTTCCCCGGGCCGCGCCCGCATCAGATCCTCGAGCTCCTTCCGAACTGTCGCGCAACCCGGGTCGTCGAACCGGTTGTCCATTTCGCCCGGATCGTTGCGCAGGTCGTAGAGTTCGCCAGCGCCGGATCCCAGCTCGAAGGTGCACTTGTGCGTCCGGGTACGCACCGTGCGCAGCTGCAGTCCGACGCCGCAGCGCGACGGGTGGACATGCCACTCGCTGTAGGCGACGTCCCGGCTCTCCGGCTCGCCGGCCAGCAGCCGCGCGAGGCTGCGGCCCTGAAGCGCGTGCGGCGGCGAGACGCCGGCAGCATCGTAGAACGTTGCGGCGAGGTCAAGCGTGGACACCGGCGCGTCCACCACCCGGTTGCGCGCAACGCCGGGCCCGCGCGCGATCATCGTCACCCGCATCAGGTCCTCGTACGGCGTCGGACCCTTCAGGTAGAGGCCGTGGTTCCCGAGCATATCGCCGTGGTCGGTGCTGTAGACGACCAGCGTGTCGTCCGCCAGCCCGAGGTCGTCCAGCGCGCCGAGGATGCGCCCGACGTTGTGATCGATCAGCGAGATCATGCCGTAGTAGTTCGCGGTCATCTCCGCGAGCTGCGCGTCGGTCTGCGGCGGCACGCGCGAGCCCTCCGCCCGGAACTTGAGCATCGCCGGGTCCTTCAGTTGCGGCGTGCTCTCGATCGAGGCCTTGTGCCACCACGGCCGGCGCTCCAGGTCGGGCCTGCGGTGCCGCGGCAAGCGCACGCTCTTCGGGTCGTACATCAGGTTCCAGGGCCCGGGGCAGTCGAACGGGTGGTGGGGGTCGGGAAACGAGACCCACATCGCCAGCGGCCGCGCGCGTTCGTGATGCGACAGAAAATCGATCGCGCGGTCGCCGACCCACGTGCTGGTATGCCACGCCACCGGCAGCGCCGAATGCCAGGTCTGCGCGGCGCCGATTTCCGGGCGCGTGCTGGCGGCCCACAGCTGCACGGCTTCCTCGTTGCTGCCGCGTGTGATGAACCAGCGTTCGTAATGGCCCATGGGCGGACGGTCCAGCGGCCGCGTGCGGTGCATGTGCCCGAGCACGCACAGCTCGACGTGCTCGAAGCCCATGTACGGGCCGTGCCAGTCGGGGCCGTACCGCGCCTGGCTCTTGCTGCATTCCGGCGTGCCGGTCGGCGCAAATGTCGCCTTGGTTGCGAAATGCGCCTTGCCGATGAACGCGCTGCGGTAGCCATGGCGGGCGAGCGTGCCGGCGAAGCCGCTCTCGCCGATGCGCGGCTCGAGGTCGACACCGTTGTCCCACACGCCGTGCGTCAACGGCAGCAGGCCGGTGAGGATGGACGCGCGCGAAGGCTGGCAGACGAGATTGGGGGTCATGCACGCCGAGAAGCGCGTGCCCTCCCGCGCAAGGCGGTCGAGGTGCGGCGTGCGCAGATCGGGGTTCTCGAAACCGGTACAGTCGGCGCGCTGCTGATCGGACGTAATCAGGAGGATGTTCGGGCGTTGCTGGCTCATTCGCTCTCTACTTATCAAAACCGGGGACAGACTGAGCTGTCCCCGCTTTACTAACCCGGCATCACGTCGTCGGCCTGTTCCTGGCGCAACAACTCGTAGACGAAATCCTTGAGCTCCGGTCCCAGGGCGTCGCTGACGGAAAGGATACCGAGCGGTTGCCCCCGCTCGACCACCGGCACGTTGCGGAACCCGCCATCGTGCATCACCTGCAGCGCCTCGGAGAATGGCTTGCCAGGATGGATCGTCCGGGGATTCCGGGTCATGACTTCCGCGAGTCGCGTCGTATTCGGGTCGCGCCCCTCGGCAACCACGCGATAGAGCGCGTCACGCTCGGTGAAGATCCCGGCCAGCCCGCCGTCGTTGACGATCAGGATGGCCCCGGCCCTGCTTTCCCGCATGAGCTTCGCAGCCTCGCTGACCGTCATGCTTTCCCCGACGGTGATGGCTTCCCGCTGCTCGACAATCGACCGTATCGAACGCTGCGTCATGACGCACCTCCATTCGCAGAAAACTGCAAAAGGATCCTCCACGTTAAGCCAATTTGGCTTAGAGCGCCATTTTCCCCATCAAAAATGGCCCCTAAGGCCTCAAAACGCGTCTATTCAGCGACGTAGTCTCGCCCGAGACTCGGGAAGAAGGCTGCCCCCCGCACCGCCCATCTTTCCTCCGTGCCCGGCGGGAAACGGGACAGCACGCGCAGCCGCAGCCAGCGCGACAGCGCGCGCCCGGCGTAGAAGCAAAACGCAAGTGATGAAGTACGCAACCACGGCGCCGATCGCCCAGATCACCATGGCAACCTGCGCGAAGTTCTCCTCCTTGACGATCCACCAGCCGAAGTTCAGCGCAAGTAAAACGATGATCAGCGTGCCCAGGAGCTGGGCCGCGAGCTGCACGACACCGCGCTGGCTTCGCGGGAGGATCATAGGCAATCCATCATAAACGGGGTCGGCTCCGGATTTCGGCAAAAGTGAACGCGGCGCTATTTACCTACTGGGGCGACGCCCCACCGGAACGCCAGCGCCGCCACCACCAGTAGCGCCGCGATGATGGCGAAAGCGGGGCGGAAGTCCTGATCGCTCGTCAACGCCACCAGCACGCCGGCCAGTATCGGTCCCGCCGCGTGACCGACATCGAACAGCGTGCCGAAGGCGCCCATCGCCGCGCCCATTTGGCGCTCCCCGCACAGGTCGGCCACCAATGCCGCCGCTGACGACGTGACGACCGCTTCGCCCAAGCCAAACACCATGCTGAGCACGAACAGCAGGAAGAACTCCTGCGTCCAGGGAAGGAGCGCGAACGGGATGGCACACAGGAACATGCCCCAGAACAGGAGGCCATGCCGGCCGCGCCGGTCGGACCAGCGGCCCATCAGTGGCTTGGCGGCCAAGGCGGTCACGGCTTGAGCGGCCCAGAGCAACCCCGCCTGGAACGGCGAGAAGCCGCACACCACCACCGCGTAGACGGGGAGAAAAGCCTCCAACGCGCCGACCGAAAGATTCTGCACGCCTTCCATGTTGCTGGTGAGGAGCACGCGCCGGTCCAGCAGGATTTCGCGCACGCCGGCCCGAAAGCGCTGCCAGGCCAAGACCAGGGTGCCTTGCGCACGGTCCGGCACATCGCTCAGTTGGCCCCGTAGCAGCCAAAGCGCCAGAACCAGCGCGCCGCTGCCGAGGGCGGCAACCACCGCGTAGACGAGGTGAAAGTGGGCGAGCGTGGCTGTGCCGCCGCCCGCCTGCGCAGTCAGCAGCCAGCCCCCGAGCGGGGCGCCGATCAGGTTCCCGATGATGGTGACGGTCGAGAACCAGGCCAGGCCCTCGGCGCGCCGGTCGCCGGCGGCAGCCACGACCACGGCCATCGAAACGGGACCGAAGATGGCGGTGGCAAACCCGTGCAGAAACCGCACGACGAGCAGCGCCGGATAGCTCTCGATCCACAGGTAGGCAAAAGGGACGACCGCGAATACGCACAGGCCCAGCAGCAGCATGCGCGAGCGGCCCACGACGTCCGAGAGCACGCCCGCAGGCATCTTGAACAGGATGCCCGTGACGGTGGAAATGCCGACCGCCAGTCCCACCGCCTCCGGCCCGGCGCCCAGGGCTACCGCGAACAGCGCCAGAACCGGCGTGCGCGCCAACGCATAGGAGGCCCGCGCCAGGAAGCCCATGGCGCACAGTCCGGCCAGTGAGGTCAACGGACTTTCTCTCCGCGCCCTGCCGGTTCGCCGACAGCATTAAGAAGCGGGGTCGGAGTAATTTTCACAGTCCCCCAGTTCCGTATCCCAAAAATAACTCCGACCCTTTTTTACGCGAGTATCTCGTACGCCAGCGTCATCTGGCAGCCGAACCCGACTACGAACGCCAACGTGCGCACCCACGGGATGCGGAAGGTATAGGCCAGCAAGTGAACAACCCGCGCCCAGAAATAGATCACGCAGGCGAGCGCGGTCGCCTCGCCCTTGACGCCGACGACATGCGCGACCACAACCAGCGCGGCAAACACCACCAGGTTCTCGACAGCGTTGTAGTGCGCTGCCTTCATGCGCGTCGCCCACGGCGCCATGGGCTTCGGGTTCTCGGGATAGCCCACGGCATCCGCCACGCCCCGAACCATGATCATGTTCAGGATGTAGGGAATCCACATTAACGCGGTCAGCGTTGTAACGAGCGCGAGATACTTGAGTTCGACGGTCATGGGCTCCTCCTGGTTACGAGTGTGCGCCGGTCCAGCTTAGAGTGCCGCTTTTCCTATCAAGAATGAGCCTCTAAGCCCTAAAAACGCGCCTTTTTTGGCACGATTCTTTGCTCGATCAATGCGTTGTGCTGGTCCGACCCCAGACGACGTCAGGCCAGAAACATCGACAGCGTCTCGGTCGGTGGAAACAACCGCTCCCGATGCCGCGGCAACAGCGATTCGACTTGATCCAACATCTCAGGACCGGTCAGCATGTTGAACCACGCATACGCATCGTTGTGGCGGGCATGCTGGTGGACTCGTCGTTGCAGTGAACTCGCGCTCGGATTAGGATGCATTCGGGCGCGTCCCCTTTTCCTCGCCCTGCGCTCCAATGAAAACAGCGTGTGTCGTGAATTCGAGTCGCTATCTCCCGGAAAAATCGAGCCCGGCCTCTCTGATCGCCTACTATTTGGTTTGATCTGCTTCCGTCAGCTGCCGCGCGACCTCATCGGCGCAGCGCAGCGCAAGCGCGCGCACCTGCTCGCGCCCAAGGTTGCTGATCGGGTGCGGCACTTCGACGTAACCGTGGCCCGGCATGCCCCGGCCGCGGAACTGGAACGCCGCCGCTGCGCGGAAGGCCTGCGTGATCACCACCGTGGCCGGTATGCCGCGCTTCTCGAATTCCACCGTGTCGTGCACACTGCACAACGTGCATGACCCTCACCCGCCGAGCGCGGCGACGGCGATATCCACCTCCCCCGCCATCTCGTTGATGAGGCTGTCGGGCGCGACCTTGGAGTAGTGCTCCTTGCGCCGGCTGACGACGCGGGCAACTCCGTAACGCTCGCGGAGCGCCGCGCCGATCGTCTCGAGCAGAATGTCGCCCTGCTCCTTGGTATTGTCGAGCAGACCCAGCACCTTGCCGGAGAGGCTCGCCGCGCGGGGCGCCGCCGCGATCGCCTGCGTGCCGGGCCCTGCGCTGGGATCGATGATGCCGGATGTTTCGCTCATGGTCGGTTGGCTCCTCTTTCACACCGTGTAAACCCGGCTTACGGCCCGGCTCGCGACCGTGATGCCGTGCATCACCAAGCTCGCCGGCGCGCCGGTGCCGCCGGCAACGATGAGGTGCAGATCGGCCGGATCGCCGATCGCGGGCACGAACGCGTTCTCGTCGTGGAGCGCGACCTTGAACGGCCAGCGCGCCGCCCCGGATTCGCCGCGCCAGATCCCGCCGCGCCGGATCTCGCCCACCCGCCGGCCCGCGCGCTCGATCAGCATGCGCGCCACCGCGTCCCGCGACATGCCGGCATTCGCGAAAACCTCCGCGTGCTGGGGGCCGAGCACCACGGCCATGTCGGCCTGGCGGTAGATGTTCCCTCCGCCGATCGCGGACATCATGTCGGCGATCGCCACCACGAGCCGCTCCGGCTCCTCGCTCGCGTCGTCCCACACGAGAACCGGTCCTTCAAGCGGGATGGCCGTTACGACGTTTTCCGCCGCGCCAAAGCCGCGCGCCTGCGCGTAGGACGGCCACGGGCTCTCTTCCTCGTTTTCCGCGACACAATAAGTATAGCGCCAGGGCCCGCCGAAGCCGCTCAGCGCGGTGACGCCCGGCAGGCCGCCGCCGAGATTCATCATCATGAGGCGCAGGGCCCGTCCGATCGTCGCGTTCGCGCGGAACCCCGGTCCGAAGCAGCCCATGCCGCCGCTCAATCCGATCTCGCGCGCGTACGGGCCGTTCACGAGGACGAACGGCGCGCCCGCGCTCGTCGTCGCCTGGAGCAGCACGAGGTTGAAACGCTCCTCGAGCAGGCACTCCATCGCGCCTATGACAACCGGGAGGTATTCCGGCCTGCAGCCCGCCATCACCGCGTGCAGCGCGATCGCGCGCACCGTCGCGGGCGCCATCAGCGGAGGCACGGTCCCGATCAGCTCTTCGGGATCGCGCGCGGTAGCTGCCAGCATCGCCGCCAGCCGCTCCTCGGTGGGCGGCACGACCGGCAGGCCGTCGGACCACTCCTTCTCGAAGAAGAACTCGACGGCGTCTTGCCCCATCAATGCACCAAGTTTGTTCGAGCCAGCGCCGGAACAGCGTGAGTCGTGATTCGATTCGTTGAGTCCTGGAAAGTCGAGCCTGCCGCTCTTGCAGGATCACTGCTTGGCCAAGCCTAGATCGCCGAGCACAATGGTAAGCGTCTCGTATTCCTTTCTCATGAATTCGAGTGCCCGGGTGCTGTTCATATAGTTATCCGCGACAAGGCTCCTGGCCAAGTACTGCTTCCAGGCCTCGGTCGAAACCAGTTTCGAAAATACTTCGTCCCAGAAGGCGAGTTGCTGCGACGTCATTCCACTCGGTCCGATCACGCTGCGCCACTGATCCGCCACCACATCGAAACCCTGCTCCTTCCAGGTCGGTGCGCTGGCCAAGTCACCGCCGAGGCGGTTCGGAGCTGCGACTGCAATTACGCGGACTTTGCCCTGGCGCGTCTGGCGCGCGGCCATGTTCGCCGCTGCGGTAAGAACATCGACATGCCCCCCCATGAGCGCCGCGATGGACTCGCCCGTCGAGTTGAAAACCACGATCTTGAGCTTCTTTACGTCCCCACCGGCGGCGTTCATGAGCAACCCCAGCGCAATATGGTTCGATCCGCCGGTGGTCCCGCCGATTGCCAGGCTTAGCGACGACGGGTCCTTGCGCAGCCGCTCCGCAAACTCACGCCCCTCCTTGATGGGCGAGTCGACCTTCACCATGAACGCCACGTTCTCGCTCGTAAGCAACGCGACCGGCGTAAAGTCGCCGAAGTTCAGCTTGCTGCGTCCCGTAATGTGATTTGTCAGCAGGAACAACGGGGCAATCGAAAGATAGTGCCCGTCGCCTGGATACTGGTTCAAGTAGGTCCACGCGATGGTTCCCCCGCCTCCGGGACGGTTCAGCACCGTGCTGATTCTTACCAATGCGTTGTCCTGCCATATCTTCTGAATGAGGCGTCCGACGCGATCGGTTCCCCCACCCGGACCGGTGGGGATGACGATTTCCACGTTACGCTCGGGTTGCCAACTGCTTTGCGAATATGCAGCGGTCGCCAGAACAAGCACGGCGGTTGCGCATACGAATGACCTGGCCAGAAGCCGGAAATACCGCTTGGTTTCCATTGCATCTCCTCCTTGGTTACCTGTTTCTAGCGATCGTCGGTAACTCTGTGCTCGATCCAGCGACAATGACTGTACATCGCGCGCGTCGCGCCGAGAACTCCTTTTACTGGCTCCAACCCCTCCACTCAGCCCGATTCAGCCGAAAATCTTCCTCGGTACGGCAACGCCGGCAAAGTCCTCGTCCCGCATGGCGTTTTGCGGCTCGATCCCGTTCACTCGCAGAAAGTAATACGTCTGCTTGATACGAAGCCCCGTTCCCACGAGTGCCATATTGAGAAGTATGCACACGGTCTTTGGTCCGAAATAGGTTTCCACGACCGTTTCCGTCAAGTCCGGTTTGTGGGTCAAGAACTTCTCCAGTTTCCAGAAGATGGCATCAGCGTAGTTGACCAGATCCCGGCTGGTTCGGTAGTTGTTCGCAAGGTGCTCGTACTCATGGCACATCTCTCGGGTATACGTTTCGATCATTGCGGCATCCATGCACACGTCCGGCCGGTCAAAGAGGTGGAAGGCGAGTTGCCGCAACGTCTGGCGCCGGCGCTGATTTTCGGGCGTGACCCAATCGAGTTTTTCATCTGGAATCTGGAGCACCGCCCGCTTGGCGCCTTCGAAGAAGATCCGGTATTTCTCCAACAGCTCCGGAGCGGTGAGCCAACGGGGAGCCTCGGCTGCGATGTTGAGCGCCTCTTTGAGGGCCGGGACATCGAACCCACTCACGGCTTTCGCGCCGTCCACAACCGTTACCGGCAATGTTCGCAACCCCGGAAAGCCCAGTTGCTCCAGCTCGCGGGCGATCTCCGGAACCATGATGTTCCGGTCCTCGAACTCGATGCCATTCGACGAAAGAAACTCTTTCGTTAATCCGCAGCCCGTTCACCCGGGATGCGTGTAGACCCACACGTGCGCCATGCGAGACCTCCTGGCAGGAATCGGAAATCTTCGAAAACCCTCACGCCGCAATAATGTAAGTTATATCAGCCCGTTTTTTTCGGACCGCGAAAATCACTTGACTGAACTCACCCGGCTTAGAGCGTCAATTTCCTCACAAAAATTGGGCCTCTAAGCCCTCAAAATACGCCCTTTTTCGAACGATTCTTTGCTCGATCAATGCGTTGCGCTGGTCCGACCCAAGAAACGCGCAATGCGCATCAGGCGCCGAAGAAAGCCAGCGCCCGCGCCTCGATGCTCTGGCGCGGGCGTGCGCCGGTTGGCGAGTTCGGGTCGTCGAAGGAGGTGTGCGGGGTGAAGCGCGCCCGCCCGTCCTTGGCCGAGTCGTAAACCTTGAACACGATCGCCTCGTCGCGGCGCATCCGCGGGAAGTAGTACCAGCGGTGGTCGGGATTGTGCTTGAGCCGGTAGGTCTGCCCCACCCGGTCCGGGTAGCGGCGCTCGGCAACGAGAAAATCCGAGAACGCGACGCTGCCGGCGTCGGCGACCGCGAGCGGGTTGGACTCGATCGGCTGGTTGACCGCCCGCCACACCTGGATGATCGCGAAGCGGCGCTTGAGCAGCTCCTCCGCCTCGTCCGGCAGCAGGTCGCGCACGCGCTGCGGCCCCGACCACTCGGTGTAGTCGTTGTGCGCGGAAAGTACCGGCTCGCGGACGAGCCGCGCTTCCCGCTCCGCTTCGTCGCCCGAACGCAGCGTGTGATCGAACAGGAAGACGCGCGACGCGCCAGACACCTCGCGAATCAATTGCTCGACTTCGGAGTAATAGACAGATTTCAGCTCCGCGGCGTCGAAAAAATCCCTGACCTTCGTCTTGTGCTCGATGAAAATGAAGCCGTGCCGGTCGAGGTCGAACTTCCCCGCCAGCGGCCTGCCGTCCCGGATCTCCATCGGCTTCAAATCCTGGGCGCCGGTGCGGCGGCGCCGGATGTTGTTCGGGCCGAAGGTCTCGTTGATGAGCTTCTCGCCCGTGTCCACGACGTAGGGAATTTCTGCGGTGAGCGCTGGATTCATATGTAAGTTTGTCTCGATGGCTCCCTTTTACGCGTTCCAGCAGCCTTAGAGCACTATTTTCGGCCTGAAAAAGTGGGTTCTAAGGGGGCAAATCGCGCGTTTTTGACCATGTACCACCGCTGAATCAAAGCCTTGCCGTGGTCCGACCCGGCCGCTCCCGCGGCGTCCCCTTTTTCCGGAATTCGTCTGCGACTGCGGTCATGCTTTCTCAACCCACGAGCGGGTTCACCACCGTGAGATTCGGGAACCGCCCGAAATCACGGTCGGCCGACCACAATTCCTTGACGCCGTGCTGGATGCACAGCGCCGCAACCCGTGCATCGTGGACCGGCGGGCCGGCGATCTTGCCGGCTACCAGCGCTTCGCGCAGCGTCCGCCAGTGCGCGTCCGACTCCGCGAGCAGCACGAGGGACGGCGATTCGATCCAGGCATCGACCTGGTCAACCGCCGCGCCGATCGGCGTGGGAGGCGAATAAATTCGAGGATGTGTCACGATCGCGAGGAACTCGTGAATGCAGGGCCACGGAATCGCCCAGGCGCCACGTCCTTCGGCCAGCCCTGCGAGCCTCGCATACGCGGCCGCGTGCCACTCGGAATCCTCGCGGTGCGCGTAGACGAGGATATTGCTGTCAACGGCGATCACCCGCCGCGGCCTTCGTAAGCGAGCTCGCGCAGCCGCTCCGGCCCCGCCGCGCGCGCCTCGGCGGTCAACCCCCGCCCGCCGAACGTGGCCTTGCGCAGCCGGAACGGCCCGCGCCGCTGCTTGCGCTGAGCGATCACCTGGCGCAGCCCCTGCTCGATCAACGTGCGCACCGGCACGTCCTCGCGCGCCGCGATCTTCTTCGTCTCCTCCAGCAGCGCGTCGGAGATCTCCACTGTCGTCTTCATATATGGGTACCCATATTAGCGTGTATGTCCAGAAGTAATACTATGCCAGCCTGCGGCGCAATAGGCAAACGACGGAGGGGACAACCAGGCCAAGGGTGGCTATCAACTCATTGAAGTTTTGTTCTTTTCAATGACGTCTGACCCCTGGGTGACTCGCGGACCCCGGGAGACTCGCGGGTCCGCCTCGTATCGGGATCCTCGCGAGGCCGCCTTCAGAGGCCCCCGACGATTTTCTGATATTCCGTTTCGGTGAAGGCCTTCAGGGTGGTCGATCGAACGTTGCCGAGCGCGCCCAGGGCTAGCACGAATTTGGCCGCCGCATCGTCGGTAGGCGCCTCGACAATCGAGACGACGTCGTATGCACCCATCGTCAGGTAGAAATCCTTGAGCTCGGCACCGTACTTCCGGGCCAGTTCCCTTGCCGCATTGACGCGCTTGGGCGAGTCCTTGATGGTCCGAATCCCCTGCTCGGTGTAGTTCAAAAGCAAGATGTAGGTGGACATGTGCGTCTCCTGTTAGCGAACTTGTTTCTTATCGCCCGTATTGCTTCCGGTATTTCTCCACCATCTCATCCGTCACATCCGAGGCATAGCAGATCGGCGAGCGGCCGCCAGGCCGGCTGTACGCACTGTTCCCGCCGCAACGGCGCCCGTTCCTCATCGTGTTATACGGACACGGACAATTTCCCGGATAGGACGCGATGGATTGGCGGATGATTTCCTGCTTGATTTGATCGTTCGATAGTCTTTGCGCTGGCGCGGGTTGAACAAAGAAAGCGACAACGATCAAAACAACGATGCGGATCATCTTGAAAAAGGGGTGCGTCCCCTTTCTTCATTGTAGTGAACTCTCTCGGCTGAGCTATAAGGTCAAGACCTGACCCCGCCTCCGGTACAAATGAAGCAACGGCGCGAACGACAATAGGATAGGGAAAACTATATCAACCTATTGATATATATTACCTTTCAATGGGGTCTGTCCCTGAGGTTTCGCTGAGGTTTCGTCCCCTTTAATTTGCGTCCCCTTTAATTTGCAAGGACAAGACCCACGGCGAGGGCGGCGAGACGGCGTTCATTTTTCATTGGGTTCCTCCTCCAAGCGCCTTGAGGACCCCCTTTTACTGAGGTTTCCGAAGTCGAGCGGCCTCGGATTGACATCTCTTCGCCTCGACGTGGAAAAGATTGACGCTAAAATTTACGGACCGTGCAAATAACGTCTCAGCCAGATGTACCAACGTTTGCTTGCCTTCCAATTGCGCGCGGAATGGCGTCAAATTGCGCGCGGCCTTCGCCGCAGCTAGAATGGCCCTTCCTCGTTGGTAGCTAGTTGTCGCGCTCTCTCTGCTACCACCCGACCGGGCCGTCTCGATCACGCGACAGCCAAGAAATGCTGCATAGGCTTTCCGGCAGTCCTCAACGGCATCAGGACTCTCATTGAGCTCAGCGCGCCGCAAGTAGAGTGATCCTAAGCCTCGCAGCACTTGCGCTCTGCTAAATTCGGCCAAGACTAATTCAGCGAGTCGCTCCGGTAGCTCAGGCTGGCGCGCACGTAGTTCACCGATATTTTCGACAACAGTTGTGGTATATGCATCAACGTCACCAACGACCTTGTGGAAAGCTTGGTCAATTGCCGCCCAATCCAATGGGAGCCCGGCCTCCAGAGCGGCACGGTCGCGAAACATAGCGACATCGCGAGAGACATGCCTGAAACCGACAAGTTCCCTGAGAACTAATTGGGCTTCAGCAGCTAGGCTTTCACGGTCCGAAGCGGTGCCGTCCTCAAACTGCAGCCGTTGGCAATGAGTCGCTCCTGTTAGCAGCACCTCGACAAGATCAATCGCTGCCTCCCGGCGTTGGCGGCCTTGGGGACTAATCGCAACGGCATAGCGAAGTGCCATAATTGCGCGTGGGTAGTTCCAGACATATCGTTGGAATCGCCCCTCTTCCGCTACCAATGTCAGATTTTCCGGCCACAAGCGTTTGGCCGCATCAAAATGACGTAGAACAGGGCTGGGATCAAGAACGTGGTTGCCGTAGATTGCCAGTAGACGCTGAAATTGAGCCTCGTTGCGCGTCCGCGTGATATAGAGATCAAGGAAAGGCTCACATTTGCGCTCGATGGCATCCAGCTTTCGCTGCCTCTCGCGGTGCTTTTGCGTGATTAGTCGTCGCCTGGCGACCACTTCCAATTCGTCCCAAGGTTTATTTGAATTTTGGGTGACAGCTGCCCAGCGTTCAAGGCTCCCCTGAGCTTCCCACTCGCGCTCCAGAATCCAGAGCGCAAGACGTCCTTCTTCGACCTTCCAGATAGATATCTCACCTAACCACGCATGTGCCCCCCTTATCTCGTCTCGAAGGTTCTTACCGATAGGAGATCGCCTTCCGCTGAGGGAGTCCGTATGCCAATCCATCTCGGGTAGCCCCGATATTTCCTCGTCTGTCAGACGCAGGTACAGTTCCCATGCGTCGGCTGAGGGTACCGTGTCGATTGCTTCCTTAGTCAGCTGCAGGGCACGCTTGCGGAAATTCAACGCGGTCGCGGAGTCTCCTAGCATCTCAGAACTGGCTGTAGCCATAGCATAGGAGCGAGCAAGGACTAAAAGTGCGCGCGTATCTCCGAGGCGTGCCAGTGAGCCAATTTCAGACGCGACCGGTTCCAAATCGTTCAAAACACGCTGGATTTGTTCCAACCGCCGATCGAGATCGGCGGTCAGTGCGGCGACGTTACGAGCGTACGCCCCCGCTAGCACACGCACGGCTAAGGGCCATCTCCCTCGGTCACCTAGGATGCTAGCGAGCCGGACGTAAATTTCGGATACCAGCACATCTCGTTCTTCATCAGTACGAAGTTCCTCCGAGAGCCGATGCGCTGCTCGCAAGGTGAATCGGACCCACCATGTTCCCGTGGAGGAGTACACAAGCCCTGCGAATGCAGCCTCCAACGCCTCGCGTAACTTTACGGTACGGTTACTAGCGTCTATCTGTAGCCGACTTTCGATTTGGGCCAGCCTTGACTCCAGCCAATAGCGATTTCTTGCAGCCATTGCGGACGTTGGCTTGGGAAGCCGAGCGATCGTGCCCCGCGCTTCGATTGCTATTGGCTGCGCAGATTGCATGTCCCCCACCCCTAAGAAAAGCCCTACCGTGTTCAAGATCCAGCTTGCAGACCACCTTTGGATCGCCACGTCTTCTGACTCCAACACGCTTAGCATTTGTAGGCGACGCACGAGAATTTGCCGGATGCGAAGAATGTCGCGCGAGCGGCCGTAGCGTCGCTGGCCGAGGTACGCGCCTGTATCTAGCGCCCGTAGTTGAACAGCGAGAAGTTGTGGTGTGAGCGATGCAATATGTACTGCTGCGCGAAGGCGGTCGAGAAATTCATCGGGATTGACACCAAACCGTATCGCAAGGACAAGCTCGGCAATTGCTGATGTCAATTCCTCCGGCCGTTCGCCTTTGCGTTTCTCATCGCGAACCAGCGAAACTTCCTCAGCACGGATCGGGAAGAAGACATCGTCTATCACGTACGGAAGAAGGGACTGGACCAGCACTGTATCTACACGAGTATCGGTTAGTCCACTTGCGCGTTCCCAAGCGATTGCCTCCTCAAGCGCTTGGGCCACATTATCAAATCCATCCTCCCCGGTGCGGCGCACCATCAAATCGACCAATCGCTTAACTGCCTCGGCAACGGCCCCAAGGGCACCGTCTGCGAGAGACTCTCTATCCACCAAGCGCTGTAGATAACGACGTAAAGACCGGCGTCCCGACACCGTGAGACAGTAGGCATTTCCGTCAAATTCGATCCAGCCGATCTGCTGAAGTCTTGAGATCGGCGGTTCAGGCAACTTAGCCTCACGTAATTCCCATTGGCTGACCGTCTGACCGGCGAGCACTGACATTGCGAGCAATGTGGAGAATGAGGTCATTGTTCCATCTTGGGCGTGAAGTTCCTTAAGGTCGAGTCCCATGAGCACTTCGTCAATTACGCCATCCGCCACGCGCAAGAGTTCGTACACGAGGCCTTCGCTCGTTTCGGGACATCTGCCCTCTGCGACGCTAGCTCGGAACGTGCCTACACCCTGTCTGATCACGCCCGGCAACCTCGTCTCCGGTATATCGCGAGCCATTTCGAAAGCCGCTTCCCCGACACGCGAATCAACTCCAAGTCGATCTATGAGTGCGGTTGCCTCCTCTAGAGACAGAGCACCAACTCTGATCTCCGCTTCACGTGTCCGGTCGCCTCCTCCGCTCGGGATCTCGGCCCACCTAGACACAACGAAGGCACACCCCGAGCGGAAAGGATTAGATGCTAAGAACGTCTCCAGATCTCGACGTTCGGCGAGGTCCCCAATGCATTGATGACAGTTGTCGATGACGACCACAACGCGTTGGCCTTGCGCCCGAAGAGGCCAATCGTGCCCGAACAAAAGCGCTTTGTTACGCTCCTGCGTTGCAAGATCTTCTGCATCGCCGTCCCTCAGCTTATGGATGCCCAAACCAAAGGCCAGCGCGCGGAGAAGTCGTGGTCCGACGTGAGTTCCGACGTCCACAAGAAGAAGCGCCACAGGCCCCCCAAGAATGTGCTCAAGATGTGGCAGCGACGAGTCCTTGCATAGGTACTGGCGCACGAGCTCCTTTTTCCCTGAATTTGGTACGCCCACTATCGGGACGACGCTTCCCCGACCCAGCCGAGACGCAATCATGCCTAGCTCTTCCTGTCGGCCCTCAAATATGGGATCAGGATCCAATAATTGTTGCACTCGCTGAACGGAGGCAAAACGAAGGAAGAAGGGCCCATCAAAGAGCTGGGCAGCCTGCTCGGCGTACGAGTCAATTGTGGTTGCTATCTCCTGTAAGGCAGCGTCATCGACAATCCGCTTGAAGTTAATCAGGACGTCGTTTTGACTTTGCCAGCCAGGTCGCTCGCGTTGTAACTCCTCGTGGACGTCACGCCACCATCGGAAGAGAACCTCGCCCGTTTCTTGTACGAACAGGAGATAGAACGCACACGGATAACCCGAGAGATAGTTGATGTTCTTCGTCGCGATCGAGTAACTGATCGTGCCATCGATGAGCCGTTCGGATGAGGATGTATGCTTGAGCTGAAACCACGCTCGCCTCCCGGTGGGAAGGGGCTGCTGAACTGTCGGCACGACGCGCTGAAGTTCGATGCTGCCATCGACTCCATAATCTGGCGGAGGATCAAAGCGAACGAGAAATGGCGGTTCAGGAAATCGCGCTAGAACCACACGCTGCGATTCCCTTTCGCCAATGTGTTGCTGGGCTGCCCGCGGAAGATTTGTTGCGCGTTCAACCACAATTCCAACCTCCTTGACTGTAATTATCGGGGGCAGCTTGACCCCATATCCTTCGTTAATTCACTAATTTATCTTTCCGATGGGTGGCTGAGGTGTCTGTGATATCAGTGTTCCAATAATTAGTGGAGCGGAGGCGCCGATATTTACCGCTATCAACGCACTAAAAGCGAACGCAGACTTCAGGTACACCACGACAAGTATGCCTCCTGCCAGAATCATTAGAATCGTAATGATCCAGTAGAACGGTGACTTGATCCATACTGGAAACGAACCGATTGCCTGATGCCGCAGTTTGAAAAGGCCGAGCAATTCTGCCAAAAACCCACCGAACACCCCGTACAGAAATCCATCTAGTATGTCCATTGCAGCTATCCCCCGCGTAATCAGGACGAAGTTTTTGTAATAAAGCTTCGGATCACACTTAGATACTCTCCAAGCGGGGCTTCTCTTGATGTCAGTGTGAATAGCTGACGGCCCTGCTTGTCTGGGATCGGAGACGGGCGAACGATCGCCTGAGACAAGTACTTGTTTATGATCTGCTGCACCCGTGCCTCAGGGAGCATTGTGTCACGTGTAATTCCGTCCAGCGTACGGAAGTCCCAAGCTGGATTAGCAAGAGCCTCAAGCACCTTTCGCTCATCTGGATCCTTCACGATCGTCTGCCAAGGTTTTTCCATTTCGAATCTCCCGAATAAATGGGATCGGAGTGATTTTCACGATCTGCGAGTTCCGCGTACCAAGGATGACTCTTCTCCATTACGGCAATTTCTCACTTAGTCTCAACAGGATCTCTGATACGATGGTGATACATAGAGCGTGATCTTGATTTATGACAGGTAGCGTTGGAGGCGGCCGTAGTTGATCTAGTACCTCAAGACGGGGCCTCAAATTTTCGTCAACCTTCTCTGCCGCTAAAAGAACATCGTTCCTCCATTTTTCGTATTTTGCTTTCCATGGGGGAAATAATTGTTCAGACGGAACTGGCTCGTTTCGAATAGCAACACCATCCTTCCTCAATTTCCAGAGAACCTTTATTGCTTCCTCCCTAGATAATGCGGCCCATTCAAACGCGGCATCAAATTCCGCTTCGTCATTACGACGCGGCCACGTCTGATATACATCTGATGCCTCTATCTTCAGGTCCGAGTAGGTCAATACACCGTTACGAACGGCATGGAAGCCCGCTTCAAATGTCGCCGGTTCTGTCTTACTTGTCGCCTCCGAATCGTAAATAGTTGCGAGCTTGAGGCCGTGAGACATCCAATACGTCTTCGGTATTGATTCATGATGTCCGGTTTTAGAAGAGGCCCCATAAACAGTAACCCTTCCTTCCGAAGCTCTCTTCTGAAATTCTAGCGGCGCCTCTAATTGCACGTTCTTATGCATCCCTTCTGGCGTAACCTCCGCAGATTTGTCTACACCCCATTGAGATTCATCAGCAAGATAATGAATAACTTCCCAAGCTGTGAGATAGACACCCGATGCCTTACTGGTCGAAGCTTGTACTCTAAGTTCTTCGCGCCGAAGGTCTTGCTTATCTTTAAGACGTTTCTGCTTTTCGAGTTCGGCCTTCGCCCTAAGCAATTCTGGCGATTCCGGTTGGGATAACGGGCCTATTTCGGATGTTCCGCCAACAAATGTAGCTACATGATTAGGCGCTTTCGTTTGCCCCCATAAGTAGTGAACCCACATTGCCGCCAGAACGGCGCCAACGGAAAGAAAGATGATTCTGAGAAATGCGAGAAGCGGTGCGCTTTCAATCATAGTTCTGGCGAGATCTTCAGGAGCAAAACCGGAAAGTATGCTTCCCGCAATAACAAGGGAGGCAACAATCTTCCCTAAGAATGAGCCGAAGAACGCTTTGACGAAGGGCGACATGCAAGCAGTATCGAGCGAATGAGTGAAAAGGCCAAGCTTGGCTAATTGCATATTCCGTCATGCCGAGCCAATGCCCACGCTATATGCTCGCGCACCAGTTCCGACGAATGATCTGCTCTCGCGTTAAGCGCCGCAACCACCCCCTCCGACTTCGGCGCATTCCCCAACCCCACCGCCAAATTCCGTAACCACCGCTCGTAGCCGATCCGGTGGATTGCGCTGCCCGCGATCTTCTTCTCGAATTCCGCCTCACTCCACCCAAACAGCTCGACCAGCGTCGCGGCGTCGAGGCAGTGGCGCACGGCAAAGTCGGGCTCGGTGGTCGTTTGCGAATACTTGTTCCAGGGGCAGGCCATCTGGCAGTCGTCGCAGCCGTACACCCGGTTGCCGATCAGCGGGCGGAGACCCCAGGACTCGAATTACGCCATCAGGCCGCGGCCGGAGTAACTTCGCGCTCGATGCGCTTTGCGTTTTCGATTTCGGCGACGCGCAGATCATACGCGGCCTGTAGATTCAGCCACGAGCGCGCGTCGCCGCCGAAATAGCGCGCCAATCGCATGGCAGTATCCGCCGAAATGCCGCGCCGTTCGCGTACTACGTCGTTGATCCGAGGCGCAGGGACATTCAGCGCCTTCGCAAGCGCGTTGGCGCTCATTCCAAGCGGCGCCAGAAAATCTTCCCGAAGCACCTCGCCTGGATGCACGGGCCGCATACCGTTCTTGAACATGGCCGTTACTCCGTCAGTGATAATCCGTAATCTCTACATCTTCCGGCCCGGCTGTCGTCCAGCGGAAACAAAGCCGATACTGGTCGTTCACGCGAATGCTGAACTGCCCTGCCCGATCGCCCTTCAAAGCTTCTAGCCGATTGCCCGGCGGGGAACGCAGAAAGTCCAGCGTTTCTGCAGCGTCAAGTTGCGCTAGTTTGCGTACCGCAACGTTCGCGACAGCGGAGAACCGTTTGCTCTTGCCAGTTTCGAACAAGACTCTGGTTTCTGCGCTACGGAAGCTCTTGATCACGCATCACAGAGTATAACGTTTAACGTTAAACGTCAAGGCAAGGTTTGTGCTGGGTGCCGCCCGAGGGCCCACGAAACGTGCTCCCGCACCAGTCCCGAGAACCCGGGAGATCGGGAGGTCGCGAGATCGGGAAATCGGGAGATCGAAAAAGGAAATATCCCTCTCCCGCCCTCACGCCCTCCCGCTCTCCCGTCTTTTGGCGCCGACGCCGTGGCGCCCAAGCGCCCAAGCGGCATGTTCGCGCACTAGGTCGGTAGCGTGACTCACACGGGCGCGAAGGGCGGCAACCACGGCATCGGAACTTGGCGCGTTGCCCAAGCCTACCGCCAAGTTCCTGAGCCACCGCTCGTACCCTATCCTGTGTATCGCACTCCCCGCCAGCCGCTCGTGAAACTCCGCCTCGCTCCACCCGAACAGCTCCACCAGCGTCACGTCGTCGAGGCCGTTCCGCACCGCGAAGTCCGGCTCCGCGCTCGGTGAGGCAAACTTGTTCCAGGGACAGACCATCTGGCAATCATCGCAGCCGTACACCCATGTGAAAACGGCTGCGTCCACTTTTCCGTTATGGCGTGCGCCTGCGAACGCGGCCTCCCTCCCCCAAGGCTCACGGAAATGATACGGTGATCGGCGGCGGAGCGGAACCCCGGCCACGATAGTCGTTGCGGCCGCCAAGACGCCGGTGCAATAATGGCGTAGCCCGTCCGCGCATCCGCTGAACCGGGAGGAAACGCACCATGAACAGGCGCCTTACCACGTGGGTCTACCATCTCGCCCTCCTTCTTGCCGCATTGACTCCTAGTCTCGCTGTGGCGCAGGACTACCCGCAGAAGTCGATTCGGTTCGTCGTGCCGTTCCCACCTGGCGGCGCTACCGATGCGCTCGCGCGGATCCTCGGTGAGCGGATGACCGAGGCGTGGAAACAACCGGTCGTGATTGACAATCGCGGAGGCGCGGGCGGCAACATCGCCGCGGAGATCGCCGCAAAGTCCTTGCCCGACGGCTACACCATCATCATCGTCGGACTGTCACATGCGGCAAATCTGAGTCTTTACTCCAAGCTCGCCTACCACCCGGTCAAGGACTTCACTCCCGTCACGCAAGCAGTCACCATGCACATGTTCCTCGTCGTGCATCCGTCGGTGCCGGTGAAATCGGTCAAGGAATTGATCGCGCTCGCCAGAGCGAAACCCGGCGTGCTGAACTATGCGTCGGGCGGCAACGGCAGCACGCCGCACATGGCCATGGAGCTGTTCAAGAGCCTCGCGAAGGTCGATGTCGTGCACGTCCCATACAAAGGCACGCAGTCGGTAATCGGCTTGCTGCGCGGCGAGACAGCGCTGCTGATTGAAAATCTCATTTCGGTCGGCGCCCACGTCCACTCCGGCAGACTGCGCGTGCTCGCGGTTGGTGCATCGAAGCGCACGGGCGCGCTGCCGGAAGTGCCAACGGTGGCGGAAGCCGGCGTGCCCGGCTACGAGATGGCAGCGTGGTTCGGGATCCTGGCACCGGCAGGCACGCCCAGGACCGTCGTCGCCACCCTGCAGCGGCAGATGGCGAGCACACTGAAGCTGCCGGACGTGAGGGAACGGCTCGCGAAACTCGGCAGCGAGCCAGTCGGCCGCACACCCGAGGATTTCGGCGCGCTCATCAAGTCCGAGATCGCCAAATGGGCCAAAGTCGTGAAGGCAGCCGGCTTGAAGGTCGACTAGCGCCCGGTGTCGCGGCTGGCGCACGATTCAGTGCGCGGAGTGACCCCCGTCGATGCAAATGTCCTCGCCCTGCAGGAAAGTTGCCGGGGTTGACGCGAGGAAGAGCGCGACCTCGGCGACCTCCCACGGCTCGCCGAGCCGGCCGAGCGGAATATAGGTCTCAGGGCCGGCAAACTCCTTTAGCAGCCTGTTCATGAGCCACAACACGAAGAAGGCGAGCAGTGAAAAGGTGTTTTGTTCTAATCCTGTAAATCCTGTTAATCCTGTCTATTTGCAGTGTTGTCGCGCCAGCGCCCAGTCGACATGCTCACGAACTAGTGCGGATGAATGTTCCGCCCTCGCATTGAGTTTGTCTATCACCGCTGCCGATTTCGACGCATTACCGAGCCCCACCGCCAAATTACGCAACCACCGCTCGTACCCGATCCGGTGTATCGCACTCCCCGCCAGCCGAGCCCCGCCCTCCCCGCCAGCTCGACTTCCATCACCGGCGCCGTGTCGGTGAACACCCGGTAGCGGAACGCGCCCACGCTCTCCTCGATGCGGTCGGCGAGCAGCTGCATCCGCCGGCGCATGAGCTTGTGATAGTCGCGCCCCATCGCGTAGCGCGAGATGAAAGTGAGCGAAAAGGGGCGCGTCCCCTTTTCCCCGCCCTTTTCCCCGCGTCAAGGACCTGGTGGAAACCGGGAAGCTGATCAAGGACCTCGGCATCGAGCCCGAGTGACCACGGCGGCCCGCCGACTTTCTGGACCTCACGAATCGGCAACAGACCACCGTTTCGCCGAAGAGAAGCCCCGCGCAAGCGGGGCTTTTTCGTTGAAGGCGCCTGCAATTAAACGGGCAGCGGCTGTCCCGCTCCGGCCATGGCCTTCACCGGCGAAGCGGGCGGTGTGGCCGCCTTGCGCCGGCGCTCCAGCTCTTCCTGGTCCATCTGCTTCCGCATCTCCTCCACCTTGCTGATCCAGTACCTCCGTTCAGCGGGACTGTCGTCGCGCATGGAGGCATCTCCGGTCGGTCAACGACGCCTTCCCTTGACCTGGATCAACGAGCAGAAACGGCATGACAGTAGAGTGCGGTGAACGGGGAATGCCGTCCGTCCTCCAGGAAAGGATATTCAAATGAAGATCCGATACGGTGGGACCATCAAACGGCTCGTTTTATCGGCAGCATTGTTGTTAGGGGGCTGCGCTTCCGTCGGGACTCCGACGCCTCCAACGCAACTCCCGGAGGTGCGGCCGGGCTACGTGGCCGGCTACCTCCAACCGAACGAGCTGCCTGACAGCCTGGCTATATTGCCAGCCCCGCCGCAAGCGGGTTCTGCCGCGCAGTCCGCGGACGGAGAAACCTATCGCACGACGCGGGCGCTGCGCACCACGCCGCGCTGGGAGCAGGCGGCAACGGACGCGGAGCTCACCTTCCCCGCGGCCACCGGGCATTTTTCGTGCGCGCTCGGCATAGCGGTTTCGGCCGAAGCCACGCCGCACCTCAACATGCTCCTGAGGCGCGTCCGCATGGACGCGAGCCGGGCGACCGACAAGGCGAAGGAACATTACAAGCGCCCGCGCCCCTTCATGGGGACCAGCGACGCGACCTGCACCCCGAAGGAGCAGGTCAAAATGAAGGCTGATTCCTACCCATCCGGCCATTCGTCGATCGGCTGGGCCTGGGCGCTCGTGCTCGCAGAGGCTGCGCCGGAGCGTGCCAACGACATTTTCGCGCGCGGCGTGGCCTATGCTCAGAGCCGCGTGGTCTGCGGCGTGCACTGGAAGAGCGATCTGGACGCCGGCCGGATCATCGGCGCCGCGACCGTGAGCCGCCTGCACGCGAACTCCGTATTCGTCGCCCAGGTGGCGGAAGCGCGCAAGGAGATCGCCGCGGCGAGGGCTGCAGGCAGGCAGTCTCGGCTCGACTGCGCCGCTGAAGCCAACGCCCTGGCACTGGACCGGTAAGAACACCTTTGCACCGTACCCCATAACAGCACGCCGACAAGGGCGTAAGGCAGCGGATGGCGTATGCCGCCGCGGTTGAACAGGACGGGAACGGCGAGAGGATGCGGCCGAAAAGGGATTCCAGCGGATAGCTGTGGTCTGCCATGCTCGACACTACTCGGGAAAGGCGTGCGTCGTGATTCGTGAGTCGTGAGTCGTGATTCGACTTAGACTCCTGGCGTCCTGGCAGTTCGGATCTTCCGGCAATTACCTCACACGAGTCGCTTTGTATCTCAACGCAGCACCCAGCGTGCTCGAGTGGCGCAGCGCTGCATTGCGCAAGGCCGCCCGCTCGGCCGCGGCGACGTGCGCGATTCTGTGGGACTTCGGGTCCAGTATCGAAGCGGCGGCAATCGCCAGCTGCCGCCTCTCGGCTTCCTGCGCGTACTTCGCTTCGAAAGCAGCCGCCCAGGCGTACGGCAGGTTCACCTGCAAGCGCCGCGCCAGGTCTTCAAGGGTTTCGCGATAGGCATCGCTCCCGCTCGCCTCGAACAGGAACTCGCAGGCCTCGAGCAGGATGTAGCCGGGAAAAAACGCGCGCGTCTGAAGCGAGGGCAGCCTCACGAACGCCCGCTTCAGCAGGACCAGGGCCGCCTCATGGTCGCCGCCGGCCCCCTTCAGCAACGCGCGGGCGATCAGGTAGTCCGAGTCGGTCCCCAGGTTGATCAAATGATCTCTCACCATCTTTTCCGCCTGGTCGGCCTTGCCCGAGCGCAGATACGCCCAGGTGAGGTAGGGAAGCAGCTCGCTCAGCTGCTCGCGGCGGGTCGCGCTGATGTTGAAAAGATCATTGTGCGGACTGCGCAACTTGTCCGCGGCTGTCGCAAAGTCGCCCCGGCGCAGCGCGATATAGCCGTCGGCGATGCGGGCGTAGAAGGGCGATTGGTTGTTGACGGCAGCTGCGCGGCGGACACTGGCCAGCGCCTCGCCCGACGGCGCCCGATCCGTGACGGCGAGCATGAAGGCGTGCCGCTCCCTGAGCGCCTTGGTCTGATAGCTTTGCAGAATGTCGCCTTCGGCGAGACTCTCCAGCCATGCCTGAAGGCCGGGCCCTTCGATTCCCTGAACGCGGTGCGTCACGTAAGCAGCAATCCAGATGTCATCCTCGGTGATGCGGTTCGCAACCCTGCGCAGAGTAGCATCCGCCTGCTCATAATCGCCCATTAACGCGAGATA
Organism: Betaproteobacteria bacterium; assembly: GCA_016192825.1. Taxonomy (GTDB): domain Bacteria; phylum Pseudomonadota; class Gammaproteobacteria; order Burkholderiales; family SG8-41; genus SG8-41. Next base: position 3,108 of record JACPTK010000024.1, on the reverse strand, counting down.
GATCGTGTGCCGCATCGTGGCCCAGCTATCGTTATAGCGCTCCATCGCGATGCGCGCTTCCCGGACCGCCGCCGGCATGTCGTTATCCATGAGAGCGAGAATCTCGCGACCATACATCTGCGACGCGGCGCCGGTCCCGGATTTCGCTGCACGGACGAACAGACCGACTGCTTGTTCCGGATAGCCCTTCAGGTACAGGAATTGCCCCGCTTCTTGGGCATAATTCGACAGCGCCACCGGATTGTGTGCCGCCCCCTGCGCCTCGAAACCGGGGAACGAAAGGTACACGCGCTGCGCCTCGTCCGGCCGCCCCGCCTCCAGATGCGCCTGGGCGAGGCGCTGGTACGCCGTCTGAGAGTCCGGGTCGAGCTTCAGCAACTCCTGGTACAGCGCGATTGGCAGCTCGCCCCGCCCGTCGCTGTCACTGGCCTCCGCGATCAGCCGCACGCGATTGAGCGTGCCAACGAAGCGGTGGCGGTTCGCCTCGACCGCGGCCACGGCCTCCTCAAGCTTGCCGGCGCGCCGCAACCATTGCGTCACCTCACTCAGCGGCTTCGAGTAACGGTCGGAGTACTCCAGGCGGCGGCGCGCGTCCACAACCGACCGCTCGATCTCCTTGTTCCCGAAAATGATGCGGTCGATATACTCCCGTAGAGGCGCCACCTCGCCGCGATACCACTTGATGGGCTCGTCCGAATATTTTTCGTACTTTCTTTCGAAGATGAGGTGCTCGGCCGACGCGGAGATGAACGACTCGCCCTGCTCCCACTGGTAGACAGCGACCGCCAGGGCGCTGCTCCTATAGAAGTAATGCTCCTGGGTCGCCCCCAGGGGAAGCTTGCGCCCGGCGCTGTCCAGCGCGATGGCATGCAGATAGGTGAGCCAGGGATGCCCCCTGAAGGTGTCGCCGAGCGCCTCGATCAGGTCCGCGGCCTGCTGGGGCAAGTCCTGGTTATGCACCATGGCGCGAATCGACTTCACCACCCCGGCGCGATTCAGCGCGAACAGTAGATCGTAATAGTCCCATGGCGCCAGCTGGTCGGCGCCCGGATGGGCCAGCCACTGCGCGCCCTGCTCGCGCCATATGCTCGCGTAGCGCTTCTCGACCGAACGCGCAAGCCGCAGGCCATGTGCCGTCAGCGAGCCGATATTCCAGTAGAGCCAGCTCAGCCACGCCCGAGCCTGGTCCAGGTAGTCCACGTGCGGGGCGATCTCCTGCAACCGTCCCGCCACGTTAGCGTGAACATCCGGACTGAACCAGTCCGGGGCCGAAAGCCGGAAAGACAGCGCGATGGGCTCGGTCAGCGGATTCTCGAGTAGCGTCTTGCGGCGGGCAGCCAGCCGGGGATACAGGTCGTATGCCTCGTAAAGATCGGCAAGCTCGATCTCGGTCATGAGCCGCAACGCGGGATCCTCGATCGCGCTGACCGCGGCCTCAACGCCCGGCACGTCGCCATTCAGCACGGCCACCAGCGCCCGTTCGGCGGGTGTATCCGCCTCCTTCAGCTTCTCCAGCGCGTACGGTCGTCGCGAAAGATGCAGATAGGCGCGCGCTTCGAGAACGCGGTTCAGCGGCGAGGCCGGCCCGTCCCACAGCGCCACGAGGGCGCGCTCCCAAAGGGCGCTAGCCTCCAGGCTCTCGCGCACGTGAAGCGATGCCATCACCTGCAGTCGCAGCGCCCTGTCGACCGGCGACCCGGCGGTCAGGCTGGCAAGCCTGAGCAAGTCATTCGGCAAGATGCGGGCCGCGGACAACGGCCTGTTGGTGGCGTTCGCGGGCTTCGACGCGCCGAGTTTCATCTGGTCCAGCAGCGTATCGACCGTGTCCCGGAACGCGACGGACGGCGGCAGGCGATCGTGAAACGGAACTTTTCCGATGGCGCCCGACGCGCCTTCGCGCCATGGTTCCTTGTCTCCGTCGCGCATCCACACGCGGCCGCGGATGTCGAATGTCTCGCCCGAACGGCGCACCTCGCTGACGACGAGCGTGCGCGCGCCAACCGACTCGGCCATACGCTGGGCGTCCGCGAGATCAATGCGGCGGGCGCGGGAATCGAGCGCGCGCGCGAGTATCGTGGGGTCGGGCATCGCCCGCCCGGTTCGCTCCTTGATGCGCCGCGACAGGTATCGCGTCATCAGCGAGCGTGCGGCGTGATCGAAACTGCGGCCATCATCCTGAAGCGGAAGGACTAGGACATCGTACCGCTCGGCCGTCAGCACTGAGCGGAAAATCGCCTTCTCGCGCTCGATCCAATGCGAAAACTGGGGCGGCTGCGCTTCTGGCCGCGGCAGTCCGCCCTGCTCCTGGGCATACAGGAGGGCGCCGGCGAGAGCCGCCAGGAGCAGCGTGATCCGCACCGCACGCCACCCCGAAGGCAGCATGCCCGTGACGCGAGGTCCGACCCGCCGCCAAACCGGCCCCAGCATTGCGTTCAATGCCGCCCCCACCGCCGCCCCGATCATGCTGCCGACCGCAAGGACGGTACTTGCACCTGTCACTGCCGCCGCCGCGTATCCCGCGGTGACCAGGATTTCGCCCTCGCCCGCCGTCGCGAGGTACTGCGCCGCAAGCCTTCCCGCCAGATTGCCGACCTGGACCGCAGGGGGGACGCAAAGCAGGTGGCCGATCGTCGCGGAAGCCGTCAGATGCGGCATCCGCCGCAACAGGGCCCTCAACAGGATCGCCGAGACAACGCCTACCAGGACACCAGCGAGGCCGACTGCCGCGGGGAACAGCAGCGAATCCTGCCCCTGACGCATGAACCACGTTAGGCCCGCGAGAACAAACGCAAGCGCAGCCCAGCACAGGATGGGAACCGACCTGCTAAGCGTGGCAACTGCGACTGATCGCCAGGCGCACCTGAGGCTTGCATGGTCATCCTCCCAACGCAGCGTCGCTCAACCGGGGCAGCAGGCTGCTAACCCCGCATTTTTGACCTATGACAGCAGTATATCCCAGGAATCAAAAATCAAAGGGGCCAGGCTCCAATGGCACTACCTTAAGAGAAAGGCCATCAAGATCATTGAGATGAAGATGGGCTGAGAGCCTCGAGGCGTTACGATGCGGGTGTCGAATCCGTGTTGCATAACGCAGGAGGGTCAGCCCAG
>JACPTK010000019.1 GCA_016192825.1 Betaproteobacteria bacterium | reverse complement strand
GAGCCCCAAACACCTGCCGAGATATCTCGCAGAAGCTGACATCAAGCATCGCATGCCACAAGACACCGATTTCATAGCGTTTATGCTTAAGCGGCTGGTGTCTTCGACGCAGCGTTTACCCATTAAGTGAAACATTGCCTATTATTTTCCTACCTGTTCCGGTGGTCCTACCATGCCATTGCGTAACCCTCTCTTCTTGGATCAGCCCCGGCATGCAGCGTTGCAGTTTCGTGATCGGCCTTGATCGCACACACACCACCAGCTGGAGGAGCGTAGGCGGGCCAGTCCTCTACATCGTGCCCGGCCTCACGAAGTCCAGTGCGCACGTCGTCTAAAACTCCACTTTCCACACACAGACGACCTGGTAGGTACTGATTTGGCGAGAAGGAATTCGGGAAGTTAAACGTGCCGAAGCGCGGCGCTTCGACTGCCGCTTGCACTGTCATACCGAATTCGTACACGTTCAGCAGTACCTGGAGCATGGCCTGAGTTTGCACGTCCCCCCCGGGAGTACCGAACGCGAAATAGAATTTCCCGTCCTTGAACGCAAGGGCGGGCGATGGTGTCAGACGCGGTCTCTTGCCCGGCCGTACTTCAGCAGGATGCCCCGGCTGTAGGCGGGACTGATTGCCCCGAGAAGAGATCGCAAGTCCAGTGCCCGGGATGATTGGCGTGTCATACACGTTATCGCTCGGGGTCCCAGAATAGGCGTTCCCGAAACGGTCCACAACGCATGTATAGATCGTGTCCTTCTCAATTGCGAATTGCTCTCTAGATGCCGGCTTGGGAACAACTGGTTTGCCCGAGATTCTCCCTAAAATTGCCCAAGGATCTCCCGGTGGTGGCATTGCACCAAAGGCTTTACTGGGATTAATTTTGTTGTGCTGAAGTAAAGCATACTCATCCGAAAGCATTCCCGCGGTTGGCACATCTACGAATTTCGGATCCCCGACATAGGATTCGCGATCAGAAAACGCAAGATTCATTGCCTCCGCAAGCGTATGGATATAGGCAAGCGAATTGTGCCTGAACCTCTTCAGATCAAAGCATTCCAAAATTTTTAGTGCTTCTAGCAATACCACGCCTTGACACCACACGTCACATGTATGGACCCGCAGGCCTCTGTAAGAACAAGATATGCTGCTCTCTATTGGAACCTCAAAACCAGCCAAGTCATCTTTCCGGACGAATCCAGCATTTTCGACGTGGTACTTTACGATCGCATCGGCGATCGGACCCTTGTAGAAAAAGTCATGAACGGCACGAAGTTTTGTGCTGCGATCTCCTTTTGCATTACGTTCTGCCTCGATCATTCCATGAATCGTGCGCGCCAAATCCTCTTGACGAAAAATATCGCCGGTTTTCGGAGGGCGTCCTTTAGGCAGGAAAATTCGCGCATTCTCTGGATAACGATCGAAGCCGATCGGAATTTCGTCGAGTTTGCTGGGAGACAATGTGACACGCTCGATGTTATATGCGAGCATGGGATACACAGAAAAACCGTCCTTGGCAAGCTGATAGGCTGGGGTCGCCGCTTCTTCAAAAGTGATGGTTCCATAGCGCTGCAATGCTTTGACATGCGTAGCGGGCGCGGCCGGCATTACGGTTTGAAGCAATCCGTCGGGAATACAACCATTACCTTTCGCGGCCAATATCGAGGCGTCCGTCGCCGCCGGCCAATACCCCAGCCCGGCAAGACTGACTACCCGGTCTTCCTCGCGCAAGTAAATGAGCGTAGGCGCAACTCCTGCAAAGCTAACAACATTTGGCTGCAGGACCGAAAGTGCCATCGCGGCGGTTACGCCAGCGTCGACAGCATTCCCACCCCTTTCCAGAACACGCATAGCCGCAGCAGTAGCAAGATAGTGCCCGCAAGAGACAGCGTGTTGTCGTCCGATGATCGTGGGCCGCATGCTTGGTCGCGGTTGTTCGGCTCGCTGGCTCATAATTCCTCTTCTTGAACAGGTTTACTTTCGACAAAGGCGATTGGAAGCGCACCCATTTGCAATGGGTCCCTCCGCCTAATAGTTACTTAGCTTTGTCCACATAGACATCATGCCCCATCACATCCTGCTTCCTCAAACCACCAGTTCTTGCATGCAGTCGTCCCCCATTCGTTGCAGCCAAGATAACGACCAATTCGTCTTCAAATGGAGCATCCGATAGAGAGACTTCCATGGTGTCGTAATGCGAACGCACGGCCAGTGCATTCTTGTACGCTAACGGGACATCCACTTTGGCGCCCATCACTCCCCGCTTTACGTTAGAGCACATCCAAGCAGTTGCACTTAACGCCCCCCGAACGCTACTCCCAAACGGCCTGGTAACAATAGCGTGGCCATGTTCGATCTCACCAAGCTGGCCGACGATCACAGCCTTCCCATAGCTATCAGTCACGCCAGCATCACGACCAAACTCTTCGAGTAGGCGACCTGCCATAAATACTCCCAACGGTCCACCCATTTCGATTAGAGATTTAAGGGATCGCGAAAACCTGCCGACAAGAGGGTTCCTAATAGCCACAATTACAGCAACTCGCCGAAGTGGTTTGGAACTCTTACGGCCTGCCTCCATCATCAATTCCTCAGTAAGCACGGCCATCTTACGAATTGCGGGCTTCATTGCTCCTTTACCCCTCATGATTCACCGGCAATGTCGGCAAGTAGCCGATCCTGCCAAAATGTAGAAACGCATACACCAGAAGAAGTATAGATGCGACGAGACGATTAACAATCCGGGGGCAGATCGTGTTTTCAGTCAAAGTATCGCGCCAAATCCCGGCCGCTACAAATGTGCGGGCGCACATTTGGCGGGGGCGGGCCCCCTAGCGTCCTTGGCGGTAAAGCTTTTAGCCGCACCCCCTTTAGTCTGCTCACCATCCACTACCCACCACCTACGCGGTTCCCGGCCCATCCGCGAGTCACGAGCCGCGATCCGCCCCTTTGATTTGTGCTCTACGCGGTTTCCCGCGCGTCCTCCAGGATCATTTCAGCGCCTTTTTCGGCAATCATGATCGTCGGGGCGTTGGTGTTCCCGGTCGTGACCGATGGCATGACCGATGCGTCGACTACGCGCAGATGCCGGATGCCATGCACGCGAAGCCGCGGGTCGACAACGGCGCGTTCATCCGTCCCCATCCGGCAGGTGCCCACCGCATGCTGGCTCGAGACGCCATCGTGGCGGATGGCGTCCTCGAGCTCGGCATCCGTGTTGACCGCGGGCCCCGGAAAGATTTCCTCGGCGATGCAGGGCGCGAGCGCGGGTTGCCGCGCGATCTTGCGAACCCAGCGGACGCCGGCCATGATCGTCCGCAGATCATCGGCTGTGCGCAGGAAATTGAAGGCGATTGCCGGCGGCACCGTCGGGTCGGCGCTCCGGACGCGGACGTGGCCCCGCGCCGCGGGATGCAGATGCACCACGCTGATGCTGAAGCCGGAGAACGGATGCGGGTAGGCGCCGCCGCGGTCGCGTCCGGCGTAGCTGAAAGCGCAGCAGGAGAACTGGAGGTCGGGACGGTCGAGCTTGCCGTCGCTGCGGACATATCCGCCGGCAAGGATGCCGCTGCTCGCCAGCGGGCCGGCGCGGAACACGACGTATTGCACGCCGGCCACAACGCGTCGCCACGGGCTGTTGGCAACGTCGTTCAGCGTGATCGGCCGGGTGCAGCGAAACTGGCACCGGACGTTAAAATGGTCCTGCAGTTCCGCGCCGACGCCCGGCATGTCGCGGATCACCGGAATGCCGAGCGTGCGCAGCAGATCGCCTGGACCGAGCCCCGAGAGCTGCAGCAGCTGCGGCGAGTTGAACGTGCCGCCGCAGACGATGACTTCGCCGCGCGCCCGGGCGATGCGCGGCACGCCCTGGCGAACATACTCGACGCCGGTGGCCCTGCCATCCTCGATCAAGATCCGTGTCGCTTGCGCGTGGGTTTCGACCGTCAGGTTCGGGCGGCCGCGCGCCGGATTGAGATAGGCCGTCGCGGTGCTGCCCCGGCGGCGCCGGTCTATCGTGCTCTGGAAATGACCGGCTCCGTCCTGTTGCCCGTCATTGAAGTCGTCTTTGGCCGGCAGCCCCGCCTGGATCGCGGCGGCCGTCCACTGCTCGGCGATTTCCATGCGAATCGGTTGGTTCGACACGCGCAAGGGGCCGCCGATGCCATGGAACGCGTTCGCTCCATTCTCCTGGTCCTCGGCCTTCTTGAAATAGGGCAGCACGCCGTTCCACTCCCAGCCGACACACCCGCGTTGGCGCCACTCATCGTAGTCCGCGGCGTTGCCGCGCATGTACACCATGCCGTTGATCGCGCTGGTGCCGCCCAGAACCCTGCCGCGGGGCTGGTAGAGCCGCCGGCCCATCAGCCCGGGCTCCGGCTCGGACTCGTACATCCAGTTGAATCGCGGGTTGGCGTAGACCTTCGGGTAGCCCATCGGCATGTGGATCCAGGGATTGCTGTCGTTGCCGCCCGCCTCGAGCAGCAACACCCGGTAGCGGCCGCCCTCGCTGAGTCGCGCGGCGACGACGCAGCCCGCCGAACCGGCCCCGGTCACGATGTAGTCGAAAGTGTCCGTAAATGCTCCGTAAACGGGGTCAGCGTGAGGTGGCCCGGTTCGAATTCCCGGTCACTTGCTCGCCAACCACGTAAAGGGCGTCAGTGTAACTTTTTCGTGGCATGGGCTTTCCGCCTGGTGGAAATCTTACACTGACCCCATTTACTGGCTAAAGAAAGAAGCACAACAAAGTTGTGAGGGAAAACCGTCACCATTGGACACGGGCCGGCTAATGGGTGACCCCATTTACTGACCCCATTTACTGCCATTTACTGCGACCCAGCGCATGCCGCGGTTGATGGATTCCTCGATGTCGGGGAAACTCCGTCGCGGGTGTACATGATTCCATCTCGATGAGCGAACAGCCGGGCGGGCAAGGGCGGGGAGAGTTCTGGCAGTCCCGGCCGATGGTCGTTGCCACGCTGGGGACGACTCAGACCCTGGCTTGGGCGTCGAGCTATTACCTGCCGGCGATCCTCGCGGATCCCATCGGCGTCGGCGTCGGTGTCCCGCGTTCGTGGGTTTTCGGCGCGTTCTCCGCATCTCTCCTGATCGCCGCGTTCGCGGGCCCGTACGTGGGACGGGTGATCGACCGCTACGGCGGGCGGGGCGTGCTGGCGCTCTCGAACGTCGTGCTGGCTGCTGGCCTGGTCGTTCTCGCCGTCGCGACCGGGCCGCTCAGTCTGTTCGCGGCTTGGACGCTGCTCGGCGCCGGGATGGCGCTCGGGCTCTACGATGCGGCCTTCGCGACGCTGACGCGGCTCTACGGCCACGAGGCGCGCGCCCCGATCACCGGCATCACGCTCATCGCCGGCTTCGCCTCGACCGTGAGCTGGCCCCTGTCCGCATACCTCGATCACGCGCTGGGCTGGCGCGAGACCTGCCTCGTGTGGGCGGCGCTCAATCTCGTCGTCGCGCTCCCGCTCAACCGCTATCTGCTGCCGCTCCCCAAGCAGCCCGTGCGCCCGCGCGAGGCGCCCGAAGCGCCGGCGGTGAACTGGGAGCCGCGCCGGGAAATGTCTCTTCTCGCCTTCGTATTCGGGGCAACCTGGTTCGTCACCGGCGCGATGGCGGCGCATTTGCCCGGGCTGCTCGAGCGGTCGGGCGCGACACCGGTGCAGGCCGTTGCCGCGGCAGCCCTCGTGGGGCCGGCGCAGGTCGTGGCGCGGCTGGCCGAGTTCTTCATCCTGCGACGGGTCCACCCGCTGGTGTCGGCGCGGATCTCCGCGTCGCTCCATCCGATCGGCGCCGTCGCCCTGGTCCTGACGGCGCCGTTCGGCGCGACGCTCTTCGCGCTGCTCCACGGCGCCGGCAACGGCCTGCTCACGATTGCCCGCGGCACGGTGCCGCTCGCCATCTTCGGCCCGCATGGCTACGGCGCGCGCGCCGGCCTGCTCGGCGCTCCGGCCCGCGCCACGCAGGCTTTCGCGCCGGTGCTGTTCGGGCTCATGCTGGATTCGATGGGCGTCTCCGCGGTCTTCGTCTCGGCCGGCCTTTGCCTCGCTGCCTTGGGCGCGCTGTTCTGCCTGCGGCAGAAATGAAAGGATGAAGGATGACCTGTTACATAATCTTGTTCTGACTGCTTGACGGGGAAGACCCTGACGGCCGCATCGAGAGTCTTGCGCGCCGGCACCTGCCGAAGCTCGCCCGCCAGATTGATGGCTTCGGAGATCTGCGCATCGGGGAGCCCCGCGTTTCTCGAAGCCGGGACGTGGTGTTCGATGCACGAAATGCAATTGCTGCCCATTGCGGCGCCCAGTGACACCAGTTCGCGCTCGCGCGGTGTGAGATGAGGCATGTGCACGCTTTCTTGCTACGCCGCCGCGGGTTCCAGCGCAGCTTCCTGCTTGAGCTTCGCGATGATCTTGTCGGCCACTTGACGCGCGACCGCCTTGCGCTCCCCTTCCGGGACATTGTCCATCAGAAAGATATCGTTGTATTTCTTGTAAAAAGGCAGCGCATCAAATTGAACGACCCGATCTTCGCGGACGAGCTTCTTGAGCACCCGGCCATGGCACTTGAGGAAGCAGCCGTCGATCATGATGATCTTCTCCGCCTCCTTCACCCAGGCTGCCATTGCTGAATGCGGAACGAAGAAGGTTTCGGCGTGGCAGGCCCGCGCGAGCGCCGGAACCTCTTGAGCGACCAGGTTCGCGGCCAGCCTTGCGATTTCCCCCCGGATGCACGGCCCCTCGCAGGAGAGGACCGGCATGGTTTTCTTCGCGATCTGCTGCTTCGCGTAGGTCTCGCCCACCGGGCAGAAGCCCTTGACCCCCTGCACTTCGAGAGAAAAGTCCGGTGTGTAAGCGTCCATATTGATCTCCATATGTTGTGTATTCCACTCCCTTAGACGGCACGACTGCGGAAATGGATACAGCGCTCAGGGCTCCAATTTCAGGGATTCCCTCCGGAGTGCATCGACCGCATCGTTGCATCTATCGGGGGGAGACCCGAATACGTCGCATAAGCGCCTGCCACTGGCAATGCCGCTGCAAGAACGAATACCCAGATAGCGAGGATCTGACCGAGCGTTCTCACCGCACCTTGGGTCTTGGTGGACGAAAAAAGAATGAAATAACCGAGGGCCACGGAAAAAGTGGCGGGAATTAAACTGAAGTAGAAGTACATTGCACCACCTCCAGGGATGTTGTGTCTTTCACTCCCTTGGACGAGACAACCACGGAAAAGGATACGGGCTAGCTGCGCTTGCGAACGGTGATGGTGGCGGTCGGCTTGCGGTCGCAAGCGAGGTCGCCGTCCTCGTCGCGATGGAAGCTGCATCCGAGCCCTAGATCCTTACGTAGCCTTTCGCGGGCGCGATGCAGGCGAATCTTGACCGTGTCGAGGCTCAGCTCGAGGATGCTCGCGATCTCGTCGTTCTTGAACCCTTCCAGCTCGCTCAGCACCATCACGGCCTTGTAGTTGTCCGGGAGGCGTTCAATGAACTCGCGGATGCAGGCGCTCATCTCCTCGCGAATTGCCGTTGCTTCGACCGATGGGGCTTGCGGGCCCGCCGGGGCATCACCCTCGTCAGATTCAAATTCCGTCTCGCTAATCGTTTGAATCGTCTTACGGCGCAGCCTGTCCATGGCCGCGTTGGTCGCGATGCTGTAGATCCAGGTGGAAACGCTCGAATCGCCGCGGAATCCGGGCAGACCCTCGCTGACCTTGAGCATGACGGACTGCGTAAGGTCCTCCGCCTCGGCCTCGCCGACAAGGCGCGCGAGATAGCGCAGGACGCGCGGCCGGAAGCGGTCGTGGACCGACTGGAACTCGTTGTTGGCCGAAGCCGTTTCCATCGGATTGGATCGCCCGATGGTGTTTATGGTGTTCCTTTACATCGGCGCACAATTTGATTTAAGTCAAGATCGGCCCTAATCAAGAAACCGGGTTGGAGTCAACTTTATGATCAGACTGCGCTTCGCGATCGTCGTAATCTGTCTGCTCCTCGCCGGCTGCGGCGCGCTCTCCATCGGCGTCTCGAACAGCCCCGATTGGTGCCCGAACCCGAAGAGCACGGTGGCGTGCCCCTGAGGGCGTTATTCTCGGTGCTGAGTGCTGAGTGCAAAGTGCTAAGTGGAAGACCTCGGAACTCCGAACTCGGCACTCAGAACTCAGCACTCTGCACTGAATTGCTGCCAACTCAACGCGGATTCACATCCCCAGTATCCGCCCGATCTCCGCAATGTAGCGACTGACCTGGATTCCCTCGGCGACGGCGGCGTCCAGCACGTCGTCGAAGCGTTCCCGGATGTCGTGCAGAGCGTCTCTGACCCAATGGTGCCGGCGCACCGGTGACTTGAGCACGTTCTTGAGCGTCTCGACTTCGTCTCTCAGGCGCTGAATGTCTTTCGATTCGCCCTGGACGTTCTTCAGGTCCCGCTCCAGGGCTTCGATCAACTTGGCGACTTCGTCCAGGTCGATCTGCCGGGCGTCCTGGTCTTTCGGTTTCGGGGTGGCCACGCGAAAATCTCCGGTGTGTCTTGCGACGGGGTGGGGCAATCCTATTCTCCCACCAAATGAGGAAGGGAGGAGGGACCTGCCGAGGGATAAGTGCTGAGTGCTGAGTGCTGAGTGCTGAGTTCCGAGTGCTGAGTGCTGAGACAAAAGTTTGCAGTGGGCGGTTGGCAGCCGCCAACTCCATAATGTGGAGCGGAGGTCACGATTCGCTTGCGGGCCGCGGTCGCTTGTAGGATATTTAAAAAAACCAGACGGGGAACGACAACCATGCCGAGGAGACACGCATGAAACGCGCAATGTTGCCATGCATTTTGTTTGCCGCGGTTGCGGCGTTCGCGGCCGATGCCGCCGAGTATCCGGTCCGCCCGGTCCGCATCGTTGTGCCCGTGCCCGCGGGGTCCGGCGCCGACATCGTCCTGCGCGAGATCGCCCAGAAGCTCCCGATTGACTGGGGCCAGCAGGTCGTCGTGGATAATCGTCCGGGAGCGAACGGCATCATCGGCATGGGCCTGGTCGCCCAGTCGAAGCCGGACGGCTACACGCTCTTGTATGGTTTTACCTCGGTGCTGACGGTCAATCGCTCGATATACAAGTCAGTGCCCTACGACACCTTGCGCGACTTCGCGCCGATCACCCAGACGGTCACCAATACCATCGCGCTGGTGGTCAATCCGTACCTGCCGGTTCGTTCGGTAAAACAGCTGGTCGCCCTGGGCCGCTCGCGGCCGGGCGATTTGCTTTACGCCTCGGCCGGGATCGGCAACGTGAGCCATCTCACCGCCGTGCTGTTCGAGGTGGAATCCGGGCTGAAGATGCTGCACGTGCCGTACAAGGGCACGACGCCGGCGCTCACCGAGCTGATCAGCGGCCAGAACGCGCTGATTTTCACGCCGCTGGCGGGCGCGGCGTCGCACATCCGCTCCGGAAGGCTGCGGCTGCTGGCAACCTGCGGCACCCGGCGCTCAACGGTATTCCCCGGGACACCGACGATGATCGAGTCCGGATTTCCCAAGGTGATCTCGGTCGGGTGGGGCGGGCTGCTCGCGCCGGCCGGCACGCCGCCGGACATCGTCCGGAAGGTGCACCGGGATACCGCTCGCGTGCTTGCGTTGTCGGAGATGCGGGACCGGCTGGGCAGCATGGGCGCCGACGCGGAGAGCAGCACGCCGGAGGAATTTGCCGCGTGGATCAAGTCGGAAACGGAAAAGTGGGGGCGCGTGGTACGGAGCGCCAACCTGTTCCATAGCCAATAAGCCGGCGGCGCGTCGGAGCGCGAATCAGCCTTCCCCGGCCACGCAACCCGCTGCAGGTCTTCGCTGAGCGAGAACACAAAATGGCTACAACCTCGTACAACGTTTCGCAGCCGCGCGATTACAAGCTGATCGTGGAAAAGGACGTGAAGATCCCGATGCGGGACGGGGCGGTGCTGTACGCCGACGCGCTGCGCCCCGACGGGGGAGCCGAGCGCTTCCCGGCGATCATGAGCATCGGCCCCTACCAGAAGGACCGGCTCTGGATCCCGCCCGCGGACCTGGAAGAGAAAGCCAATCCCTACCTCGCGTGGGAGACCGGCAACCCGTTGTGGTGGTGCCCGCGCGGCTACGCGCTGGTGCGCGTGGATGCGCGCGGCTCGGGCAAATCCCCGGGCCCGTCGGACCCCAACTCGCATGCGGAGGCCGTGGACTTCTGCGACGCGATCGAATGGGTCGCGAAGCTGCCGTGGTGCTCCGGCAATATCGGCACGCTGGGCGTGTCCTATCACTCGAACTGCCAATGGCGCGTCGCCAAGCTGCAGCCCCCCTCGCTGAAGGCGATGATCCCGTGGGAAGGACGGGCCGACCTCTACCGGGACCAGACCTACCACGGCGGCATCTTCGCCATGGGTTTCCTCCACACCTGGATCGCCACCAACATGGCCCACCACCTGATGGGCCGGGCGCGAAGCTACAACCCCGGCGCATTCAATAACAACATGCTGTGGAACTGGGCAAGCAACAGCCTCGACTCGGAATACTGGCGCTTGCGCAGCGCCGACTGGGAGAAAACCGTCGTGCCGTTCTACAGCGTGGGCAACTGGACCGGCATGGGGCTGCACCTCCGCGGCAACATCGAGGCGTTCATGCACGCGGCCTCGAAGCACAAAAAGCTGCGCATCCACAGCGGCACGCATTTCCACCCCTTCCATTCGGAGGAAGGGCGCATGGACCAGCTGCGCTTCTTCGACCACTGGTTGAAGGGGATGGACACCGGGATCATGGACGAGCCGCCGGTGAAGCTCATGATCCGCACGGGCGGCGACAAGAAGAGCTACCAGTTCCGCTTCGAGAACGAGTGGCCCCTCGCCCGGACGCAGTGGACAAGGATGCATCTCATGCTCAACGCGGAACAGCAGAACCGGAATGGAGAACCCGAGGGCGAGATCGTCGCGGCGCCCCCGCCGAAGCCGGCCAACGCGACCTACGCAGCGAGCCCGCCGTCGCACGCGGGCGTGAGCTCCTCGGCGCCGTCGCACGCGCTCGGCAGCGTGGACCGCACCGGCATCTCTTTCATCACCGCGCCGCTGACCGAAGACACCGAGATCACCGGCCCTGTTGTGCTGGTGCTGTGGGTCTCGAGCTCGTCGGAAGACATGGACATCTTCGCGACCATGCGCAATATCGGGCCCGACGGAAAGGACGTGTGGGAAGAGGGCCAGCAAGGCGGCGGCGACCACGTGCCGGTCGCGAAGGGCTGGCTGCGCGCCTCGCACCGCAAGCTCGATCCCCGGCGTTCGCTGCCCTATCGCCCGTACCACGCGCACGACGAGCGGCAGTGGCTCAAGCCCGGGGAGATCGTCGAGTGCCACGTGGAGATCTGGCCGACCTCCATGGTGTTCAAGAAGGGCCACCGCATCCGCCTCGACGTTCAGCCGCGCGACGGCGTCGGGTCATCCGTTTACCGGCACTACCACGCGGACTACAACATCGGCGCGCAAAACACGATTTACGCCGGCGGAGACAAAGTATCGTATTTGCTGCTGCCCATCATCCCGGCAAAAAAATGATGCAAGGCGGGATTCACGAATCACGATTCTGACCGGCGAGTTCCAGCAGCGCGGCGGTGAGCACGCGCGCGCCGGCGGCGAGATCCCCGGGCCTGGCGTTCTCGGCCTCGTTGTGGCTGATGCCCCGCTCGCATGGCACGAAGATCATGCCGGTCGGGCACACCCGCGCCAGGTACATTGCATCGTGACTCGCCCCCGACGGCATGCGCCGGTGCGCGAGCTTCAGCGACTGCGCCGCGCGCTCCACGCAGTCCACCACCGCGGGATCGAACGCGCACGGATCGTCGCGCAGCGTGGGCGTGACCTTGACCGAACAGTGTGTCACGGCCTTCCGCACCGCCGGCTCGATCGCTTCTCCCAGGCGCGCGATCGTCGCCGCGACGGGATGGCGCACGTCGACGGAGAACATGACGTGGCTCGGCACCGAGTTGGGCGAGTTCGGCGTGACCAGCACGCGTCCGATCGTGAAGCGCAGCGTGTCGCTCGCATCGCGCGTGAGCTCGTGCAGCGCGCCGATGGCGGCGATCGCCTCGCGCAGCGCGTCCTTGCGGGCGGCGAGCGGCGTCGTGCCCGCGTGCGCGGTCTCGCCGAAGATCTCGACGTTGAACCAGCGCAGGCCCTGGATGCCGGTCACCACGCCGATGGTCCTGCCTTCCCGCTCGAGCAGCGGCCCTTGCTCGATGTGCGCCTCGATATAGGCGGCGGCGGGCGCTTTCAGCGCGCGCTGTTCGGCGGCGGGCAGGGCCGCGAGCGTCCGCGCCAGCGCATCCTCGAGCGCGACGCCGTCGTTGTCCGTCACCTCGAGAAACTCGGTGAGCCGCCTCGCCCCGGTGTACACCGCCGAGCCCATGGTGCAGGGAGCGAAGCGCCCGCCTTCCTCGTTGCTCCACGCGACGAGCTCGAGCGGGCGGCGGGTCTTCACGCCCGCCTGCTCGATCGCCTCGATCGCTTCGAGGCCGGCGAGCACCCCGTAGATTCCGTCGAAGCGCCCGCCGCGCGGCTGGCTGTCCATGTGGCTGCCGGTCATCACCGGCGCCGCGCGCGGATCGGTCCCGGCGCGGCGGATGAAAAGGTTGCCGATCGCGTCCACGGCCACGGTGAAGTTGCGCGCGCGGGCCCAGGACACCAGCAACTTCCGGGCCGCGATGTCTTCCTTCGAAAACGCCGCGCGGTTGACGCCGCCGCCGGGAATGGCGCCGATTCCCGCCATCTCCGTGAGGCGCCGCCACAGCCGCTGCTGATCGACGCGATTGACGGCGTCCTGGACGTCTGCGCGCATAGAGACCCGTGAATGGTGAATAGTGAATGGTGAATGGTAAGACCGTCTAAAGCAGGCGGCAAACTTGTTCACTGCTACGGGCCGCCAACGATCACGCCCGCAGTGCGCGGGCCCGACAGCAGCGCGCTGCCGTGACGTAAACTCACGATTATTGCAGCGTGGAGGGGAGCCAACGTGCCCTTTGACCTGATCCTGCGGAACGCGCGGCTGGCGAACGGCGGCGCCGCGAACGCGACAGTGGATATCGCGGTTGCCGGCGGGCGCATCGCGGCCATCGAGCCCCGCGTCTCCGGCGACGGCGAGAGTGTGGACGCCCGCGGGCGTTTCGTGTCCCCGGGCCTGATCGAGAGCCACTTCCATCTCGACAAGTCGCGGATCCTCGACCGCGTCGCGCCGCTCGAAGACCGCCGCGCCACGGACTACATGAAGCGGGTGTCCGCCGTAAAGAGCACCTTCACGCCCGAGGACATCTACGCGCGCGCCCGCCAGACGCTCGAGCAGTGTCTCGTGAACGGCGTGATGCACATGCGGACCCATGTCGAGGTCGACGCGCCGATCGCCCTGAGCGGCTATGAGGCGATCGAGCGCCTCGCGAAGGATTACGCCTGGGGGGTGGACCTTCAGCTTTGCGTCTTTCTCCAGGAAGGCTGGACCAACGTTCCGGGGGCCGAGGCGAACGTCGTGGGTGGGCTGAAACGCGGCGCGCGGGTAGTCGGGGGCGCACCGCGCTACGACGCCAATGGCCCTGGGCAGATCGAGCGCATCTTCGCGCTGGCGAAGGAGTTCGACGTCGACGTGGACATCCACGGTGACGGCGGCTATACGACGCATGACATGATGGCTTGGCAGATTTGCGACCTTACGGACCGCCTGGGCTGGGGCGGGCGCGTCGCGATCGGCCATGGCAACAGGTATTCGTGCCTGCCGGAGGCGGATTTGGCGGCGCTCGGCAAGCGCCTCGCCGATTCCGGCGTCTCGGTGTCGGTGCTTCCGACGACTGACCTGTTCACGAGTGGCCGCCACCAGGAGCACAGCGTGATGCGCGGTGTCGCGGACGCCCACGCCCTCATCGCGCAGGGCGCGAACTGCTCGATTGCGACCAACAACGTGCTGAACCCGTTTACGCCCTACGGCGATTGCTCGCTGGTGCGCATCGCGAACCTGTACGCGAACATCGTGCAGCGCGGCACGGAGAAGGACCTGTCCGAATGCTTCGCGATGCTGACCGGCCGTCCCGCGAGCATCCTTCGCAGGGATGACTACGGCATCGCGGCCGGCAAGCCGGCCGACCTCATCGTCTGGAATGCGAAAACGCCGGCCGAGGTCATCGCCACCGTGGCGCAGCCCCTGATGGGCTTCAAGCGCGGCCGGCGCGTATTCACGCGCGAAACGCCGACGCTGCACCGGCCCTGAAAATCAAGGATGAGGGATGAGGGATGAGGGATGAGGGGCGCGCCCTAAGGATGAAGGATGAAGGCGGAAGGATGACCTGAAGTGTTCCCTGTGAGCCACTCTTCGCGTTGACTTCGCGCCCTTGCTCTTGTTATTGATTCCTTCGCGGCCTTGGCGTCTTTGCGGCTAAATTAAACATTCATGTCAGACGAGAAAAACAAAACGCTGGTGCGCCGACTCTACGAGGAAGGCATCAATCGCCGGGATGCCGTCGCCGCCGCGGCGTTCTATGCCGCGGATGCGAAGAACCACGGCCGGACGGTCGGTTCGGCCGGGATGCAGAGGGTGTTCGAGGCGCTCTTCAGCGTCTTTCCGGACTTCCACTACCGCATCGAGGAGGCGACGGCCGAGGGCGACCGCGTGGTGTGTAAGGTCACCATGACCGGAACCCATCTCGGCCAGCCGACGCTGCCCGAGATCTTCAACGGCATGCTGGCCGGCGTCGCGCCCACCGGAAAGCGGGTCCAGGTGCTCCAGTTCCACGGTTTCCGCATCCGGGACGGCGAGATTTCCGAGCACGCGGCGGTGCGCGACGACCTGGGGATGCTCCTGCAACTCGGTTTGGTAAAGCGACCGGCCTAGGAGTTTGCCGGACTTAGGACCGACAAACTCCTAAATGCAAAACCGCCTGCGCAAGAACGGAAGCAAAAGGCAGTGAAAACCTTCTTTTCAGCCTGCTCGCGTGCCCGTTGGAGGTCAAGAAGGGTTGTTATCCCGTATTTCATTCGAAATTCGCAGGCGGTTTTGCTGTGAGCAGCCTGTCGGGATGCCAAGTCCGACAGGCTGCTAGTTGCAGGAAGGCACAAGGCGGAAGGCAGAAATCACGCCGTTAAGCAAAGCGGGATACTTTGATCCGCATCAATACGTCTGGCCCCTGCCGGGGTGAGCATGGTATTTTCTGGCAAACCGGGCAGGAGGGCGCCATGCCGAAGGCTCTGGACATCATCCGCAACGAGCACCGCTCGATCTCCGTCGTGCTGGACAACCTGCGGCGCCTGGCGCGCGACGCCATGGGGCGCGGGTGGCGGGTGGACAAGGCGGTGTTCGGCGCGATCGTGACCTACCTCGAGAACTTCGCCGACCGCGTGCACCATCCCAAGGAGGACCAGTACCTGTTTGCGGCGCTGCGCCGGCACGACGCGCAGGCCGAGGCGCTGATCGCCGGGCTCGAGCGCGAGCACGCCGGGGGCGAGCAGGCGCTGCGCGACCTCAGGCAGAGCCTCGACCGCTTCGAAGCCGTGGGCGAGGCTGGATACGCCGGGTTCGAGAAGGCGGTCGAGGATTTCGCCCAGGCCTACTTCGAGCACATGCGCAAGGAAGAGCAGCAGGTGTTTCCGCTCGCGCAGAAGCTGCTCACGCCCGCGGACTGGGCGGCGATCGACCGCGCGTTCGAGGAAAACCGCGATCCCCTCGCCACCGGGCGCGCCGAGAAGGATGACCAGAAGCGCTTCGAGCGCGCCATCAATCTCTACAGCGACCGGTGACCGGCGACCAGTGCCGAGTACTGAGTGCTGAGATAAAAGTTTGCAGCGGGCGGTTGGCAGCCGTCAGTTGGCGGTCGCGGCTGGCGGCTCGCGAATGGGCTTCCCGCGCACCGTCTCCCGAAAAGTGGTAGCGTAACCATCCCTTTTCCCCGGACGGGCCCATGCGGGCGGTCGCGCTGCTGTTCATGTGCTGGGTGTCGCTGGCGTCCGCGCAGCCCGCGGCGCCGGTGGTGGTGCTCGTCCAGAGCGGCGCGATCGGGCCCGCCAGCGCCGAGTACCTGCACCGCGGCCTGGAGAAGGCCGCCGAGCTGAAGGCCCAACTCGTCATCCTCCGAATGGACACGCCGGGCGGCCTCGACACCTCGATGCGCGCGATCATCAAGGACATCCTTGCCTCGCCGGTGCCGATCGCGACGTTCGTCGCGCCGAACGGCGCGCGGGCGGCGAGCGCGGGCACCTACATCCTCTATGCGAGCCACATCGCCGCCATGGCGCCCGCCACCAACCTGGGGGCGGCGACACCGGTGGCGATCGGCGACGCGGGAGAGTCCGGCGAGCCCCAGCCCAAGCGCAAGTCCGCGAAGGGCGAGGACGCCCAGCGCGACCCCGGGACCTCGTCGACCCGGCAGACGCTCACGCGCAAGCAGGTGAACGACGCGGCGGCGTTCATCCGCGGGCTGGCGCAATTGCGGGGCCGCAACGCCGACTGGGCCGACAAGGCGGTGCGCGAGGCGGTGAGCCTGTCCGCACAGGAGGCGCTCGAGATCAAGGTGATCGACGCGGTCGCCGAGGACGTGCCGCAGCTGCTCCGGCAGCTCGACGGCCGCAAGGTGTCCGTGCTCGGCCGCGAATCGCCGCTCGCGACCGCCCGCGCCGAGATCGTCGAGTACCAGCCCGACTGGCGCACCCGGCTGCTGGGGACGATTACCGACCCGAGCATCGCCTACGTCCTGCTGCTGATCGGGATCTACGGCCTGCTGCTGGAGTTCTACAACCCCGGCTTCGTCGCGCCCGGCGTCATCGGCGGCATCTCCCTGCTGGTCGCGCTGTTCGCGTTTCACCTGCTGCCGGTCAGCTACACGGGGGTCGCGCTGATCCTGCTCGGCATCGGCCTGTTCGTCGCGGAGTACTTCGTGGCGGGCTTCGGCGTGCTGGGCTTGGGCGGCATCGTCGCGTTCGCAATCGGCTCGGTCATGCTGATCGACACCGAAGCGCCCGGATTCAGCATTCCGCTGCCGCTGGTCATCGCCGCCACGGCGACGAGCGCCCTGTTCCTGCTTGCCACGTTGCACCTCGCGCTGAGAGCGCGCCGGCGGCCGGTGGTGAGCGGCCGCGAGCACCTCTTGGGCGCGACCGGCGAGGTCGTGGAGGAGGGAGGCGGCGAGACCTACGCGCGCGTCCACGGCGAGATCTGGAAGGTGCGCTCGGACGGCCCGCTGCAGCTCGGCCAGAGCGTCCGGGTGACCGGCATGGATGGGCTCGAGCTGGCGGTCGAGCCTGAACGAAAAGGAGAGGGCTCATGAACTGGCTATTCGGTTACGGCGGCGTGCTGGTGTTCGTCCTGATCCTGGTGTTCGCGTCGTTGAGGGTGCTGCGCGAGTACGAGCGCGGCGTGGTGTTCCTGCTGGGGCGCTTCTGGAAGGTGAAGGGGCCGGGGCTGATCGTGATCGTGCCCGGCATCCAGCAGATGGTGCGGGTGGACCTGCGCACGGTGGTGCTCGACGTGCCGAGCCAGGACGTGATCTCGCACGACAACGTGTCGGTCAAGGTCAACGCGGTGGTGTACTTCCGCGTGGTGGACGCGGAGCGCGCGGTGATCCAGGTCGCGCAGTACCTCGAAGCGACCAGCCAGCTCGCGCAGACCACGCTGCGCGCGGTGCTCGGCAAGCACGGGCTCGACGAGATGCTCTCCGAGCGCGAGAAGCTCAACCTGGACATCCAGAAGATACTGGACGCGCAGACCAGCGCGTGGGGCGTCAAGGTCGCGCTCGTGGAGATCAAGCAGGTGGATCTCAACGAATCGATGATCCGCGCCATCGCGCGGCAGGCCGAGGCAGAGCGCGAGCGGCGCGCGAAGGTGATCCACGCCGAGGGCGAGCTGCAGGCCTCCAAGGCGTTGCTGGAGGCCGCGACGGTGCTGGCGCGGCAACCGCAGGCGATGCAGCTGCGCTACCTGCAGACGCTGACCCAGATCTCGGGGGACCGCTCCAGCATGATCGTGTTCCCGCTGCCGATGGACCTGCTCTCCGCGGTTACGTCGGCGGCGCAGCGCGAGCCGTGAGCAGACGGCCGGGAACCCGTGAATCGTGAGTCGTGATCCGTGCCGGGCCCGAAGTTGGCAGTCGGCAGCCGTCAGTTGGCAGCACCTGCAAACTGCAAACTGCCCACTGTCCACTGCAAACTGAGAACCAGTTCATTCTGCCTTCATCCCTGATCTCATCACCCATCACGTAGTTTGTCCCATGCGAAGCATCGGTCCTTTCGACTACGTAATCGTCGGCGCGGGCACGGCGGGGTGCGTGCTGGCGAACCGCCTCTCCGCCGACCCGGACGTGTCGGTGCTGCTGCTCGAGGCGGGCGGCAAGGATGACTGGATCTGGATCCACATCCCGGTCGGCTACCTCTACTGCATCGGCAATCCGCGCACGGACTGGTGCTACAAGACCGCGGCCGAGGCGGGGCTGAACGGCCGCGCCATCAACTACCCGCGCGGGCGCGTGCTGGGCGGCTCGTCCTCGATCAACGCGATGCTGTGCCTGCGCGGGCAGGCGCGCGACTACGACGAGTGGGCGCGGCACTCCGGCGACTCCGGCTGGGCGTGGCGCAACGTGCTGCCGGTGTTCATGAAGGTCGAGGACCACTGGCGCGGCGCGGACGAGAAGCACGGCGAGGGCGGCGAGTGGCGCGTCGAGACCCCGCGCGTGAAGTGGGAGATCATCGAGGCCTTCCGCGACGCCGCGGTCGAGGCGGGCATTCCCTCGACCGAGGACTTCAACCGCGGCGACAACGAAGGCGTGTCGCGCTTCGAGGTGAACCAGAAGGGCGGCATGCGCTGGAACGCGTCGAAAGCGTTCCTGCGCCCCGCGCTGAAGCGCTCCAATCTCACCGTGGTGACCGGCGCGCTGGTGAAGCGGCTCCGGCTCGAAGGGCGCCGCGTGCTGGGCGTGGAGTTCTTCCAGGGCAATGAGGAGGTGTTCGCCGGCGCACGGCGCGAGACCCTGCTTTCCGCCGGAGCGATCGGCAGCCCCCAGATCCTCCAGCTCTCCGGCGTCGGGCCGGGGGCGCTGCTGCAGCAGCACGGCATCCCGGTCGCGCACGATCTGCCGGTCGGCGAGAATCTCCAGGACCACCTGCAACTGCGGCTCGCGTTCAAGGTGAAGAACGCGCTGACGTTGAACACCCTGCTCGATTCGTGGTGGAGCAAGGCGAAGATCGGCCTCGAGTACGCGCTGTTCCGCTCCGGCCCCATGACCATGCCGCCGTCCCAGCTCGGCGCGTTCGTGAAGTCCGATCCCTCGCAGGCGACGCCCAACCTCGAGTACCACGTGCAGCCGATCTCGCTCGACCGCTTCGGCGCGCCGCCGCACCCGTTTCCCGCGTTCACCGCGAGCGTGTGCAACCTGCGGCCGGGCTCGCGCGGCCACGTGCGAATCGCCTCGTCCGACCCGCGCGCCCACCCGGCGATCGCGCCGAATTACCTCGCCACGCCCGAGGACCGCAGGATCGCGGCCGATTCGATCCGCCTGACGCGTCGCATCGTCACCGGCGCGCGGGCGCTGAAGCCGTACGAGCCTGAGGAATTCGTGCCGGGGCCGGCGTTTCAGAGCGAGGAGGAGCTGGTGAAGGCCGCGGGCAACATCGGCACCACCATCTTCCACCCCGTCGGAACGTGCAGGATGGGGCGCGAGAACGATCCGTCGGCGGTGGTGGACCCGCGGCTTCGCGTGCGCGGCGTCGAGCGGCTGCGGGTGATCGACGCCTCGATCATGCCGACGATCACCTCCGGCAACACCAATACGCCGACGGTGATGATCGCGGAGCGCGGCAGCGCCCTCATTACTGGAAAAGCGTGACGTGGAGAGTTGACAGTAGGCAGTGTGCAGTGTGCAGGAGCTGACGACTGACGGCTGCCCACTGCCCACTGACCATTGCCCATTGCCCACTGCCCACTGCCAACTTCGAATCACCCATCCCCCATCACCGCCATGAAATATCAGCTGTATTACTGGCCTCACATTCAGGGACGCGGCGAATTCATCCGGCTCGCGCTGGAGGAGGGCGCCGCCGGTTACGTGGACGTCGCCCGCCTGCCCGAGGGCGAGGGCGGAGGGCGGCCCGCGGTCCAGCGCCTGCTCGAGCAGGCCGGCGACGGCCGCACGCCGTTCGCGCCGCCTATCCTCAGGGCGGGGAAGCTGCTGATCTCGCAGACCGCGAACATCCTGCAATACCTCGGGCCGCGGCTCGGCCTCGCGCCGAAGGCGGAGGCGGCGCGGCTGTGGGCGCACCAGCTCCAGCTGACGCTCGCCGACCTGGTGGTCGAAGCGCACGACACGCACCACCCGGTCGCGAAGAGCCTCTATTACGAGGAGCAGAAACCGGAAGCGCTGCGGCGGGCGGCGGATTTCAAGGCGCTGCGCGTGCCCAAATTTCTCGGCTACTTCGAACGCGTGCTCGCGTCCAACCCGGGCGGCGACCGCTTTCTGGTGGGCAAGTCGCTCTCGTACGTGGACCTGTCGGCGTTCCAGGTCATCGCCGGGCTGCTCTATGCCTTTCCCCGGACCCTGGCGGGCCTGCAAGGCAAGCATCCCCGGCTGATGGCCTTGCGCCGGCGCGTGATGGAGCGCCCGCGCGTGGCCGCCTACCTCGCCTCGCCCCGCCGCATTCCGTTCAACGATCGCGGGATCTTTCGCCACTATCCCGAGCTTGATGAAGCGTGATCACAAGTCACGGGCGAAGCCCCTTCACGCCTGATTACGCTCACTTTTCCTCAACCGGGCGTTCCACCGGGATATCGTTCCTCGAAAACCGCCCATTTCGCGGCGCGGGCGAGTAGTATTTCCTAACGTGCGGCACACGGCGGGCCGCACACTTTCCACGC
Organism: Betaproteobacteria bacterium; assembly: GCA_016192825.1. Taxonomy (GTDB): domain Bacteria; phylum Pseudomonadota; class Gammaproteobacteria; order Burkholderiales; family SG8-41; genus SG8-41. The sequence goes on along the minus strand of JACPTK010000019.1, from coordinate 15,731 downwards.
GCCTCCTGCAGTTGGCGCGTGTTGCTCCGATCAATCGTGTCCAACGTTCCGGGGGGAACCACCATGGAAACGATTAGAAGGGCCGTGTTATTGCTGTCCCTGGCGCTCGGCGTGCCGTTGTCGCAGGCATCCGAGGTCGCGCCCGACGCGCTGCTCAGTTCGGTCACCTCGGAAGTGATCGCCGTTCTCAAGCAGGGCAAGGAGCAGGCCGAGACCCCGGCGAAACTCGCCGACCTGGTCGAAACGAAAGTCCTGCCGCTCTTCAACTTTTTCCGCATGACGAAGCTCGCCATGGCGCGCAACTGGCGTCTCGCCACGCGCGAGCAGCAGAACGTCCTGACCGCGGAGTTCCGGACGCTGCTCGTGCACACGTACTCCGCCGCGTTGCTGAACTACCGCGACCGGACGGTCGGGTACAAGCGGCTGCGCACGGCGCCCGGCGACACCGAGGTGACTGTGCGGTCCGACGTGAAGCGGGGGGCGGAGCAGATCCGGATCGACTACGACATGGAGAAGACGCCGGCGGGATGGAAGGTCTACGACATCAAGCTCGACGGCGTGAGCCTCGTCACTTCGTATCGCGAAGGGTTTGCCGCCCGGGTGCGCGACATCGGCGTGGACGGCCTTATCAAGTCGCTGTCGGAGAAGAACCGGCAGGGCGATTCCACGTCCGCCCCGGCCTCGCCTTCGGAGGACAAGGCCCGGCTCCTGGACCGCGTCATGCGCAGCGCGTTGCAGGCGGGCGGCTAGGCGGAGGGATGAGGAAGTTTTGATGCGGGTTGCGGGATACGGGATGCGGGTTGCGCGTTGAATCACGAGTCACGCATTTGCGCGTGAGTCGGATCACGGCTCACGGATCACGCCTTTTAGGACCGGACCGTATGAACTCCAGCGTCGCTCGGGCGCATTGAGCCGCAGCTGTTGCTGCGATGTGATAGGAATTGCCGGGCACGGTCAGCAGCCGCGAGTCGGGAATCTGGCGCTGCCAGGCCTGAACGGTGGCGAGCGGATACAGCGGGTTGTCACCCGTGGTAATCACCATTGTCGGGCAGCGGATAGCAGGCAGATCCGGCGTCACATCGACTTTGGGCACGGCCGCAAGGAACCCGAGCTGTGTCGACAGCGGCGTGCGCCCCATCAGTTTGATCCACCATTCCGAGCCTTCGGCAGGGAAGTCCGGGCCAAGCCTCCCCGACATGGTGGCACGCGCCCATGCTTCCACGCCGTTCCGCTCGATATCGGCAACCCATGAAACGTAACGCGCGGCCGAGTCTGCTGCGCGCACCGGAGGTGCCAGCACCGTGAGCGTCTGTACTCGCGAGGAATGGCGCGCGGCGAAGCGAAGCGCCATGGTGCCTCCCACCTTTGCGCCTACCAGGTGGAAGCGTTCGACACCCAGCCTGTCCATCAGCGCGAGATAGTCGTCTGCAATGCGGCTGGGCGACCACGGATAATCCCGCGGCATCGGGGTCGAGCGTCCGAAGCCGCGCATGTCGGGACGCACGACGCGCAACTCCGCTGCAAGGTGCGGTACCCAGCCGTACCACACCTCGCCGCTTTCCGCATTGCCGTGCAGCAGCAACACCGTTTCGTGTTCGCGCCACGGTTCGGCGAAATCATCGACCTCGTAGTGCATTTGGAGGTCGGGCGAAAAGGACGCGATCGCCATGGGTGTCGCGCCGTTCAGTGGGCGCGGATTCCCGCGGCCTTGATTACTTTCGCCCACTTCGCAATGTCCGCTCGGATGATGGCGGCGAACTGCTCGGGCGTGTTGCCAATAGGCGTCGCGCCCTCTCGTTCGAGGCGCTGGGTGAATTCTGCCGTGTGGACAATCTGCGCGATCTCGCGGGACAGCTTCGCCACGATCGGCCGCGGCATCCTGGCGGGGCCAAGGATGCCGTTCCATCCCTTGACGTCAAATCCGGGCACCGTGTCGGCGATCGGCGGGACATCGGGCAGGATTTTCAGGGATTGCATGCTGCTCACACCGAGCGCCCGTATCTTACCGGCTTTGACCAGCGGTACCGCGGTGCTCATGGTCGCCACAAAATAGACGCTGATCTCGTTGGACAGGAGCGCCGTCATTATCTGGGGCGAGCTCTTGTAGGCGACGTGCGTAATGTCGGCGCCGGTCTGGGAGCGGAAGAGCTCTGCGCCAAGATGCCCCAGGCTCCCCGTTCCCACCGCGCCGTAGTTGATCCGGCCGGGTTGCTGTTTCGCCAGTGCGATCAGTTCGCGCACGGACTTGGCAGGCAGCGAAGGATTGGTCACCAGCAGCAGCCCCACCGCGCTGACCATCGTGATGGGCGCGAAGTCCTTCACGGTGTCGTAAGGCAGCTTCGCAACGAGGCTCGGGTTCACCGGATGCGCCGGGTACACCATGACCAATGTGTAACCGTCGGGCGTGGCGGTCGCGACCAACTGGGTGCCAACGATGCCGTTCGACCCCGGCCGGTTGTCGATGACGATCTGCTGGCCCAGCCTCTCGCCGAGCCGCTGGCCGATCATGCGCGCGAGGATATCGGTGATGCCGCCTGCTCCGGTCGGCACCACGAACCTGATCGGGCGCACCGGGTAAGTCTCAGCGGAATGAGCGAACGGCGTCGAGAGCAACGGGAAAGCAAGGATCGCGAGTGCCAGAGTCTTCATGGGGAGGACAAGTGGAAGAAAATGAGGGGGTATGGTCGCAGCTAAGCAGCAACCCGCTTGCGCTGTGACTCGATGAACGCCTTGATTTCCCGCGCGCACTCTTCGGGCGCCAGCAAATTCACGCCGTGTCCGTAGCCGCGCAGCGTGACGCTCTTCGCTGCGGGCATCCGCTCGCGCATGCTCTGCATCAACGACTCCGTGGCAATCGGGCTTTTCTCGCCGGCGAGAATCAGCGTTGGCGTCGTGATTTCCGGCAGCCGCGGCCATAAATCCCCCTGTCCGATCATGCGCTCGAGCGCCACTGCGATTGGCTTGGGTATCCGGTCCATCTGCGCGATATACCACTCGCACAACTCCGGCGTTGCCTTGGTCGTATCGAGACGGTACGACAGAGTCTTGCGGCACCAGCCTCCTACGCCGTATTTCTCGAAAGCGGCAGCGCGATCCGATTCACCGACGGCATACGTTGTCGCGATATCCGAGGACCTTTTGAACGGCGTATCGCAAAGCGTGAGAGTCTGCAGGCGCGCGGCGCGGGTCAGCGCGGCGCACAACCCAACGATGCCGCCGGAGGATTCTCCAACCCAATGGACACTCTCAATTCCGAGCGCATCCATGAGGCCGGTCGCATCGTTCACGAATTGCTCAAATGAATAGACGCGTCCAGGCGGCGACTGTGTCGTCTCGCCGCACCCGCGCGCGTCGAATCTCAGCACCCGGCGACTGCCGGCAAGCAGCGGCACCAGTGGCTGCCAGAACAGCATGTTACGGGCGTAGCCGTGATGGAGGAGGACGGTTTCAGGCGGATCCCTGCGCCAAGGCAGGGTGTAGTCCGCCAGTTCATAGCGAATGTCGATATCGCCAACCCGAACGGTTTGGAATGACATGACTTCCCGCGCTTAATCCGCCCGTGCCTTGGACGCCCGCACGACATTTGCCCACTTGGGCAGCTCGCGCTTGATCAACTGGGCGAACTGGTCCGGCGTATTGCCGATCGGCTCGAGGGCTTGGGCCAGCATCCGCTGTCTGAATTCCTCGCTGCCGACCGCCTTGCGAATCGCCGCGCCGAGCCGGTCGACACTGTCGCCCGGTACGCCGGCTGGACCGAGCAAGCCGAACCACGTCGTCGATTCGTAACCCGCAACGCCCCCTTCAGCAATCGTGGGCACGCCGCGCATCAATGAAGAGCGCTCCGATCCTGTCACGCCGAGCGCGCGCAGTTTTCCCGCCTTGACATGCGGCAGCGCGCTCCCGACAGTCGCAAACATGAACTCGATCTCTCCGCGCAGCACGTCGATGATCGCCGGGGCCCCCCCTTTGTAGGGCACGTGCGAGACATCGATTTTCGCCATGCTCTTGAACAACTCTGCCGAGAGATGGGTGCCGGAACCACTGCCGGCGGAGCCGAAACGCAATTGTCCGGGCCGGGCCTTGGCCAGGGCAACGAACTCCTTCAACGAACGAACCGGAATCGAGGGATGCAAGACCATTACGAACGCACTGCCTGCGATTACGCTGATCGGAGAGAAGTCCGCGATCGGATCGTAGCCGAGTTTTGGATACACGGCGGGCGCAATGCACAAGGTCGCCGCGCTTCCCGTGTACAGGGTGTAGCCGTCGCGCGCGGCCTTCGCCACGTACTCGCCAGCGATGGTGCCGCCCGCGCCGAGCCGGTTTTCGACGATGAACTGCTGATTGAATGCCTCGGAGAGTTTCTGCGCCGTGAGGCGCGCAACCAGGTCGATGGGGCCGCCCGCTGCAGAGCCCACGACGATTTTTACGGGCTTGACGGGATAAGCCTGACCTTGCGCGGCAGCAGGAAGGAGCGCCGCCGCGAATGCAACGATGAGCGGGCAGACCGAACGATTGATAGCGGTAGTATTCACAGTTAACTACCATAGTTTGATGGACAATGGCAGGTTATATACCGCGTACCGCCCGAGAAATCCACAGTATCACAAAACCTGATGCGCGACCGAACATATATGATGCGCGGCGCGCTTGGAAATGGGCACCGCACCGGTCGAGCGACAACCGTCCTGCTCAGGGCTTGACCTTTCGTGTGATCCTTCGAAGCTGCTCGGACAGACGAACCGCGGCGCGCGAGCGCGGCCGGTCGCGCGGGTAGATCAAATGCACGGCCACGCCGATTCGCGGCCGCAAGGGGCGAAATGCCAGATCTCCGAATTTGCCGGAGAACGAGGTGACTCGGTCCACAAGCGCGATTCCTGCCCCTTCGCTGACCATAAGGCACGCAGCCAGCGACGAGCTTGCTTCGATGCCGACCGCCGGAGCCGGGACGCGCGCTTTTCTGCATGCCTCCTCGATCAGCATGCCAAGCCGTGTCGTGGCTCCGAGAGAAATCACCGACACGCCGCGCAGACTGTCCGCGCTGACATGGCGTCTTTTTGCAAGGTGATGATCCTTCGGGACCACGCAGGCTATCTCCGTGGTGTAGATCTCCTCAGACTCCACGGCGGAATCGGCCACCGGCGCGTATACGATGCCCATGTCGACTTCGCGGCGTGCAACCCGCTCGACCGCGAGCGGTGTCGGCAGGGACTGGATGGACACTTGCACTGCCGGGCTGCGCTCGCGGAACCGCGCTATCGCACGCGGCAGGAAAGCGTGGACCAGGGTGGGGGATGTGGCGATAACGAGCCGGCCGCTCCTGCCGTCGCGCATTTCCTGAACGATGCGATTCAGCGTGCCGACGCGGCCGAAAATATCGTTCACGTCGGGCAACAAGTCGTTCGCCTCGGCCGTGGGGTGCAACCGTCCGCCGATGCGCTCGAAAAGCTTGAACCCGAGTTGTTGCTCGACGTGCTTCAGGACGTTGCTCACGGCAGGCTGAGACACGTTCAGGTTGCGGGCGGCGGCTGTGACCGAACCCGCCTGCATGATCGCGTGGAAGACTTCCAGTTGTTTCAGATTCATAGTCGCTGAGGCACCGATGCGGCGACGCCGGCCATGAGACGGAAGCGACGAACCATCACACCGGCTGGACCGCACCTCGAAGCTATCACAAAGAGTTATGGTCCGGCCAAAATTCATGATTTGCAACGCGGGCCGAAGAGCCCGGACAATTCCACTCCGGTAGTCCAGGACAGGACGCAGGGACGCTCGGGCGCGAAGCTCAAGGCGGACCGGCCCGTCGCGTGCAGCAGCAACGTGCGCCAATCCCCCGCACGCCGCATTCGACGTAAACAATGTCACTGCATGCATCAAGAGGACGGCGGATCCGCCGCGAGCCGGCGCCAGGGCGTTTCACCCGGAGGAGAAAGGCGCTCATATGCGAGTGGTTGCCGATGATCTTTGGTTTCCCGAAGGGCCGGTATGGGTCGGCGACGGTAGCCTGCTCGTGGTCGAAATCCGGCGCAAAACGCTCACCCGCATCTGGCTGGACGGCCGCAAGTCCGTTATTGCGACGCTGGGCGGCGGGCCGAATGGGGCCGCCATGGGGCCTGACGGCTACTGCTATGTGGTCAATAACGGCGGCTTCAAGTTCACGCAGCGCGCCGACGGGCAGTGGGTGACCGCCGGGACACCGGATGATTACACCACCGGGCGCGTCGAGCGAGTCGATATCGACACCGGGACATTCGAGGTTCTTTACGACAAGGTTGGCGACGCCAAAATACGCGGCCCGAACGATATCGTGTTCGATGCCCACGGGGGATTCTATTTCACCGATCCAGGCAAGACTCGCCACCGCGACTGGGACCGCGGTAGCGTGTGCTATGCGAAGGGCGACGGGTCCATGGTCCGGGAGATCATTTTTCCGATACACAAGCCGAACGGGATAGGCCTGTCGCCCGATGGAAAGACGCTATACGTCGCCGAGACCGAATCCGCCCGGCTGTGGGCGTGGGACCTGAAAGGCCCCGGCGAACTCGCCAGGCCGGCAGTGGCGTCGCACGACTCGCCGCACGGCAGCCGCCTGGTCCACGGCTGGCCGACCTATGCGCGCTTCGATTCGCTCGCAGTCGAAGCCAACGGAAACATCTGCGTTGGCACGCTGGACCGGGGCGGCGTCACGGTATGCACGCCGTCCGGAACGGCTGAATTCATTCCCGTCCCCGGCGATACTCACATTACTAACCTCTGTTTCGGCGGGCCCGGGCTCAGGAAGGTCTATGTCACCTTGTCTTACGCCGGAAAGCTGGTGGAGATCGACTGGCCGAGGCCGGGGCTGCCGCTGTACTACCGTCAGTAACCATCGGAGACGAGCATGTATTTCCTGGTAATCAGCACCCCGAAACCAGAAAAGCCTTCGACGATCCGCGAAGATCAGAAGCGGTGGTGGGATTGGCTCAATGCGCTGGTGGAGCGCGGCGTGGCCAAGCATGTCTACACCAAGCTCGGTCGCGGGGCAGTCATCATATTTGACGTCGATTCGCACGAAACCGTGCACAAGCTCCTCAACCAATGGGCCGAGTTCGTCCCGGCTACATTCGAGGTAGAGGCCCTGCTGCCGAAGGAATATCAGGAGCGGATCGCCATGACGCGCACCAATCCGATGGCGCTTTGAGCGAGCCGGGGCGTCATGACAGTCAGCGTGCGGCGACGCGGGCAATGAAGCCCGAGATGAAAATCCTGGCGGCTTCCGGGCAGCTCGGCTACGGCATCCCGGAAGAGGCGTTTCGGCGCGGCGTTGCCCGGCAGCCCGACGTGATCGGCGCCGATATGGGCTCGATCGATCCGGGGCCCTACTGTCTGGGCTCGGGCGAGATGGTCGTTGCGGGCGAAGGACTGCGACGCGATCTGCGCATGGTGCTCGAGGGGGCGAAGGAGACCGGCGCGCCGCTGCTGATGGGCTCCGCGGGGACAGCCGGGCGGCGCTCGCAGCTCGACGGTGTCGTGGAAGTCGTGGAATCGGTCGCAAAAGAGCGCGGCATCAAGTTGCGCCTGGCAACGATCCCGGCGGACATTCCCAAGGAGGTCGTCCGAAAGCACCTGCGCGCCGGCGATATCGAGCCTTGCGGTACGGTTCCTGCGCTCACTGAAGAAGAGCTTGATCGCGCCACGGGTATCGTCGCGCAGATGGGGGTCGAGCCCTTCCAGCGCGCGATCGAGATGGGCGCCGAGGTTGTGATTGCCGGCCGCGCCTGCGATACCAGCATGTTCGCTGCGATCCCGCTGATGAAGGGCTACGACAAAGGCCTGACGATGCACATGGCGAAGCTCATCGAATGTGCGTCGGCATGCGCGGATCCCGGCGGGCGCGATGCCTCGATGGGCGTCATGGGGGACGGCTATTTCGTGGTTGAGTCCATGCACCCGCGCCAGCGCTGCACGCCGGTGTCCGTCGCTGCGCATGCGCTCTATGAGCAGTCCGACCCGTTCCAGCTCGAGGAGCCCGGCGGGATCATTGACCTTGCCGAGTCGCGCTACGAGCAGATCGACGAGCGCCGGGTGCGCGTCACCGGCTCGGTGTGGCGCCCGAGCAGCCGCTATTGCGTCAAGCTGGAGGGGGCGCGGCACACCGGATTCCGTTACCTCGCGATGGGGGGCATTCGCGATCCGCGCATGATCGCCGCGACTGACTCGGTTGCCGAGGAAACCCGGCAGATTGTCTCGCGCACGTTCGTGGGTTCGATCGATCCGTCCGATTACACCCTGACGTTCCGAATCTACGGAAAAGACGCCGTGCTGGGCCCGGTGGAGCCCACGCCCAGCATGGCGCAGGCACACGAGATTTTCGTTTTGATCGACGTGGTCGGCCGCACGGAATTGATCGCGAAAAGCGTTTGCGGGGTCGCAAAGCAATTCTTCCTGCATTTGCGCTACCCCGGCATCCTGTGCACCAGCGGCAACATTGCGCATCCCTTTTCTCCCGATGTGCTGGCGGCCGGCGCGGTCTACGAGTTCAACATCTACCACCTGATGCCGGCGGGCGATCCCTGCGCACTTTTCCCCATTCAAATGCGGACCATTGGAGGTTAGCCGATGAGCAGTGACCCGAGCCCGGGGAAAGGCACGATCGTGACCGGGGTGATCGGTGACGACGTCCACGTCATCGGCATCCGGCTCATGGAGTACGCATTGCGGCTGAATGGCTTCAGCGTCGTTTCGCTGGGTCCGCTCGCCCAGAAAAAGGAATTCATCGACGCCGCCATAGAGACGGCTGCCGACGCGCTATTTATATCGTCCCTGAACGGCCATGCGGAGCTGCACATTCCCGGTTTGCGCGACGCCTGCGTCGAAGCGGGCATCGGCAACATCCTCATCTATGCGGGCGGGCAGCTCACCATCCGGCGCCCCGATTGGGAAGAGGTACGCAAGCGCTTCGTCGACGAGCTGGGGCTGGACCGAATCTATCCGCCCAACGTCAGTCCCGATGAGCCGATCCGCGATCTCGAGCGCGACATCCGCGCGCGCCGCGCGGGCAAATCCACAAAGGGGGCGTCATGAGTGAAATCAGCGCAGGGCGGGTCGCGATCCCGCCGCTTTCGGCGGACCGTTGGGATGATGCCCGTTTCGATGCCGAGCGGGCAAAGATACTCGCGACCTGGCCGACGGGCGCTGATATCGACCTTGCCGATGCCGCGGCGTTTCACAAGAAGCGCGCGCCGCTGACCAATGTTCCGCGCAAGCGCGCCTGGGCGAAGGAGACCGGCAATGTTCTGATACAGCCGTACGGCGGTGTCACCACGCTCGCGGGGCAGACCGAGCTGATCCGCTATCTCGCCGAGGAAGGCGGCGCGGACATCGTGCCAACCACGATCGACAGCCAGACGCGCAACCTCAAATTTGCCGCGGCCGAGGAGGCGTTGCGCGCAAGCGAACGTCAGGGCGCCGAGCTGATGAATGGATTTCCAATCGTCAACCACGGCGTGGCGAAAACGCGGCAACTGGTCCAGGCGGTCGAGGTTCCGGTAGAGATGCGCATCGGCACCGTTTTCCCGCAGCTTGCCGTTGAGACCGGCTTCGCGGGCGGTATGTCTTCGGTGACGGCGGGGCCGATTTATTACACGGCGCACTATTCTCGCGATACATCGTTCGCGGAGACGATTTCCAACTGGCAGTATGTATTCCGGCTGATCGGGCGCTACGCCGAACTCGGCGTTCCGATCGGCCTGCAGATCCATGGTATCGGTACCTCGACGCCGTTTCCGAACACGCTGCTGGGCGCCTGCTGCGTCCTCGAGACGCTGATGGCGGCCGCGCAGGGGGCGCGCAGTTTTTCCATCGATGCCCGGCTCATGGGAAACATGGTGCAGGACGTTGCCGGCGTGCGTGCGATCCGTGAGGTGGCCGAAGATTACGTGTGCCGGCGATTCGGGTATCACGACGCGATGATCACGATGGACCGCAAGAGCTGGTCCGGCCGCTATCCGGAGGACATCGCGCGCGCCTATGGCATTGTCTGCTACAACGCATTCACCGGCATGCTGGCGGGCGCGAACGAATTCATTGCCAATTCGGTCCAGGAGGGCGTTGGCATTCCCGTCAAGGAGACCAATGCCGATACGCTCAAGGCGATACGGCAGGTTGTCGGCATGATGCGCGGGCAGCAGGCGATGCTTCAGGCGGAGCCGGTGGAGAACGAGACTCGGCTGATGAAACTTGAAATGAGCGCGATCCTCGACGCGGTGCTCGATCTGGGGAAGGGCGATCCGGCTCGTGCGACCGAGCTCGGTTTCCGCTACGGGCTGATCGATATCCCCTTCGCCGCGAGCCGCCAGTGCAAGAACGAGGTCATGGTCGCCCGGGATGCCGAGGGCGCGGTGCGCTATCTCGATCCGGGCAAGATCCCGGTGCCGCGGGAGGTGCTGGCTTATCACCGCGATTGCCTCGACAAGCGTGAGGCGGCACGGCGGCGGAAGATCGACTATCAGACGATCGTCGACGATATCTTCTCGATCAGCCGGGGCATTCTGGTGATCGATTGATATGGCCCGCCTGGACGAAATTGCGATAGTCATCCGCAGCAAGAACGCGGGCCCGTTCTGCCTTACGCTCGACGTGCTGTTCGCAGACGAGGCGTCGTACCGGCGGGTGGTTGCCGCGCAGGCGATCACAGCCGAGAAGATGGCGGCCCTTTACCGCCAGCCGATCGGCAACGTGCAGGTGTACCACCATCCGATTGCGCTGGCGATGAAGGTCAGCATCGTGCGTTCGGTGCCTGCGGGCTCGCTCGCCGATACCGATCTCTACGGGGCGCAACAGCATGTGCCGCTCTACCCGATTGAGATTGCATAAGAGGGTGGTGCTTCGCGATCAATGCGGCGCGCTCGACACCAGGGCCAAATGATCCGCACGCAGATCGCGCATCTGATCGACGTCGGCAGCACGTGGACCAAGGGGCTCGCGGTATCGCTGAATGACGGCCGCCTGATCGCGCGGCGGCAGCATCCGACGACCCTCAGAGCCGGCATCATGCAGGGCGTGAATACCGTCATCGCTGACCTGGAGCGGGCGGCTGCGGGCACGGTCGTTTTCAGGGCCGCCACGAGCAGCGCAGCAGGCGGGCTCCGGGTGGCGGCGATCGGGCTTGTTCCGGGGTTAACCGGGTTCGCCGCAAAACAGGCGAGCCTCGGTGCCGGTGCCCGCGTGGTATTCACGGGCAGCTATGCGCTCGAGGCCGATGACATCGAGGCGATGCGGGACCAGCGGCCGGACATCATCCTGCTCACCGGAGGCACCAACGGCGGCAATACCGAGGTGATTCTCAAGAACGCGGAGCGGCTCGCGCGTGCGGGGCTCCCTGCCGCGGTTGTGCTTGCCGGAAACAAATCAGCGCGCGCCGCCGCGCTCGCGCTGCTTCGTGCAGGAGGCTATGAAGTCCATGTCGCGGACAACGTCCTGCCTGCGGTCGATACCCTGAATGTCGAGTCGGCGCAGGCTGCCATCCGCGGGGTATTTCTCGAACGCATTGTTGTCGCGCGCGGAATCGAGAAACTTCGTGAATGGGCGCTTGGTGTCGTGATGCCCACGCCGAAGGCGGTTCTCGATGCCGCCGCCTTCCTGGCGGACGGCCACCCGGGGCGCTTCGGGACAACAGTGGTCGTGGACATCGGAGGGGCAACAACCGACGTTCATTCCATTGGCGGCTCGGAACCGCAGGCGGGAATTGTTCTGAAAGGTCTTCCCGAGCCCCGGGTGAAGCGCACGGTCGAGGGCGATCTCGGGTTGCGTGTCAGCGCAGCCGCCGCCGCCGACGCGCTCGGTGCGGAAGCCTTGGCGAAGGGCATGGGCGTGAGCATCGAGCATTTGCGGCAGGTCGCTGGCGATCGAGTCGAGCATCCTGGCACGATCGGGGAACGGGACGCTTTTGATCGCGTGGTTGCGGTTGCCGCCGTCGCCGAAGCACTGTTCCGGCATGTGGGGCGCCTCGAACGGTTGCCGTTGCTGCGCGAGACATGGGTACAGATCGGCAAGGATCTGCGGCGCGCTGACGTCGTCATCGGCAGCGGTGGGGTGTTTGCCGCGCGGGCCGATGCAAATGAGCTGCTGGACGCGGCGGTCCGGGAAGCATCGGCAAAGGGGGATCACCTCGTTCCCGACGGGGCCGCGCTGCTCATCGATCGCGACTATGTCCTGTTCGCTGTGGGCTTGCTTGCACAGCGCTATCCGGAGACGGCGGCGTCGCTCGCGCTGCGCAGCCTCGGTAAGCCCCAATCATTGACAAAAGGAGCTGGTGATGAAAAATGTGGCTCGTAATATCCTGGCGGCATTGTTGTTCGTTCCTGCAATTGCGGGCGCTCAGAAGTACGCTGGCAGCTACCCCGTCAAGCCGGTGAGATTGATCGTGCCGTTTCCCCCGGGCGGCACCAACGATATCGTGGCCCGCGCGATCAGTGACAGGTTATCGAAAGCGGTCAAGCAGCCGGTTATCGTGGAAAACCGCGGCGGAGCCGGCGGCGTAATCGGAACCAAGATCGCGGCCGGCGCCGCCCCGGATGGCTATACGCTGCTTGTCGGTAACGCCGGCGCGCTGAGCGTTGCCGTTAGTCTCTATTCATCGGCGCCGTACAAGGTGCTCGAGAGCTTCATTCCAATTTCTCTATTGGCGGACATAACGATCGTGCTCGCGATACATCCTTCCTTGCCCGCGAAATCGGTCAAGGATTTGATCGGCCTCGCCAAGGCGCACCCCGGCAAGCTCAATGCAGCATTGCCGGGGACTAATTCCATTCAGCATTTGCTGACCGAGCTGTTCAAGCAGCGCGCGGGCATCGATTATGTCAGTGTTCCCTACAACGGCGGGGGGCCGGCCATGATCGATCTTGTCACGGGACAGAATCATCTGTCCTTCATCAACCTGCCCACCATTCGCGGGTTCCTCAATGCTGGCAAGCTGAGAGCCATCGCGGTAGCCGGTTCCAGCCGCTCCGAATTGCTGCCCGAGACGCCGACGCTGGAACAATCCGGGCTTGCCGGGCTCACGGCCGCCCCGTGGAACGCGCTCCTGACGCCGGCCGGCACGCCAGTTGAAGTCGTCACCCGGCTTAGCAGCGAGGTGGGGCGCGTGATGCGGTCGGCAGAGATGAGGCAGCTGCTGGCGAAGCAGGGGGCAAACGCGCTGTCGAGCACGCCAGAGGAGACCTACGCCTTCATCCGTGATGAAACAGCCAAATGGGCGAAGGTCATCAAGGATACGGGAATACGCGCGGACTGACGCTGCATTCCGATGCCTGTTTTTGAAACCTCACCGAACGTCAATATTCATTACCAGGTTGACGATTTCACCGACCCTTGGCGTGAAACGGAGACAGTCCTCCTGCTGCACGGCAACGCGGAAAGTGGCCTGGCATGGTACGGCTGGATTCCGCACCTGGCGCGCGCCTTCCGCGTCGTGCGCCCGGATATCCGGGGCCATGGGGCTTCTACGCCGATGCCGCGCGATTTCGCGTGGACACTCGACATAATCATCGAGGACTTGGTCGGCCTCATGGATAGGCTCGGAATTGCGCGTTTTCATCTTGTTGGCGCAAAGCTTGGCGCCACCGTCGCCAGAGCCTTTGCCGCGCGCCGCGCACAGCGGGTGAAAACGCTGACATTGTTAGGCGCGCCGCCGCCCTTTCGCAAGGACGCAGCCGCCCGCGTGCCGGCCTGGACAGAGGAATTCGAAAGGGAGGGGCTGGAGAATTGGGCTCGCCGTGGCCAGTCGGCGCGTCTGGGCGGCGGTTTTCCCCCACAAGGCGCGGACTGGTGGACGCATTACATGGCGCGTATGCCGGTATCAAGTCAGATCGGGTGGATATCGACAATCGCCTGTGCCGATATCCGGGCGGACATCCCCAAGATTGCCTGCCCAACGTTGGTGATTACGACCGAGCATAGCGGCCTCTCTTCCGTAGAGGAGACCCGCGCATGGCAGCAGACGATAGCGGGCTCCCGATTGCTGGTGCTGCCCGGCGATTCCTACCACGTTGCCGTGAGCGATGCTGAGCGTTGCACTCAGGCAACGCGCGATTTCATCGAGGCGGCAGCGGACGAACTGGTTATCCAGGGCGACAAAACGTGCGGCGCGCCAAGCGCCAGGGGAGGGCGAGGATGACTATTTCGAACGCGCGATTTGCCGAACGGACGGCACGAGCGTCGTGCTACTGCGGGAAGTCTTTAACCGGGCACCGGAAGTGGGGCGCATACCCTATGCATTCGAGCATGGGCAGTCTCGGATATTTTGCGAACGAGCCTGTCGATGAGTGGAGACTGCAGCGATAAAACCGTGAGCCCTGCTTTGCTTGTACGATGCGCGCGTTCCCGCATGTCTCGCACAAACCAGTTTTCGGGGTGCCGTGCTTTCCTGTGTTCACGCTGTCTGCCGCTGGTGGCAGTTGGGGTACGCGGAGCATACAACAGTGTTCCGTACGCCTGAAGGCGCCGAGTCGACACCTTGATTCAGTTCAGGGGACGCAACCCGCAATCTTCGGTATGGAAGACCGGAAGACTCCATCAGCAAACCAGTTGCGGACGTTTGCTACGAAGCGCTCCCTGACATCGGTAGGCGGGCGGATGAGGAATGAGGGAGAACACTGTCACCCCACTATCCAGGCTCCCCCTTCAGGGAGGTATGTGCTACAGCGCTGCGGACCGTGAGGATCGAGGGATGAGGGGATAAGCGTGAATCGTGAACCGTGAGTCGTGATTCGACGTTCTCATCCTGGCGCCGGATGAACGGCGCATGGCGTCCGTTCGATCCGGCGTAGTTAAGACAGCGGGCCGGACCGTCTGCCTTAACCGACTTTGTAGACGACGTCGTGCTCGCGCACGTGCTCGCGCACCTTCAGTCCGAAATCGTCCTTCGGCCCCACTTCCATGACCGGCGCGTGGTTCACCTGGAGAGATTCGACCGGCTGGCCAAAGTCGGTGGTATGGCCCCGGAAATGGATGTTGTCCCCGACGCGCAGCGTTCCCGATTCCACCTTCACGACGGCGACGGAGAGATGGCTGAAGTAATGGGTCACGACGCCGATGCGCTCGCCCGGCGGGGGCAGCGCGACCGGGCCGGCGGGCATCGGCTTTGCCGCAGGTGCCCGTCGCGCGGGCGCTTTCCTCGCTTTTGGCGGCGCGCGCCGGGCCGGCGCCTTCTTGGCGGCCTTGCGCCGTGCCGCCGGCTTCCTCGCCGGCGCTTTCCTGCGTTTCGCCTTGGTCTTGCCCTTCGCCCTGGTCTTGCCTTTCGCCTTCTTCTTCCTGGCCACCATGTGCAGCCTCCCGGCGGATTCGCCCGAGTGATGGATGGGGGTGCCCGCCGCCAATCTTAGACCCGGCGCGGCCGCGTATCAATCGACAGGGGATCGAGCCGGACGGGCGCGTGCTCGACTTTCTCGGCAACGACTGGGACAAAAGTTGGGGGCAAATCCGCACGCGCCGGGAACGCGCGGCGTTCGGCGATTGATTTTCGCGTCCGCGCCCAGGCGCAGGGGCGTGAGTCGTGAGTGGTGATTGGCGAGGGGACTCCCGCACGGCGGGGGTCGCCCTTCCCCCTTGACCTGATCTTTACCCATAAGTTTGCCCGCTGGACACCGTAGGGGGAGAGCGCGCGAGCGAGGTGATGACGATTTGGTACATCTCGGTGAGATCATCAAGGCGCTGCAATCCCAGCCACAACGTTTGTGTTCCGGGCTCGCCAT
>JACPTK010000017.1 GCA_016192825.1 Betaproteobacteria bacterium | reverse complement strand
GTAGCGCCTCATCGACGCCCGCGCGAACTGGCGTGCCCTGCGCATCAATCTTGAAGCGGATGATCAGGCGGTCGGTAGGCAACCCGGGGAGCGGAGGAGCCTGCGCAAGACTCATCGACACCATGCCCGCCAGCGCGAGCAGGATCGCGATCCCTCTCACCCACCTCCCTGCCATCGTCCCTCCCACGATGACACGTATCCCTCACCCCCGCCCCTCTCCCGAATGGAGAGGGGTGTCTCGAACTTTCCCTTCTCCTTTCGGGAGAAGGGGAAGGGATGAGGGGCCCCAGTCGATTCGACGTGCCCCGGCGTTGCCACCGATCGGCAACTAGATCGACTGCTTACATTGTGCTCCTCGATGGTTTAATGCAGCCTGCGCCATGAATCAACGGGAATATTCACATCGTGAAATCGGTCACGAACTGGGGACTGTTTCACCAGGCTGCAACCGGAGTTGAGCACCCTGTCTGCATTGATTACAATGCAATCATTGATTGCACCGGAGCGCCCCATGGCCAGCATCACGATCCGCAACCTCGACGAGCAGACCAAGGCACGCCTGCGCGTGCGCGCCGCGCACCGCAAGCGTTCGATGGAGGAGGAGGCCCGCAATATCCTCCGCACGACCCTCGCCAAGGAGAGCGGAACGCCCGGCGACCTCGCGGAGGCGATCCGGCGACGCTTCCGGCCACTCGGCGGCGTCGAGTTGCGCCTCCCCGCCCGCGAGCCGATGCGCGAGCCGCCGAAGCCCGCCAAATGATCGTTCTCGACACCAACGTGCTGTCGGAATTGATGAGACCGGCGCCCACCGGGGTCGTCGTGCGTTGGGTCGCCGGCCAGCCGGCGATGAATCTCTACACGACGAGTATCACGCAGGCCGAGATCCTTCATGGAATCATGCTGCTGCCCTCGGGCCGGCGCCGCAACGCGCTTGAAGCGGTGGCCGAGGCAATGTTCAAGGAAGAGTTTGGCGACCGCGTGCTGCCCTTTGGCAGTGACGCCGCACGTCTTTACGCTCGTATCGCTGCAGAGCGCCGGCGGGTCGGGCGCCCGGTTTCCCACTTCGATGCGCAGATCGCTGCGATCGCGCGTTCCCATGGAGCCGCGGTCGCGACACGCAACGTAACGGACTACGACCACTGCGGGATCAAGCTGATCAACCCTTGGGAAGACTGAGCTCGCAGACGTCAGCCGCCAGCTACCAAACGTCAGTCGCGAGCCATGAGCGACGGGCCGCGAGTTGCTCGAAGCTGATAGCTCGAGGCTCGCAGCTGGCTACGGGCGATTGACCCAGAACCCCGTGCCGACCCCGAGCGTCTTGCCGTAGTCCTGGAAGTGCAGGAAGCCGTGGCCGTCGGCATAGGCCTTCACTGCCGCAAGTCCGCCAGTTGCCTCCAGAAGTGGTGAGTAGAAATACCAGGTCCCCGCCACCGCGTCCCACGACCACACGCTGAGAATAGCCGGGTCGACCTGGGCGGTGAACGCGCTCGGCGTCAGGTTATCGGCCGTCGCGATCAAGTTGAAGCCCGAGGGCAGCGCGCTGAAGCTCGTGCTGGTGTAATTGAAAGTGGTACCCGCCTGC
>JACPTK010000006.1 GCA_016192825.1 Betaproteobacteria bacterium | reverse complement strand
TCGGCTCATCGGCCATGCCTCACGATTAACGGGTCCTGCCTGACTAACGTACCAGCACCATTCCGGATGACAGCAACCCGCTACAATCCGTCTTTCCATTTAGCAGCTTGTCGGGACAGCGAAAGCCCGACAAGCTGCTAGGGGTGAAGTTTCAGCAGCATTTCGACAGGATATTTACGCATCTTCCGAGCAAGGGGGATTTGAGCCTGATGACTCTTAAGGGCCATCTTTTGGCTGAAGGGCTGTTGGAGAAGATTATTCGGCAGTTTTGTGCGAGGCCGGAGGTGCTAGAGAGTTTGCAAATTCACTTTGTTGTAAAGGCGGCTATGGCGAGGGCGTTGGTTGGAGATATCCAGAACAAGAAGTTATGGGAATTGGTTGGGCTTTTGAACAACATTCGTAATCACTATGGGCATCAGTTAGAAAGCACAAAGGTGCGAGGTATGGTGGTGAAGTTCATTGAAACCAAGCACCGCGATGCCGGGCATGTTATGCCCAAGATTCAGAATGATGAGCAGCTGGCGCGAATGTTCGGTAATGCGATTACGTATGTGCTGGGGGGGTTGATGGCGCTGGAGGGCGCTGTTATTGAACATAAGGCGAAGGGGCTGAGGCGTGTGGCGCTACCTTCGGGCGAGTTTAAGGCGGCGAAGTGAAGGGGGAGGTCAAGTTACTGGCGGGGTGGCTTATGGTTCACTTACGTCTGAGATTAAAAATTTTGTTGCATAGCTTACGGTCGTGCTCTGCAATCGAAAGGAAAAAGGAAGGAGGGCTCAAGAATAGATATAGGAGGGAGGCCGCGGCAATGGCCGCGATGCTTGTGACAATCGAAGGAAGGAAGCTCATGGCGTTAAGCCAGGTTATAAGTTGGGCACCAATGAAGGAGAACGCAATAACAAGGCCGTTTCCCGCTAGGAAGATGTTGAAGGCGGGTCGTCCGGTTATGCCGGGTATTTTCGGGTCGGGGTCGTTCGGTTTGTAGGGTGTGTTCCAGTGTGTCCAACCCGCTGCCGTTTTTAAGGTTAACCAAACAGGGATGAATTCGGGTGTCTTAATGTGGAATGCGGACGTAAAAAGGAATATCTCGATGCACCCAAGGGCGCTGGAAAGGCTTGCGATGTGGGCCTCGCGCTTGGTGGGAAATTTCTCCTGCATG
Source organism: Betaproteobacteria bacterium (assembly GCA_016192825.1). Lineage (GTDB taxonomy): Bacteria > Pseudomonadota > Gammaproteobacteria > Burkholderiales > SG8-41 > SG8-41. Next base: position 126,025 of record JACPTK010000006.1, on the reverse strand, counting down.
GATGCGTTGATGTTCCGGATGAAGATGTGTCCGATCACTATGGCGTATGTGTATCCATACATGGTGGCCAGGACGGTGAGGAGGTCTGGCTGCATATGGGGGTATGGTGGCAGATGAGGGTTCAAAAATGGAGGGTTTGGGTATAAAGTCGCCGATGTTCTAGTGCGTATAATGTATATTATGTCAAATTACATCACAGGCACCTGCCCATGGTTGTATAAGGACGGCATTATTTCTTCCCCTCTCCGCCCCCAAACATGGAAGCCCTGCAATTCCTCGAGGCGAGAATCTCCTGGTGGCTGGCATACGCCGACTCATGCATAAACGCCGAGGAAGCCCTGGCCCGGTGCCAAGGGTTCTGGAGCTTTGTAGGCATCGTTCTTGGGGTTGTCTGCGTCGCGGCGCTGGCCGGCGCGCTTGCCACGCTGATACTGCAGCGGCGAAGGAAAAGGGGTGAAACCAGGAGCTCAGAGCGGAAGCCGTCCCGCTAAGCGTCTTGCGCCGCATAGGCACGACACTGGGTCGTGCGCCAAGTCTACCGTGAGGGGGCCTACCCTTCCCTCGACCGGTCCATATCCCGCACCACCATTACGCAGCCGCTGGGGGCACCGTGGGAGTTTCGCAGCAATATAAGGGTGGTCTTGGCGCGAAAACGCCCGCCGCCTTTACGCAGGCGCCAGCCCTCCTCATCCGCGCGCCCGGAAAAACGCGCCTGCTCCAGCAGCCGCTCTGGCAGTTTGGCGAGCAGATCTTCCCGGGCGAAAAACCGTGAATAGCTTTGCCCCAGTATTTCCGGATCGGTATAACCGAGCAGGCGTTCGGCGGCGGGGTTCCAGTTTTTGACCAAACCATTGGCATCCAGCACGCTCACCGCGTAATCGTCCAGGCACCCGGCCACGAGACGGAATCGCTGCTCGCACAGGAATTGCGCTTCCTTTACCACTTCGATCCGGCGGATCTCGTCTTTCAGCGCCTCCGCTTCCCGGGTGACGATCTTCAGCCGGTCCACCTGCTCCCTGAGCGATCCCACCATCAGGGCGATCAGCGGGCACGCCACGGCCACCACCATCATTTGCTGCCAGTCGAGGTCCGAATAGCGGAACGGATATAACGGATGGGAAAAAAGGATGAAGGAACTGAACAATACGATCGCCGCGCTCAGCATCCCGGCCATCCCGCCCGCCAGATAGGTCGAAGCCGCGACCGTGAACAGCAGGAGCAGCCCGGGATCGGCAATGGCGCCCCACCGGCGCCACAGCACGGCGACAATGAATATCGACAGCAAAGTAATGACGCCGGCCGCCAGGTAGCGTGCCCACCATTGGGATGGGCGCCCCAGCGCGGTTTCGGAAATCCATTCCTGCAACGTCATCGGGGTCCCCACGCCATCGTGTGATGACGGCATTTCGTCATTGATCGTTTAAATTCAGACGCTTACGCTACTAAAAGCGCATTTTCGCGGTCTTCGAGAGTGCTAGCAGCCTGTCGGAGTTGGTATTCCGACAGGCTGCTCACAGCAAAACCGCCTGCGAATTTCGAATAAAATTTGGGATAACGACCCTTCCTGGCCTCCAATGGGCATGCGAGCACGCTGAAAATAGGGTTTTCACTGCCTTTTCCTTTCACTTTTGCGCTGGCGGTTTTGCATTAGGAGTTTGTCGGTGCTAAGTCCGACAAACTCCTAGCGCAAAAACAATGCCAGGAAGGATCATGCCCGACCGTGAAAAACGGCACAGTACAGCATCTACGGGAGAACGACAGAAAATTGAAATGCGCGGAAAACGAACGCCGAGGCCGGTGTGATGCCGGCGCTATTGCGGAGGAGCGGCGACGTCCACGATCTCGGTGACCGGCAGCCCGGCGATATCCTTCAGTTTCTCGTGGCGCCCGGCAGTGAGATCCACGAGGTTGCCGACGCGGGAATACGTCGACTCCACGAAGGTCGGCTGCCCTTCCGGGCCTGGCCGGCGGATTCCAAACCTGATTCGGTTGCGCTCGCCGGCCGGGATCTTGCCGAGGAAATTCTTGGTGGCCCAGATGGCCCCGTAGCGCGCGAAATCGGAGAGCCGCGCGGTGTGATTGATGGTTTCTCCCAGCACGGCGAATTCCACGGTGGTGGCGGTCTGGAACGTTCCCAGCCATTCCTGGCCTTCGTTCAGCCCCGTGTTGAGATAAAGCTCCGTCGCCCACTTTTTCCGCAGTTGCCATTCCTTGCTGATTCGCGACATCACGGTCCTGAGCTCGTGCGCGCAGACGACCGCGTTCACGATGTAGCTGCAATCCGGCTGCGGGAAAAAGTAATAAACCATGCCGTCGCCCACGTGCTTGCCGTGCGTGCCGTAGTACTTGCGGAAGACCGCGCCGGCGCTGGACCAGATCTGGTTGATCAGCTCGAAATATTCCTCCGGGGGCAGCTCCGAGCAGATCTTCACCGAATCCTGCAGATCCGCCACCAGCACCGCGAGATCCGTCAGCGTGGGGAGACGCTTGCTGAGCAGGTTCCGGATCACGGAATCGCGCCGGCTGAGCAATTGCAGCAATCCCTCGGCGCCTTCGCGCAGCGGGGCCAGGATCACCAGGATGCCTTCGCGAAAATAGGCGGCGTAGGCACAGTAGTTTTCCACCCTGCTGCCCTTCGCTTCCTTCAGGCGCAACGGGATCTCGACGATCGGCCCTGGGGTGACCGGCTCGGTGTCCGCATACAGACGTTCGAGCAGCTGCGACTTGGCGGCGGCCATCGATTGCAACGGCTGGAGTATGGCCTCCAGATGCATGCGCTCCTTGGCAAGGGCGATATTCAGGCGCAGCAGCGCCGCGCGGTTCTCGCGCGCCGGTGGCTCCCCGTTCGCCAGGAGCAAGCGGAAGACGCTCCGCTCTTCGGTGCGGGGCGCGAGCTGATTGAATGCCCCATCCATGGCCTCGCGTGCCTTGTCGTTGAACCAGACCACCTCAAAGCGGTAATTGACCATGTAGGCGGGGTGCGGCATCTGGTCCACGGTGACGACCAGAGGCTGCCTGCCGGCCGCCGCCGCGGGATGGGAGATGACCTGCGCGCCCGCCGGGGCCGACGGCGCTGCCCGCGCGACAGTTTGTTCATGCGCGCCTTTCGGCTCCGAAAGTAGTCTCGAGGTGATTTCGTCCATGCTCAATCCCTCCCCCTTCAGCTGCAGGATCTGTTCGAGGCGCGCGAGCGCCTCATCCGGAAAGTAGCCGATCTGACGGGGCCGCCTTCCACCCCGCACCGCTGGGCTGGCAACGACGGGACGCGGCAGCAAGCCACGAGCGACGTAATTGTTGAGTGTCGCCCGAGAAATGCCTGTTTTTTCTAGTAATTCTTTGCTTGTTAGCATTAGTATAACCAGTCCATTTAGACTGATTATGTAGATAATGCGCTTACCCAGCCCGCACGTCAAGTTGATGGCCGGTCGCTTTCGCCCGTGACGGTCTCGATCGGACGGACACCCTCGGAAACCGCCCGCAAAAAAACCGGGGCACGGGCCCCGGCTTGTCGCATGACGCTTGGGAGGGGAGCGTCAGGTTCGCTCGAGTATCACGGCCATGCCCTGTCCGCCCCCGATGCACAGGCTGACGAGGGCATAGCGGGAACCGGAACGCTGCAACTGGCGCGCGGCCGTGAGCGCCAGCCGGGCGCCGGACGCACCCAGCGGGTGTCCCACCGCAATCGCGCCGCCGTTGGGGTTGACGCGCTTGTCGTCGAAGGCGACGCCCAGCCCTTTCAGGCACGACAGCACCTGGGTCGCAAAGGCTTCGTTGATCTCGATGATGTCCATGTCCTTGATGCTCAGCCCGGCGCGCGCCAGCGCCTTCTTCGAGGCGGCGACCGGACCGATGCCCATGATGTTCGGCGGCACGCCCGCCGCGGCGCTCGCCACCACGCGCGCCAGCGGCTTGGCCCCGGCCTTGTCGCCCGCCTCTTTCGACGCGAGGATCAGCGCCGCGGCGCCGTCGTTGACGCCGGAAGCATTGCCCGCGGTGGTGACGCCGCCCTCGTACAGCGGCCGCATCTTGGCGAGCGTGGCGAGATCGGTGTTCGGCCGGGGATGCTCGTCGTCGGCCACCGGCGGCTGCGGCCCCTTGCGGGTGGCCGGCATTTCCACCGCCGAGATCTCTCCGGCAAAAAAGCCTTCCCCCTTCGCGATGGCGTACTTCTGCTGCGAAGCGAGCGCGAACTGGTCGGCCTCCTCGCGCTTGATCTGGTACTCGCGCGCCAGCGTGTCGGCGGTCTGCGGCATCTGATCGTCGCCGAAGCGCTTCACCAGCTTGGGATTCGAAAAACGCGGCCCGATCGTGCTGTCGTAGAGCTTCATGTCGCGGCCGAACGCCGATTCCGAGCGGCTCATCACCCACGGCGAGCGGCTCATGCTCTCGACGCCGCCGACCAGGAAGACGTCGCCCTCGCCCGCGCTGATCGCGTGCGCGGCATGCACCATCGCGCCCAGGCCGCTCGCGCAGTTGCGCTGCAGGACGGTGCCCGGCGTCTCGACCGGCAGACCCGCGACGAGGCCCGCGTGACGGGCAACGCAGCGGCTGTCCTCGCCGCCCTGGTTGGCGCAGCCGACGACGATGTCCTCGATCTGCTCCGGCTTGAACGCCGATTTCGCCATCAGCGCCTTCAGCACGTCCGCCAGCAGATCGTCGGGGCGGACCTTGGCGAGCACGCCGCCGTGGCGCCCGAACGGGGTGCGCAGTCCTTCGTAGAAGTAGGCATTGAGCATGTAATCTCCTTCTCAGGGCATTGTGAGAGCAGCAGTTATCAGGGTTCGGGTGTCAGCAGCGAGACGCCCAGCCGGGCGCGTCGCGTGAGCCAGATGTCAGGACGGTATCGGGGATCGCCGTAGATACGGTGCATGCTGGACAGCACCTGGTAGACGCGCCCCGGTCCGAGCACGTCGCCGAACTTGAACGGGCCGTGCGGGTAATTGAGGCCGAGCGTCACGGCCTTGTCGATGTCGGCGGGCTGCGCCGTGCGGCTCTGTGCGATCGAACAGCCGATATTGACGATCATCGCGACGATCCGCTGTGCGATGAATCCGGGACTGTCCCGGCAAACCGTCACCGGCACGCCGTCCGAGGCGAGCAGCCCGTGCGCGCCCTGGCGATAGCCTTCATCGGTGAGCGGCGTGCCCATGATGGTGCGGCGCTTGGCCATCGGGAACAGCGTGTCCACCGCGACCGTGCGCTTCGGATCGAGCCCCTGCTCCACCGCGCACGTGGTCGCATCCTGGCCGATCGGCGTCACCAGGATCAGCGCCCTGGCGTCGGGCTTGGCCCCGGATTCGATTCGCGCGCCGAGCTTCTTGAGCAGTTCGGTCAGCGCGGCGCATCCTTGCGGCTCGGCCGGGCTTACCCATACGCTGCCCGGATGGGCGGCCGGCGCGGGCTGCTCCGGCGCGATGACCGGTTTCATCTCGGCGTCGTAGTCGTAGAATCCGCGCTTGGTCTTGCGGCCCAGCACGCCGGCCTCGTAACGGCTGCGCATGATGAGATTGGGGCGGTAGCGCGGCTCGTGGAAGAACTGGTTGTAAATGAGCTCGGACGCGGGATGCGTCACGTCAAGGCCCGTCAGCTCCATCAACTCGAAGGGTCCCATCCGGAAACCGCCCACGTCCCGCATCACGCGGTCTACGTCGATGAAGCCCGCAATGCCTTCATATGCCAGGTGCGAGGCTTCCAGCGTAAATCCCCGCCCGACCTGGTTGACCAGGAAACCGGGGGCGTCTTTCAGATGCACCGGCTCGCGCGTCATGCGGCGCCCTACCGTCATCAGCGCCTCGACCACCCACGCCTCGGTCCGCAAGCCCTCGACCACCTCGACCAGCTTCATCAGCGGCACCGGGTTGAAGAAGTGCAGGCCCGCGAAACGCCCCGGCGTCTTCAGTTTGGAGGCGATCGTGACCACGGACAGCGAGGACGTGTTGGTGGCGAGTATACAGTCGGGCGCGACGATCGCCTCCAGTTCGCCGAACAACTCCTGCTTGGCCTGAAGGTTTTCGACGATCGCCTCGATGACCACGTGGCACGGCTTCATGTCCGCGGGACCGCCGACGACCTGGATGCGGCCCGTTGCCGCCGCCGCCTCGTCGCGCGTGATGGATCCTTTTTCCGCCGCGCGCGCGAGCATCTTGTCCACGAAATCGCGCGCCTCCGCCGCCGCGCCGGGGCGGGTGTCCGTCATCAGGACGCGCATGCCGCCGGCTGCCGCGACCTGAACGATGCCCCGGCCCATTGCGCCGGTGCCGATCACACCGACGGTGAGATCGTCACGATTTGCGTCAAATGCCATGATGTCTCCTGCTGGCGTTTCCGATGCACCGCCGATTCAGCGGCCCTTGAACTGGGGCTTGCGCTTCGCCATGAACGCGGCCTGTCCTTCCTTGTAATCCTCGCTCTCGAAGCAGGCGTCCACCATCCGCTGGCACGACGCCAGGTCGCGCTGTGAAGGATCCTTGTGCAACTCGATGAGCGAACGCTTTACCGCTGCAATGGTGAGCGGCGCGTTGACGGCGATGGTGCCGGCATAGTCGCGGGTGTGGGCTTCCACCTCGCCCGCGGGCACCAGGCGGTTGACCAAGCCCATCTGCAGCGCTTCCTGTGCGGTGAACTGCCGCGCGGTGAAGAAGATCTCAGCCGTGTGCGAGGGCCCGACGATACTGGCGAGCCGCCGGATGCCCTCGAACCGATAACCCAGCCCGAGCTTGGCGGCGGGCACGCCGAAGCGCGCATCGTCAGCCGCGATGCGGATGTCGCAGCCCACGGCGACGGCCGTGCCGCCCCCGATGCAATAGCCGCGGATCATGGCGATGGTCGGCTTGGCGCATTCCCGCAGCGCCCGGTTTGCGGCGTCGGCTGCCGCGTTGTATTCCGCGACGGCTTCCGCGCCCGTGCGCTTCTCCTTGAACTGGGAGATGTCCGCGCCGGCGCTGAAGGCCTTCTCCCCGGCTCCCCGGAACACGATGACGCGCACTTCGGGGTCGCTGACGTACGCGTCGAGCACCAGCGGCAGCGATTGCCACATCTCGTAGGATGTCGCGTTGTGCCGCTCCGGGTTGTTGAAGACGACCCACCCGATCGCGCTCTCCTTCCGGGCGATCAGCTTGTCCGTGAGAGTTCGGATGGGAACGGCGGGATCATTCATGGTAGCTTCGGGTGACTCGCATGACGCGTAGTTTAGCTTATTCAGGGCGTCTCTCGGGAGGCGGGCGACGCCACTGTGCTAGTTTAAGCGTAGAATGCGGGCGCGCAGCGCTGGCTTGACCTCGTGCGCTCACGGACGAAGTGAGCCGCCGCTCGACGTGCGGAAGTTTGAATGGCCTGAGGAGAACTCATGCGGCAGTGGGCAAGTGCATGCTGTGCGATCCTTGCGGGATTGGCGTCTCTCGCAGCGTTCGCGCAAAACTATCCAGTCAGGCCGATCCGCCTGATCGTCCCCTACCCGCCCGGCGGTCCTACCGATTTCGTCGGGCGCCTGGTCGGGCAAAAGCTGACCGAAGCCTGGGGACAGCAGGTCGTGGTTGAAAATCGTGCGGGCGCGGCCAGCGCCATCGGCACCGAGGTGGCTGCACGCGCAGCCGCGGACGGTTATACCCTTTTGCTCGGAACTTCCGCCGGCTTCTGCATCAACCCCGCGCGCGGCGGAAAGCTGCCGTACGACCCCGAGCGCGACTTCGCGCCGGTAACCCTGCTCGTGATCAATCCGCAAATCCTGGTGGTGCATCCCTCGCTGCCGGTGCGGTCGATCAAAGAGCTGGTTGCCCTGGCGAAGCGCCGGCCCGCACAGCTCAATTATGCCTCGGTCGGGAATGCCAGTCCGCAGCACCTCGGGATGGAAATGCTGAAGCGCATGGCCGGGATCGACATGGTGCACGTGCCCTACAAGGGCACGGCGCCGGCCGTCACCGATATCCTCGCCGGGAACGTGTCGCTGATGTTCAACAGCATGCCGTCGGTGCTGCCCCAGGTGCACGCCGGCAAGCTCCGCGGCATCGCCGTCGGCAGCGCGAAACGGTCGCCCGCCGCGCCCGATATACCGACCGTGGCGGAAGCCGGCGTTCCCGGTTTCGAGTACGTGACGTGGTACGGCCTGTTCGCGCCCGCCGGCACCCCGCGTGACATCGTTGCCAAGCTCAACGCCCAGGTCGTGAAGATTCTGTCCCAGCCGGAAATGTCCCGGCGACTCGCGAGCCAGGGCGCCGAGCCAGCCGCCAACACGCCCGAGCAGCTGGCCCGCTACCGGCGCGCGGAATTCGAGCGCTGGCGCAAGCTCATCGTCGAAATGAAACTCCAGGCGAATTAGCGGCGCCGCTGGAACGGCGCGGGCGCGGCGTCAGCGCACGACCAGAACCGGCACCTTCGAGTGCGTGAGCACCTTGGCGGTTTCGCTGCCGAGCAGCAGGCTCGACAGGCCGTGCCGGCCGTGAGAGGCCATCATGATGAGATCACACTTCTTGTTCTTCGCGGTGGCGATGATCTGCTGATAGGGCAGGTCGCTCGCCGCGCTCACGGTCGCGCACCGCACGCCCTGCGCGCGCGCCTTTGCGGCAATTCCGTCGAGCATTTTCTGCGCCCGCGCCCGTCCCTCCTCCTCGAAGCGCTTCTTGACGGTGGGATTCAATATCGCGATCCCCTCGTCCGCCATGATCTTGAACTCGGGGACGACATGGATCGCCGTGACGCGCGCCTGGGTTTTCTTCGCGAACTCGATGCCGAGCTTGACCGCTTTGTCGGACAGCTTTGAGCCGTCAGTGGGTAACAGTATGTGCTTGAACATGATGCCTCCGGATGATCTTGGAACGGAAAACTACTGCTAGAAATTAGCATGCTATCGCGGGTCGGGGTTGATCCAGGTCAAGCGGGCGGCCGCCGGTACCCCAGGGCGTTGCGGCGCAAATCAGCCTGCGCCCGATCGCGCCGGCCGCGTCAATGTGCCTTGCCCAGCCGGTGGGCCGGAATGGGAAGCGCGACGACTTCGATCCCCTCGTCCTTCAACGCCTCTACCTCCTCGCGCGAGGCGGTGCCGCGGATCCGCCGCTCAGGCGCCTCGCGGTAGTGGATCTTGCGCGCTTCTTCCGGGAACGCGGTGCCGACGTCCTCGGTGTTGTCGATGATATGTTCGATCAGCCGGGACAGCACCTGAGTGCCCACGTTGGCATACTGCCGGGGCGTCGCGGCCGCGGGTTCGGCGCCGGCCGGGCGCTCCTTCACGCCGGTACCGATGTGGGAGGCGTGCGGCAGTCGCACGACATTGGCATTGCCGCACACGGGGCACACCACGAGCTTGCTGCCGATCTGGCGCTCGAAATCCTCGTTCGAGGCAAACCAGCCCTCGAACCGGTGGTGGTTCTCGCATCCCAGGTCAAAAACGATCATCTACATTTCCTTGGCCGAAGCTGAAAATGGTGGGCGAGACCGGACTCGAACCGGTATGGCTTGCGCCGAGGCATTTTAAGTGCCTTGTGTATCCCAATTCCACCACTCGCCCATCGTCCTATACGAAGAAACTGGAGGCGGGGGTCGGAATCGAACCGGCGTCCACGGCTTTGCAGGTCAAAAATGCCTTCAAGCCGATCAACCACTTACGGAGCGATTCCTTCCAAAACAGCGCATTGCGATTTCTGGTGATATCTAACAATAACGCTGTACGACCACTTTTTCCCGCCAACTGTCCCAAAAAGTCCCAAGCCGCATTGTCGCATTCTTTGCTTGACGGCTACCAGCTCACTCTCACCTTAAAAGACTCGGGTATTTCTTTTGGCGAATTTCTTCGATGGCCTTGTCGGTCAGCTTCCAGGCTTCGCCCTTAATACCCGCGATGAGTTTCGTCCAAACCCTGCCAAAGGCCTCGATCGCATCGGCATCGGTGAATCGGACACCGGTTGGTAGCAGTGGATCGATGTCTTCGGTCAGGCTTGGCGCTCCATTCCTGCAGGTAAGCCTGCGGGATCAAGATTCAATCTCCACCGGTTCGTTGATGAGCAGCATCCACTTTGGATTCTTCTGCAGCGGACTAGCAAGCGACACAATGAAGGATTTGACCGAAGGGTCCAGAGGCTTCACAGATTTCGCTTTGCTCGCGAAGGGCTCCAGCGCCTTCGCTTGGCGCACGTGGCCGGCGAGTTCCAGCAAGTATCCGAGCCGCCGGACGGAAGAGTTTTCATAAACCGCTGCAAGTTTGGCCAGCTTGCGGGGGTTCACTTTCGCTCCCAGACCCTTGGCGCGTGAGCCTGCTGCGCTTGCCATTTGGGCTCATGAGAGCACTAACGTAGCTCTCAAATGGCATTTCAACGATCAGAACTCCATCAAGATTGCAGAACCGCTCGCGAGGATATGTGCCCCTGGCGAACGCTCTTCTCTCGCACCGCCTCCTCACTGATGGCATCGATCGGGAGGTAGTCCTCGATCAGCCGCTTGTCGTTGTCGGTCACGGACGAGCCTCCTGCTGGGTCCGCGCCGCGCTCTCGATCGCATCGGCGGGGATGTCGAAGTACCGAGCCGCGACCACTTCCCGCTTGGCGTGATCGAGGTGCTTCACGGGGTTCCGAATCCGCACCGGCTCGCGGTCCGGCTTGCCGAGCGGGTCCCACACGACGTAGAGCCAGTACGTGTCGCCGAGTTGAGCGGCCTTGTACCACTCGTTCGTCGTAAGGCGAATGGGCTGGCGGTGCTGCCATTCATCGTTTCCGGCGAGGCTGCCGGGGTTCTGGTGCTGCACGCGGGGGAACGCGGCTTCTTTGATGAAGAAGAGATCAAGCTGTTGCGCGAGCTGGTCGGCGACATCGCCTTCGCGCTGGACCATCTCGAAAAAGAGCAAAAGCTCGCCTATCTCGCCTACTACGATTCATTGACGGGGCTGGCGAATCGCACCCTCTTTCTGGAGAGGGTGGGCCAGCTCGTTCACGCCGGAGCCCAACGACCGCGGGCGCTTGCGTTACTCCTGACGGACATCGAACGATTCAAGACCATCAATGATTCGCTCGGTCGGACGGCGGGCGACGAATTGCTCAAGCAAGTGGCCCAACGCACGGCGAAAGCCGTCGGCGACGCGGGCGCCGTTGCGCGCGTCGGGGCCGATCAGTTTGCCGTCTTACTCCCGGATATTCGCCTGGAGGACGAGCTTGCCCGGATCGTCGAGGCGCACACGCGAACGGTGTTTGGTCAGCCCTACCGGCTTCATGCGACGGAGCTCCGCGTCTCGGCAAAGGCCGGCATCGCGCTGTTCCCCGCTGATGGCGATGATGCCGAAACGCTGTTCAAGCACGCTGAAGCAGCGGTCAAGAAGGCGAAGACCAGCGGCGAACGCTACTTGTTCTACGCCCCGCAGATGACCGCACGGGTGGCGGAGAAGCTGGCCTTGGAAAACAAGCTGAGGCAGGGGCTGGAAAAGGAGGAGTTCGTGCTGCACTACCAGCCGAAGGTCGACCTCAAGACGCGGAAAATCGCGGGAGTGGAGGCGCTGATCCGGTGGCGGAGCCCCGAACTCGGCCTCGTACCTCCCGTGCAATTCATCCCGTTGCTGGAGGAAACCGGTCTTATCCTGGAAGTCGGATCCTGGGCGATGAATCGAGCGTCCCTCGATCACTGCAGGTGGACCGAGGCCCGGCTCCCAGCGCCAAGAATTGCGGTAAACGTTTCGTCAATACAGTTGCGACAGCGCGACTTTGTCGGGACCGTCGAACGGGCGATCATGGAGGGTATCGCTCCGACAGGTATCGATCTGGAGATCACCGAGAGCGTCGTCATGGAGGACGTTCAGGGCAACATCGACAAGCTGAAGAATGTCCGGGGCCTCGGCGTTCGCATCGCGATCGACGATTTCGGGACCGGCTATTCCTCGCTCGCATACCTGGCCAAGCTGCCCGTGCATTCACTCAAGATCGACCGGTCGTTCGTCATTACGATGCTGGCGGATCCGGATACCATGAGCCTCTTCCGCACGGTCATCGAGCTGGCTCATTCCTTGAAGCTGACCGTCGTGGCCGAGGGTGTTGATTCGGAGGACCAGGCAAACGTCCTGCGCCTTTTCGGCTGCGACGAGATGCAGGGGTTTCTCTATAGCAAGCCGCTGCCCTTTGAGGAGATGACTACGCTGCTGAGCCCCGAAACCTAGGGGCGGCTCGCGGAATCCCCAAGCTGCAAGCCTCTGGCCGTCCGATCGCGAGCGCTGGCGGCCCCGGTGTGCCCGGGAACCGGGAAAGGGCCTGACCGCAACAGCCGCGCGCACTCGTCGGCGCCGACCGGGCGACCGAAGTAATAGCCCTGGACGTAGTCGCAACCATGACTCACAAGGCACGCGACCTGCTCCTCGGTTTCCGCCATTTCGGCGACGACCTTGAGATTCAGCCGATGGGCCATGGCGATGATCGCGTCGGCGATGGCGAGGCTGCCTGCATCGCTGGCGATGTCCCGGACAAACGAACCGTCCAGCTTGAGCTTGTCTACGGGAAACTGCCTGAGGTAGCGCAGGTTGGAGAATCCCGTGCCGAAATCGTCGATCGTGATGCCGACGCCACATTTCTTGAGCGCGCGCATCAGGAGAATGGTTGCTTCGGGATCCTCCATCGTGGCGCTCTCGGTGACCTCAAGCTCCAGGAAGCCCGGGTCGAGCCGGCTCGAAGCCAAGCACTGGGCGACCAGGGAGTCGAGCTTGAGGCGTCTCAGTTGCTTCATCGACAAGTTGACAGCCATTTGTACGGGCGGCAGTCCCGCCTCCTGCCAGGCCTTGTTCTGGACGCACGCCTGCCGCAACACCCACTCGGTGAGCGGCACGATAACGCCAATTTCCTCAGCAATGGGAATGAAGCGGCCGGGGGCGACGAGGCCGAATTCGGGATGCTTCCAGCGCAGCAGGGACTCCATCCCGACGATGCGGCCGGTCCGCAGATCGACCTGCGGTTGATAGTCAAGCACGAGCTGCCCGCGGTCCAGCGCGCGCCGCAATTCCGATTCGAGCTTGATCCGCTCATCGATCCGGCCGCGCAGGCGATCGTTGTAGACCTGGATTCCGTTGCGGCCGATTTCCTTGGCGCAGTACATCGCGGCGTCGGCGAACTTGAGCAGCGCATTGGCGTCCGACCCGTCTTCCGGGTAGGTGCTACAGCCCACGCTGCAGGTGACGATCACCTCCTGCCCGCCGAGCACGACGGGCTGGGACAGGGAGGCGACCAGGCGCCGCAGGATTTGCATGGCATCTTCGGGCTCGTGAGGAGCCGACAGCAGGAGCACGAACTCGTCGCCGCCGAAGCGCGCGATGGTGTCCGATTCGCGCAGGCACCCCGACATGCGGTCGGATACCGTCTTCAGCAACTGGTCTCCCCTGCCATGTCCGAGGCTGTCGTTCACGAATTTGAAGTGATCCAGATCGATTAAACAAACCACGATGCGCCCGCCATGACGCTTCGCGTAAGCGATCCGCTGCTGCAGGCGATCCATGAAGAGCGTGCGGTTCGGCAAGCCGGTGAGCGCGTCATGGGTCGCTTGGTACTGGAGTTGGCGCGTACGCTCTTCGATTCGCTGTTCCAGCTCGTTCAACCGGACTTCGCGCTCCCGATGCAGCGACCATTTGTCCGACAGCGCACAAGCACATTGAAGCACTTCGATCGCCTCGAACGGCTTGCGCAGGATCAGCAGGTTGTCCGAGCGACCGCGCCGGCCGACGATTTCGTTCCGGGAGTAGTCGTTATAGGCGCTGCAGATCACCACCTGGATGTCGGGATCCGCCTCCCACAGTGCCTCGATCGTTTCCAGACCGTTCCAGCCGCCGGGCATGCGCATATCGACGAAGGCCACCCTGTAGGGGCGCCCCTCAAGGCGCGCGGCGATCGCTTTGGCACGTCCGTCCTCGCCGCTGTTCGTCACATCCAGTTGGAAGCGGGGCTGATCGGGGATCTCCGGGACGTCGACACCCAACAGCGACGCCTCAAGCTGCTCCAGTGTCCGGGCCGAGGTACTGCTGCCCCCGCCAAGAATCTTGCTAAACAGAGCCAGGATGTCGGAATTATCGTCAACGACCAGGATCCGCGGAACGACGGGGCTCTCTTGATCCCCATGGTTTTCTGTACTTTCCACAGCGGCAGATACCGCCAAATGCGGTCGGCCATTTATCGGCGCGGAGCGAACTCCGCCGGAAGAGGCGTGGTTCGCGCAAGTCGCAATCTGCCGGCGGCCCATTACCCCGGCCTCCGCGGCAGCGTTATTGGGCTTGATGCTCCTCATGGCTCACTCCTGGTCCTAAGACTCGGCAGATTCGAGGTGAGCCGGGACAGCAACCTCCGCGCCCGGCCCGTCCATCGCCAGTGCCGGGATTTCGAGGATGAAGGTGGCGCCCTTTCCCCGCCCTTCGCTGTGTGCCCAGAGCCTTCCGCCAAGCTGTTGGGCCCAGTTCGCGCTCGCATGCAGGCCTATGCCGCGACCGTCCGCCTTGGTGGTGAAGCCCTGGTCGAACAGGCGCGCGAGATGCTGCGGCTCGATGCCCTGGCCGTTGTCGCTGATCTCGATGCGGATGCGCCCCTCCGCTCTGGTCGTTCGGAGCCTGATCCGCCTGTCGGGACGTTGCGCTGCGCGCAGGGCATCGACGGCGTTCGCGAGCAGGTTCAACAGAATTTGCAGCCCCTTGTGCCGGTCAACCGCCAACGGGGCGGTTGCAGCGTAATCGCGCTCGATTTTGATCCCGTGGAGGTCGAAGATCCCGTTCTTCATCTTGAGCGCGCCCTCCACCAGGCTGTTCGCCGAAACGATTTCGCACAGCCTGCCGGCCCTTGCGAGCGGCTCGTGCGCCGAGATAACCATAGCCGCGTGATCCGTGCAGTCACGAATTACGTCGCACTCCCTGAGCAGCACGGCTCGTTCGGCCTCAAGGTGCTCGACGAGTTGAGCCAGGAAGGCTTGCAGCTTGCCGCCGCGGCCGTCCTCGCCGAGAAAGGCCGACAGATCGTTCGCATGTTCCTGCAGCAGCGCGGCGGCTTTTTCGAGCTTGGCCAGCTTGGATCGGCGCAGCGTGTCGAGGATGACCTCCGAGGACACGTTGAGGACGCTCAGGACGTTGCCCAGGTCATGCAGGATGTCGGCGGCGACAGTCGCCATGCCCGCTTCCCGGGACAGGTTCGTCAGCCGCGACTGGACCTCACGCATGCGCAACGCTGCGCGTACCCGCGCTCTCAGCTCCTGCGGCGAGAACGGCTTGGCGATATAGTCGTCCGCTCCGCCATCGAGTCCCGAAGCACCCGCGTCCGGGCCGCCGCGGGCGGTCACCAGGATCACGGGGACGTGAGCGAAACTCGCGCTTGCCTTGATTCGGGCCGTGAGGCCATACCCGTCCAGCACCGGCATCATGACGTCCGAGACCACGACGTCGACGGGATGGCGCTGAAGCAGGTCCCAAGCTTCGTGGCCGTTGGCGGCGCTGAGGACCTGGTGCTCCTCGCTCAGCAACTCGGCCAGGTAGCTGCACATCTCCGGGCTGTCGTCGACGACCAGAACATGGGACGCGGCGGCGCCGCGCACCGCCCCCGGGGCTTGCGGGTTAGCGGACTCGCGTGTCTCATGAGCTCCCCCATCCCGGAAACGAATCCGACGCAGCGCGACATCCATCTCGGCAGGGACGACCGCAGATCCGGACTCCACGCAGGAATCCGGCGTTCCGACGCAGGTCCTGGTGCGGGGAAAGCGCACGTAGAAGCGTGAACCCTGACCCGGCTCACTCCTGACGCCGACCCGGCCATTCATCAGCTGCGCCAGTTCCTTGACCAGTGCAAGCCCGATGCCGGTTCCTCCGTACTGGCGCGTCGCGGAGCTATCGACTTGCCGGAAGCGCTCGAAGAGCAGCGGGAGCCTATCGGCCGGGATACCGATACCGGAGTCCTGGACCGCGAATTCGAAGTGCTCTGCGTCAAGCGCCGCAGCCTCAATGCGGATCCGTCCGCCGGCCGGCGTGAACTTGAGCGCGTTGCTGATCAAATTCAGTGCAATCTTGTCGAAGTGGCGGCGCTCCAGGTACACCGATCCCAATTCGGGATCAACGTGGCAGGTGAGTGAGCAGCCGCGGCTCTCGGCGACCGCCGCCGCGTCTTCGGCGATCGGCGGAAGTAGTTCGCCGAGATCAACGGCCTCCCAGCGCACTTCGAACTTGCCCGCTTCGGCCTTCGAGAAATCGAGAAGGTCATTGACGCGGTTCAGAAGCAACAGCGCATTGCGCTGGGCGCGCTCGAGTTGAGTGCGCGATTCCGCTGACGGGTGACGTGCGCGGAGCAACTGCTCCAGGGGCGCGAGCACCAACGTCAGGGGCGTGCGCAGCTCGTGGCTAACGTTCGCCAGAAACTCGCTCTTCGCCTGATTCGCCGCCTCGGCGGCGTTCTTCGCGTCCCTCAGTTCGGCCGCGAGCCTGGTGCGCTCCTCGATCTCGGCTTCCAGGCCGCGATTCGCGTCGGCGAGGGCGCGCGCCCGCCGGCGGTTCAGCGAGAGCGCCCACACAACCGCTGCGACCAAAGCGCTGATCAGCAGGCCGCTTAACAGCACCAAGCGGGGCTTCTGCACGTCAATCGTCGCGTCGAATGCGGGCAACGTGCTATAGCGAAGCGTCCAGCGTCGCCCGCTGAATTCGAATGCCTCCGTGGCCGTGTACGCCGGTTTGCTCGCCGCCGATTGCATCAGGCTGTCGTACATCAGGTGCTCCGCCGAAGCCGTTTCACCGTCAAAAATCTCAAAACGGATGTTCGGCAGCTTCTCCAGCCCAAGAACGCCCACCATCAAATCGTTCATTCGAAACGGGGCATAGACATAACCCAAAAAGGCGTTCCTTCGCACCTGCTCATCATTTGTGGCGGCGCCGTTGCGATACACCGGGAGGTACATCAGAAAGCCCTGCTGGACGTCCTTCTCGGTTTCCTGGACGAGCTTGACCCTGGCCGATACGGCCGTGTTCCCGGTGTCGCGGGCGCGAGACATGGCTTCCCGGCGCACTGGTTCAGAGAACATGTCGTAGCCGAAGGCACGCTGGTTGCGCCAGTCGAAGGGATGGAGGTAAATGATCGCCGTATACTCCTCGCGCTCACCGGCTGGCCATATGTTGTAAGACGGGAAGCCCTGCGATCGAATGGTCCGGATGTGTGTCTCGCGTTCGGCCGGACGCACGCTGACCGCGAAGCCCACTCCCTGAATGCCGGGATATTTCCGGTCGACGTGGAGTGTGCGCACGTACGCGCGCCATTCGTCCCTGCTCACTTCGTCGCTCGCGGCGAACAAGGCGACCCCGCCGCGCAGCACCTGTTCATAGGCGAGCAGGCGCTGCTCAACCGCGAACTGAACCTCGCTTACTTTGAAATCGAACCGCTCGCGTCCGATCCGCAAGACGTCTCCGGAAATGAGGTGCCAAGACCACAGGGTGAGCGCAAACAGCGATACGAAGGTGAAAAGCGCCGCCAGACTACTGCGATTCTGTTCATTCCAAACTGACGGAAGCGCGATCGTGGAGAATCGCCGCAAAGCGCGCAAAGGCGGCCCCAGCCATCGCAATGGGCTAAACAAATCCAAGTTGAGCACGTGCTTTCCCTCCCCGCAAATTCGTTGGGGCAACCTCCACCGGGTTGACGAATGCCGCCGAAAGCGCATTCGAATCCGGCTGCAGAAAGCCGGGGGCTAGTCAGTAAACGGGATGGGAAACGCGGATGAGATAGGCCCCGCGAAGCGCCGGGCCGGGAGTTCCATCTAGCGATCCCACTGTCCTAGGGTTTTCACCCTTTAGACTGGTGACTTTGCGCCCCCGCCTTTCGGTCGGGTTTGCCCTTCAACGGAAGCTTTGGTTCAAGTGCTGTATTTCCCCTGTAATTCTACCGCTTGGCCGCTCAATGTTAGGTGATGCTCCGTTCACGCCAACTCCAAACGTGCCGTTGCATCAGTAACAGTAGGAGCTTTGCCGCACGCTGCCGCGCGGCGGAAGTCCGCTGTTTCGGCCGCGTCCATCGCACAGCATGCGACATGAATCTTATACAAGTGCTCAAGCACGGGAAATCCGTACATGTACCCATTAAGTGTGCTGGGCTTGGGGCTCAAAATTAGTTACAACGTATTGACTATAATCGACATAAGGTTCGCTTGTGCACCAGCTCGGGCAGGGAATCTGGCTATATGAATTCAGCCTCGTTGCTCGAGCACCATGCGCACCAGTTCGGGCAGGGAGTCGGCCTGCATCTTGTCCATGATTCTGGCGCGGTGATGCTCGATGGTCCGGCAGCTGGCACCGATAAGATAGGCGATCATCTTGCTCGCTTTTCCCGCGATCAGCAGGTCCAGCACTTCGCGCTCGCGCGGCGTCAGGCGCGCCAGCCTCTGCTCGATCTCGCCGCGGCGCAGTGCGTCGCGCCGGCTATTCGCCTCCAGGCCTGGGGAATAGAACCGGTAGTTGTTGCGCCCGTGCTCCTTAACGTAGTACATCGCCACGTCGGCGTTTCGCAGCAATGCGTCGAGGTCATGGGCGTCGAGCGGGAAGACGGTGATGCCGATGCTGACGGTCAATCGGATTTCCTCGCCGTTCAGAAGCACCGGCCGCGACAGCGACTCCAGAGCCCGCTGCGCCCCCACGGTCGCCCCGTCTTTTTCGCCCAGCCCCTCGAGGATCACGGAGAACTCGTCTCCGCCTAGGCGGGCGACCGTGTCGCCCTTGCGCACGCTCTGCTCGAGGCGCTCGGCCACCTGCTTGAGCACGAAATCGCCTGCACCGTGACCCAGCGTCGCGTTCACGGTCTGGAAGCGGTCCAGATCGAGGAACATGACCCCCACCAGTTGCTTGTTACGGGTTGCCCGCGCCATCGCCCCACCCAGACGATCGCGAAACTGGCTGCGATTGAGCAGTTCCGTCAGGGCGTCGTATCGCGCCAGACGACTCAGCCGCGATTCCAGCCGCTCGCGCGCGGCGCGCTCCTTGACGTCTTTCAGCGCTCGACGCACGGCGGTGGCGAGCCGTTTGAGATTGGTTTTCAGGATGTAATCGGCGGCACCGTGCTCGAGCGTTTCAATTGCCGCATCTTCCCCGATGGTACCCGAGACAAAAATAAACGGCGTTGCCGGACTTCTCGTGCGGGCGATCTCCAGGGCTGAAAGACCGTCGAATTGGGGAAGCGAGAAGTCTCCCAAAATAACGTCGGGGACGAAGGTTTCCAGCTCGCTGATCATTTCGGCGCGGGTCTCCACTCTTCGACCGACGCAGTCCATCCCGGCTTCTTTCAACTCGTGAAGAGCGAGCTCGGCGTCGGTCCGACTATCTTCGACGAGAAGTACTTTGAGCCTCCGATCCATGGTGGATCCCCCCTTGCCTAACCCGCATTTTTTGCCTCCGTTCAGCAGTACGTCAAGATTACTGCTCTCTTGAATAGTCCGGCAATGGCGCAAGGCACAGTGCGTTGTGCTCACCATCCGCCCGTTCGTCGATCAATCCGGCCACCTGAAGATCGCGGGCGGTTTGGTGAACCGCCTTAAGGATTCGGCTTTTCGCTTCGGTTTCAACAGTCATGACAAATCTCGTACGGTGTCCCGCCGGAGACGGGGCTGTCCAACTGGACCGGCGTCAGCCTCAAAAGATTGGTAGGGATCTCCGCAACCACGTTGCGGCTAGTTTATAACGTTGCCAAGCAACGCATATTCATCGTGCGGCGACGAGCTGCTGCCACCCCCAACTAGCCTCTCCGCGCCCCTGCCGGCGTCCACCGATGCGACGGCGCGGACATTCTTCACGAGAGCGGAGTCATCGCCCTTGCCAGCGGGCAGATGGCGCCTCGCTGGCGAATCGATGCGGTTCCTTCGTTGCCGCAGCCTCCTTTCGTCCGCCGCGCATCCAACGCTGCCTCTCATGATGGAAGTTAGCCGCCCCGTCGCCAAACGAGCGTCGTAAAAATGCCTGACGCCGCTCGACCCCTCACCCCTTCCCCCTCTCCCGAGTGGAGAGGGGAAATGGACAGCGGCAAATGCGCTGTCAGGCATTTGCACGAAGACCATTGAGGCCGCAACGGCCGGCGCTCGCGCTCGCCGCAGTTTTTTCCCCTGGCTGCGCCATTCCTCGCGATCGCTGTGCTCCGAAAAACAGCGTCACGGCCGTCCTCCTCTGCGTTGCGGCCCTGTGGGTGCGGCCGGCGCCGGGCCGGCTTTGCCACTTCCATCGAGGCTGCGATTGGCGCGGCCGAGATAAACGAAAGGAGACTTCACATGGCAACCATCGGCACCTTCACGAAGACCAACGGCGGCTTCACCGGCACGATCCAGACGGTCGGCCTCAAGGCCAAGGTCGCGATCACCGCGGTCGAGAAGCGCAGCGATTCCGCTCCCGACTACCGCGTGTTCGTCGGCAAGGTCGAGATCGGCGCAGGCTGGGCGCGCACTAGCAAGGGCGGTCGCGAGTTCGTCAGCCTCAAGCCCGGCGACCTATCCGAGCTTCCGCGCAATCTCAGTGACGTTCGGGTGTGTATACCGCTTCAGTGTGTTCAGTGTCTTGTGCCCCGTCATCGTCGCCACCTCGATCGGGGACAGGCCCTTCTCGAAGAGCGTGGACGTTGCCTCATGGCGCAGGTCGTGCAGCCGCAGGTCCTTGAGGCCGAGCTTGTCCCGTGCAGGGACCACGGCGGCCGAGCAGTCGCAGACCCGAAGGATGGAGGAAGTTGAGCACCACCCCCATCCTCTGATCCTTCCCCCGTCGAGGGGGAAGGAAGGGTTACTGCGCTTCGCGAGAATGGGAGGGAGGCGGGGGTCGGAATCGAACCGGCGTCCACGGCTTTGCAGGCCGCTGCATGACCACTCTGCCACCCCGCCGAAAACCAAACGGGGAAAACGGAGATCCGGCGCAGGCTAACCCTTATGGGCCAGCCCAGGCCAAAATCGCACTACTCCGTTTTCCCCGGGAAAATTGGAGCGGGAAACGAGTCTCGAACTCGCGACCTCAACCTTGGCAAGGTAATCCCGCCACTGCGCTACAACTAGCGACACCGTAATTATACCGGGTGTTGCAAGGCGTTGCGAACAGTGGCGCTGTCTGGATTCGCCACCGCCCTAGCCTCGCGGTCGTCGGGGTCACCCGCCACACTGGCGGGCGTTTTCATTCGAGATTTGCGTCAGGACGCGCCGCCGGCCGCGGACGGGGGAATGGGTCAGGCAGGGCGCGCGAGCGCCACAGCGCAGCGCCACGCGGCCAGGCGATAGGGAATCAGGGCGCGGAGAGGATCAGTCTGACAGCCGCGCGGCGAGCGCCAGCTTGGCGCGGTGGTACGCCTCGCCGAGCTGCAGGTAGTGGATGCCGAGCTTCTGAGCTTGGTACTGGGGCCTGAGGTACGGGCGGAAGGTGATGATCTTGATGATCCGCGCCTGTCGCGGCGCGAGTAACGCAAGCGACGTGAATGCCTGATTCACGAGCACCGCGTCCGGCACGTCGATCGCGGGTGGCCGGGGATCCTCGGGATACCAATGCTGCGGGCTGCGCCAGCCGCCCTCGGCGGAGCCGGCGCGACCGACATGGCGGCCGTTTGCAAAACACCAGCGCCGCCAGTTTTCGAATCGCGCGCCGAAGCCGTTCAGGCCATTTTCCGCCATCGCCAAGCGTATCAGGTTGAATACTCGACAGCCCGCGAGGCCTGGAGCACGCAAGACTCGGCACAGTGCGCCTCGCGCGCGCGGGTGACGCAAAAGGCTTCCCATTATTGGGAAGGCTTTTGTTTAGCGCGCCTCGCGCGCGCGGATGCGTCAGCGCCGGCCCGGCACGCCGTGGCCCGGTGACGGCGGCTGCTCGAAAATGCGCGCGTAGAAACTCGACCACGGCGGCGACTGTTCGAGCGGGCGGGCTTGCTCGACGCGCGGCGGCAGCGACCACGCCCACTCGTCCCACTCGGGCTCGATGCCCGGCGACTGGCAGGCGGCCCAGAACAACATGCAGTAGAGGGATTGCATCATGATGGCCTCGCATGTGAATAAATCGGCATGCGCCACCCCATACTGCCCTCGCGCGGCAGCTCAATGACGGCGATCCGGTCCGCGAATCCCTTCGCCACCGCCTGCTGCGCGCTCAGATCGGTCCCGATCTCCATCAGCCGCCGCATTTCCGATACGGGGCGCCGCGTCCGGCGAGCGTAGATTTTCGCGTACTGCGCGGCGTGCTCTTCGACCCATGTCGCGCTCGGCTGCGCCAGGGCCTCGGAGATCGCGCCGTTGATGACACTCGCCACGCCGTGCCAGCTCTGTTGCGCGGAGATCGCGCCGCGTTGTGCGTCCGCGACCGCCCGCATGCCCGGCGCATTTTTTACCGCACGGCCAGGCACGGGGTTATGAAGCAGCATCCGCGCGGAGGGGCTCATCCAGATCCGCCGCCCGGCCATCGCGATCAAGGACGCGCTCGAGTCCGCGTGACCGCTGATAAAAACGGTGATCTGGTGCGGATGCGCTCGCAGCATGTCGTGGATCTCGCGCGCCGCGTCGCCGTCGCCGCCAGGGCTATCCAGAAAAACTAACACTTCTCCGCGCGCGTACGGGAGCAACGCTCGCAGCTCGCCCGGCATGTGGCGCTTGATCGGGCCCGCGATTCGCGCGATCAGGCTGGCCTCGCCGATGTGCCAGTCGCTCACGCCCCGGACCCTATCACCCACTGAGAATCGAGCGAGGATTGCTTCACTTCGCAGTAGTAACTAGCGCCACCACCAGTTGACGATTGCGCCAGCGCAAAAAGCGCGACGCCAATGGCGCCGTCCAAGACCATGGGGAAACCCGTCCGCACGGAGATATCCTGCGTCGCGCTCGCCAGCATCTCCCTGACATCGGACTGCGGGTCGCATTGCTGCGCGAGCCCGGATGTGTGGTGATATGCCTGAAAGGTCCAGCCGCTGACCGGGAAGTCGGTGCCCGCCACCGCGGAACTGGCTGGATAGAGCGCGACGCGCATGTGCGTTGCATCGGTGATCGAGCTGACCGTGGCGAGCGGCTTGCCCGGCCCAAAATATATGTAGTCCTTGGCCGCCAGCAGCGTGAAGTCGGTGCCGGTGCCGACGACATCGTATTTCGAGCCGCCGACTCCGGCCCACGAGAGCGCGCAAGTTCCGTCCGACGCCGGTTTCGAGGTGTAGCGGATAGCCGTCCAGTACTGCGTGACGCCGTTATCGAGCGGTCCCACGGTTAACTGCGCGGCGAAGGTAGCGCTCAATTGGGCCGGCACCGCGGGGTAATTCGTGTGCTCGATCATCGCGACAACTTTAGGGCCGGCCACGTCGGTCTTGGTGCTGGTGTAGGTGGTCGAGTCGGGGCCGTACGGAGTCGCTCGATCAACGACACGCTGCGTCGTGAATGAAAATTCGTCGGAAATGTCGCCGCCGCCAAGAAGATCGAAAAGTTGATAGCGCGCGTAGTAGGTCGTTCCGGGGTCGAGCCCGCTCACATCGGCGGCGAGAGTCTCGCCGTTCTCGGGGATCACGCCGCCGTCGAAAACGATATTTTCCGACGCGGGCGTGAAGCCTTGAACCGTGCTCGCGTAAATCCGAATGGCGCGAAAATCCGGGTCCCACTTGCCCGGCGCGGAAGCCGTGAGTCGCACGCTATGAGCCCTCGACGGTCACGGGCTTGCGGGCTGTCGCCGCGGGCCCGGGTGGCGTGATCGGCAGCAAGCAGCGGCGCGGCGCAAGCGCCATCTGACCCGGAAAACGCTCGACGATCCAAAGCGCGTACAGCTCATACCAATCGTCGCCGAAATCCGGAAGCGTCACAAGGTGGGCGACCTCGACCACGCGGCCGGTCAGGTCCGGATAGTCGGCAAGACCGCGCAGGAAGCAAATCGTGCCGGGCGCGAGCGTGTTCATTTTCCTTCCAGTCGCTTGACCGCGCCGTCAATCGTGCGATCGACTCGCGCATGAAGCGCCTGCGATTCTTGATAGATCAGCCGCCGGCCTTCGGCGATTGCCTCGTCGATTACGGATTGCGGGGCTTCCGGAAATTGCGCCTCAAGCTCCGCGCGCAGCCCGTCCGCTACCTTGGCCATTTCGTCATTAACAAAAGTGTGCAGCAGCACGCGGCGGTCGTAAAGGTCCAGCCCGGCGCTCATCGCAAATCACGGCCGTGCTTCACGCACAGCGTCCAATCGCTCGAGGCGCCTGGCCTCGCGGTGGTGCTGCAGTTGGCGTGCCACATGGAGCCTGAGTCCGTGACGACATCGCCAGGTTGATAGCGCCCATCCGCTTCCCAGACTCCGCGATACTGCATCGTTGGGCGGTTTTCGATCGCGGTTATGCGCGCTTCCAGTTTCTCGAGCAGCTTGGCGTCCTCGGACCTGAACGTGTCGGCAACATCTTTCAGCACGGACTTCATAACTCCCATGAAAAACTTTCGCGTGACGGGCGTCGGGTCGTTTTCCAGCGAGACTTCCGGCGCGGGTTTCGGGACGCGCCCGTCTATCGTCGGCCTGGCTTTCTGCGCCGCTGCGAACACTTTTTCCTGTCGCTCTTCGGCCTCGAGCTCTGAGAGTCGCGCGTTGTATTCTGAAATCGGTTTCTTGCAGCCGGGAGCGGAAAATTCCCGGTTCAGCGCGGCGATTCTTTCGCGTACGTCCATGCGCGCCTCGATCAGTAATTGACTTCCATGTAAACGACGCCCGCCGTGCGCGTGCGCCGCCACGAGATGCGCCGAATCGTGCGAACGGCGACGGCATGCGTTTGAAATAAACTGACGGTGCTTTGCGCGCCGGAGCTCGGCGCGGTCTGCTGCGACAGCGCCGTCGCGGTCGAAACCGCGACATCGGCCTGCCCGTCGTCGGCGACGAGCAGCGCGTCCTGGTCGAGCAGACAAATCATCCTCGGCATTGCCGGGCTGCCAACCGGCGCGGGCGAACTTTGCGTCGTGAGGAGCGGAATGCCGAGCAGCGTTCCGCCGTTGATTTTGATTTCCTCCCGCCCGAGCGTGAGCGCGAGGTAAGCGGCGGTGCGCGCGTTCGCGATCCAGACTGGGTTTACCAAATCCGCGGTCGCATTGAGCATCGCGGCGAGATCGGCGGCAATCGTCGCCGCCGTGGTGCCGCTGCTCATGACCGGCACAAGTGCATTGGTGATCGAGGCGGGGGAAACGTCGGTGACGGCAGCGACGGACGGGTCGAGAAATTGCGAGTCCAAATAGGCCGCGATGCCTCGAATCAAGCTCTCGCGAATCGCAACAATCGCGGCCGGCGCGAGGGAGTCGATCAACTCGCGCGTCAAAGGCACGATCACGCCGCAGCGAAACGGCGCCAGCGCGAAATTCGTAAACGTGCTTCGCCCTACAGGAATCGGTTCGCCAGCGCCGACCCACGCGCCGCTCGCCGGGCCGGTCTCGACGGGAACGTTGGTCAAAAACGGGGCGCGCCGCGCCTGATTCAACCTGTCGATAATGGTTCTCGCGCGAACGGCCTCGATGAAATCGGAATCCAAGTTGAAAGGCGAAAGTTCGGAAGCCCATCCGGCGGTCGTGGTGTCGCCAGTCGGAACGTCGTCCATTCGGACTCCGCCCATTCGGCCGAGCGTTTCGGCGACGCTTGGAAAACCGGGAAAAGCGGACTTCGCCATCATCGCCGCGACGCCATGGTTGCCGTTGGCGCGCGCAAGACATTGAACGAGAACCGCAAGCAAAGTGCCATGCACGCCTGACTGAAGTCGGATCATGTTGCGTCCTTTCTTTGAGAATTGACGCCATGATCCGGCGCACGGCGCGCGCGGGCTAGGACGATTCATTGCCAATGCACTCCCACAAGGCGCCGTTTCCGTCTTGCCCGGCCCGGCGCAGTCGGAAGCCATCAACGTCTTGATCTTGGGCGCGCTGGAATAGCTTCCCCAGCACCCGGGCCCCGCGCCCTCCGAGCACCAAGCGCAGATTCGCGCCGAGCGCATCGGGTTGCATAGCGGCGTCGATAAGCTCCCACGTCCCGAAGCTGCCGGAAAAGTTTGCAGACAGGACCGGGAGAATTTTCGCCATCGCCGCACGGTCCTCATGCCGCAGCGATCGCGCCGGCGTGCGCCCACCCTCGACGGCCTCGAGCAGGCGGTCGAGCTTGGCGTCGATCCGGATCAGCAAGGCGAGCAGATCGGCGTCGGCAGGCATCGGGCGCGCGCTCATTCGTCAGCCTCAACATCAGCGAGGCGGGCGAGCTCGGCGCGGGCCTGGTCCACGGCCTGCAGGGCGTCCTGAATCCGAGCGTCGGAATCCATGCGCCCGGCGAGGCAGGCGGCGCACGCGGTCGAGAATTTCTCTCTGGCTGCTGCCAGGCGCGCATCGGCTCGGGCGAGCGCAACGTCGCGCGTCGAGGGCGCCGGCTGGCGTAGGCGAGGTCCGGTCATCAGTCGTCGCCGATCATGCCGGCCAAGCCGTCCGGCATCATCGCGCCGGGATGCGCCGCCAGGTAGGCGTCCCAATGATTCCGCAACGCGCCGCGCACGTACGGCGGCGGCACGGCTTGCGGGTGTTCGCGCCAATACTCCCACCACCAATGCAGCAGGCGGTCGCAATCCGGGGGCATCAGCGCCGGCCACGGAATATCCGCGGGCGGGATCTCGCCGCTGAACCACTGCTCAATTTCGAGTGGCATCCGTTGGCCGGCCACCGTCCGCCGGGCGCGCAGCACTGATTTTGATGTCGTCATTTAGTCCACCGATCCCGGCGCGAGCCGCAGCAGCCGCAGCGCGTTGAGCATCCCGGCGCGGGCATCCCGCTCCATGGTCAGCGCCGGGTGCGGGCGCGGCTTGCCCCAGCGGTCAGTCGTCATGCAGCCGTCCCTGGAGAGAATTTCCCGCGCCTCCTGGAGCCGGTCGCGGGCCTCAAGCGCGGCTTGGAGCAGCATCAGAGCCGCCGAATCGTCGAGCACGAATTCCAGCACGAGTCTCTTGTAGAGCCGCTTCGATTCGTCCGAAAGATGCGCGGGTGGACCGTCCGGTTTCCTGGTCGTCATGTCTGTCTGACCCCTTCAATTTGTGCGCCGCACCGTTTCAAACATAGGACCGCCCGTCACCTCTGCGCCTGAGGTGCGGCGGGGTACACAGCTAAGTCGTTGATTCCAACTGGAAAGGCCCCCCCGGGGGTCGAGCGCCTCATTGCATCCCCTTCGCATTCAGTCGTGCGAGCTCGCGCGTCGCCCGGTCGATCTCGCGGCGGGCTTGCCGTGCTTCCTCGGCTGCCTCCGGATCGCCGCGGGCGCGTCCTGATGCGAGTGCATATGCACGGCGCGCGTTGGCAAGCCGGGTTTCTGCGGCGCGTCGTTGAAGCGTGGCGTTCATGGATTCGCCCCGATGGATTTCATCCAGGCTTCGGTCGCACGTCTGCGAAACTGGGGTTCGCTTTCGTGGCTCAACCTTGCGATGCCGTTTTCAATTGCCCACTTCTCGATCCCTGCAGGCGGTTTTGGTGTGTTCGATTTTCCATCCATAAAAAGGGGTTCAGCAGCGCGCGCGAGCGCGCTTGTGTTCTTTGAATTGTTCAATGAAGTGTTGAACATTGAAGTGTTAGACTGAACGTCGTTCAGCACCAAATTGTCGTCACGTTCAGCACCATGTGCGTGACGTTCAGCACCAACTGCACCAGGTTCAGCACCAGAAGCGGGAATGCCTGTGCTATCGCTTGCTGCTGAACGTGGTTCAGCGCCATCAGGTGGTAATGCTGCTGAACGTGGTTCAGCAGGAACGACCAGCGTATACACGAAGTTCCTCCAGCCTTTACCCTCCCTTCTCAGCGTTCGGCGAATCCAGCCCTCGCCGACGGCGATCTCAAGGTGGGTGCAGACGGCTCGCTCCGATAGACCGGATTCCTGGGCGAGCAACCTCGTCGTAGGCCAGCAGTTCAAAGAGGCATTGACGTGCGTCGCCAGCGTCAGTAGGACGTGCCTGGTGGTGGGGTTGGCCGGCCCGCGCTTGCTGAGCACATCACGCTCCCATCTGAATCGCGCGCCGCGGCCTGGTCCGCTCATCGTCAATCCCTCCCGAATCCCATCGGCAGGTCCGCGCCGGCGGCCTCGTTAACGATGTCGATCGCGCTCTGCAGGTCGATCTCGGTGATCACGTCCAACTTGTCGGCGACTACAGACGCGGCGAAGTTCTCAGGCAGGTTCTCCCGCCATGCGGAGTAGTCCCCCTGGAGTTCCACCAGGCACTCAAGCGCCGCTGAGGCGCTGGCGCAGGCATCGGCCCACCGTGCCGCGCGCGACGCGCCTTTCGATTTCGGCGTCGGCGTGGACTGCTTGAGATCTGCGACTTGTTCCCGGTGAACAGGTTGTTCAACACAATCTCGGCGCGCAGATGTTGCTTTGGATTTCTTCGCCCGCGTAGCCTGCCGGACCGTCACGCGCTCGCCCTTGGCGATCTTCTCTTCCAGCTCGGCGACGACTTCCGGATCGGCCTCGGGGGCGGCCAGTTCGGCGAGCACTCGAAAACTCGTATCAGGTAGGGGGGTGCCACGTGGCACCCCCGTCCCGTATTTCTCGTATACGTCGATGAACCGCTGCGCCTGCCTACGCGGCATCTTCACTTGCTCGGCGAGGAAGTTGCGCCACTCGCCCTCTTGCGAACCTCCCTGCCATGCGCCCCTGGTGATCTCGCGCGCCGCGACCAACTCCTTGCCGATTGCAAGGCAGTCCTCGATCATCCGGTGACCGTGAGCATGTATGCGCGCGGCGCATTCCCGAAGCTTCTCTCTTGCTGGGCGGTTTTCGGCATACACATCATCCGCCCTCTTGAACAGGGAGATTGGGAGTTTCATTGCGGGCGCCCTCACGCTGCCCTCGGGCGCAGGGTGCGTGCGGTTGGTGTAGACTGCGGATGTAGTCCATTCACCTGATCCATCCGGCGCCCGCCTCGCACGCGGGCGCTTTCATTTCTCCGCCGGCTCACGCGGCCTTCCCGCAATCAGGACGGACCTTATCGAGCGCCCTGCGCCGGAGGATCTCGACTACGGCCTTGGGAAATTTCTCGACAGACAGGAGCGAGCCACTGCGCCCCTCGCGGGGCAAGAGCGCGCCACGCTCAACCAGCTCAAGGCGGTTTCGTTTGATGAACCAGTCCAGGCTCGAGCGCGTCTCGAAGAACGGGCCGGCGTGCCGGTCGAGCCAGTCCGCGACGTTAATATAGCCGGCCAGCTCGTCCGGTGCCGGCGCGTCCGTTCGTTCCATTCCAAACCTCCTGTGTGCGCCACCACGGCGACAGGGAGATTCTGGAACACGACGACGATGTGCTGCCGGCGAAAGGGGGAGGACTACACCTAGAAAACCCGGCGAAATGTAACGTCTCGCCGAAACGGATGCCCTTTAGCGGTTGGAGTCCTTGTTCTTGAGGTATTGCTTGGCGCGGTACACGGTAATGTCTTTACGCTTCTTGTACGCGGATTTCTCCTCGCCGTTCAACGCGATGATGCGGCGCGCCTCCTGCGCAAGGCGATCGGCGCGGTAATCGGGGTGCTTGAGGTGCGCGACGGCGAGCCATTCGTCGCCCCAGAAGTCGGCCGCGCGGTCGCGCTTGGTGCTGGTTGAAGCCTGGGTGCGGGTAGCGTGATGGCGGCGTGCGGTCGCCTCCCGTATTTGCAGTCTCACCGTCGCGAGCGCGAGCTTGGCGATACGTTCATCATCGCCGCCAATCCAACAACCCGCATTCAGCGTGATCGGGTTGCCGGCGGCGTCGATGCGCACGCGCACCGGCTTGCCCTCCACTATCAGCTCGAGCAGCTGCGTGGTTTCGAGGTTGAGTTTCTTCTTCATCCGAACACGCGCTCGATCACAGCCTTCTTGTCGGCGATGCTGGCATGGGCGTAGCGCTGGCTGGCCGCGAGCGTCTTGTGCCCCATGCTCGCCATGATGAGTTGCTGACTTACCCCGGCGCGGGCGAGCTCGTAACCGTGACCATGCCGCAGCTCATGGAAGACACGTCCAGGAAGCCGCGCCTCCTCGGTGATCCGCCGCCACAGGGGGGTGTAGTGGTAGCGCCGGCCGTCGCGGTTTCCGAATACGAGCGCCTCCGGGCCAACCTTGGGCAGACGCCGTAATTCCGCAAGCGCGCCAGCCGACAGCGCCGCTGTGATCGGGTCGCCGTTTTTGGTCCGAGGCACGGTGATCGTGCCAGCGTCGAGGTCCACGTCCTTCCCACGCACGGCCAGTATCGAGCCCACGCGCATGCCCGTGTGATAGGCCACGGTGATGAGGGCGAGCATTTTTTTCCACCGCCGATCCACGACCCGCGCCACGGCGATGAGGCGTGCGACTTCCTCGGGCCGCAGATAGCGCTCGGGATCGGGACGCTCGGGGATGCGCTCGATGCCGCGGGTGGGCGCGATGAACGTGCGCGGCACGAGTTTCAGCCGCTTGGCGTGCTTGAACACGCTCCCGGCCTGCGTCAGGTGACGGTTGACGGTCGAGCCGGCGAGCGGTTGACCAACTGACACGGTAGCCCGCCTGCCAGCCTTGAGCCGCCCGCGCTCGGCGAGCCTCACGAGGGCCGCGTCAATGTCGTCCGCGGTGATGGCCGCGATCTCCTTCTCACCGATCACTTCGACCCAGAACGCGAGCCGGGTGAGTGTTGCCTTATCAAACTCCCGTGACGCGATGAACGCTTCAACTACATCCTTGAACAACGCCATTTCGGTTCTCCTTAACTGCCGTCGACCACAACCCTTTTCAGGGGCCCTTGGTCGCCGTGGTGGCGCAGTTTCAGGATTCCGGTCAGGCACCTAGCCGAAATCTGGAGCGGGAAACGAGTCTCGAACTCGCGACCTCAACCTTGGCAAGGTTGCGCTCTACCAACTGAGCTATTCCCGCGTTTCGTAAGGAAAATTATAGGACAGGGCCCTTCCGGGGGCAACTGGTTGCCGCACCCGTTTGTTTCAGCGCGCCGGCTGCGGTCCCGCCGCGATGGCCTAAGATGCGGTCAGTGTCGGAACGCGCCTTCGTGCGCACCTGGACCCATAGCAGTGTGTCGCCCGCCGGCACCGCAGATCAGGATGACCGTGGCCTGCGAAAACCCGTTCGGAACCCAAAGTCCGACACACTGCTAGGGCCGCTTCCACGCCTGCGGCAAAGCGACCTTCAGATAGTATGCCATCGATGCGAGCGTCAGCAGTGCCGCGAGATAAATCAGCCACGTGCCCACCCGCTGCGGGCTGAATGCGCCGATGCTGTCGTGGTAGAGGAGCAGCGGTATTGCCAGCATCTGCGAGGCGGTCTTGATCTTGCCGAGAAACGAAACGGCTACGCTCCTGGCCTCCCCGATCTGGGCCATCCACTCGCGCAACGCGGAAATCGCGATTTCGCGGCCGATGATGATAAGCGCGATGATCGCGTCCACCCGCTCGAGCTGCACGAGGACGATCAGGGCCGCCGCCACCATCAGCTTGTCGGCGACCGGGTCGAGGAAGGCGCCGAAAGCGGACATCTGGTTGAGCCTGCGCGCGAGCCAGCCGTCGAGCCAGTCGGTGACGGCGGCGGTGGTGAAAATGACGGTCGCCAGCAGGTTCTGGTTCGGTATCGACACCCAGGTCGTCTCGAAATAGAAAATGCCGACGAACATCGGGATCAATACGATCCGCAGCCACGTGAGGACGTTGGGCAGGTTGAGCGGCATCATGATCCAGGAGTTTGTCGGACTGAGCCCCGACAAACTCCTTGTGCAAAACCGCCCGCGCGATAACGGGAGTCAATAGCAGTGAAAACCTTATCTCCAGCCTGCGCGCGTGTCCATCGGAGGCCAATTGGGGCCGTTACACTGGGGCTCATTTGAAATTCGCGGGCGGTTTTGCCGTTAGCAGCCTGTCGGATACCCAGGTCCGGCAGGCTGCTAGTGCAGCTCATGATAGATCTTTTCGGCGAGTGCGCGGCTGATGCCTTCGATCCGGGCGATCTCCTCCACGCTGGCGGCAAGCAACCCGCGCATCCCGCCGAAACGGGCCAGCAGTTGCTGGCGGCGTTTGGCGCCGACTCCCCGAATCTCCTCCAGTGTTGAGCGGCTGCGGCTTGCATCGCGCCGCGCGCGATGCCCCTGAATGGCGAAGCGATGCGCCTCGTCGCGGATCTGCTGGACGAGATGCAGGGCGGGGTGATCGGGCCCCAATGCCAGCGGGCCGGCGTTTCCCGCCGGCAGCAGCTGTTCGCGGCCCGGCCGCCGGTCCTCGCCTTTCGCCACCGCGACGACCGCAACGTCGTTTATCCCGAGCTCGTTGAACACTTCGCACGCGACGGCAAGCTGCCCCTTGCCGCCATCGATGAGCACCAGATCGGGCATCTTGCCTTCGCCCGCGACAACCCGGCGATACCGGCGCGTCAATACCTCGCGCATCGCCCCGTAATCG
This sequence comes from Betaproteobacteria bacterium, assembly GCA_016192825.1. GTDB lineage: Bacteria > Pseudomonadota > Gammaproteobacteria > Burkholderiales > SG8-41 > SG8-41. Next base: position 93,724 of record JACPTK010000006.1, on the reverse strand, counting down.
TCACCCGGTTCGACGCCGGTTATATTGAAACGCCGATACTCGCTTTTTTGCATTGTCGACTTGTCGTACACCACGCACGAGGCGACGGTCGCCTCGCCCTGGGTATGGCTGACGTCGAAGCATTCGACGCGTTGCGCCGTTTCGGGCAATTCCAATGCCTGCTGCAGCGCCGCCAGCCGCGCCTCCTGGGTTGTCTGCGATCCCAGGGCCTGCCCTGCCCCGAGCTGCGCGTTGCGCTCCGCCATTTCCAGCCAGGCACGCCGCGTGCCGGCCGGATTCGCGTGAATTCGCACCTTGCGGGCTGCGCGCTCGGACAGCAGAGGTTCGAGCAGCCTCGCGTCCAAATCGGCGCCGACCACGACATGCGAAGGGACGCCGTGTTGCAGGTAGTGCTGTTGCACGAATGCCTCGACGATCTGCGCCGCGTTGCAGCCCTCGGCGTTGCGCGGGAAGAAATTCCGATCCCCGAGGTGGCGGCCACCCCGGATCATCACCAGGTTGACGCACACTACGCCAGCGGCGTGGCCGCACGCAATTACATCAGCATCTTCGCCTTCGCCGCTCACGAACTGCTTTTCCCTCACCTTGCGCAACGCCGCAATCCGGTCCCGAATCCGCGCGGCCTCCTCGTAATCCAGGCGCGCCGAGGCGTCGTTCATGCGCGCCACCAGGCGCCCGATCACTTCATCCTCCTTGCCCGTCAGGAACAGCTCGGCTGCCCCGATGTCTTCCGCGTAATCGCTTTCACCTATCAGCCCCACGCACGGCGCGGTGCAGCGCTGGATCTGGTGCAGCAGGCACGGGCGGGAGCGGTTGCCGAAAACCGTGTCCTCGCAGGTGCGGATGCGGAACACCTTCTGCAGCAGCTGGATGCTCTCGCGCACGGCACCCGCGTTGGGGAAAGGCCCGAAATAGCGATGGCGCTTGTCGAGAGGGCCCCGGTGAAACCCCAGGCGGGGATAGCGATGTCCGGTTATGACCACGTACGGATAAGATTTATCGTCGCGAAACAGTATGTTATAGCGTGGACTTAAAGCCTTTATCAGGTTGCTTTCCAGCAGCAGGGCCTCCGCTTCCGACCGCGTAACGGTGGTCTCCAGCGCAGCCACCTGTCCGAGCATGACCTGGATGCGCGGCGAGAGTCCGCCCGCCTTCTGGAAATAGGAGGCGACCCGCTTCTTGAGATCAAGGGCCTTGCCGACGTAGAGCACCTCCCCTGCCTGGTTCAGCATCCGGTAGACGCCGGGCATGTGCGGCAGGCTGGAAATGACGGGCGCGGGATCGAACACGGGCGTGACCGGGGAACGTGCCGTTGGCGATGGTGTAAAATTACGCCCTTTTTTCAGGCAGGGCAGCGAAATGGCTAAAGTTCTGGCAACTGAGATCCGCGCCGGCAACCTGATCGAGTGGGACAAGCGCGTCTGGCGCGTGCTCAAGTCGCATCATGTCCACGTCGGCGGGCGCGGCGGCGCCTTCATGCAGGTCGAGATGAAGGACCTCGAGTCGGGCACCAAGCGCAACGAGCGGATCCGCACCGAGGACAAGATCGAGCGCGCGTTCGTCGAGCCGCGCGAGATGCAGTTTCTCTACAGCGACGGCAGCGGCTACGTGTTCATGGACAAGGAAACGTTCGAGCAGATCACCCTCCCCGCCGATTTTCTCGAGGGGCAGGCCGGCTACCTCATCCCCAACACCGACGTGCAGGTCAACTTTCACAACGACCGGCCGATCGGCGTGCAAATGCCGCCCACCGTCACGCTCACCGTGGTGGAAACCGAGCCCAACCTCAAGAGCGCCACGGCCACCGGCTCGTTCAAGCCGGCAAGAACCGAGACCGGCGTGACGGTGATGGTGCCCCAGTTTGTCATCGAAGGCGAGAGGATCAAGGTCAACACCGATACCGGTGAGTACATCGAGCGCGCATGACAGCCTGTCGCTAGCGCGCCAGGCTGTCATCACATGGAACAAACCGGCACGGGTCGCTCGAGGACTTGCCATCCATCAGGGCACCGGCGGGTTGCGATCGCACAATACCAGGATCAATCTTATCAATTAAGAAATTCCGGACTCCGGTCCGGAATTTCTTCGCTGCAGCCGAATCACCGAAGTAGCCGTGCGGGAGGCGCCCGGCGCGCTGCGGACCTCCGGTTGCAGCGTGATGTGCCCGATTCCGTAGCGCTCGTGCAGCAGCGCGCCCGCCGCCGCCAGGATCGCAGGCCAGCGCTGCAAATCGTCGAGTTCGACATGCGCGGACAAGGCGACCTTGTCCGGCGCAATGCTCCAGACGTGCAGGTCATGCACCGAGACGACTCCCGGCACCTGCGCCAGCGATTGCCCGATGGACGAGAGCTCCAGCGCGGGTGGCACGCCTTCCATCAACACATGCAGGGTGTCCCGCAGCAGCTTGAACGTGCTGACCAGGATCAATCCCGCGATCACCAGGGAAAGGATGGAATCGATGGGCAGCCACCCGGTCGCGAGGATCACCGCGCCCGCCACCAGGGCGGCGAAGGAGCTCACCAGGTCGCCCATGACGTGCAGCAACGCCGCGCGCACGTTCAGGGTAAGCTCGCTGCGTCCCAGGATCCAGGCGACCGTGCCGTTCATCAGCATGCCAACGAAGGCGATCAGCATCATTTCCGCGGCCGCGACCGGTCGTGGGGCCTGCAATCGAGCGACTGACTCCACCACGAGCGCCAGGACAACCGCGAGCATGAGCATGCTGTTGACCAGCGCGCCGATGACCTCGGCTCTCGCCCAGCCGTAGGAATGGCGGCGGCCGGCCGGCCGCAGCGCGAGATGCGCCGCGACCGCAGCAAGCCCCAGGGCGAGCGCATCGGAAAACATATGGCCGGCATCGCCCAGCAACGCCAGCGAGCCGGTCCAAAATCCTCCGGCCAGCTCGACCAGGGCGTAGCCGGCGGTGATGGCGAGCGCCGTGAGGAACGCGGGCCGGCGCCGCTCGCGGGGCGGGTAGCGATGCTCGCTCATGAGCTCAACGGCAGCTCGCCGTCGCGCTGGCCGATACCGGCGATCGCATGCAGCGCGCGGCTGTAACGGGCGTCTTCCCGCAGTTTCGCCATGCCGCCGGGCCGCGGTTTCCCGTGCATGCGCGCAAGCCGGGCCAGGCCCATTGCCGGCATCGCATAATTCAGGCCGCCCAGCAGTTCGTCCAGGGCCGCCGGGTTGTTGCATAACAGCACCATGTCGCAGCCTGCCGCCAGCGCCGCCTCGGCGCGTGCAACCGGACCGCCCGCGACGCTCGCCCCTTCCATGCTGAGATCGTCGCTGAACACCACACCGCCGAACCCCAGCCGCTCTCGCAATATCTGCTTCAGCCAGACCGCCGAATAACCCGCGGGGCGGCTGTCCACGCTGGGATAGATCACGTGCGCCGGCATGATGCCGCCCAGCCCGGCGTCGATTGCCCGCCGGAACGGACCCAGATCAGTGGCTTCGATTTGCTTCAGGGTCCGCCCGTCGACGGGCACTTCGTGATGGGAATCGCCGCGCACGTGCCCGTGCCCCGGAAAATGCTTGCCGACGCCGCTCATGCCCACCTGCTTGAATCCGTGCAGCAACGCGCGCGCCAATTCCGCGGCCACGCGCGGCTCGGAATGCAGCGCCCGGTCGCCGATGACGCTGCTCGCGCCGTGGTCGACGTCGAGCACCGGTGCGAGCGTCAGGTCCACCCCGTGGGCCTGCAGCTCGGCCGCGAGGACAAATCCCGTGTCGGTGGCGAGTTGCCGGGCGCGCTGGGGATGCTCGTCCCACGCCCTGCCCAGCTCGCACATGGCCGGTATCGCTGTAAAACCCTCGCGAAAGCGCTGAACCCGGCCGCCCTCATGATCGACCGCGATGATCAGCGGCGGATTGCGCAAGGCGTGAATGCCGGCGGTCAGGCGCGCGAGTTGCTCGGGGGAAACGTAGTTCCGCGAGAACAGGATGACGCCGCCCGCCAGCGGGTGCAGGAGGCGCCTGCGATCATCGGCGGTCAGCTCCGTCCCCGCGACGTCCAGCATGAGCGGGCCCAGCGCCAGCGACTTTTCCATCACGCCGCGGCCTCCAGCACCACGCAGGCGCAGGCAAGGCTCTGCTCGTCGCTGATCGTGAGATGGTGGCCGACGATGCCACGGCTTGCGACGAGCCGCTCGAGATTGGGGTGGAAGGCGAACCCGGGCTTGCCGGCGCGGTTCTGGACCACGCTGATGCATTGCAGGGTCACGGGATAGCGGAATCCCGTGCCCATGGCCTTGGAGAACGCCTCCTTCGCCGCGAAACGGTTGGCGAGAAACAGCACCGGTCGCACCGATTTGAGGTAGGCGGGCCATTCCAGGGGCGTCAATATCCGCCGCGCAAAGCGCTCGCCGTACTTTTCCGCCAGCCGCGCGATGCGGGGAGGCTCCACGAGATCGATGCCGATGCCGTAGATCATCGCGCGGAGCGGATGAGGGACTTCATCTCGCGCACGGCCCGGGCGATGCCCACGAGCACCGACCTGGCGACGATGGCGTGGCCAATGTTGAGTTCGCTGATCTGCGGAACGGCGGCGATCGGACCGACGTTCCCGTAATTCAGCCCGTGACCGGCGTTGACGCGCAATCCCCTGCCCGCGGCGTATATCGCGGCGGCACGGATCCGTTCGAGCTCCTGCTTCCGCTGCCTGGATCCACGGGCATCCGCGTACCGTCCGGTATGCAGTTCCACCACGGGGGCGCCGGCGCCCAGCGCGGCGTTGATCTGGCTTCTGTCGGCATCGATGAACAGCGACACGCGTATGCCCCGCGCGCGCAGATCGCGACACGCCCGCTCCACGCGCCTGAACTTGCCCGCGACATCCAGCCCGCCCTCGGTCGTGAGCTCGGCACGGCGCTCGGGCACCAGGCAGACATCGTGCGGCCGCACGCGCTGCGCGAACGTGATCATTTCCGGCGTCACCGCGGCTTCCAGGTTCATGTGTGTCCGCAAGCGCTTCCGCAGGACCTCGACGTCGCGCTCCTGGATGTGCCTGCGGTCCTCGCGCAGGTGCAGCGTGATGTAGTCGGCGCCGGCCTCCTCCGCCGCCAGGGCCGCTTCAACCGGATCGGGATAAGAGGTGCCACGCGCCTGGCGCACGGTCGCCACGTGGTCGATATTGACGCCCAGCAGCATCACAGTTCCTGCAGGTCGCGCAGCAGCTGGCGAGTGTGCAGGACCTGGCTGCCGAGATAATGATTGATCAGCGTGCGCATCAGCGCCTTGCTTTGCTGCTGCGTCACGGCGCTCGTGAAAATGCCGGACTGCATGTCGATCAGCGTCTGGCCGGACAATTCTACCCCGTTTCGCGGCGCACCGTCCCCGCTCACGGGGCCGCGCTCGACGACGTACACGTAGCGGCGCTCGCGGGCGACGGGCTCGTCCCGCTCCACGTCGCGATCCAGAATCACCGCATAGCCCAGCTCGCGCAGCAGCGCGAGCTCGAAACGCCTTAACAGCGCGGATTGATCCGCGCCGTCGCCCAGCGCGGCAAGCGTGCCTTCGTAGATCTCGAACAGCCGCTCGTGGGGATCCTCGCGCGGCAGGAGCTTCAGCAGCAGCTCGTTCAGGTAAAAACCGCATATCAGGGCCTGACCCCGGATCGGCGCGTAGGCGCCCTGCCACTCCACGCGGGTCAGGGTGCGCAGCTCCCGGCGGCCGGTCCACGACAGGAGCAGCGGCTGGAACGGGAGCAGGACTCCGCGCAGCGAGGAGCGTGGCCGCCGCGCGCCGCGCGCCACCGACGCGATCCGGCCATGATCGCGGGTGTAGGCTTCCACGATCAGGCTGGTTTCACGGAAAGGGTAGCTGTGCAGCACGAATGCCGGCTGGGAATCGTGCCGCGCTTTTTCCCTCATGTTTCGAATCCCATGCGCTTGAGCGCCGATTCGCTCTGCGACCAGCCGCGCCTGACCTTGACCCAGACTTCCAGGAACACCTTGCCCCCGAACAGCCGCTCCATGTCCTGACGCGCCCGCGAGGCGATGGATTTGAGCTTCCTTCCGCCGGCTCCGATGACGATCGCCTTCTGGCCGTCCTTGTCCACCACTATCGACGCCGCAATGCGGCGCAGTTCACCTTTCTGCTGGAACCGCTCGACCTCGACGGCAGTCGAGTAAGGCAGTTCCTCACCGAGCTGCCGGAACAGCTGTTCCCTCAGCAGCTCCGCCGCCAGGACGCGCTCGTTGACCGTGGTGATTTCGTCCGCGTCATGAAGCGGCGGCCCGTGCGGCAGGCGTGCCACGATCGCGTCGAGCAGCTCGCCGACCTGCGCGCCGGTGGCGGCCGAGATCGGGACGATCGCATCGAATGTGCGCCGTCCGGAAAGCCGGGCGATAAAAGGCAGCAGCCGGTGCTTTTCCTTGACGGTGTCGGTCTTGTTCACCGCGAGTATCACAGGCGCGCGGGGCGGCAGCAGCCTCGCCACCGTTTCATCGCGCGCATCGAACTTCAGCGCCTCCACGACCCACACGATCGCGTCCACGCCCTCGAGAGCCGCCGCGACGCTGCGGTTCATCGCCCGGTTGATCGGGCTGACGTGCTCGGTCTGGTAGCCCGGCGTGTCGACGAACACGATTTGCGCGTCGTCGCGCGTGACGATGCCGGTGATCCGCTGCCGCGTGGTCTGGGGCCTGCGCGAGGTAATGCTGAGCTTGCAGCCGACGAGCCGATTCAGCAGCGTGGATTTGCCGACATTGGGGCGCCCCACGATGGCCACGGCACCGGCGCGGTGCACGCGTCGCGCTTCAGGCGCGGGTCGCGAGCTCATAGGCCTGGCGCGCAGCCTCCTGCTCGGCACCGCGCCGGCTGGCGCCCTCCCCCAGCGACCGTATCCCGAGCTCGGGGATGGCGCACTCGACCTGGAACTGCTGTTCGTGCGCCTCGCCCCGGGTGGCCACCACGGCGTATTGGGGCAGCGAAAGCCTGCGTCCTTGCAGGTACTCCTGGAGCAGCGTCTTGGGGTCCTTGCCCGAGGTGGCGGGATCGATGGTGTCGAGCATGTCGCCCAGCAAGGTGCGCACCACGCGCCGGGCGGGCTCGAAACCGCCATCGAGAAAAACCGCGCCCACAACGGCCTCGACCGAGTCGGCGAGGATGGACGGCCGGCGCGCGCCCCCGCTCTTCAGCTCGCCCTCGCCGAGGCGCAGCGCCTCGCCGAAGGCGAATCGCTGCGCCGCAGCCGCCAGCGACGGCTGGTTGACGATATTGGCGCGCAGCCGCGACAGCTCGCCCTCGGTCAGCTGCGGAAATCTTCCATAGAGCTCCAGCGCGACGACGCAATTGACTACGCTGTCGCCGAGAAACTCCAGGCGCTCGTTGTGAACAGCGCTGTAGCTGCGGTGCGTCAGGGCGCGCCGCAGCAACTCGGAGTCGGCGAAACGGTGCCCGATCCTGAGGCAGAACCCCTCGAGATCCATCAGGCGGCCGGCTGCGCGGTCGTGCCTGTTACTTGGCCGACGACGGCGCGAAATCCATGCACGCGCGCAGGTTGCCCATGATCGGCACGCAGGTCGAATATTCAGCGCTGACCACGATGCCGTCGCCCTCCTTGGTGATGATGAGATCCTTGGCGCTGATGGCGTTGATATCCTCGATCAGGGAGCGCTTTACGAAGGCGTTCTCGACGTCGCGCCGCAGCCCGCTGCGGGCCTCGTCGTCCTTCACGATTTCCTGCAGCTGCTTCTGGATCTTCAAATACTCGAAGTACGGCGGGCCGATCTTGAAGCCCAGCAACGCGGCAAAGATGAACACGACCGCCCAGAGGATGAACCCGGACAAGGTGACGCCTTTTTGTCTGTGCATGATCCACCTTCCTCAGTTAATGAACTGCCCGATCCTCTTGAAATCGTCGAAATTCCACCAGATCATGAACGCCTTTCCGACGATATTGGCTTCGGGCACGAATCCCCAATAGCGGCTGTCGCTGCTGCTGTCCCGGTTGTCCCCCATGAGGAAGTAATGCCCGCTCGGCACGGTGCACGTGAAGCCCGCCTCATTGTAGGCGCAATTGTCACGGAAGGGAAAGAACCGCACGCCGGAAACGTGCACGCTCGGCACCTCCGGTTGCACCAGTATCGCGTGACTGTACTCCCCCAGCGTTTCGATCAGGCGTTGCGTCGAGACGAAATTGAGTCCCGACTCGATGTAATTATACTCGCCGTCCGGCGCGAGCCTGATCTCCTCGTCGTTGATCCACAGTCGCTTGTTGCGGTAAGTGACCCGGTCCTGCGGCAGCCCGACCACGCGCTTGATGTAGTCCAGACCGGGGTTCTCGGGATAGCGGAACACCATCACCTCTCCGCGGCGCGGCTGATCGACGTCAGCGACCTTGAGATTGATGACCGGCAAGCGGATGCCGTAGGTGAACTTGTTCACCAGTATGAAATCGCCGACCAGCAGCGTCGGCAGCATCGAGCCGGAAGGTATCTTGAACGGCTCCACCAGGAACGATCGCAGCAGGAACACCACCAGGATCACCGGGAAGAAGCTTTTCGGGTATTCGACCCACCAGGGTTCCGGACGGCCCGGCCCGCGCCGGCGGCGCAGCCAGAAATGATCCAGCAGCCACACGGCGCCGGTCGCGACCAGCAGCAGGAACAGGATCAAAGCGAAGTTCACTTCGCCCCCCACCGGTAATGGGTAATGCGTAATGGGTAATGGGTGTTTGCGAACACCCAAATCAACCGCTCAGGCTCGTCACCCATCACTCATCACCCATCACTCATCACTCATTACTTTTCGACCTGCAGGATGGCAAGAAAGGCCTCCTGCGGAATCTCGACGCTCCCGACCTGCTTCATGCGCTTCTTGCCGGCTTTCTGCTTCTCCAGAAGCTTCCTCTTGCGCGTGATGTCGCCGCCATAGCACTTCGCCAGCACGTTTTTCCTCAGCGCCTTCACCGTCTCGCGCGCGATGATGTGCGATCCGATCGCGGCCTGCACCGCCACGTCGAACATCTGGCGCGGAATGAGTTCGCGCATCCGGACGGCGAGATCGCGGCCGCGATGCGGGGCGTGGTCGCGGTGAACGATCAGCGACAGCGCATCGACCCGGTCGCCATTGATCAGGATATCGAGCCGCACCAGGTCGCCGGCGCGAAACTCCAGGAATTCGTAGTCGAGCGAGGCGTAGCCGCGCGAGACCGACTTCAGCCGGTCGAAGAAATCCATCACCACTTCGTTGAGCGGCAGCTCGTAGGTCAGCATGACCTGGCGCCCCAGGTACTGCATGTTGCGCTGGACGCCGCGCTTCTGGTTGGCGAGGGTGAGGACCGGGCCGACGTAGTCGTGGGGCACCAGGATCGAGGCGGTGATGACGGGCTCGCGGATCTCGGCGATCTTGCTGGGGTCGGGCAGCTTGGACGGATTCTCGATCTCGATCACGGAGCCGTCGCGCAGGAGGACCTGGTAGACGACGGTCGGCGCCGTGGTAATCAGGCTCATGCCGTACTCCCGCTCGAGCCGCTCCTGCACGATGTCCAGATGCAGCAGCCCCAGGAAGCCGCAGCGGAAACCGAACCCGAGGGCCTGGGAGGATTCCGGCTCGTAGCGCAGCGAGGAGTCGTTCAAGTGCAATTTCTCGAGCGCATCCCGCAAGGCTTCGTAATCGCTCGAGTCCACGGGATAGAGGCCGGCGAAGATCTGCGGCTTGATGTCCTTGAATCCGGGCAACGGGCTCGCGGCGGGGCGCGGGGCCAGCGTCAGCGTGTCACCGACGCGCGCGGCCTTCAGCTCCTTGATGCCGGCGGTCACGAAACCGACCTCGCCGGCGGACAGGGCCTCCTTGCCGTTCGCCTTCGGCGTGAACACGCCGACCTGCTCGCACAGGTAATTCGCGCCCGTGGACATCAGCAGGATCCTGTCCTTGGGCTTCAATTCGCCGTCCACGACCCGCACCAGCATGACCACCCCGACATAGTTGTCGAACCAGGAATCGATGATCAGCGCCTTGAGCGGCCCATTCCGGTCTCCGGCGGGCGGTGGTATGCGCCGGATCACGGCTTCCAGGATCTCGGCGACGCCCTCGCCGGTCTTGGCGCTGACCCGCAGGGCATCCTTGGCCGGAATGCCGACGATGTCCTCGATCTCGGCGATCACGCGCTCAGGTTCGGCTTGGGGCAGGTCCATCTTGTTGAGGACCGGTATGACCTCCACTCCGAGCTCGGTGGCGGTGTAGCAGTTTGCCACCGTCTGCGCCTCCACGCCCTGGGACGCGTCCACCACCAGCAGCGCGCCCTCACACGCGGAGAGCGAGCGGGATACCTCGTAGGAAAAGTCGACGTGCCCCGGCGTGTCGATCAGGTTGAGCAGGTACTGCTTGCCGTCCTGCGCGCGGTATTGGAGCGCCGCGGTCTGGGCCTTGATGGTGATGCCGCGCTCGCGCTCCAGGTCCATGGAATCGAGGACTTGTTCCTCCATCTCGCGCTCGGCAAGCCCTCCACAAAGCTGGATGAAGCGGTCGGCAAGCGTCGATTTGCCGTGGTCGATGTGGGCGATGATGGAGAAGTTGCGGATGTGCTGCATGGAAAAGGGCACCTGCCAGTGCCCTTCCAATCATTTAAAGCGGCGTATTTTATAGGAAATCAGGAGATCTTAGCCAGATACGCCGTGACGGCCTCCGGTTCCAGGCGATGGCGGCACAGCTCGCGTCCGCCGTGCATTTCTTCGCAAAGGTGGCACCCGGCGCGGCCGTAGAGGGTGAGCGCGGGCCTAGTTGCCATCGACGCGGAACGGGATGTAGAGCGAATTGGTGCCGCGGCGGATCAGCAGCGCCACGATCCTGCCCTTGTTGAACTGCCCCATCAACTGGTTGAATTGCTCGACGGATTTCACGTCCTGGTTGTTGACCGCAAGGATCACGTCGCCCCGGCGGATGCCGGCCCGCGCCGCGGCGCCCTGCGCGTTCTCGACCAGCGCGCCGCCGGACATCTTGAGTTCGGTTCGCTGGGCCTCGGTGAGATCGGACAGCGTCAACCCGTACTGGCCGGGCGAGGCTGCGGGAGGCTTCCCGCCGCGCCGCCCCGGCCGCCCCTGGCGCTCATCCTGCATCTCCGCAACGACCACCGGCAGGTCGCGCGCCTGCTTGTTGCGCCAGATCTGCAGCGTTACCCGCGACCCGGGGCGCGTCGCGCCCACGATGCGCGGCAGGTCTTCCGACGCGTTCACGGCTTTGCCGTCGAAGCGCAGGATGACATCACCGGCCTCGATGCCCGCCTTGTCCGCCGGTCCGCCCTTCTCCACCGAGTTGACCAGAGCGCCCTGCGCCTTGGTCAGACCAAACCCGTCGGCAAGCTCCTTGGTGACGGATTGGATCACGACGCCGATGCGGCCGCGCGTCACCTTGCCCGCGGTGCGCAACTGCTGCGCGATGTCGTTCGCGACGTCGATCGGGATCGCAAAAGAAAGTCCCATGAATCCGCCGGTGCGGCTGTAAATCTGCGAATTGACCCCGACCACCTCGCCCTTCAGGTTGAACAGCGGGCCGCCGGAGTTGCCGGGGTTGACGGCCACGTCGGTCTGTATGAACGGCACGTAGTTCTCCTGGGGCAGCGAGCGTCCCTTGGCGCTGACGATCCCCGCGGTCACGGTGTTTTCGAAACCGAAGGGAGCCCCGATCGCGAGCACCCATTCGCCGACCCTGAGCTTGCTCGGATCGCCGAACCTGACGGCCGGCAGGTTCGACGCGTCGATCTTGATCAGCGCGACATCCGTGCGGCGGTCGGCGCCTATGACGCGGGCCTTGAACTCGCGTTTGTCGATCAGCTTGACGTTGATTTCATCGGCCGTCTCGACCACGTGGGCGTTGGTCAGGATGTAGCCGTCCTGGCTGATGATGAACCCTGAGCCGAGCGATTGCGACTGGAACTCACGCGGTCCGGGTTGGGGCATGAAGCGCCGGAAGAACTCGTAGAAAGGATCGTCCTCCTGCAGGTTCGGTATCTGCGGCACCAGCGGATTGCGCACCGACTGGGTGGTGCTGATGTTCACCACTGCGGGGCCCTGCTTTTCCACGAGCTCGGCGAAATCAGGAAGCTGGCCTGCTGCAGCGATCGGCACGGCGACGGATAGCAGGAACACGATGTGCAGCAGCAGACGCTTGAACATGAAGGGACTCACGGGTTAGTGCGGGATCGTCGGGAACGGCTTCAGGCGCGAATGCTGCGGGACTTACCGGGGCGTTCCCCCCCTGAATTCCAGGGAATTGGAGATTTGCATCACGGTGGCGGCGGGCGCCTCGCCGAGGACCGTCACCATGTAGTCCGAAACCGGGCGGACGAAGATGTTGACGGCGCCCTGATGCCAGAGGTTCGGTGCCAGACGGGCCCTGGGCAGCGGCTCGATGAATACCGAAACCGCCGCGAAACCATCGGAATAGACGATATGCGAAACCTTCGCGGCGCGCCCCGCGAACGACCGCTTCAGCTCCGTGAGTTTCCTGAAGCCCGCCGGCCGCTGGGTAAGGACCCATCCGGTATCGGCCGGCGCCTCGGCGATCGAAAACGCCGAGGAATCGATTTTCCAGTCCCGGCTCTTGGCGGCGTAGCGGGACCTCACCTTGTCGCGGTTGAAGCTGATGCCGATCTTGAGCTCGGTAAAGGCGAACGATTCGAGCGGCTCGTTTTTCTCGTTGAAGCTGCGCGCGCGCAGCGGCAGCCCGGAGGCGACGTCGGCGCAAAAATGATGGCCGTACCGCAGCGCGTCCTTGGGCGTGAGCACGATCGTCTGGCACTCGTTGCCGGCCACCCGGTCGGTGCCGGCGAGGCGCACCGTGTAGTTTTCGGATACGCCGACGAGCGGCTCCGGCAGCAACGACGGGAAGCGGCGCTTGCCGCGCTTCTCGATGAGGACGGTCTTCGCGGCGGGAAGATAGCAGGTGACCTCGTCGTTGGTGCGGATCACCTCTCGCGCCGGACCGTCGAGCGTTTCCATCTTTTCGAATTCGCCGCCGGCGGCATTGACGTAGTGAACCACCCGGGACGTTTCGGTCCGGTCGAGGTGGCGATAGACGAACGTGCCGCTGTAGTTGAGCTGGCGCGAGGCGCTCGCCATTTTCTTGAGCCAGGCAAGCCCGTCCTGAGGGGCACCGGAATCCGCGGCCAGGACCGGGGCCGCGAGTCCCAGCACGACGATGGGCCACGCGCCCTTCACGCTAGCGCCCCTGGGCCTGTTGCGTGCTCGATACGCTGCGGATGTAGGGAGCGAGTCCTTGTATCGCGGTGCTCGGCGAGAATTCCTGGTGCGCGATCAGATACTCGCTCATCTTCCCGTCGCTGGGTACGTTGGCCAGCTGCGCTGAAGGGGCCGCTGCGGGAAGGACCGGGACCGGGGCATTGGCGAGTGAAGGGGCTGCTGCGGGAACGATCGGGACGGGGGCTCTGGCGATCTCGGTCTGCGGGACGAGCGGGTTGTTGAAGAAGGCCAGCCAGCCGACCACGGCGACCGCGGACAGGGAGGCGGCTGCGGACAGGGTGTAGGTTGCGACGCGCCGGAGCGCGCTGCGGTGCGGCGCCAGCACCGCGGGTTCCTTGGCCAGGCGGGCGGACAGCTTGCGGGTGAAATCCCGAGGCAGGACGTGCTCGCCGCGCATCACGTCGCCAACCAGATGGAACGCGTCCCAGCAATGAAGCAGCTCTTCGTTCTGGTTCATGCGCGCAACCTGCTCGCGCGCCCGGCGCGTGTCCAGCTCACCGTCCATCAACTCTGAAATCTTGTCCATCTCACCATCTCCTGTCCTTCTGCGTCCCCAGCAGCGGTCTTAATTTCGACGCTATTGCCTCTCGTGCCCGGAAAATCCGCGACCGCACCGTACCGATCGGGCAGTTCATTATATTCGCTATGTCCTCGTAGCTCAGGCCTTCGATCTCCCGCAGCGTGATCGCCGTCCTTAGCTCCTCTGGCAACTCGCCCAGCGTTTGGTTCACCGTTTCGGCGATCTGCCGGGTTGCGAGCTCGTTCTCCGGCGTGTTGAGGTCGCGCAGCTGGTCGCCGTCCTCGAAAGCCTCCGCCTCCTCACTGTCGATATCCGTCCTGGTCGGCGCCCGCCTTCCCATCGCCACCAGGTAGTTCTTGGCGGTGTTGATGCCGATCCGGTACAGCCACGTGTAAAAAGCGCTGTCGCCGCGGAACGTCGGCAGTGCCCGGTAGGCCTTGATGAAGGCCTCCTGCGCCACGTCCTCCACCTCGGCCGGGTCCCGGATGAAGCGCGACAGCAACCGCGCGAGCTTGCGCTGGTACTTGCTGACCAGCAGCTCGAAAGCCTTCTTGTCGCCGCGCTGCGCGCGCTCGACCAGTTGCTGATCGACTTCGCGATCGCTCATCAAACCCGTCCCTGATCTTCAAATTGTTATCCAGGTCGAGCGGTGGCACCGGCTGGACAGGGGAAGTATACCGCCCCCGCCCGGTCCACGCGGCACGCGAAGCCTGATCGTTAATGCACTGACCGGACGGGCTAATATTAGTTCACGCCCGGTCCGGGACCGGTGGCCACGCCTTGCCCCCGCCGCGACCCCCGGGTGAGGCTACCGGGCGTGGTGCGCCTTTCCATGGGCATCAGCCCGGTCGCCCTCCGGTGTGGCTCAGAGCGGGCGAAACCAGCAGCCGATCGAGCGCATCGAATCCCCATTGCACGCCGAGCGCCATCACCGCGGCCGGCACCGCTCCAGCCAGCAGCAGAACGGGGTCGTTGACCGCGAGCCCGGCGACGATGCGCTCGCCGTAGCCGCCAGCGCCGATGAACGCGGCGATGGTAGCCGTGCCGACGTTGATGACCGCGGCCGTCTTGATGCCGGCGAGAATGGTTCTCGCCGCCAGCGGCAGCTCGATCAATCGTAGCCTCGTCCCCTCCCCGATTCCGAGAGCCGTGGCCGAATCCTTGAGCGCGCGCGGCACGCCGGCAAGCCCGGTTTCCGTATTGCGGACGATGGGCAGCAGCGAGTACAGGAACAGCGCGATGATGGCCGGCAGCGTCCCGATGCGGTCGAGCGCCGCGATCAGGAAGGCGAGCAGCGCGAGCGCCGGCACCGTCTGCAGCACGCCCGCCCCTCCCAGTATCCAGGCCCGGGCGCGCGGCATGCGGCTCGCGCCTATGCCCAGCGGCACCCCTGCCGCCACGCCCAGCGCGAGTGATACGAACACGAGGCCCAGGTGCTGGAACGTCAGGCGCCAGAAGTCCTCGCCGAACAGGGCGGACAGGAATTCCCTGCGCTCGTGCCGTGACGCAGGGGCGCCTTCCGCGTGGCGGCCGGCCAGGAAATCATCGGCGATCCTGGCGAATGGCACCGCGGACAGCTCCGCGGCCGCATTGAGGCGGATCATCTGCTCCGGACGGATCCGCCCCGCCAATCCCTGCAATGCCTGCCACGACCGCGGATGCCTCGCAGGCAGATCGGCGCGATACAGGATCACGGCATCGTAGGCTGGGAAGAAGCCCCGGTCATCCCTCAGCACGCGCAGCCGGTAGCGCTCGATCTTGGCATCGGTCGCATAGACATCCATGACGTCGATCGTGCCGGCGGCGAGCGCCTCGTAGGCGAGGCCGTGATCCAGGCCGCCCGCACCTCCGGGCGGCAGGCGATAGGCCCGCTGCAGCGCCGGCCAGCCATCCTTGCGCTGGAGAAATTCCTGGGAGAGCGCGATCCGGAGCTGGGGGTGTGCGCCCAGATCGGACAGCCGCGTGATTCCCAGCGCCGCGGCGCGGCTCTCCAGCATCGCAAGGGCGTAGCTGTTGCCGAAGCCCAGCGGCACGCCGGCGGCGAGCCCGTGGCGCGCAAGTTCGCGGTTAAGATCGCCGAGGCCCGGCACGCGATCCAACCCCAGCACCTCGAGCGCGAGGGTGCCGGTGTACTCGGGATAGACGTCGATCGACCCGCTCCTGAGCGCCGCGAACACGATCGCGGTGTTCCCCAGTCCCTGATGATGCACAACGCGCGCCTCGCCCGTCCGTTCCAGTGTGCGCGAAATGATCTCCGCCAGGATATAGGACTCGGTGAAGCGCTTGGAGCCCACGTTGACGACCGGCTGGGCCAGCGCCAGCGCGGGCAGGAGGAGCAGCGTCAGCAGGCGCACGAGGGGATAGTTCACCGATTCGCAGTATGGCCGAACGCGGGCGGCGCTGGCAAAATACCGTCAAACCCACTTTCCCGTAGCGCCCATGACACCACGCGATTATCCGCTCGAGCCGTTCTGGATGCCGTTTACCGCCAACCGCCAGTTCAAGGCGGCGCCGCGCATCCTGGTTTCCGCCAGGGACATGCATTACACCGCCGAGGACGGCCGCAGCATTCTCGACGGCACGGCGGGGCTGTGGTGCGTGAACGCGGGGCACTGCCGCCCGAAAATCGTCGAGGCGATCCGCCGGCAAGCCGGAACGCTCGACTACTCACCGCTGTTCCAGATGGGACACCCTGGCGAATTCCGTGCCGCCGCCCTCGTCGCACAGCTGGCGCCGGCGGGTCTCGATCACGTGTTCTTCGCCAATTCGGGCTCCGAGGCGGTCGACACGGCGCTGAAAATCGCGCTGGCCTGTCATCGCGCCCGCGGCGAGGGGCATCGCAACGTCCTCGTCGGGCGCGAGCGCGGCTATCACGGGGCCGGCTTCGGGGGCATCTCCGTCGGGGGCATTCCGGCCAATCGCAAGGCGTTCGGCAACTTGCTCGCGCGGGTCGATCACCTGCCCCATACCCACAACCTCGAGCGCAACGCCTACAGCCGCGGGCAGCCGGCGTGGGGCGCCCATCTCGCCGACGACCTGGAGCGCGTCGTTGCGCTGCACGACCCGTCGAATATCGCCGCGGTGATCGTCGAGCCGGTCGCCGGCTCGACCGGCGTCCTGGTGCCGCCAAAGGGCTACCTCGAACGGCTGCGCGCGATTTGCGACAAGCACGGGTTGCTGCTGATTTTCGACGAGGTGATCACCGGGTTCGGCCGCACCGGCCATGCCTTCGCGGCGCAGACGTTCGGCGTGACGCCGGACATGATCACGTTCGCCAAGGGCGTGACGAGCGGCGCGGTTCCCCTGGCTGGCGTGATCGTGAGCCGCGCAATCCACGACGCGGTGGTGAACAGTGCGCCGCCCGACACGGTCGAGCTCTTCCATGGCTACACCTATTCGGGTCACCCGCTCGCCACCGCCGCGGCCGAGGCGACGCTCGCGCTCTACCACGAAGAGAAGCTATTTGACCGCGCCCGGGAGCTCGCGCCCTATTTCGAGCAGGCGGTGCACAGCCTGAAGGGAGCGGGCCGCGTGATCGACATCCGCAATTTCGGCCTGATGGCGGGAATCGAGATCGAGCCGCAGGCGGGCAAGCCCGGCGCGCGCGGCTACCAGGCGTTCCTCAAGTGTTTCGAAAAAGGCGTCATGACGCGCGTCACGGGCGATATCATCGCCTTGTCGCCCCCGCTCATCATCAGCAAGGGCCAGGTCGACGAGATCGTCGCAACGCTTGCCGCGGTGCTGCGCGAAATCGCGTAGAGCGAACGCTGACCACCAAGGCGCGAGGGCGCCCTGGAAACGCGGAGCCGGTTCGAGATTAGCGAAGATACTTTGCGCGATCCTCGCCCTATGCGCTTTCCCGGTTTTCCCGCTCCTAAGGAGCTTGTCGGACCCAAGGACTCTAGACGCGCTGCATGCTGCGCCTGCCGGCCGCCACGAGGCAGTGGTCTATCCATTCGGCGGCGAGCTTTTCCTGCACCGAGTTCTGGCGCAGCCGTGCATCGAGCGCCTGCCAGTCCACGAGGTCGAGCGGCTGATCCTGGTTGAAGCAGGAAAACACGTAGCTCACCTTCCCCGTCGACGGGTCCACGTGCGGCTGCAGGCACTGCGCGCAGATCTCCTTCATCATGCATTGCATGGGCGAGTTGATCGAGCCGATGCCGCGGTGACCCGGCTTGAGGTGGGGCTCGAGCAGGTCGTGCCGCGCGTGCGCCACCGCCGCCATCATGCGGTCCGACCCGATCGCGACCAGGCGGTCCGCCGCGTCGAACGGGATCGGCTGGCCGCCGAGCGCGCCGCTGGCGTAGGCGTGCATGCCCTGCACGATGGTGCCGACGAAAGTCCTGTCCTGCGGGCGGTCGGGCGTGAAACCCGGCTCCTCGTCGCAGCACCAGACCACCAGGTCCGCGGCCGCCTCGATCTCGGCGATCTTGTAGCGGTCCGTCATGTGCTTGTAGCCGGCGAAGTAGAGCACGCGGCAGCCGGCGCGACGCATGGCCTGCCCGATCGAGAACAGCACGGCGTTTCCCAGGCCCCCGCCGGCGAGAATCACGGTTTCGCCGGAGGGGATTTCCGTTGGCGCGCCGGTCGGGCCCATGACCACCACCGGTTCGCCGGGCTTGAGCAGCACGCACAGGTCGGAGGAGCCGCCCATTTCCAGCGTGATCAGCGAGATCAGGCCGCGCCCGGGGTCCACCCACGCGCCGGTGAGGGCGATGCCTTCCATCGCGAGGCGTGTTTCTTCGGCAACGGGTGCCAGCGTTTCAAAATTCTGAAGCCGGTAGAACTGCCCGGGCCGGAAGCGGCGCGCTGCAAGCGGCGCGCGCACCACGACTTCGACGATGAGGGGCGTCAAGCGCGCCACCTCATGCACGGTGGCGCGCAGCTCCCCGTTGAGCCGGCCGATAAACGCCTCTTCGCTCAGCCCGGACGCCGGCCCGGTGCGCTCCAGCACGCGACTCACGACCGGATAACCCTGCTTGGCGCTGCCCAGGGCCTTCACGACGTTGCCGAAATAGGACGGATGAACGTCGCCAAAATAGCTCATGAAGCGGCCATCGTCGCGTCGCGACAGCAGCACGCTCGAGCGGGCCGGCTTGGATATCGCCTGCTCCACGCCGAGCGGTTCGCCGTTTTCGTCGCAGGCCTGGAAATAGCGGCCGTCCAGCCTGAAGTGGCCGGGGTCCTCGCGCGCGAGGACCGTGTTGGGCTGCGTCCCCGCGGCGATCAAAAGCGTCCTGGCCGGCAGCTCGGCCTTGCCGATTTCGGCCCAGCGGCCGTCCTCGCCGCGTTGCTGCACCGAGACCTTGAGCGCGCGGGCGTGCCCGTCCTCGTCCACTTCGACGGCGAGCGGGGTCAGTCCTTCAGCGAACCGGATGCCCTCTTCCAGCGCCTTGTGCACTTCCTCGTGGTTGAGCGTATAGGACGGGCTGTCGATCAGCCGCCTGCGATAGGCGATCGTGACGCCTCCCCATGACTGCAGCAATTCGAGGATGCGCGGCGCACGCCCTTCGGCCACCGCGCGCATGCGCTCCGACCGGAGCGCTCGCGCGTGGCCCAGGAATTCGTCGGCGATGCCCCTTTCCTCGTCGGTCCAGGCGATCCTTGCCGCGGTCTCGCCGTGCTCGCGCGCCAGCTTCTCGTAGCGTTGCAGGAATTTCTCGGCCTGCAGGGGGTAGTAGGCAAGTGCTTCGGTCGCCGTGTCGATCGCGGTCAGCCCGCCGCCCACCACGACGACGGGCAGCCGCAACTGCATGTTGGCAATCGAGTCCGGCTTCGCCGCGCCGGTGAGTTGCAGCGCCATCAGGAAGTCTGAAGCGGTGCGCACGCCGCGCGCGAGCCCGTTGGGAAGGTCGAGCACGGTCGGGCGCCCGGCGCCGATGGCGAGCGCCACATGGTCGAAGCCGGCAGCGAAGGCCTCCTCCGCCGTCAGCGTGCCGCCGAAGCGCACGCCCCCGAACAAGGCGAACTCGCGCCTGCGCTCGAGCAGCAGGCGCAGCACCTTGAGAAAGTTCTTGTCCCACCGCACCGTGATTCCGTATTCCGCCACCCCGCCGAAACCCGCCATCACGCGCCGATCCAGGGCTTCGTAGAGCATCCGGACGTCGCGGATCGGCTGGATCGGCACGCGCCTCCCGAGCGCGTCCACGCCGGACACGCCAGAGGGCAGCGGCTCGATCTTCAGCCCGTCGATGCCGGCCACGGTATGGCCGTCGTTCATCAAATGATGCGCGAGCGCAATGCCCGCGGGACCCATGCCGGCAATCAGGACGCGCTTGCCGCTCGGAGCCGCGGGATAGGGCGTGCGCAGGTTGAGCGGGTTCCAGCGCGTGAGCAACGAATAGATCTCGAAGCCCCACGGCAGCTCGAGCACATCCTTCAACGTCCGGGTTTCGGCCTGGGGAATGTTGACCGGGTCCTGCTTCTGGTAGATGCACGACTTCATGCAATCGTTGCAGATACGATGCCCGGTCGCCGCGACCATCGGGTTGTCCACCACGATGATGGCGAGCGCGCCGATCGCGAGACCCTCCGCCTTGGCCTTCTGGAATTCCGAGATCTTTTCTTCCAGCGGGCAGCCCGCGAGCGTGACGCCGAATGGACTTTTCTTGAACGATGCCTTCCCTGTTCCGGTTCCGCCCTTTTCCCGCAGCCCCTTTGAGCAGGAATCCTTGCCTTGCTCGTGGCACCAGATGCAGTAGTTGGCCTCGTCCAGGGCGCCGGTGAGGTCGGCTCCGGGGTCGGTCAGCTTGAACCCTTCGCGCCGCCGCAGGTTTTCCTCGCCCAGGCGATGGACCGGGTATCCGCCTCCATCTTCGGTGACGACGGGCACGAGGCGTCGCGGATCGAGCCGGGCCGGCGCCTTGAACAGCACGCCCGTCCGGTGCCGCCTCCTCCCGATCGCGGAATGCACGGCCCAAGCCGCGTAGCGCAAAGCGGTCTCGAGCTCGGCCTCGTAGGCCCCCGCGTCCTCCTGCCATCGGCTGACGTGGCGCGCGAAGGCGAGCTCCGTGAACGGCTCGCCGAATGACCGCTCGAGCGCCCGCTCCAGCGCGAGGCCGTCGACGCTTTCCGCCTCTTCGGGCTTCACCCGGTGCATGGCCTTGCGTTGCACGAACTGCCGCTTCGCGGCATAGAGCGGGGAGAGCTCGTGATGCCTGCCGGCAAGCGCCCGCGCCTCCGCCTCGATTCCGAACAGGCGCGCGACGAATCCTTCCAGGTGCGCCGCCAGTGCGACCAGCAATTCGGACTCCTGCTTCGGTGCCAGCATCGTCGGCTCGGCTCGAGCGCGCAGCAGCTGCCCATGCAGCGCGGTGTCGCTGCTCGCCAGCTCGTGGAGGAAGCGCCGGTCGAGCTTCAGCAAGCCCTCGCGGCGATAGAGGTCTTCGAATTCGAGCCCCGATCCGGCTACGGGAATGATGTCTGCGGCCACAGGGAGAACCGGCTACTCGTGAAAAAGGAAAAATTATATCAATCAGTTAGTCATCGGCTTTTCAGCGCGCGTTCCATTCATCCGGGATGTCCGGCGCCGATAAACGCGCGAGCCCGTGTGCCATAATGCAGCCACCCTCTCACCACGGATGCACGGGTGCTACGGCGATGCTCAACGTCCGCATGACCCAGGCGAGACGCATCCTGCTGTGGCTGATCCTGGCCACGCTTGCCGCCCTCGTCACTTACTTCGCGTTTCGCGGCTATTTCAGCCCGGAATTGCTGCTGAATTTCTCGAGCGCGTTTTCGTGCTGAAGGGTTACGGGCGCTATGCGGCGCTCCCCGCCAGCCGCATCTCCGCGGCCCGGACCGTGTTGACGATGACCATGGCGACCGTCATCGGCCCGACGCCGCCCGGCACGGGGGTGATCCAGCCGGCCACGTTGCGCACTCCCGCGAAATCCACGTCCCCGGCAAGCTTGCCGTCCGGCAGCCGGTTGATGCCGACATCGATCACCGCGGCGCCCGGCTTGACCATTTCGGCGGTAATGAGTCGCGGCCGGCCGGCCGCCGCTACCAGAATGTCGGCGCGCCGGGCGTGATCCGCCAGGCCCCGCGTGCGGCTGTGGCAGATCGTCACGGTCGCGCCGCGCGCCATCAGCATGAGCGCCATCGGCTTGCCGACGATCGCGCTGCGTCCCACCACCACCGCGTGGCTGCCGTCCATGCCGACTCCGGCCCGCTCGAGGAGGGCGACCACGCCCGCGGGCGTGCACGGCTCGAACGAGGGCTGGCCGGCGACCAGCGCGCCCAGGCTTGCCCAGGTGAGACCGTCAACGTCTTTCGCCGGAGACACGGCCTGCAGGATGCGCACGGCGTCGAGATGAGACGGCAGCGGCAGCTGCAGCAGGACGCCATGCACGTTCGGATCGCGGTTGAGCTCGTCCAGCGTCGCCAGCACCTCGTCCTGGGGACTGTCGGCCGGAAGGTAGCGGACGTCGGAACGCACGCCGGTCTCGTCGCACGCCCGAACCTTGTTGCGCAGGTAGATCTTCGATGCCGCGTTATCGCCCACCAGGATGGCCGCCAGGCCGGGACGGACGTTCGAGGCCGCGAGCGCGGTAACGCGAGCCTTGAGCCGCGCATAAACCTCGCGCGCCGCGGCCGTTCCGTCGATCACCTCGGCGGCAGGCGCTCCTCGTGGGGCCGTCATCTCAGGGTTTTGCAGGTTCGGAAAGGCGAGCGGGAGGAACGGTTTCGAGCACCTGGAAGAATATCTCGTCCTGCCGGATCATGCCGAGCTCGCTGCGGGCCCGTTCCTCGATCGCTTCCAGCCCGACCTTGAGATCGCGCACTTCGGCTTCCAGGGCGCTGTTGCGGGACTGCAGCTGGCGGTTGGTCTCGCGCTGCGCGCGGATCTGCTGGTCCACCTCCCACACCCGCAACCAGCTGCCCTTGCCCAGCCACAGCGGATACTGGATCAGCACGATCAGCGCTGCGAGCACAAGCGTCAGCATTCTCATCGGGCGATGCGTGACGGGTGAAGGGCAAGGCGCCAGAGGCGCAGCGCAACGTCACCGGCAACACCCGCCAAACCCGGAACGACGGGGCTTGCACGGCGCCGCTGACACCCCTCCCGCCTCACGCCTCACACCTCACCGAAGCTGGTAGAAGGCGCCGCGGCCCGGGTAGATGGCCGTTTCTCCCAGGTCTTCCTCGATGCGCAGCAATTGGTTGTACTTGGCGAGCCGGTCCGAGCGCGCCAGGGAGCCGGTCTTGATCTGCAGCGCGCTCGTCGCCACGGCGATGTCGGCGATGGTGGTGTCCTCGGTCTCTCCCGAACGGTGCGACACCACGCAAGTGTAACCGGCGCGCTTGGCCATTTCGATCGCGGCAAACGTCTCGCTCAACGTCCCGATCTGATTGACCTTGATCAGGATCGAATTGGCCACGCCCTTGTCGATCCCCTGCTTGAGGAACCGGGTGTTGGTCACGAAGATGTCGTCGCCGACCAGCTGCACTTTCCTGCCCAGCCGCCTGGTCAGCAGCTTCCAGCCGTCCCAGTCGTCCTCCGCCATGCCGTCTTCGATGCTGATGATGGGGTACTTCTCCACCCATCCAGCGAGCAAGTCCGCGAACTGCTCCGCGGACATGGAAAGCCCTTCGGCGGCGAGCGTGTATTCGCCGTCCTCGAAGAACGCGGAACTGGCGCAATCGAGCGCGAGCGCCACCTGCTCGGCGGGCCGGTAGCCCGCCGCCTCGATGGCCTCGAGGATGATCCTGATCGCCGCCTCGTGCTTGGGCAGGCGCGGCGCGAAGCCCCCTTCGTCGCCCACTGCCGTCGACAGCCCGCGGTCCGCAAGCAGCTTCTTCAGCGCATGAAACACCTCGGCGCCGCAGCGCAGCGCTTCCCGGAACGAGGGCAAGCCCACCGGGACGATCAGGAATTCCTGCATGTCGAGGCTGTTGTCGGCATGAACGCCGCCGTTGATGACGTTCATCATCGGCACCGGCATGGACACGGCGCCCGCCCCGCCCAGGTAGCGGTGCAGGGGCAGTCCGGACTCCTCGGCAGCCGCCTTGGCGACCGCGAGCGACACGGCCAGGACGGCGTTGGCGCCGAGGCGCGATTTGTTCTCGGTGCCGTCGAGATCGATCAAGGTCTTGTCGACGAAACCCTGCTCGGTGGCATCCACGCCGATGACCGCCTCGCAGATCTCGGTGTTGATGTTCTCAACGGCCTTCAACACGCCTTTTCCGCCAAAGCGGCCGCCGTCCCCATCCCGCAACTCGATGGCCTCGCGGCTGCCGGTGGAGGCCCCCGACGGCACGGCGGCGCGCCCCATTACGCCGGATTCAAGCAACACGTCGGCCTCCACGGTCGGATAGCCGCGCGAGTCCAGGATTTCCCTTGCAATCACGTCAACGATCGCACTCATTGTTGTTCCTGTTCAGGGTCGATTTTCATTGCGCTGTCGCGCTCACAGCAGGCTTTCGGCAAAGCCGCGGCTCTTGACCATGACGTCGAGCGCCTTGAGCGTCTCGAGCAGGGGTTTCATCAGTTTCAGCGGCCAGGCGTTGGGGCCGTCCGAAAGCGCCTTCTCGGGCCGGGGGTGCGTCTCCATGAACAGGCCCGCGATGCCGCTTGCCACCGCGGCGCGCGCGAGCACCGGCACGAATTCGCGCTGGCCGCCGCTCGCGGTCCCCTGCCCGCCCGGCAACTGGACCGAGTGTGTCGCGTCGAATACCACCGGACAGCCGGTCTCGCGCATGATCGCGAGCGAGCGCATGTCGGAGACGAGGTTGTTGTAGCCGAACGACACCCCGCGCTCGCACACCAGGATGTTGTCCCGCCCGCTTGCCGACTTCGCCTTCTCCACCACGTTTTTCATGTCGCCCGGCGCAAGAAACTGGCCCTTCTTGATGTTGACCGGCTTGCCGGTCGCGGCGACCGCGCAGATGAAATCGGTCTGGCGGCACAGGAAGGCCGGCGTTTGCAGCACGTCGACGGCCCGCGCCACGGCGGCGATCTCGTCGATTTCGTGGACGTCGGTCAGGACCGGCACGCCGAGCCGCTTCCTGACTTCATCCAGAATCTCAAGACCTTTATCCATCCCCAAGCCACGAAAGGAGTTTATTGATGTGCGATTGGCCTTGTCGTAGGACGACTTGTAGATCAGGGGGACCCCGACCTGGCCACAGATTTCCTTGAGCGCGCCCGCAGTATCGAAAGCGAGGTCGCGGGACTCGACGACGCACGGCCCCGCAATCAGGAACAACGGCTGGTCGAGCCCCGCCCTGAATCCGCACAACTCCATCGCGTCGCCGGAGCGCGACCCGCCGCGCTGCGGCGACGGTGCGGTTGGCAAGCGTCGCGGGCGGGAAGTCATGACGCCGGCACTCAGGCGATGCTTTTCAGCCGGCTGGCGTCTCCCGCCAGCCCGGCCTCCCCCGGCCGGGCATGGCTCAGCGCGGCCTGCACGAACGCCTTGAACAACGGGTGGCCGTGGCGTGGTGTGGAGGTGAACTCAGGATGAAACTGGCAGCCAATGAACCACGGGTGGCCGGGCAGCTCGACCATCTCGCACAGCCCGTCCTTGGCCGACAGGCCGCTGACCTTCATTCCCGCCGCCTTGAGCCGCGACACATAGTGGTTGTTGACCTCATAGCGATGGCGATGCCGCTCCACGACGCGGTCCTGGCCGTAGATGCGGCGCACCGCGGAATCGGGCTCGAGCAGGCATTCCTGCCCGCCAAGGCGCATGGTGCCGCCGAGTTCGGAGCGGATGTCACGCCGCTCGACGCGGCCATCGCGGTCCTGCCATTCCGTGATCAGGGCAACCACGGGGTGCGGCGTATCGGGATCGAATTCGGTGCTGTGAGCGCCGACGAGTCCCGCCACGTTGCGGGCATACTCGATGACCGCAAGCTGCATGCCGAGGCAGATGCCGAGGTAGGGGATGCCGTTCTCGCGCGCATAGCGGATCGCCTTGATCTTGCCTTCCACTCCGCGCTTGCCGAATCCGCCCGGCACCAGGATCGCGTCCATGTTGCCAAGGCCGCCGGTGCCGTTCTTCTCGATGCCTTCCGAATCCACGTAATGGATCTGGACGCGGGCGCCGGTATGGATGCCCGCATGAATCAGGGCCTCGGTGAGCGACTTGTAGGATTCCGTGAGGTCCACGTACTTGCCCACCAGCGCGATGTTGGTCGATCGCTGCGGGTTCTCCAGCGCGTGGATCAGCCGCTCCCAGCTCGAGAGATTGGCGGCGGGCGGGCTGAGCCCCAGCTTGCGGCACACGATGTCGTCGAGATCCTGCGCGTGCAGCATTACCGGGATCCGGTAGATGCTGTCCACGTCCACGGCGGAGATCACCGCTTCCACCGGCACGTTGGTGAACAGGGCGATTTTCCTGCGCTCGTCGTCGGGCAGCTCCCGATCGGCGCGGCACAGCAGCACGTCGGGCTGGATCCCGATTTCGCGCAGCTCCTTGACCGAGTGCTGGGTGGGCTTGGTCTTGATCTCGCCGGCCGCGGCGACGTACGGCACCAGCGTGAGATGGATGAAGCAGAAATTCTCGCGCCCGAGCTCGATCGCCATCTGCCGGATCGCCTCGAGGAACGGCAGCGACTCGATGTCGCCCACCGTGCCGCCGATCTCGACGATCGCCACTTCCGCCTCCCCCGCACCGCGGCGTATGAAGTGCTTGATTTCGTCGGTGATGTGCGGGATGACCTGCACGGTGCCGCCAAGGTAGTCGCCCCGGCGCTCCTTCTTGATCACACTCTCGTAGATCTGGCCGGTGGTGAAATTGTTGCGCTTCGACATCTTGGCGTGCAGGAAGCGCTCGTAGTGGCCGAGATCGAGGTCGGTCTCGGCGCCGTCCTCGGTCACGAACACTTCGCCGTGCTGGAACGGGCTCATGGTGCCGGGATCCACGTTGAGGTAGGGATCCAGCTTGACCATCGAGATCTTGAGGCCGCGGGACTCGAGGATGGCGGCCAGCGAGGAGGCGGCGATGCCTTTGCCCAGAGAGGAAACAACCCCACCCGTGACAAAGATGTATTTAGTCGTCATCGCATACGCCGGCGGTTTCGCTATTTTAGCGAAAAACGGCGCGGCGTCCAATGACTTGGACGTTTCGAACGCGCGCGGGACCGGTTTAGGCCTTTCCGGACGCCCCCGCGTCTTTCGCAAGGTAGAGCCAGGTCTCGACCACCGTGTCCGGATTGAGGGACAGGCTCTCGATGCCCTCCTCCACCAGCCACTTCGCGAGGTCGGGATGATCGGAAGGGCCCTGCCCGCAGATGCCCACGTACTTCCCGGCGCGCCGGCACGCCTGGATCGCAAGGTGCAGCATGTGCTTCACCGCCGGGTCACGCTCGTCGAACTGGGCCGCGATGATGCTGGAATCCCGGTCGAGCCCCAGCGTCAGTTGCGTCATGTCGTTGGAGCCGATGGAAAACCCGTCGAAATGCTCGAGAAACTGGTCGGCCAGCACGGCGTTCGAGGGGATTTCGCACATCATCACGACGCGCAGGCCGTTCTCGCCGCGCTTCAGGCCGTTCTCGGCGAGCAGTTCCAGCACCTTTTTCGCTTCGTTCACGGTGCGCACAAAGGGCACCATGATCTCGACGTTGGTGAGGCCCATGTCATCGCGCACCTTCTTCAATGCCCGGCACTCGAGCTTGAAGCACTCGCGAAACGAAGGGTCCACATAGCGGCCCGCGCCGCGGAAGCCGAGCATCGGATTCTCTTCCCGCGGCTCGTAGCGCGCGCCGCCGGTGAGGCTCGAGTACTCGTTCGATTTGAAGTCGGACAGGCGCACGATGACCGGCTTGGGCCAGAACGCCGCGCCCAGCGTGGCCACGCCCTCGGCCAGCTTGTCCACGTAAAACGTGACCGGGTCGGGATAGCCGGCGCTGTGCTCCTCGACCGCCACTTTCACGTCCGCCGGGAGATCGGGGTAGGCCAGCACGGCCTTGGGGTGCACGCCGATCATGCGGGCGATGATGAATTCGAGCCGCGCCAGCCCGACGCCCTCGTTCGGCAGGCGCTGGAATTCGAACGCGAGCTCCGGGTTGCCGACGTTCATCGTGATCTTGACCGGCGCTTTCGGCATGCTCGATAGCGAAAGGTCGATCACCTCCGTCTCGAGGATGCCCCGATAGACGAAGCCGGTGTCGCCCTCGGCGCAGGACACCGTGACGGGGCGCCCGTCCTTGAGCACCTGGGTCGCGTCGCCGCAACCCACCACCGCCGGAATGCCCAGCTCGCGCGCGATGATGGCGGCGTGACAGGTACGCCCGCCGCGGTTGGTGACGATCGCCGCGGCGCGCTTCATCACCGGCTCCCAGTCGGGATCGGTCATGTCCGTGACCAGCACGTCGCCCTCGTGCACGGACGACATCTCGGAGGCCTTGCGTACCACACGCACCGGGCCGGTTCCGATCTTCTGGCCGATGGCCCTGCCGGTCGCCAGCACCTCGGAGCGCTGCTTGAGGCGGTAACGGCGCAGCGTGTCGAGCTTCTCGGTCGCCTTCACCGTCTCGGGGCGGGCTTGCAGGACGTAGAGCCTGCCGTCCGCGCCGTCCTTGCCCCATTCGATGTCCATCGGCCGCCCGTAATGATCCTCGATGACCATCGCGTAGCGCGCCAGCTCTTCGATCTCGGCGTCATTGATCGAGAAGCGCCGCCGCTCCTGCTCGGGCACTTCGACCGTCTTGACCGAGAGACCGGCCTGCCGCGCCTCTCCGTACACCATCTTTACCGCCTTCGAGCCCAGCCCGCGGCGCAGTATGGCGTGGCGGCCTTCGCGCAGCGCGCGCTTGTAGACGTAAAACTCGTCGGGATTGACCTTCCCTTGCACCACGGTCTCGCCGAGCCCATACGCGGCAGTGATGAAGACAACCTGGTCGAAGCCCGATTCGGTGTCGAGCGTGAACACCACGCCGCTCGCTCCAAGATCGCTGCGCACCATGCGCTGGATCCCCGCGGACAACGCGACTTCGTCGTGCGTGTAGCCCTTGTGCACGCGGTAGGAGATGGCGCGGTCGTTGTAGAGGGACGCGAACACCCCCTTCACAGCGCCGTAGAGGTTGTCCAGGCCGTGCACGTTGAGAAAGGTTTCCTGCTGGCCGGCGAAGGATGCGTCCGGAAGATCCTCGGCGGTCGCCGATGAACGCACCGCGAACGTAGCGTCCGACCCCGCTTCGTCGGCCAGCGTGCGATAGGCTCCCGCCATTTCCTCCCGCAGGCGTTGCGGGAAATCCTGCACCACGATCCAGCCGCGGATCTCCTGCCCGGCCTTCGCGAGCGCCGTCGTGTCGCTGATGTCCAGTCCGCCCAGGCGACGGGCAATGCGCGCATCCAATCCGCCCTGGGCGAGGAACTCGCGATAGGCCTGGGCCGTCGTGGCAAAACCGCCCGGCACGCGCACGCCGGCGGCGGCGAGCTGGCTGATCATTTCGCCGAGCGACGCGTTCTTGCCGCCGACGCTCGCCACGTCGCCCATGCGCAGCATTGCAAAATCCAGTACCAGTGGGGTGCCGCTCATGGGGCCGTCGTGACCTGATTTGTGCATTGCAGGAAAAAAAGTTATTTTACCGGTAAATCAAGCCGCAGGCAGCCTCGCTGATGCAGAAGCGCACCGCGTTCTTCGTATCCGACCGCACCGGGATTACTGCGGAAATGCTGGGACACAGCCTGCTCACCCAGTTCGACGGCGTGCGCTTCAACGAAGTGACCTTGCCGTTCGTGGACTCGCTGGAAAAGGCGCGCGAAGTGGTGGAAAGAATCAACCATCAGGGAACCGCGGACGGCGCGCGCCCGCTCGTCATCAGCACGCTCGCGCGCACCGAGATCGCGCAAGCCATCGGCCAGTCCAGCGCCTTGTTTCTCGACTGCTTCGAGATTTTCATCTCCCCCCTCGAGCGCGAGCTCGGGATCCGGTCCT
This sequence comes from Betaproteobacteria bacterium, assembly GCA_016192825.1. GTDB lineage: Bacteria > Pseudomonadota > Gammaproteobacteria > Burkholderiales > SG8-41 > SG8-41. Next base: position 64,112 of record JACPTK010000006.1, on the reverse strand, counting down.
CGCATGCCATCGGACGCACTCACAACGTCTCGGATTTCGTCAATTACCACAACCGCATCGAATCCGTGAATTACGCCCTGTCGCACGACGACGGCGTCTCCAACCGCCAGATCAGCGATGCCGACGTCGTCCTGATCGGCGTCTCGCGCTGCGGCAAGACGCCGACCTGTCTCTACCTCGCCATGCAATTCGGCATCCGCGCCGCCAATTACCCGCTCATCCCGGAGGACTTCAGCACCATGCGACTGCCCGCGCAGCTGCGCTCGCTGCGCGGCAAGCTCTACGGCCTGTCCATACGGCCCAAGCGGCTTCAGCAGATCCGCAACGAGCGTCGACCCGGGAGCCAGTACGCGACGCTCGCCAATTGCGAATTCGAGGTGCGCGAGGCCGAAGCGCTCATGCGGCAGGAAGGAATCCCCTTCCTGGACGCGACCAGCAAGTCGGTCGAGGAGCTGGCGACGACGATCCTGCACGAGGCCAAGCTCGTGCGGCGCATCTACTAGCTCGCATGTTGCACGAGTTGCCAGCGCAAGGGGGATTTTGAGGGTACGCACGTCCAATAGTGATGGGGACATGCGGGCTGAGTAGTTTTTGCGCAAAAGCCTCGTTTCGGGCGACACCACCCCTTACCCCCGTTGTTTGTCAGTGTGCCGGGGACAGCACTCGATCGGGCTTCAACTGGAGTTGAGCGCGAGATAGACGCGCCGAAAGGCGTCCTTATACGGATAGTGGCTGGAGAGCAGCACGCGGATGCGGCGCGTGTTGCGGATGATGACCGCGCCGATCTTCAGCAGCTTCGCGCGCAAGGTGTGCACTTGGGCGGCGGCTCACTCGGTGCCCGAGAGACCCAGGGCGCGCAAGTGCTCGACCGGCACGCCCTCGCGGCTCACTTCACAGCACCCATCTCGACGAGCGCGCGCGCAAGGCTGCGTTCGCGCTCCTCGAGGAATCGAACCATCTGGGCTGGGCCGAGGTACTCCTCGACGAGGTCGTTGTCACTCACGTAGCGCTTCCATGCGGCCGCTTCCATCACCTTGCGCATGAGCGATCCATACGCCTCGATCGCTTCTTCGGGCACGCCGCCGGGCGCGACAAAGCCTCGGAATGCCGCGAAGGTGCCACCCATGTTAATTCCAAGTTCCCGGAGAGTGGGCACATCCGGGAAAACCGCTAAGCGTTTCTCGCCCATAATCGCAAGAACCCGTACCTTTCCTGCTTGCGCCAAGGCGCGAGTCTCGGCCGGATTGCTAGTAATGAAGTCAATATGCCCGCCGAGCAACTGTGTGACCGTTTCCCCGCCACCCTTGAACGCAACGAAGCGGAACTGTGCACCAACTGCCTTGCCGAGCTGGAAGCCATTAATGTGGTCTGTTCCGCCGAACGCGCCAAAAGCGAGAGTAACGGTGTTCGGCTGCCGTCGCGCCGCTTCGATGAGATCGTGGATCGTGTGGTAACGCGACGTAGCGAGCACCTGCACGGCGCTGGTGTCTTCAGCCATCAGGGCCACGGGCAGGAAGTCACGGTAGGTTGGCAACCCCTTCTGCTGTAGCGGAGCCGTAATAAAGGGGGTCGTCACGCCCATGAGAACGCCGGGATCACCACGTTTGTTAGCAACGAAGTTCATCGCGATGGCGCCACGACCTCCGGTCCGGTTGAGCACTTCTACTGCAACCGGAAGCAGCCTCTCGTCCTTCACAATTTTGGCCACGAGGCGCGCGAACAAATCGGCCCCCGAGCCGGGACTAGCGTGCACCACGAGCGTCAAGGGCTTTGTCGGTTGCCAGCTTGCAGCGAAACCAGCAACTCCTTCTCCCGCCAGTACGCCGCATAGGACTGCGGTGAGGACGAAGCGAAGCATAGTCTGATTATGCATTGCACCCATGGCGTTCTCCTCTCTTACAGTTATCGAGCTGAATTGTTTTGCCAACCCCGAGACAAACGCTCGCGGTAATCCTTACAAGCTACCGACAAGGCCGAACACACCGCGCTTGCGTATGCCTCGGCGCATGAGTTCAGTATCGATTATCTGGTGATCGTAGATGTCGAGGTTCACCTGATTGCCGAAGGTGTTGATATACCAATACTGGCTCTTGCCATCTTTTGCTTGGAAAATGAAGTCCTGCAAGTCGAAATGCGCGACCAAGTTGAGGAGCAACGATTCTTTCAGCGCTTCGACGTCTTCCGAGGTTCCCTCACTTTGCACCGACACCTTCCACGCTCCGGCTTTCCGATACGCCTCGATCTGAGTGCAGACATAGCGCTCGCTGCGCGTCCAGTCTTCGTGTCCTTTTTGGCCCACTTCGGCCACGACCTGCAGGCCTTCACCGGCAGCCATGCGAATGAGCTCGCACATGTCGCGCAGAGATATCGTCACTTGAGCACTTGACACCTCCACCGCGTCCGCCCCGAAGTTCTTGGCGGTCTTGTAGAACTGCTGCGACACCCCTTGCAGGAAAGCTGCCTCTGAAACATCACCCGCGAAAAACACCTTAATGTTTGCATCGTGGAAGGCTTTGACTTTACGCCGCACGAATTCCTCGCTCTGCAGTCGGTATGCACCAATCCCTACCTTCACGTAGTCAATGTAGGCACCGGCCGCCTCGATCAAATCGGAGACACGGCCCATCGCTATACCGCGGTCCGCAATGATCGTTAGTCCGTATTCGCGCGGTTTAGATGGCGTAGACGCGATACGTATAAAGCCGAACGCCAAGTTTTCGCTAACCGAATTTCTGGACATTTTTTCCCTTTCCTTCTTGGAGACGCCCTCGACTTCAAACTGCGAACGCTAAATCTCCGAGTTCACGTCGGGCAGCACGCAGTGCCGGCACGTTCTCATGTGGCGCCGTGAGCTCCGGCACAATTCCCGCGCGGGGCTGATCCTCTATCGCCATGATGACAGCCTCGATCTTGCGAGCCTGGGACTCTTCCATGACGAGGCCCGCGAGCCGCAAATATTTACGCGCGAGCTCTTCCTCGGTAAGGGGCACCGAAGGCTCCCCTTTAGGCAGGTCCTGGCGACGGCGGATGCTGCGCCCGTCCTTGAGTCGAACCTCAATAATCGCTGCACGGCCAGTCGCGCCGAATTCGGACTCGACACACAAACGCACCCGCTTTGCGGCCGCGCGGATGGCCGCATCCTCGAAGCCCTCCCAGCATGTAGCGAGTCCGTTGTCACCTTTGGCAAGCGCCAGCGCGACGGCAAAGTTTGTGCTGCCCATTGCGGTGTCAAATGTCGGGCACTCCGGGATGTCGGTGTGGCGCACCGAGATCTCACATAAACTGACCGTCGCTTCCTCGACATCCGCAAGACGCACGCTGTCCTCATGGTACAGCTGTTGCGCCAAGTCGATGGCCGTGTGCGAGTGCCGGCATGCGGCGTGTGGCTTAAGCCCGACTTCCATGATCACGAATCTCTCGCCAAAGCCGTTGAGGAGGTCCTCGACACGCACTGCATCGGTGAAGGCGTTGAAGAAGCCTTCCTTCCCTTCGAGGATCACCTTGGGCCCGGTGAAGCCACGGCTGGCCATGATGCCACTTTGAACACCGTTAAACGCCGCCTTACCCGTGAGCGTCGGCTTGACCATTGACGAGTCGTCAAGAAATGCAACCAACCCCGCCGTTTGCGAGCCGGCAAGCCACATGGCCCAAGCAATGGCCTCCGCATCGCAGCCGAGCAGCTTTGCCGAAGTGGCCGCCGCAGCTAGCCCGCCGACCGTGCCAGAGGCATGGAAGCTGCGTCGGCGGGCGCCTGGGCTGATGGACTTCGAGACCCGAATCGCGATCTCGAAACCTGCCACGAGCGCAGCGAGGAATGCCTTCCCGGCGGCACCTGAGAGTTCCGCAGCGGCGAATGCAGTAGGCACCACGACCGCGCCCGTCTTGATCATGCCGCCGACGTGGATGTCGTCACGCTGGAGGCTGTGGGCCATCATGGCGTTGCACAACGCCGCCTGCGGCGCGGGCACCCTGATGCCATGGCCTACGATCGTCGCTTGCCCGGCTCCGCCCCATTCCTTGACGAGTTCAACCATCCTCCGACATGGCTCGCTTGCGGCCGAGCCAGCGATCTGGATACCGAGAGAGTCACGGACGATAACTTTCGCCTTATCCACGACCTCCACAGGTAGATCCTCGTAGCGCAAATCCGCCGCGAAGCGGGCGAAGCGCATAGTCAAGCCAGTCAGGTTTGCAGCCATTTTGGACGTGTCTCCCATCAAATTCTTTTTGCGGAACTGGTAGCGCTCAATGTCCGAGCTCTCAAACTACGGCGAATGCGGCTTCGGCATCCTCAGAATAATTCCCCAGCGTGAATGTACAGCCTGCACGAGTGGTGACGGCTTCGGCTTACCCGCGCGGCTTCCGCCTTCAGCATTGCATTGAGCGCCTGCTTTACCCTCGCCCGCAGCAGCTCCCCGAGGTGTTCCCGCATACGCGCTTTATCAACTTTCATTGCGTGGTCCCTCTACCGTCAGCGCCACGTATCTCCTTGATTCGCGCGACTGGGTCACTCAACTCGCACACCCGATTCCTTGACCACTTTCGCCCACATTTCCATTTCGGCTTTAATGCGTTCAGCGAATTGGGCCGGCGTGTCGCCGATGAGTTCGGCACCGTGGTGGGCAAAAACCGCCTTCGTCTGCGGCGTTTGGAGAATGCCGACGATTCCACGGTTTAGCTTAGCTACGATGGATTTGGGTATCCCAGCGGGAGCCAGCACCCCCCACCACGGCTCTACCACGTAGTCCGGAAGCCCCGCCTCCGCAATTGTTGGTACCTTAGGCAAGGCCGCGGCGCGGTAGCTTGTGGTGACGCCAAGCGCCCTCAGCTTGGCGCTCTTCACGTGAGGCAGCACCAAAGGGAGACCGCCGAACATCATTTGCACCTCGCCTCCGAGCAGGGCTGTGAGCGCAGGCGGCGCGCCTTTGTACGGCACATGTACGATGTTGATGGCGGCCATGCTTTTGAACAGTTCGCCAGCAAGGTGAATACCGGTGCCGCTCCCACCTGAAGCGAGGTTCAGCTCATCGGGTTTGGATTTCGCGATACGGATGAGTTCCGCGACCGATTTCGCCAGGACCGCGGGATGGACGACCAGCACGAAAGGGGCAGCAGCTAGGCGCGTAATGGGCGCGAAGTCCTTAACCGTGTCGTAGCCAATAGTCTTGTAGATGCTGGGATTGATCGCGAGCGAACCCACCTGGGTCAGCACAAGCGTGTAGCCGTCGGGGGTTGCCTTCGCAGCAATCTGCATTCCGAGAGTGCCGCCGGCGCCTGGCCGATTGTCCACGACCACCGGCGTGCTCCAGTTGTCGCTGAGCTTTTGTCCTATCAGTCGCGCAAAGATGTCGGCACTAGAGCCCGCACCGTGGGGCAGGATTAAACGGATTGGTTTACTCGGGTAATCCCGCTCAGTGCTTGCCGCGACCGTTTCGCCAACCCCCAAAACGCAGGTCAACGTAACGCACCACGCGACAGTCGTCAGCCCAGCAGCACTTCGTATCATGAGGCCCTCCTCCATCACTCACCACGTTGCCGAGAACGGCACGAACCCCTGATTATGGCTGCCTCATCGTATGCCCCACCCCGCAAGCCCAATGCATGGGCAATAATCGATAACGACAAACTGACTAATTCTTGAAAAACTCATATAGAGCTTGGTAAGTCTCTTCCGGACATTGCTCTGGCGGGAAATGACCACAAGGCAGCATCCGACCCCCGACAATGTTGTTTGCATATTCGCTCCAAGCCTCGACCGGCTTGAAATATCGGTTCATATGGCTCCTCTCGCCCCAGATTACGAGCATGGGGCATTTGATCTTTTTCCCCTGATTGAAATCTCGCGAATCCATCTCGAAGTCCACAGTGATAGAAGCCCGATAGTCCTCGCAAACCGCATGGCAGTTCGCGGGCGTACAACAGCGGATGTATTCCGCCAATGCCTCTTCGGTAATGCCGCCAAAACCAATTCCCGGCCGATTTAACTTTTTGCGGATATAATATTCTTCCTTACCCAGAAGCAGTTGCTCGGGAAAATCATATGGCAAAGCCATAAAAAACCAATGCCATTGCGCTAACGCCCGCTCTTTATTTAAATGAGTCAGGGTGTAGTGCGTTGGGACAATATCAAGACTCGCAAACTTTAAGACTTTCTCCGGAAAATCCAGGGCCATGCGATGGCCTACACGACCACCACGATCGTGTCCCGCGACAAAAAACGAATCAAGACCGAGCTTGGCCATCACCTCAACTTGATCGATCGCCATCGACCGGAAGGAATAAGTGCTGTGATCTTCCTTCCCGAACGGCTTAGAACTATCACCGTAGCCGCGCAAGTCGGTTGCCACCACGGTGAAGTCCTGGCTCAGACGCGGTGCGATTTTGTGCCACAGGGCATGTGTCACGGTGTTACCGTGCAACAAGAGCAAAGGCGGGCCATTACCTCCGTAGCGAAGATTAATTACGACTTCCTTGTCTCCGGTCTGAATCTGAGCGTGGTTAAACCCTTCGAACACGTACACCTCCTGAGAAAATGAATGTCCGACCTATTCCGCGACTCTTGTCATGTCCGTTGCGGCGAATCTCTCACCAGAGAATGCCCCCGGGCTGCATATCTCACCAAGTCGGGAAAGATCACCAGATGAAAGAATGACATCCAGAGAGCGGACGTTTTCCTCTAGGCGCGAAACACGCTTGGTGCCTGGAATTGGGATGATCTCCTCGCCTTGTGAGAGCAACCACGCCAATGCGAGTTGCGCCACTGTGCAACTCTTTTGTGAGGCGATGCTATCAAGCTCGCGAAGCCTTGCGACATTTGCATCAAGAATCCCCGCTTGAAAGCGGGGTAACCTTAGTCTGCGATCATCGGGGTCCAAGTCCTTTCTTGCCCTGATTTTTCCTGCCAGGAAGCCTCGTCCTAACGGACTGAAAGCCACGAATCCAACCCCCAATTCTCGACAGACTGCCAAGACCTTGTCTTCCGGGTTCCTCGTCCAGAGTGAGTATTCGCTTTGCAGAGCGGCTATGGGATGCACTTGATAGGCTTTCCTCAGCGTCTTGGGACCGACCTCGCAAAGACCGAGATGACGCACTTTGCCCTCGTTCACCAGTCTCGACATCGCACCGACGGTATCCTCGATAGGGGTTTCTCGATCCAAACGGTGCAAGTAATAAAGATCAATGACCTCGACACCGAGCCGCTTCAGGCTTTCTTCGCAAGCGGCTCGAACGTACCACGGCTTGCCGTTCGTCCCCCTCGCGTCCGGTGTGTCGCCCCTAACATTCCCAAACTTGGTCGCCAGCACGACCTGGTCCCGCCTCCCCGCAATTGCTTTGCGGATCAGTTCCTCGTTATGGCCGCGCCCGTAGCTATCTGCGGTATCAATGAAGTTAATGCCGAGGTCTATCGCTCGCAGGATCGTGCGGATCGCTTCGGCGTCATTGGTAGGCCCATAAAACTCGGACATGCCCATACAACCGAGGCCCAACGCTGAGACCCTCAACCGATGTTTTCCTAGTTCGCGATAAACCATGAAATGCGACGTTTTCCGATGACTTGCGGTCTCAGGTGTCCGGCAAAGAGTGGGCGTTCGAGCAGAGCATGTCATTCGAGGTGGCAGGGTTTTCCTTCTTGACACCGTTGATTAATCTGAGTTTACTGGTCGCCTTTCAGGCAAAGTCACTATCGCCGTCTCTGGCTGTGTCCTGACTTTTTGACCGATCGCTCCGACCAGGTTGAGAGTAGGCGACATGGGAGGCGCCGGCTTGCGCGCTGAAATGAGTCGCGAACTTGTTCGGGGTTTTCTCCCACTGTTTGGCGTCCTCCGGGACAGCGCCTTTCTCCACGATTCTTGGCCAAAATGCCGAATACTTCCGATTAAGCTCGGCCCATTTCGCGCCGGCGGCGGTATCGTCCGAAACAATCGCCTCAATCGGGCAGGTCGGCTCGCATGCGGCACAATCGATGCACTCGTCCGGATGGATGACAAGCATGTTTTGCCCTTCGTAGAAACAGCTCACCGGGCAGGTCTCTACGCAGTCCATGTACTTGCACTTGATACAGTCTTCGGTCACGACATAAGGCATACGGCTCTCCTGCTAAGAACACCGACGCGGCTCCACCTCCAGAGCAGGAGCTTTACCATTTGAGCTTGAGCACGTAGGGAATCCGAGGAGGAACGTGAAGATCCTCGGGAGGCAACCCGACAAAACGCAGGTCGTCCTCGTTGATCGCCGGCATGGTCGGTTGCAAACCGTCGTAATACTTGGTGTTAATCAGCATTCGATTACATCCCGCGCAGTAGGTATCGGTACCAAAGCGCTCGGTAATCTCTTTCAGTCGGTTGTAGATGTAGATCATCTCTCGGATGCTGGGAGGATGATGGCCCTCGAGTGCGGTACCTTTGAGAGGAACAAACACAAATATCGTTGGTATCACACCCATGGACGCAAGATGCGTGATTCCATTCACAGTGCTCTGAGCCGGCTCTAGGCCAGCAATGATGTTGGCGCTGGCGTGTCCGGTGCCAAACGTTTTCACCATGTACCGGATCATCCTGTCGTAATGAGCATGTCCAGGCACCCCCTTCTCAATATCTCTGACTTTACCCGGACACATTTTCGCGAACAGCAGGGGATCGTAGATCTCGTAGTTAAAGCCCACTAAGTCCGCCCCAGCTTCAAACAACATGTCGATGTACCGCTCGTCGTCCGGCGGAGCAATGGTGAGCCGTAGCCAGTTATCTGGAAATGCGTCTTTCAGGGGTCTTAGATATTTAGCGTGAACTTTCGCGCCTCTATCCGGGGGCGGAGTACTACCGCCAGCGAACACCGGGCCATGACGAAAGTTTGGGTGTTTGCGTGCTTCAGCTACGGTTTCAACAAAATCTTCAGGCTTCTTAGGAAAAACGTCGCGGCCAGACTCAAGGTTTTCATCAATGCTGCAGAAGCGGCATTCCATGCCCTTATAGTCGTCTTGAAACCGCCCGAAATAATGGCAATGTGGGAAAATAGTCGCCCCGCCAAAATCTCCGGCAAGCGGCATGATGCTGCGCATGGGCAGCCCACGCGTTGTCTTGTGATCATAGTAATGCGGATACGGAGGGATACTTACGCTCATTATCTTTTCGGCCTTCGCTTTTTGCTCAAGGCATTCCCACCGCCCATCGTCTCGCAGCCTCGCGGGCTTCTTGCCGATGTAATACCTGCCACAATCCACTTCGAGCGTAAAAGGGGTTTTTTCCCTCAGGTGATCACTCACCGTAGTTCCCACGGGCACGCCCACATACACTTTGCCGGGGTCAAGAATGATGTCCAGCGCGTGTTTGCCGACCGCGCCCACGGCGTGATCGACTTTCAATGTCTTTCCGATCTCCACAGTCGCTTCTGGCGACACATTAAGGCCTTGACCGAGGAGTTCGAGTTTAAGAATGACCGGGTGATACTGGGTGCTCTTTCTTGGCCGGCTTGAATTCTCTGCAGGAACCCAGCGCCCGGAAAGAATCGTCTTGAGATCCGTGCCAGTCGGGAAGTCGGCTGTTTTGCCTTCCACGTCCAACGCGATTGCATCACGTTCTTTTTCGATGATGCTCATACAATGCCCCTTTATAGCTCAGCCAACTACATTGATGCGAGATATACGTGATGCGGCTCTTGCTCGATGAACTTTCTGACGTGTTCTCCGCCACGCCTGATGTGCGCCCGGACCGCCTGCTCCAGGTCAACCGGGTCTTTCGATACGAGCGCTTTCAGAATGCGCCGATTCTCAAAGAGAATCTCATCGGCACGTGGCGGATACCGCTTGACGATGATCGTCCCGATACTCCAGATGCGAGCGTTAAGTCCTGCCAGAATCTGTTTTAGCACGTCGTTACCAGTAGCTGCGGCCATTGCGTTATGAAATTTTCGATTCGCCAGCAGAAACTCGTCATAGCGTTCTTGTTGGAGGAGCTCCTGCGAACCGCTTAGGATCTCCGTCATTTGCCGGCTCGTCTCTTCACTGAGGTTAGGAAGTGCCTCCTTCGCCGCCTCGACCTCCAGGACCTCACGAACCATATAGAGATTCATAATGTCTCGGACGCTCAAGGCTTGAACAACGTAACCGGAACCCAGTTCTCGCTTGACTAACCCCTCCTGCTCAAGCCGCCCCAAGGCTTCCTTGACTGGCGTTCTGCTCACACCGAGCTCCTTCGCGATCTCCAGCGCTTTCAGCCGCTCATTGGGTTTGTACGCAAGGCCGGTAATACGGTCCTTTAAAAAAAGGTAAGCTCTTTGTTGGTAGCAATCGGCTTTGTTAAAAATCGAATCCATTATGGATCCACTTATAAAACAAAAACGTAAGCGCGTCAATATTCACGACGTTAATAAGTTCTTCTACGTGCGCTAAGGGAATCTGAAATGGATTTAATCACTTAGCGCATCAGAGCATAGCAGTGAGGCACGCGGGCAAAAGAGCGATAGATAAGAAGGACTACGGGTTCGTACAGTCGAATTTGAACGGCATGTCAAAGATGATGTTGCGTCCTTGCGGTTCTCTTAATCCGTGATTCATGAGTGGTGACTCGTGATTCGAGGACGGACCTAAAATGCAATTGTGCTTCGCCTGAGAGCAACGATTCACGAGTCACGATTCCCGAATCACGCTTTTCGCCGCCAGCTGCCGCACCCGCTCGAACAGGCACACCGCGGCCGCCGCGGCGACATTGAGGGATTCGGCCTTGCCGGGCATCGGAATCGACGCCGCGATGTCCGCCGTCCGCAGCAATTCCGGGCTGAGCCCGGCGCCCTCGTTGCCGAAAAGGAGGGCCAGCCGCCCGGTCAGGTCGGTCTCGAATACCGATTGCGTGGCGCGCTGCCGGGTCGCTACCCGCTTGCCCGTGAAGGCGCTCGCCACTGCCTGGAGGTTGACGCCTTCGTAAATGGCCAGCGCAAAATGCGCGCCCATCGCCGCCCGCAACACCCGCGGCGACCAGGCGTGCACCGAGCCGCGCGACAGCAACACGTGCCGCACGCCTGCCGCGGCGCAGGTGCGCAGGATGGACCCGAGATTGCCCGGGTCCTGAAGGTCTTCCAGCATCACGCAGGCGTCCATCTCCGCCGGCACCGGCTGCGCACTGGGCGTTTTCACAACCGCGACGATGCCCGTCGGCGTCACGACGGATGAAAGTTGGCGGAACAACGCATCGTCGAGCACCACGGCGTCCACTCCTTTCAGCCGCTCGAGCAGCGCCCGTATTTCAGCGCGCTCCATTCCCTGGCTACTGACCGCAATCCGTTGCGGCCTGCCGACGTGCTCGCGATAGGCTGCCACCAAGTGGATGCCATCGAGCACCGACAGTCCCGCTTTCCTGCGCTCCCGGGAGGACTCCACGAGTTGGCGCAGGGCCTTGAAGCCTGGATTCGCGGGCGAGCCGATCCGCTTCAAAGGGCGCCTGCCGTAGCGATGACGATGTTGAGAAGACCAAGGGCCAGGTTGACCGCAACCGCGATGCGGATCTGGTTGAGGGCTGCAGCGCCCGCCTTCCAGTCCTGCGCGGCGACGGCCTTCTTGAGAGCGGGGAACGGCAAGAAAAACACGTACGCAAAGATCAGCATCATCAGCACCCCTGCGTGGAGCATGAGATAAACGTAAAGCGGGACTCGCGCGAGTTGTGCGATCCCGTTCAGCATGTAGAAACCGCTGCCGAGGATCAGCGCGACCGACAACCAGACCCAGCGGAAAAAACGCTGCAGGGTCGCCGCCCACAGCGGCAGGCGCAGGGGCAGCTCGAGCGCGCCGGCTGCCGGGCGCAGGCAGAGATAGGCGAAGAACATGCCGCCGATCCACACGGTCACGCCGAGCAAATGCAGCAAGATGGCGATCTTCATGACCCCTCCTTCGATCCCAGCAGCGCCCGAACGGGGGCAAAGCTGCGGCGGTGCGCCGCCGATATCCCGTGCTTGCGCAACGCCTCGAGATGCAGGCGGGTGGGATACCCTTTGTGACGGTCGAAACCGTACTGGGGATGCCGGTCATGCAAGGCCAGCATCTCCGCGTCGCGCGCCACTTTGGCGAGGATCGAGGCGGCGGAGATTGCCGCCACCGTCGCATCGCCTCTCACGATGGCCTGAACCGGCAGCCCGAGCTGCGGCCGGTGCAGGCCGTCCACCAGAACCCGCTCCGGCGTCACCGTCAGCGCCTCCACCGCGCGTCGCATGGCAAGGAGGCTCGCCTGCAGGATATTGAGCGCGTCGATCTCCTCCACGCTCGCCTTCGCCACGGCCCACGCGGTGGCGCGCCGGTGGATCTCGGCGACCAGGGCCTCGCGCTGGCGCGCGCTGAGCCTCTTGGAGTCGGCCAGCCCCGCGATGCCGTCCCGGGAATCCAGAATGACGGCGGCTGCATATACCGGTCCGGCAAGCGGGCCTCGACCGGCCTCGTCGACGCCGCAAACGAGGCTCATGGCGCAACGCCGTTTCGTATCAGGGGGAGGAGCGCCGATGCCATGCGCTCGTCGCAGTCCTGCCGCAACTCCCGGGCCATCGCGGCAAAGCGGGTCTCGAGCCGGGCGCGCACGGTGTTGTCGAACATCAGGTTCAGAACCGCCTGCGACAGGTTCTCCGGCGTGGCTTCGTCCTGGAGGAATTCCGGCACGATGAATTCCCCGGCGAGAATGTTGGGCAGGCCAACGTACGGCTGGTAGCGGCGGTTGTTCATGATCCACCAGGATGCGCGCGGCATGCGGTAGGCGATCACCACGGGACGGCCCAGCAGCGCTGCTTCCAGCGTGGCGGTGCCGGAAGCCGCCAGCACCACGTCCGCCGCTGACATGGCCTCGTGCGCGTGGCCGAACAGCACGGTCAGGTTCAGTGCCTCGCGCTCGCGGCGGTAGAGCGCGGCCTCGAACAACTCCCGTGTGGGCCGGTTCACCATCGGCACCAGGAACTGCGCGTCGGGCAGGCCCGTCGCGATCTGCACGGCGGTCTCGATGAAGAGCTCGGCCATTTGCTCGACTTCGCTCAGCCGGCTGCCGGGCAACAGCGCGACGATTCTGGAGGCTGCCGGAAGGCGCAGCTGCTCGCGCGCCGCAGCCCTGGCCGGGACCCGCGAGAGCATTTCCGCCAGCGGATGCCCCACATAGGTGACCGGGACGCCGGCGCGCTCGTAGAGCGCCCGCTCGAATGGAAAGATCACCAGCATCCTCGAGACCGCGCGCAGGATCTTGCGCATGCGCTTGCCGCGCCATGCCCAGATCGAGGGGCTGACGAGGTGCGCGGTGGGAATGCCTGCGGACCGGAGCTTGAGCTCGAGGTCGAGATTGAAATCCGGTGCGTCCACCCCCACGAACAGCGCGGGCGGCTCGTCCAGGAAGCGCTGCGCGAGCTTGCGCCGTATGCCGGCGATCTCGAGGTAATGGCGGGCTACCTCGACGTAGCCCCGCACCGCCAGCTTCTCCATTGGATACAGCACCTCCATGCCCGTGGACTGCATGCGCGGACCGCCGATCCCCGTAAAGCGCGCATGAGGCAGGCGCTCGCGCAGGGCCGTAATGAGGCGCGAACCCAGCAGATCGCCGGATGCCTCGCCCGCGACCACGCCGATGGTGAGCGAAGCCCTGGCCATGGAACGCGGGACTATCTGACAATGCCGCGCACGGAGCCCGCCAGGAAATCGACCAAGGCCTGGGCTTCGGGACACTGGCTCGCCTGGCGCGCGAGCTCGCTTTTGGCCTGATCGAGCGTCAAGCCGGAGCGGTAGAGGGTCTTGTAGGCCCGCTTGAGCCCGATGATCGTCGCAGGGTCAAATCCTCTGCGCTTCAATCCCTCGGCGTTGATGCCGTAGGGCTTGGCGGGATTGCCTGAAATCGTGACGTACGGCGGCACATCCTGGAGCACCACCGAGCTGATCCCCGAGATGCTGTGGGCGCCGATATGGCAGAACTGATGCACCGCCGTGAATCCTCCCAGGATCGCATAGTCGCCCACGTGGACGTGCCCGGCGAGCTGCGCATTGTTGGCGAAGATCGTGTGATCGCCGATCTGGCAGTCGTGGGCGAGGTGCACGTAGGCCATGATCCAGTTGTCGCTGCCGATGCGGGTGACGCCGGCGTCCTGAACCGTGCCGCAATTGAAGGTGCAGAACTCGCGGATGGTATTGTTGTTTCCGATCTCCAGGCGCGTCGGCTCACCGCCGTACTTCTTGTCCTGAGGGGCTTCCCCCAGGGAAGCGAACTGGTAGACGCGGTTGTTGGCACCGAGGCGGGTATGCCCGGTGATGACCGCATGCGGCCCGACCCAGCAGCCCGGGCCGATCTCCACGTCGGCGCCGATCACCGCGAAGGGACCGATTTCGGCGTCAGGGGCGATCCGCGCATGAGGATCGACGATGGCGGTCGCATGGATCTTCACTTGAGCCGTGAACGCACGACGGGCGTGTGGCCCGTCATGCCATCTCCTTGATCGAGCGCACCGTGCACATGATCTCCGATTCGGCCGCCATCGTTTCCCCCACCCACGCCCGGGCCGCGAATTTCCAGATGCCGCGGACCTGGCGTGCGATCGCGACTTCCAGCCGCAGAACGTCGCCCGGGACCACCGGTTTCTTGAAGCGGGCGTTGTCGATTCCGACGAAGAAGTACACCGATCCGTCGTCCGGCTTGGCTTTTTCGCTGTGAAACGTGAGAATCGCCGCCGCTTGCGCCATGGACTCGATGATGAGCACGCCGGGCATCACCGGGTAGCGGGGAAAATGCCCCTGGAAGAAGGGCTCGTTGATGGTCACGTTCTTGATCGCAACGATCGTCTTTCCCGGCTCGCAGGAGACCACGCGGTCCACCAGCAGGAACGGATAGCGGTGAGGCAGGTAATCGAGGATCTGCTTGATGTCCATAACGGTCACGACCCGCTCCCTCTCGGCTGTTTGCGTCTCTTCTCCAGGACGCGCACGCGCCGCGCCAGCTCCGCGAGGTGGCGCAATTGCGCGGCGTTCCGGCGCCATTGCTGATGCGGTTCGAACGGGTAAGCCCCGGTGTAGGCCCCCCCGCGGGCGATCGGCTTGCTGACGAGGGTAAACGCGGAGATCTCCACGTGATCCGCGATCGTGAGATGCCCGGCGATGCCCGACGCGCCACCGATCCTGCAGTGGCGTCCGATCCGCGTGCTGCCGGCGATGCCGACGCAGGCTGCGATCGCGGTGTGGGCGCCAATGCGGACGTTGTGTCCGACCTGGATCTGGTTGTCGAGCTTGACCCCTTCCTCGATCACGGTATCGTCCAGCGCGCCGCGATCCACCGTCGTGTTGGCGCCGATTTCCACGTCGTCTCCGATCACCACGCGCCCGATCTGCGGCACCTTGATCCAACGCTCCCCTTCCAGTGCGATGCCGAACCCGTCCGCACCGATCACGACCCCGGAATGCAGTATCACGCGCTTCCCGATCACGCAGCCGTGGTAGATGGTCACGTTCGAATGCAATCTCGATGCGGCCCCGATCGCCACCCCATCGCCGATGCAGCAGCCGGCGCCGATCACGCAACCCGCCTCGATCCGGGCGTCGCGTCCGATCACGGCGCACGGCCCGATTTCGGCATCGTCCGCAATTTCGGCCGAGCCGTCGACAACGGCGCTGGCGTGCACCCCGGGCTGCGACGGACGCTCCGGGTTGAGCAATGCCGATACCCGCGCAAAATAGGCGTAGGGATTGGCGCACACGATGCGCGGCAGCCGCGTCGCGTCACGCGCCGATTCGGCCACGATCACGGCCCCGGCGCGGGTCACCTTGAGCTGAGGCAGGTAGCGCTCGTTGGCGAGAAAGGCGATGGCCTCGGACGTCGCGCTTTCCAGGGTCGCGACCTGGCTGACCTCGACGCCGGAATCACCCGCGATTTTCCCTCCGAAACGACCGGCAATCTCGCGCAGGCTGTAGGATTTGCGTCCGCTGCGTGTCATGACCGCAAGGCTGGAGGTGCCGCGAATGGCCCGCAGCGCGCCGCGGGCTCACCGCACCGTCCGGCGCGCTTATTTGCCTTCGGCGAGCGCCTTGAGCACCCTGTCCGTTATGTCGATGCGCGGGCTGCGAAACACCGCCTCCTGCAGGATGAGATCGAACTTCTCCGCATCCGCGATTTGCTTGATGACGCGGTCGGCGCGCTCGAACAGCGTGGCGAGCTCCTGGTTGCGGCGCATATTGAGGTCCTCGCGGTACTCGCGCTGCATGCGCTGGAAATCGACGCTCGCGCGCGCAAGCTCCTGCTCCTTGGAGCGGCGCTCGGTTTCGCTCAGGGTCACCCCGTCCTTCTCGAGCTGCTGCTGCAGCGTCTTGATCTGGGTCTCGCGACGCTGCAGTTCCTGCGCCCGCGGCCCGAATTCCTTCTCGAGCTGCTTGCTCGCGCGCTCCGCCGGCGCCGACTCGCGCCGGATGCGCTCGACGTCCACGAAGCCGATCTTGATGTCGGCCGCCCCGACCGCCGTGACGGCGAAGGCCAGCATCAGGGCGATAAATGTTGCGGTCAGGTGCTTCAAGGCGTTCTCCTTGCGGTTGAACTGTCGCATTTGCGGGCGGCGCGCCGCGGGCTCAGAATATCCCGCCGATGGTAAATTGAAACCTTTGCGTCTTGTCGTCTGGCTGCTTGCGAATCGGTTGCGAAACGACGATCTTCAGCGGACCCAGTGGCGACACCCACAGCACGGACATGCCCGCGGAAAATCGCAGCTCATCGCTCTTGATGCTGTCGCTCGCCACACCGGCGTCGAAAAAAGCGCCCAATCGCACCGACCGGTCATTCTCCAGTCCCGGGAACGGGAACAGCAACTCGGCGTTGCCTACGAGCTTCTGGCTGCCGCCCCGCGGGTTACCGTTGCTGTCCTTGGGACCTACAGTATAAGACCTAAAGCCCCGTACCGAGCTGACGCCGCCCGCGAAGAAATTCTTGAAGAACGGCAGCGGCCTGCCGCTGTAGCCGTCGCCATAGCCGGCTTCGCCGTTGAGCATGAAGGTGAGATGGCGGGTCAGCGGGAAATAGCGCTGATACTGGTAGGAGAGCTTGAAATACTGCAGGTCGGCGGCTGGCAGGCCCACTTCCGCGCCGGCTTTCTGCACCGTCCCCTTGGTGGGATAGACCAGGCTGTCGCGCGAGTCCCGGACCCAGCCCGCGCTCGCGAACAGGTTGCCATTGCTGGGCCCGAACGTCGCGACGTAGTCCTGATAGATCAGCGGGCTGTCGGGAAAAGTCGTGATGTCGACATTCTCATATCCCAGCCCGTACTGAATGGTATCGATCTCGGACACCGGTACGCCCAGTCGCAGCTGCCCGCCCAGCGTCTCGGTCTCATAGCGGGCCAGATCGAAGTCGGAGGGGCTGACGACCCGGTAGTAGAGGTCGAAGCCCTGGCTTACCCCGTCCACCGTGTAATAAGGGTCGGTATAGGACAGGGAGTAGATCGTGTTGAGCTGGCTGCTGTTGACCGACGCCGCCACGTGCCGGCCGCTGCCGAAGATGTTGTTCTGGGATATCGAGCCCGACAGGATCAGCCCCTCGCCGCTGCCGAAGCCCGCTCCAAACAGCAGCGTCCCGGTGGGCTTCTCGGTCACGGCGATGTTGACATCGACCTGGTCGGTCGCGCCCGGCACCGCCGGCGTCTCGAGATTGACTTCGGTGAAGTAGCCGAGCTTGTCGATGCGCTGCTTTGAGAGATTGACCCGCTCGGCTGAATACCAGCCGCCCTCCAGCTGGCGCATTTCGCGACGGATCACTTCGTCGCGCGTGCGGTTATTGCCGGTGACGTTGATCCGACGCACGTAGACGCGGCGGCCGGGATCGATGAAGAAGGTGAACGCAGCCTGTTGTTTGCCCCTGTCGAGTTCCGGAACGGCATTGACGTTGGCGAAAGCGTAGCCGTCATTGCCGAGGCGGTCGGAGATGAGCTTGGTTGATTCGGTAAGGCGCGCGCGGGAAAAGGTTTCGCCGGGCTTGATGCGGATCAGCCTGCGCACCTCCTCCTCGGGAATCAGCATTTCGCCGGCGACCTTGACGTCGGAAACCGTGTACTTCCGGCCCTCGGTAATGCTGATCGTGATGTAGATGTCCTGCTTGTCGGGCGTGATCGAGACCTGCGTCGAATCGATGCGGAACTCGAGGTAGCCCCGGTCCAGATAGTAGGAGCGCAGCGATTCGAGGTCCGCGGAAAGCTTCTGGCGCGAGTACTGGTCGTGCTTGCTGAACCAGGTGAGCAGTCCCGGCGTGCGCAGCACGAACTGGCCCAGCAGCTCGCTTTCGCGGAATGTCTGCGCGCCGATGATGCTGATCTGGCGGATTTTCGCGATCCGCCCTTCCTCGACGTTGAAATTGAGGGAGGCGCGATTGCGCTCGAGCGGCGTCACGGTGGTGCTCACGCTGACCGCATAGTAGCCCCGGGAGAGATACTGCCGTTTCAACTCCTGCTCGGCGCGGTCGAGCAGGCCCCGGTCGAAGATGCGGCCTTCGGCAAGGCCGATCTGGCGCATGCCGGCAAGCACCTGCTCCGCGTTGAACTCGTGCATGCCGGTGAAATCGACCTGGGCGATCGAGGGGCGCTCCTGCACCACCACCACCAGCACGTCGCCCTCCCGCTCCAGGCTGACGTCGCGGAAGAATCCGGTCGCAAACAGCGCGCGTATCGCCTGCGTCGCCTTCTCCTCCGTCATGGTCTCGCCGACCTTGACCGGAAGATAGCTGAAGACGGTGCCGGCCTCGGTGCGCTGGATGCCCTCTACGCGGATGTCCTTGATGACGAAAGGCTCGATGGCGGTTGCCGCAGCGGCATGTAGCGCGAGCAACAGCCAGACGGCGCGGAACCAGCGCATGAATTCAGCCGCTTACCAGTAGGCGCGTTATATCGTTATAGAGGGCGAACGCCATCAGCGTGAACAGCAGCGCCATGCCGACGTGCTGGCCGATCTCGACGGCCCGCTCTGAAACCGGACGACCCTTGAAAATCTCGACCGTATAATACATCAAATGCCCGCCGTCCAATAACGGAATCGGCAGCAAGTTGAGCACGCCGAGGCTGATGCTGATCAACGCAAGAAACAGCAGATAGGAAGCAACGCCGCTTTGCGCCGACTGGCCGGCGTAATCGGCGATGGTGATCGGACCGGAGAGATTCTTGAGCGAGACGTCGCCGACGATCATCCTGCCGAGCATTTTCAAACTGAACACCGACGTGTCCCAGGTCTTCTGCAGGGCCTTGGCGAAACTTTCGAGCGGGCCGTAACGCACCTCGACGATCATGCCGGCCAGCACCGATCGGTCCACCTGCGGCGCGGCGCCGATCCGCCCGATTTTCTGCCCATTCTCGACCACGACCTCGGGGGTCACCGCGATGGCCGGTTGCGGCGCGCCGTCCCGCGTGACTTCGACGACGAGCGGCGTGCCCGGTTCGGCTCGCACCAGCCGCACCACCTCGTCCCAGGTTTCGATGCGACGGTTGCCGATCGCAACAAACGCGTCGCCCGCCTTCAGTCCCGCTCGCTGCGCCGCGCCGCCGGCCACCACCTCTCCGATCACCGGCTTGAGCTTCGGCTGATGGCGCGCCAGGCCAAGCGTGCGCAGGAAATCGCTGTCCAGGTCCGCCGGCGTCAGGGCCGAAAGATCGAGCTTGCGCCAGACGAGGTCGCCGGTGGCGCTGCGGACCTCGATCGTGACGATGGATTTCTGGACCGCGCGCTGCAGCAATATCCAGCGGGCGTCCTGCCAGGTCGCGACCGGTTCGTCCGCGATGCTCACCAGGGTGTCCCCGCCCTTGAAGCCAACGCGGGCGGCTACGGTGCCCTGCGGCGGCTCGTTGATCACCGGCTTGAGACCCGGCACCCCGTAAATGAACAGCCCCCAGTAAAGCGCAATCGCGAGCAGAAAATTCGCCGCGGGCCCGGCGATGACGATGGCCAGCCGCCGCCAGACCGACTGGCGGTTGAACGCGCGCGGCAGGTCGTCGGGCGCCACCTCTCCTTCCCGCTCGTCCAGCATCTTGACGTAGCCACCGAGCGGGAAGGCGGCAATGACCCACTCGGTCCGGTCCCGCCCGAGCGGCCTGGACCACAGCGGCTTTCCGAACCCGACCGAGAAGCGCAGCACTTTCACGCCGCAGGCGCGTGCCACGAAGTAATGGCCGAATTCATGGACGACGATCAGGCACCCGAGCGCCACCGCGAAAGCGATGATGGTGGTCAGCAGCGTCATGGACGAGTTGGGATTTTCATGCTGGGCGGCGGACCGGCCGGCGGATCAGGAGCGCACCGCCTGGCGCTGCCGCCGGTTGCCGCCGGTCGGGTGCAGCGCGCGCAGCCTGCCTTCGGCCCGCTCGCGGGCAATGCGGTCGGCGGCCAGTACGTCGTCCAGTCCGGAAACCGGGGCGTGCGGAACCTCGGCCAGCACCGCCTCAATCAAGGCCGGGATCTGGCGGAAGCCCAGGGCGCCGACGAGGAAGTTCGAAACCGCCACCTCGTTCGCTGCATTGAGCACGGTCGGGGCCGTGCCTCCGGCTTCGAGCGCTTCGTAGGCCAGGCGCAGGCAGGGAAAACGCTGCGTGTCCGGGCGCTCGAAATGCAGGGCTCCGACCCGCGCCAGGTCGAGGTATTCGACGCCAGCCGCGATGCGGTCGGGAAAGCCCAGAGCGAAGGCGATCGGCGTGCGCATGTCGGGGTGACCGAGCTGCGCCATCACCGAGCCGTCGATGTACTCCACCAGCGAGTGCACCACGCTCTCGGGATGGATCACGACCTCGATGTTTTCGGGGCCGACATTGAACAGCCAGCGGGCCTCGATTACTTCCAGCCCCTTGTTCATCATGGTGGCCGAATCGACCGAGATCTTGCGCCCCATTGCCCAGTTGGGATGCGCGCAGGCCTGATCGGGCGTGACCCTGTCGAGCTCGCGCAGGGAGGCCCGGCGAAACGGCCCTCCCGAGGCCGTCAGGAGGATGCGCCGCACGCCCGCCTTATCCGGCGCGTCGTAACCGCGCGGCAGTGCCTGGAATATCGCATTGTGCTCGCTGTCGATCGGGAGCAGCACCGCCCCGCTTGCCCGTACCGCGTCCATCAGCACCGCGCCCGCGGTCACCAGCGATTCCTTGTTTGCAAGCAGCACTTTCTTGCCCGACCGCGCAGCGGCCAGCGTCGGCCGCAGCCCGGCGATCCCCACGATCGCCGCCATCACCGTGTCCACCTCCGGCTGGCATGCCACCTCCTCGAGCGCGTCGATGCCGCAACGCACCTCGCAATCCAGTCCCGCCTGCAACAGGCGTTGCCGCAGGTCCTGCGCTGCAGCGGCGTCCATCACGACGGCAATGCGCGGCCGGTATTCAAGGCACTGTTTGAAGAGCGCCGCCGTCTTGTTGCGCGCGCTCAACGCGACGACTTCGAATCGTTCCCGGTGGCGGGCCACCACATCGAGGGTGCTCACCCCGACGCTGCCCGTGGATCCCAGAATCGTGAGGCGCTGTCTGTGCGTCATGGAAAAGGTAACGCCCGGTCCGCGTACGGCAGCAACAGGGCGGCAATCGGCAGCGCGGCGGTCATGCTGTCAATGCGATCGAGGATCCCACCGTGCCCCGGCAGCAGCGAGCCGCTGTCCTTGACACCGGACTGGCGCTTGACCCAGGACTCGAACAGGTCTCCCACCACGCTCATCAGCGCCACGCCCGCAAACAGGACGGCGCCGCCAACCCCCTGCCAGCCCCACGCCGGCATGGCGCTGGAAAGAGCGACATAATACACCGCCACCGCAGCCCACGCCCCTGCAAGTCCCTCCCACGTCTTGCCTGGACTGATGTGCGGGGCGAGCTTGTGCCTGCCCCAAGTCCTGCCCGCGAGGTAGGCCGCCGTATCCGCCAGCCAGATGGCGCCCAGCACGGCGAGCAGCCGCTCGGCATCCGCCTGCAACCGCGTGAGCGCGAGCCAGGCGGGCACGAGGACGATCCAGCCTGCGGCCGTCAGAGCGAGCGGCGACCGAACCGTACGGCGCCGGGCAAGCCACGGCACGACGATCAACAGCCAGAATATCCCGGCGGCGCCGTGGATCAGGATTTCCGGCAGTGTGAGACGACCGGTGTGGGCGGCGGAGCCAGCGACGAGCAGCCAGACCGCCGCAGCCGAAGCCGGCACGAGGCCGGCGAACAACCACCGCACGGCGCCCCTCAAGCCCGCCAGCGTTGCCCACTCCCAACTGGCAACGAGGAGCGCGGCGAGGAGCAGCGCCGTCCACCACCGGTTGGGCAGGTAGAGCAGCGCCGAAACGCATGCCGCGAGCAGGACGACCGCCGTGGCCAGGCGTGTGGAGAACATGGAGCCGACTCAAAGGCAATGAACGCCGCGGGACGTCAGTCGGCGGGGTGCGTGTTTCCGGCGCGAAACAGGGCAAGGCCGGTGTCGGCCGGCAGCTGCTCGCTGGTGCGGCCGAAGCGGCGCTCGCGCTGCTGATAGGAAACGATGGCGCGGTCGAGCGCGCCGGCATCAAAATCCGGCCACAGCGTGTCGGTGAAGTAGAGCTCCGTATACGCCAGCTGCCACAGCACGAAATTGCTGATGCGCTGCTCGCCGCCGGTCCTGACGAACAGATCGGGCTCCGGGGCATGGTTCAGCGCGAGATAGGGGGCGAGGTCGCGCTCGCTGAAACCGGATGCCAGCTCGGGACGATCGCGCAGCATGCGGTTGGCCGCCTGCAGGATGTCCCAGCGCCCCCCGTAGTTCGCGGCGATGGTGAGCGTGAGCTGCTGGTTTCCGGCCGTGAGCGCCTCGGCTTCCCGCACCAGGCGCCGCAGCTCGGGGTCGAAGCGGTCGAGTTCACCGATCACCTTGAAGCGGACGCCATTTTCATGGAGCTTCCCGACCTCCTGTTCCAGCGCCACCACGAACAGCTGCATCAGAAACGACACCTCTTCCGCCGGTCGGCGCCAGTTTTCGCTGCTGAAAGCGAACAGCGTGAGAAAGCCCACCCCCCGCTCGATGCAGGCGCGCACGATGGTGCGGACCGCATCCAGGCCCCGCCGGTGACCGGCCACGCGCGGCAGGTAGCGTTGCCGGGCCCAGCGCCCGTTGCCGTCCATGATGATGGCGATGTGCCGCGGAACGCGCCGCGCGTCGGGTATCTCGATTGTGGAGCTGGTGAAGGTCGTCATCAGATGGCCATCAGATCGGTTTCCTTCTGCTGCAGCAGCTTGTCGATCTCCGTGATATGACGGTCGGTGAGTTTCTGGATTTCGTCCTGCGCCCGGCGCTCCTCGTCTTCCGCCACCTTCTTCTGCTTGAGCAGCTCCTTGAGATGGTGGATGGCGTCTCGCCGGACGTTGCGCACCGCCACCCGGGCGTTCTCGCCTTCGTGCCGCACCACCTTGATCAGCTCCTTGCGGCGCTCTTCGGTAAGCGCGGGCATCGGCACCCGCACCGTCTCACCCATCGTTGCCGGGTTCAGCCCGAGATCGGCGTCGCGTATCGCCTTCTCGATCACGGCCGCCATCTTCTTGTCCCACGGGTTCACGCCGATGGTGCGGGAATCGAGCAGCGTCACGTTCGCCATCTGCGGGAGCGGGGTCGGCGAGCCATAGTAATCCACGACGATGTGGTCGAGAAGCCCCGTATGGGCGCGTCCGGTGCGGACCTTGGCGAGGTCGCTTTTCAGCGTTTCCACCGTCTTCTTCATCTTCTGTTCCGTGCTCTTTCTGACGTCGGCAATCATGGCCACCTCCCACGCGCGATTCGGGTCAATTATGCAGGAAAGTCCCCTCGTCATCGCCCAGCACGACGCGCTTCAGCGCGGCCGGCTTGAAGATGTTGAACACGTTGATCGGCAGCTTCTGGTCGCGGCACAGCGTGAACGCGGTGGCATCCATCACCTTGAGGTTCTTGCTTATCGCCTCGTCGTAGCTCAGCCGCTTGTAGCGCATCGCGTCGCGATGAGTCTTCGGGTCATCGGTATAGACCCCGTCCACCTTGGTCGCCTTGAGCACCAGGTCTACGTTCATCTCCGTACCGCGCAACGCGGCGGCCGTATCGGTGGTGAAGAACGGATTGCCCGTGCCGGCGGCAAAGATGACCACCTTCCCCTCCTCCAGATACCGCATCGCTTTGCCCCGGATGTAGGGCTCGACCACCTGCTCGATGTTGAGCGCCGACTGCACGCGGCTCACCAGATTCACGCGCCGCATCGCGTCCTGCAGCGCCAGCGCGTTCATCACCGTTGCGAGCATGCCCATGTAATCCGCGGTGGCGCGGTCCATGTGCGAGGCCGCGGGGGCAAGGCCGCGAAAGATGTTGCCGCCGCCGATGACCACCGCCACTTCCACGCCGAGGTTCACCACTTCCGCGATTTCCTCGACGATCCGGTCGACGGTTTCCCGGTTGATGCCGTAGCTGTCCTCGCCCATGAGCGCTTCCCCGCTCAGCTTGAGCAGGATGCGTTTGTAGGCGGGTGTCTGCGGCATGGTGCCTCCGGTTGCGCTGTGGTCGCCGGCCTGCTGGTGGGGATGCGGGAGCCCGCTCACACCGCCTGGCCGACCTGCGCCATCACCTCGGAAACGAAATCGCCCTTCTTCTTCTCGAGGCCTTCGCCCACCACGTACAAGGCAAAGGCGGCCACCGATGCGCCTTTCGACTTGAGCAATTGCTCGACGCTCTGCTTGTCGTTCTTGACGAACGGCTGTCCGAGCAGCGTCACTTCCTTGAGAAACTTCTGCACGGCGCCTTCGACCATTTTCTCGACGATGTTCGGCGGCTTGCCCGATCCGGCGGCTTTGGCGGCCGCGATCGAACGCTCCTTCACCAGCAGATCGGCCGGTACCGCCGCCGCCGACAACGCGACCGGCCTGCTGGCCGCGATGTGCATGGCGAGGTCCTTCGCGAGCGCGTCGTCGCCGCCGGTCAAATTCACCAGCACGCCGATCCTGGCCCCGCCGTGTATGTACGCCGCCAGCCTCCCCTGCGAGACCATGCGCACGACGCGCCGGATGGCCACGTTCTCGCCGATTTTGCCGATGAGCGCCTTGCGCGCCTCTTCCACCGCCACGCCCTTGAGCGCGAGGCGCGAGAGCGCATCAACGTCGGCGGGCTGCTTCACCGCAGCCAGTTGCGCGAGCGCGGCGGCAAAGCCCAGGAATTCCGCGTTCTTGGCAACGAAGTCGGTCTCGCAGTTGACCTCGACCAGCGCGCCGCTCTTTCCGTCGGGCGTAACGTAAGCTGCGACCGCGCCTTCTGCCGTAATGCGCGAGGCCGCCTTGCTTGCCTTGCTGCCGAGCCTCACCCGGAGGATCTCCTCGGCCTTGCCCATGTTGCCATTGGCCTCGGCGAGGGCCTTCTTGCACTCCATCATAGGGGCATCGGTCTTTTCGCGCAGTTCCTTGACCATGCCCGCGGTAATTTCCGCCATTCCCTATCCCCGCTGGTTAAAAAAAAGGGGCTCGCGCCCCCGAAGCGGCTACATGCAGCCGCCTCAAGTCTCCTCGACTTCCACGAACTCCTCGCCGCCGCGAACGATTTCCTTCAGACTGTCCTGCCGGCCTTCGAGCACGGCGTCCGCCATGCCCCGCACATAGAGCCGGATGGCACGGCTGGAATCGTCATTACCCGGGATCACGTGGGCCACACCCTCCGGCGTGTGGTTGGTGTCCACCACGGCGATCACGGGGATGCCGAGCTTGCCGGCCTCCGCGACGGCGCCCTTCTGATAGCCCACGTCTATGATAAACAACGCGTCCGGCAAGCCGCTCATGTCCTTGATGCCGCCCAGGCTGCGGTCAAGCTTGGCGATCTCGCGCTGGTAATGCAGCGCCTCCTTCTTGGGGAGCTTGTCCATCGAGCCATCCTGCACCATGGCTTCCATGTCCTTCAGTCGTTTGATCGACTGCTTGACCGTCTTGTAATTGGTGAGCATGCCGCCCAGCCAGCGGTAATCGACATACGGCGCGCCGCAGCGCTGGGCTTCTTCCTTGATGATCTCGCGCGCCTGGCGCTTGGTGCCGACGAACAGCACGGTGCCCTTGTTGGCCGTGAGCTGACGCACGAACTTGAGCGCCTCCTGGTACTGCACCATCGTCTTTTCGAGATTGACGATGTGAATCTTGTTGCGGTGCCCGAAAATGTACGGCGCCATCCTCGGGTTCCAGTAGCGGGTCTGGTGCCCGAAGTGGACCCCCGCCTCGAGCATCTCGCGCATTGTGACCGGCATGCCAAATATCTCCTGTAAGGGTTGAGCCTCCATCCGCCGAGAGGCCGTATGATTCCGACGGCCACCCTCACTTGGGCAGATGTGCGTATTGTTTGCTTTTCCGCCGCAGGTTGAGCCGTCGACGAAAAAGCTAACTAATTATTTTATCACAACAAAAGACCGCCTCTCAACCTCGTCGGCGGGCGTGCGCCGCGCGCCGATCTGGACTAAAATCCGCTGTCCTTGAAAAACCAGGCATTTATCCCTCCGCAGCCGCGGCGCGGACCGCGCTCAATGGCCGTCAGCATCAAGTCCCCGCAGGAAATCGAGAAGATGCGCATCGCGGGGCGGCTCGCTGGGGAGGTGCTCGACTTCATCGCGCCGCACGTCAAGGCCGGCACTACCACCGGCGCGCTCGATCGTCTGTGCCACGACTTCATTTCCCAGGAGCTGAAATCCACGCCCGCGCCTCTCAACTACGCGCCCCCGGGCTACCAGCCGTTTCCCAAGTCGATCTGCACCTCGGTGAATCACGTGGTCTGTCACGGCGTGCCGGGCGACAAGAAGCTGCGCGCCGGTGACATCATCAATATCGACATCACCGTCATCAAGGACGGGTTCCACGGCGACACCAGCCGCATGTTCTACGTCGGACAACCCGCGATCCAGGCGCGCCGGCTCTGTGAAGTGACCTATGAATGTCTGTGGCGCGGCATCGATTCGGTGCGGCCGGGGGCCCATCTGGGCGACATCGGCCACGCGATACAAAGCCACGCCGAGGCTCGTGGATACAGCGTGGTGCGCGAGTTCTGCGGGCACGGCATCGGCAGGAAATTCCACGAGGAGCCCCAGGTCCTGCATTACGGCAGGCCCGGCGTCGGACTGCGGCTGGAATCGGGCATGACCTTCACCATCGAGCCCATGATCAATGCCGGCAAGGCGGATATCCGCCAGCTCGCCGATGGCTGGACGGTCGTGACCAAGGACCACAGCCTGTCCGCGCAATGGGAGCACACCGTGCTGGTGACGCATTCCGGTTACGAAGTGCTCACGGTTTCGGCGGGCTCCCCGCCCCCGCCCGCGGCGCATGCCGGGACGCATGGCTGAAGCCGAAGTGTTACCCGCCGCGGCCTCCCCGCCTCAGGGGCGCGTCGGCCACTGGAAGCAGCGGCTGGCCGCGCTGCGTGGTCAACTGCGGCAGGAGTTCTCCAGCCGCAGGTCGCCGCGGGAGCTGCTGCGACGTCAGGCGGCGGCCGTTGACCGCCAGCTAATGGAACTGTGGGCAAGCCACGGCATGCCGCGCAACGTGGCGCTCGCCGCAGTGGGGGGATACGGGCGCGGCGAGCTCTTCCCCTGCTCCGATGTGGACTTGCTGATCCTGCTGGCGTCGCCGGCCGATGCGCCGCTCGCGCGCAAGATCGAGGAGCTGATCGGAACGTTGTGGGACATCGGAATCGAAGTGGGCCACAGCGTGCGCACCCTCGACGAATGCGCGGCGCTGGCGGCAGCGGACATCACCGTCCAGACCACCCTGCTCGAGGCGCGCCTGCTCGCCGGCAAACGCGCCCTGTTCGCGCGATTCGTCAAGCGCATGCGCGACACCCTCGATCCGGCCGCATTCATGCAGGCGAAGCTGCTGGAACAGCAGCAGCGCCACCTGCGCTACGCGGAAACGACCCTCGAACCCAACATCAAGGAAAGCGCAGGCGGGCTGCGCGACCTGCAGACCATACTGTGGATCGCGCGCGCCGCCGGCATCGGCAAAGGCTGGTCGGAGCTTGCGAGGCGCGGCGTGATCACCAAAGCCGAAGCGCGCGAGATCAGCCAGCACGAGCAGCTGCTGCAGTCGCTGCGCATCCGCCTGCACTACTGCGCGGGCCGGCGCGAGGACCGCTTGTTGTTCGATTTCCAAACCGCCCTGGCGCGGGAATTCGGCCTGCACGACCGGCCCCACCGCCTGGCAAGCGAGCAGCTGATGCAGCGCTACCATCGCACCGCCAAGGCGGTCGTCCAGCTCAATGCGATCGTGCTGCAGAACCTGGATGCGCGCGTCAACCCCGCGCACGACAAGGAATGCCGCCCGATCAACGAGCGCTTCGGCGCACGCGATGAATTGCTGGAAGCGCGTGACGAGCGGCTGTTCGAGCGCCGCCCCGGCGCGATTCTGGAATGCTTTCTGCTCCTCCAGCAGCACCACGAGCTGAAAGGGATGAGCGCCGCGACATTGCGCGCCCTGTGGCGCGCGCGCCGGCTGATCAATCCGGCGTTCCGGCGCAATCCGGCCAATCGCGGGCGCTTCCTGCAGCTCCTGAAAAGCCCCTCCCACGTGGAGCGGGCCTTGCGGCGCATGAACGAGAATGGCGTGCTTGGGCGCTATCTTCCGGCTTTCGGGGGCATCGTCGGGCAGATGCAGCACGATCTCTACCACGTGCACACGGTGGACGAGCACATCCTGCGCGTGATCCGCAACCTGCGCCGATTCTCGATACCCGAGCTCGCGCACGAGTTTCCGCTGTGCAGCCGGCTGATGAGCGACTTCGCGCGGCCCGAAATTCTCTATCTGGCGGCGCTGTTCCACGATATTGCGAAAGGCCGCGGCGGCGATCATTCGCAGCTGGGCGCGGTCGACGCGCGCCGCTTCTGCCGCGAGCACGGACTGGCGCGGGACGATGGGGAACTCACCGCCTGGCTGGTCGAGAACCATCTGGTGATGTCCGCCACCGCTCAGAAGCAGGACATCGCCGACCCCGCGGTGGTGCAGGCTTTCGCGGCGCGCATCGGCGACGAGCGCCATCTTGCCGCCCTCCACCTGCTGACGGTCGCCGATATCCGCGGCACCAGCCCCAGGGTGTGGAACGCCTGGAAAGCAAAGCTGCTCGAGGACCTGTTCTGGGCGACGCACCGGCTTTTTTCGGGCGGGGTGCCCACGCTGGTCCGCAGCCTGCAGGCGCGCCAGGAGGAGGCCCGCGCGAAGCTCCGGCTCTACGCGGTGCCGGAGGACGCCGAGAAAAAGCTGTGGGCGCAACTCGACGATTCCTACTTCCTGCGCCACGAGCCGCAGGAAATTGCGTGGCACGCGCGGCTGCTCTATTATCGGGTGCAGGCACCGGATCCGGTGGTCAAGGCGCGCCTGTCGCCCGCCGGCGAAGGCTTGCAGGTGATGATCTACGTGCCCGACCAGAAAGAGCTGTTCGCGCGCATCTGCAGCTTTTTCGAGCGCATCAGCTACGATATCTTCGAGGCCAAGATCTACACCACGCGCGATGGCTACGCGCTCGACAGCTTCCAGGTCCAGGACCCGGACAACCGCCGCCCGCAGTATCGCGACGTCATCGGCCTGATCGAGCACGACCTGGCCGAGCGTCTGCTGCACAAGACGCCGCTGCCGCCGCTCGCCAAGCCGCGCCTTTCGCGCCAGCTGCGGCATTTCCCGATCTCGCCCGAGGTCAGCATCCAGCCCGACGAAAAAGGCACCTCCTGGGTGCTGTCGCTGATCGCCGGCGACCGGCCCGGCCTGCTGTCCCGCATCGCGCGCGTGCTGACCGCCTACGACGTCAACCTGAGCACGGCGAAGATCAACACCCTCGGTGCGCGCGCCGAAGACGTGTTCATCGTCAGCGGCGAGGCGTTGCGCAACCCCAAGACGGTCGTGCGGCTGGAGAGCGACCTGGTCGAGCAGCTGCGCACATAGGATTGAGGATCGAGCATTGTGGATTGAGCGAAGCGAGGTTGCCGATCGGCGGCGCTTACTCAATCCTCAGTCCCCAATCCTCATTCCTCGATCACGTCCTCGCCCGGGAATAATTCCTCGTTGTAACCGAAGTTGCGCAGGTCGCGGATGCGCATCGGGTAGAGGATGCCCGCAAGGTGATCGCATTCGTGCTGCACCACGCGCGCGTGAAAGCCGGTCACGCTGCGGTCGATTGCCTTGCCGAACTGATCGCAGCCCTGGTAGCGCAGGCTTCGGTAGCGCGGCACCAGCCCCCGCATCCCGGGAACGCTGAGGCAGCCTTCCCACCCTTCCTCCATCTGGTTGCCCACCGGCGTCAGCAGCGGGTTGATCAGGATCGTGTAGGGAACCGGCTCGGCATCGGGATAACGCGGATTGAATGCCACCCCGAAAACCGCCACCTGCAGCCCCACGCCGATCTGGGGCGCCGCCAGCCCCGCCCCGTTCAGCGCCTTCATGGTGTCGTCCATGTCCGCGATCAGCGCGTGCAGCTCCGGCGTGTCGAAGCGCTCCACCGGCCGCGACGGTTCGAGCAGGCGCGGGTCGCCCATGCGCAGCACGGCTCTAACCGCCATCGGGCATCAAGGAATTTGCCAGACTGCCGTCTGGCAAATTCCCGAGAAAAAACCGCCCCTCGGTGAGGAACGAAATTTGACTTGCGACATGATTCGAATCGACTTTTCCATTGCGCCCACAACAGTCGCTAAACCGGGTTGGCCATTCGATAAGCAGCGTCGCGGGATGTCATTCCCACGATGCTGCTAGCTGGTCGAGAATCCGGCGCACGCGCGCCATGGCGCGCTGCGAGACTTCGTTGATATCCGCCATGGGGATACCGCGCGCGCTTGCGCCGCGGCCCGCGGCATGATTGACGACGACGGCGATGGTCGCGTAGCACAGGTCGATCTCGCGCGCGAGCGCCGCCTCGGGCATGCCGGTCATGCCGACCATGTCGGCACCGTCGCGCTCGAGGCGGTTGATTTCCGCCGCGGTCTCGAGCCGCGGGCCCTGCGTGGCGGCGTAGGTTCCGCCCGCCACGGCCGGCTCGCCCGCCGCCGCCGCCGCCTTGAGCAGACGCTGGCGCATCGCTTCGCAATACGGGTGCGTGAAGTCGATGTGGGTAACGGCGCGGTCGGTGCGGGCGTGGAACGTGGACTTGCGCCCATGCGTGTAATCGATGATCTGATCCGGGATCGCCAGCGTGCCCGGGGAGAGGTCCGCGCGGATGCCGCCCACCGAGGCGATCGCCACCACGTCCTTCACGTTCTGCGAATGCAGCGCCCACAGGTTGGCGCAGTAATTCACCTCGTGAGGCGGGAGAATGTGCCCGTAGCCGTGGCGCGCGAGGAACACCACCTCGCGCCCGAAAATGTTGCCGAACGTGAGTGCGCCCGACGGCTCGCCGTAAGGGGTGCGCACGATCAGCCGCCCCGTCACCTCGAGATTGGCGAGTTGAGCAAGGCCGCTGCCGCCGATGATCGCTAGCATAGGATCGAGGATCGAGGATCGAGGATCGAGCGAAACACAATCGCGGATATCGCAATCATCGAGACCACCACCGCTCAATCCTCGATCCCAACAACTCAATCCTCTTTGAGGGCATAAATCCCGGGCAGATTGCGCCAGGCGCCGCGCACGTCCATGCCGAAACCGAACACATATCGGTCGGGAAGGCGCACGCCGACGAAATCTGCGCTGACCGGCTTCGCCCGCCCGATGTCTTTCTCGGCGAGCACCGCGCTGAAGACGCGGCTTGCGCCCGCCGCGACCAGCCGCTCGCGTATCGCGGCCAGCGTATGCCCCTCGTCCAGGATGTCATCCACCACCAGCACCACCCGCCCGGCAACGGTCGCGTCCGGCGCCACTCTCCACGCAATCTCGCCGCCGCGGGTAGCCTGTCGGTAGCGGGTTACGTCCAGATAGTCGAATTCCAGCGGAAACCTGAGCTGGGGCAACAACTGCCCGGCGAAGACAACAGCGCCGCGCATTACGCACAGCACCAGCGGAAAACTGCCCGCCAGCTGCGCCGTGATCTCGCGCGCCATGCGCGCGACCGCCTCCGACATGACGCCCGCGGAGCACAGCAGGTCCGCCTCGTCGAGCACGCACAGCGCTTTTTCTCTGGAGAATGACACTTAGCAGGCAGCCGTGGCGATGCGCCCGTCGATCGCCGGCGCCACCGTTGCATGGAACCAAAAATCAATTATAGGACCCTGTCGCGAACCATGCACCACTCAATCCTTCCCGCTCAGCAAGTTGATCAATCCCTCCTCGTCCAGCAACGCCACGCCGAGGCTGCGCGCCTGGTCGTACTTGGATCCCGGATCGGCTCCCACCACGACGTAATCGGTTTTCCTCGAGACGCTGCCGGCGACCTTGCCGCCGCGCGTCTCGATCTTTTCTTTCGCCTCGTCGCGCGCGAGGTGCGGCAACGTGCCGGTCAGCACGAAGGTCTTGCCGGCAAGCGGCAGGCGCGCGGCGCCCCGGGTTTCCCCCGCGGGCCAGCGCACGCCGAGCTTGCGCATCTGCTTGACGATGTCACGGTTATGCGGCTCGCGGAAGAATCGCGCGACGCTCGCCGCCACAACCGGACCCACCTCGGAAACCTGCTGCAGCGCCTGCTCGTCCGCTTCGAGCAGGGCGTCCAGTTCGCCAAAATACCGCGCGAGATCCCGCGCGGTGGCCTCGCCGACGTTGCGGATGCCCAGCGCGAAGATGAACCGCGCGAGCGTCGTATCGCGGCTTTTCGCGATCGCCTCGAGCAGGTTCAACGCCGACTTCCCGCCCATGCGCTCGAGCCCGGCCAGCGTCTTCGCGTCGAGGCGATAGAGGCCCGCCGGATTTTCAACGAGGCCGTGATCCACCAGCTGGTCCACCAGCTTGTCCCCCAGCCCTTCGATGTCCATCGCGCGGCGCGAGGCAAAATGCAGCAGGGCCTGCTTGCGCTGCGCGGGACAGTACAGTCCCGCCGTGCACCGCGCGATCGCCTCGTCTTCGCCCCGCTCCACCCGCGACCCGCAGACCGGGCATTGCGCGGGCATGTGAAAGGCGCGCGCGTGCTTGGGGCGGCGCTCCCTGACGACGCCCACGACTTCCGGGATCACGTCTCCCGCCCGGCGCACGATGACGGTGTCGCCGATGTGCACATCCTTGCGCCGGACTTCGTCCTCGTTGTGCAGCGTGGCATTGGTGACCGTCACGCCGCCGACGGACACCGGCGCGAGCCGCGCAACCGGCGTAAGCGCCCCGGTGCGGCCGACCTGCACGTCGATCCCCAGCACCTGCGTCATCTCCTCCTCCGGAGGAAACTTGTGGGCAACGGCAAAGCGCGGCGCCCGCGAAACGTAACCCAGCTGGTCCTGCCGGCGCAGCGCGTCGACCTTGTAGACCACGCCGTCGATCTGGAACGGCAGGCTGGCGCGCCGCCGCTCCATGTCATGGTAGTAGCCGCGCAGCCCATTCACCCCGCGCACGACGCGCCGTTCCCGGCTGACGGGTAAGCCGAGTTCCTCCAGGTAATCCAGCTGGCGGCTGTGGCGATCCCGCGGCACGCCGGCGCCGGTGAAGCGTCCGAGTCCGTAGGCGAACAGCGTGAGTCGGCGCGATGCCGTCACGCGCGAGTCGAGCTGCCGCAGCGATCCGGCCGCGGCGTTGCGCGGATTGGCGAATTCCCTGTCGCCCTTCGCGTGCTGCTCGCGATTCAACGCCTCGAAATCGCGTTTGAGCATCATGACTTCGCCCCGGACCTCCAGTAGGCCCGGCACTTCATCGCCCCGCAGGCGTAGCGGCAGCGCGCGCAGCGTGCGCAGGTTGGCGGAGACGTCCTCTCCTGTGTAGCCGTCGCCGCGGGTTGCGCCCATGGCGAATGCGCCCCGCTCGTAGGTCAGGCTGACCGCCAGGCCGTCGAACTTGGGCTCGACCGCGTACTCCACCTCGCCGTCGCCTTCCAGCCCTTCCCGAACGCGCCGGTCGAAGGCGACGACTTCCGCCTCGCTCAAGGCGTTCTTGAGCGACAGCATCGGCGTGGCGTGGGCGACCTGGGCGAATTCCGTCAGCGGCGCTGCCCCGACCCGCGAGGTCGGCGAGTCCGGGGTCGCCAGGGCCGGATAGCGACTTTCGAGATCCTGCAGCTCGCGGAACAAGCGGTCGTACTCGGCGTCCGGCAGCGTCGGCGCGTCGAGCACGTAATAGCGGAAATTGGCGCGCTCGATTTCCTTGCGCAGCCGCACCGCGCGCGCCGCCACGGACTTGGGAACCTGCGGCATCGCTACGAGAACAGCCGCAGCGCGCGCGGGCTTCCGGCCGGAATGCCACGCAGGTCCATCCTGGCGTGGATCGAGCGCACCTGCTCCCGGATGCGCCCGATGCCGGCCTCGCTCAGCGCGGCGCGGTTGTCATCCACCAGGCGCCCGTCCAGCGCCCCGGCAAGCTCGTGGGCGGTCTTGAGCATGAGATCGAGGACTTCGGCGCCCTTCGCCACCCGCGGCACATCCAGCAGCAGCGTGACGCCGCGCGTGGTGAGACCTTTGATGCTCTCGGGCAGGAAGGGAGCCGGCTCGTGGTTGTCCAGCGTGAACAGCGACTGCCGCTGCTCGTCACGATAGTGGAACATCCCGTCGGGTTCGAGCTTGAATCCTGCGGCTTCCGCAGCCGCGCGAATCCGCGCGCCCGGGAATGAAGCTCCCTCCGCCGCGACGAGATTGACGCCGACCGCGACGTCCACGTCGGCGCAGAATGCATCGAGCTCGCGGGCATTTTTCAGCGCCGCTAGCGCGTCGGGACACGCCGCCACCGCCGCGCCCCTGTCCGCGCATCCCCTCACCGCATCGCAAAAGGCGGAGAGCTGTGCCGGGTTGACGACGCCTGCGCGGTTCACCAACTGCAGCGAAACCCGCAGCTTGCCGTAGCGCCCGCCCCGCCCGCGCACGACGTCCTCCCATATTCCGCCCTGGAGGTCGAACCCCTCGATGTGCACAGGCTTGCCGCACGAGGCGATCTTGCTCATCAGCTCCCCGATCACGGGATCGGGGAGCGCCGCGTCGGCCTCGATCGCAGCCACGTAATCGAGGACGGAATCGCTTCCCTCCACCGTGTCCGTGTCCGCAGGCCGGCCGGCCCTGACCGCCCTTTCGTCCGCCGCTTGCTCCGGCCCGCTCGGCACCAGTTGCGGCTCGAGGCGGCCATCGGCCAACGCCGACTCAACTCCGCCTTTCAGCAGCACGTCGTCGCGCGCGGCTCCAAACGCCTGCTGCATGCGGCGGTGGAAGCTGCGTTCCTGAAGCCAGTTGTAGAGATAAACCGCCCCGACCACCACCGCGCCGATGACAAGCAGGCTCCACTGCAGATCGCTCATCGACCCTCCCCGGACGGAATCAGGCCGCCGCTTCGGTCAGCTTCATCGCCTCTTCGATATCGACCGCCACCACGCGCGAGACGCCCCCTTCCTGCATGGTGATGCCGAGCAGCTGCTCGGCGATCTCCATGGTGATCTTGTTGTGGCTGATGAACAGGAACTGCGATTGCCGCGACATGTTTTTCACCAACTCGCAGAAACGCCCAGTGTTATAGTCGTCGAGCGGTGCGTCCACCTCGTCGAGCAGGCAGAACGGCGCGGGGTTGAGCTGGAACATCGAGAACACGAGCGCCAGCGCCGTCAGCGCCTTCTCGCCCCCCGACAGCAGGTGGATGGTGGTGTTCTTCTTGCCCGGCGGCTGCGCCGTGACCTGGATGCCCGCGTCGAGTATCTCCTCGCCGGTCAGCACCAGCCGCGCGTTTCCGCCCCCGAACAGGGTCGGGAACATTTCGCCAAAATGCCGGTTCACCACGTCGAAGGTCTGCTGGAGCCGCTCGCGAGTCTCGCGATCGATGCGACGGATCGCATCCTCGAGCGTCGCCATCGCCTCGTTCAAGTCGCGGGACTGGGCGTCCAGGTACTCTTTGCGATTCCGCGCGCTTTCCAGTTCCTCAAGCGCCGCGAGATTGACCGCCCCGAGCCCCTTGACCTCCTCGTTCAACCGGGCGATCTCGCCCTGCAGCGCACTCGGGCGCATGCCCTTTTCCAGCTGCTGCGCAACCTCATCGTCGCGCGCGCCGGCCTCGGCGAGTTGCTGCGCGTGCTGCTCTTCGTTGAGGCGCGCCTCCTGCTCTTTCAGCCTCGTCTCGGCGATCCGCTCGCGCAGCGGCTCGAGCTTCTGCTCGACCGCGTGCCGTTCCTCATCGGTCGCCTTGAGGCTGCCTTCCATGCCCTCCAGCGTGTCACGCGCCCCGGCGAGGGCCCGTTCGCGTTCGCTGCGCGCCGCCAGCGCCTGCTGCAGCTGCCGCTGCAACAGGGTCTCGTCGTAGCTCGCGAGTTCCGTTCGTCGCGACTCGAGCCTTTGGTCGAGGTGCAAACTAGCTTCAGAAATGACCTTAACTGAATTATTTATCTCTATGATTTTATTATCACATGACTGCTCGATAAACACCGCACGCTGCGCCGACTCCCGGGCCTCCTGCAAGGCCATCCGCTGAAGCTCCAGCACATGCTCGGCGCGCCGGTAGAGGTCGGTGGAAAGCGCCAACTGGCCCCGCTGGTGGTCCACTTCCGCCTGCAGTTCGGCAACGCGCCCCTCCGCCGCCTGCCGCCCCGCGGCCGCCGCCGCGGACTGCGCCTCGATTTCGGCGAGTTCCGCCGCGATGCGCTCCGTCCGCTGCGTGACTCGCTGGTCGAGCTCGGCCAGCCGCAAGGCTTCGAGCTGCAGCGCGTGATGACGCTGCTGCCGGTCGCTGATCGCGTCGCGCAGTTCATCGAGGCGCGCGCGCCTCTGCCCGACATCCCTTTCCGCCGCGGCCGCCGCCTCGCGCAGCGCGTCGAGCTCGGCCCGCGCGCCCCCGATGGCGCCGCCGAATTGCTCGATTTCGCGCTGCCGCGTGAGCACGCCGTGAAGTTCCGTGTCCGGCGCGTGAAAGCTCACGGTGTGGCGGGTGATAATGTGGCCTTCCCGCGTGACCAGAATCGCGCCTGCCGGCAGCCGCTCGCGGATGGCCAGTCCATCGCCCGCGTTCGCGATCACGTAGACCTGCTGCAACCAGTCCGCCACCGCCCCTTCCAGGCGCGCGTCGTTGCACGTGACGTAGCGGTGGAGCGGCTCGCAGCCGGCAAACGGCGTGACCGACGCCTGCCTCTCGGATGCAGGCGCGAATACCGTGATCCGTCCCGGCGGGGGTTCGTCGAACCATCGCCCGGCCTGATCGATGCGCTCGAGGGCGATGGCGTTCAGGCGCTCGCGGAGCACCGCCTCCAGCGCGTCCTCCCACCCCGACTCGATGCGGATTCCCTGCCACAAGCGCGCCGCCGCGCCGAGGCCGTTCGCCTCGAGCCAGTCCCTGGTGCTGGCGCCCCGCGCGAGACGCTCCTGCAGCTGGATCAATGCCTGCAGCTGCGCTTCCATCCCGGCAAGGCGCTGTCCGGCGACTTCCTGCGCGGCGGCCCTCTCGCGCAACGCCTGCTCCGCGCCGGGCAGGCGCTCCTCCTCCGCGCCCATGGCGGCGCGCGACTCGCTCAGTTGCCCCTCGAGCGCGGCGATTTCCATGCGCAGCTGCTCGAGCCGCGGGACGTCCGCGGGCTGCAGCGTCGCGCTTTCCTCCCGCAGGCGCCGCGCCCGCTGCGCGAGCTGTTCCGCCATCTGCCCGGCGTGGGCGTGCTTGGTCCGCTCCACGCCCATGGCCTGCTCGGCCAGCGCGAGCGCGCGCTGCAGCTCGTCGTAGCGATTGCGGGTGGCCCGGAATGCCTCCTCCGCAACCGGCAACTTGCCGCTTTCGACCCTGACCGCCTCCTCACACGCCCGGACGCTTTCGGCCGCGCGGTCGCGATCGTTCCGCAGCCCGGACAGGCTTGCCTGTGTGGTCGCGAGCTGTTCCCTTCCGCTCTCGATCTGGGCGCGCAGGTCCGACATTTCGCGTTCGAGCCGCTGACGGTTTTCGCGCAGGTACGCCAGCTCCTGCTCGAAGCGCGCCGTCTCCGCATTGGCCTCGTAGAAGGCGCCCTGCGCGGCGTGCACGGCATCGCTGTCCCGGTAGTGCTGCGCCCTCAGCTCCTCGAGGCGCTTCTCGGTCTCGCGCAGCCGCGCCGTTTCGCCTTCCAGCTCCAGGGCGAGCCGCTCGATCTCCCTGAGATGCCGCGCCCGCTGGGCGGCGGCCTCCTGCTTTCTCAGCAGCCACACGAGATTCTGCGTTGCGC
This sequence comes from Betaproteobacteria bacterium, assembly GCA_016192825.1. Lineage (GTDB taxonomy): Bacteria > Pseudomonadota > Gammaproteobacteria > Burkholderiales > SG8-41 > SG8-41. Next base: position 26,017 of record JACPTK010000006.1, on the reverse strand, counting down.
GCAGCCGCCCCTGCAACTCGTGGTAGCGGGTCGCGACCTCCGCCTGCGACTGAAGGTGCTCGAGCTGCTGCTCGAGCTCCCTGCGCACGTCATCGACGCGCAGCAGGTTTTCGCGCGTGTCGCTCAGCCGCTGTTCGGTCTCGCGGCGCCGCTCGCGGTACTTGGAGACGCCGGCCGCCTCCTCGAGGAAGACGCGCAGCTCCTCGGGCTTGGCCTCGATCACCCGCGATATCATGCCTTGCTCGACGATGGCGTAGGCGCGGCTCCCCAGCCCCGTGCCGAGAAAGATGTCAGCGACGTCGCGCCGCCGCACGTGCACATTGTTAATGTAGTACGAGGTGGCCTCGCCGTCGCGGGCGAGCATGCGCTTCACGGAAATTTCGGCGTAGCTCGCCCACTGCCCGCCGGCACGTCCGAGGCTGTTGTCGAAGATCAGCTCCACGCTCGCGCGGTTCACCGGCTGGCGCTGGCCGGCGCCGTTGAACAGGATGTCCTGCATGGTGTCCCCGCGCAGATGCTTGGCGGAGGTCTCGCCCAGCACCCAGCGCACGGCGTCGATGACGTTGGACTTGCCGCAGCCGTTGGGGCCGACGATGCCTACCAGTTGTCCGGGGACGGGGATGTGGGTGGGGTCTACGAAAGACTTGAAGCCTGCGAGATTGATCTGTTTGAGTCTCAATTGAGAGGTTCTTATGTGAGGTTATAATCCGCAGGCTATTTAGCAGGGATATTTTAACGGATTTGGGCCGCCGCGATAATGCCGAGCAAGCCAAGCCGCAGGCTGGCGACCTTTTCCAATCCGGATCCGGCGCGCGATTTCCGGATTCACATGGAAATACCGGAGTTTACCTGCCTGTGTCCGCGCACCGGTCAGCCCGACTTCGCCACGCTCGTCCTCGACTACGTGCCGGACCGGCGCTGCATCGAACTGAAGAGCCTCAAGCTGTACGTCTGGTCGTACCGCGACGAAGGCGCGTTCCATGAAGCCGTGACCAACCGTATTCTCGACGATCTGGTGCGCGCCGCGCGCCCGCGCTTCATGCGGCTCACGGCCCGGTTCAACGTGCGCGGGGGCATCTTCACCACGGTGGTCGCCGAACACGTGAAGCCGGGATGGAAATCCCGCCCGGTGGTGGATCTCTCGGCCCTGCCCGCGGCGTCCGACACGCGCCGTTAGGCCAGGTACGGCCGCCCCGGACCTGGCACGCCGTCGCGGAAACCTTTTATAATCCGCGACCTTATCCATGAACGCCGGCCGCGCGCCTGCCACGCCGCGCCTGACCTTGTGAATCCCGATCTCGAGCGGCTTCAAACGTACCCGTTCCAGCAACTGAGAACCCTGCTGCAGGGCGTGGAGCCCCGAGCCGGGCAGGATCCGATCGCGTTATATATCGGTGAGCCCAGGCATCCCACAGCGGCATTCATCCGGCAGGCACTGGTCGAGCATCTCGACGGGCTGGCGAGCTACCCGCTGACGCTCGGCGGCGAGCCGTTGCGCTCGGCGATCGCCGGCTGGCTGAAGCGCCGTTACGGGCTGCCGGCCGTCGATCCCGAAAAGGAAGTCATTCCGGTGAACGGCAGCCGCGAAGCGTTGTTCGCGATCGCCCAGGCGGTGGTCGACACGTCGCGCCCGGATCCGGTCGTGGTCTGTCCCAATCCGTTCTACCAGATTTACGAGGGCGCAGCGCTGCTCGCGGGCGCCCAACCGCATTATCTGCACAATCTGCAGCAGAACGGCTACGCCTTCCGCTTCGACGAGCTGCCCGAAGCGACGTGGCAGCGCGCCCAGCTCGTCTACGTGTGCTCGCCGGGCAACCCGACCGGCCACGTGATGTCGCTGGAGGAGTGGAAGCGGCTGTTCGAGCTTTCCGACCGCCACGGCTTTGTCATCGCTTCCGATGAATGTTACGCCGAGATCTATTTCGATGAATCGCGGCCGCCCCTCGGCGCGTTGCAGGCCGCGCAGCAGCTCGGCCGCCACGGTTACCCGCGGCTGGTGATGTTTTCCAGCCTCTCCAAGCGCTCCAACGTGCCGGGCATGCGCTCCGGGTTCGTCGCGGGGGACGCGGCCGTACTCGGGAAATTCCTGCTCTACCGCACCTACCAGGGCTGCGCCATGCCCCCCCCGGTTCAAGCGGCGAGCGCCGCCGCGTGGCAGAACGAGGCGCACGTTGTCGAGAATCGCCGCCTGTACCGCGAGAAATTCGCCGCGGTGCTCGCGATTCTGCGCCCCGTTCTCGACGTTGAGATGCCGGACGCGGCCTTCTACTTGTGGCCGAAGACGCCACTGCCGGACCCGGAATTCGCCCGCCGCCTTCATCAAGAACAGGCGGTGTCGGTGCTGCCCGGGAGCTTCCTCGCGCGCGAGGCGCGCGGCGTGAACCCGGGCGCGAACCGCGTCCGCATCGCGCTGGTCGCCTCCCACGCCGAGTGCGTCGAGGCCGCGCGGCGGATTCGCGCTTTCGTCGAATCCCTCACAAACGGCTGCTGGAGCAGTCCGTTTTAACAGGAGGTAGAATCGCCGTATGTCCGAGTTGCAGACCATTATTGATCGAGCGTGGGAACGCCGCGCCGACTTGAGCCCGTCCAATGCGGACGCGGAGGTGAAGCGCGCCGTCGGCCGGGCCGTCGAGCTGCTCGACCAGGGCAAGGCGCGCGTCGCGGAAAAGACGCGCGGCAAATGGATCACCCACCAGTGGCTCAAGAAGGCGGTGCTGCTGTCGTTCCGGCTGCAGGACAACGTCGTGATGAAGGACGGCTACACCCAGTACTACGACAAGGTCGCCGCGAAGTTCTCCGATTACACGCCGCAGGCGTTCGAGCAGGGCGGATTTCGCGTGGTGCCGCCTGCCGCCGCGCGCAAGGGCGCCTACATCGCGCGGAACGTGGTGCTGATGCCCTCTTTCGTCAACATCGGCGCCTACGTCGACGAAGGCACCATGGTGGACACGTGGGCCACCGTCGGCTCCTGCGCCCAGATCGGCAAGAACGTCCATCTCTCGGGCGGCGTGGGCATCGGCGGAGTGCTGGAACCGCTGCAGGCCAATCCCACCATCATCGAGGACAACTGCTTCATCGGCGCGCGCTCCGAGATCGTGGAGGGCGTCGTGGTCGAGGAAGGGTCGGTCATCTCGATGGGCGTCTTCATCGGGGCCAGCACCCGTCTCTACCACCGCCAGACCGGCGAAATTCTCTACGGGCGCGTGCCGGCGGGCTCGGTGGTGGTGCCGGGGAGCCTGCCCGCGGCGGACGGCCGCTGCAGCCTTTACTGCGTCGTCATCGTCAAGCAGGTGGACGCGAAGACCCGCGCCAAGACCAGCATCAACGAGCTGCTGCGCAGCGATTGACGCCGGCAGCTTTCCATCCCTCTCCCAAATGGGGATAATTGCCTAAACTGTAACCGGTTGCGGGATGACCGCGGCCGACGCGCAGCCGCGTCAACCGCAGGACAGGGGACAATGGGCTTACTCAAGCCGGAAATCGCGCGCACGTTCTACATCGAGGGCAGGACCAAGTTCGACGCCCCGGTTGCGGACCACGCCGGGCGAAGTTCAATACCCGTCCATCGAGCAGCTGGCCGCAGCTGATTCCGCCCCTAAAACCGGCCTGCTCGAAGGCCCGAGATCCATACTCAAGAGGTAACCGACCATGTTCGTGACGCCGCTGTTCAAGCTGATGGCCGACAAGCAGGCCTCCGACCTCTTTTTTACCGTCGGGGCGCCGATCCAGATCAAGATCAACGGCGTGGTCATGCCGATCAACAACCAGGCGCTCGACGCCGAGCAGTGCAAGAAGATCTGCTACGAGCTGATGACGGAGGCGCAGATCAAGGAATTCGAGTCGGTGCAGGAGATGAACTTCGCGCAGAGCGGCGGCGAGCTCGGCAATTTCCGCATCAACATCTTCCGCCAGAAAAACACCGTGGCGATGGTGATCCGCTTCGTCAAGCCGGACGTGCCGGCGTTCGAGTCCCTGGGACTGCCGCCGATCCTCAAGGAAGTCATCATGGAGAAGCTGGGCCTGATCCTGGTGGTCGGCTCGACCGGCTCCGGCAAGTCCACCACCATGGCCTCCATGATCGACCACCGCAACAGCACGAAGACCGGCCATATCCTGACGATCGAGGATCCCGTCGAATTCATGTTCAGGCACAAGAAATCGATCGTCAATCAGCGCGAGGTTCGCGTCGACACGCACAGCTACGGGAGCGCCCTGATCAGCGCGATGCGCGAGGCGCCCGACCTGATCATGATCGGCGAAATCCGCGACCAGCCGACGCTGCAGAATGCGCTGTTGTTCGCCCAGACCGGCCACCTGTGCATGTCCACCCTGCATGCCAACAACAGCTACAATGCGCTGAACCGCATCATCAACTTCTTCCCGCGCGATGCCCGCGAGGCGCTGCTGGCGGACCTCTCGATCGCATTGCGGGCAGTGATCTCGCAACGCCTGGTGCGTACGGTGGACGGCAAGCGCATACCCGCGGTTGAAATCCTGCTCAATACCAAGCACATCCAGGAGCTGATCAAGAACGGCGAGCTCGGCCAGATCAAGGACGCGCTCGAGCAGAGCCTCGCGCCCGGGTCCCAATCCTTCGAGCAGGCGCTGTTCCAGCTGATTACCAGCGGCAAGGTGGCAGTGGAGGAAGCGATGGCGGCCTCCGATTCGCCTACCAACCTGCACTGGCTGCTCTCCAACGCCCCGAAACCCACGGGCGCTGCGGGCGCCGCGGCGGCCCCGGCCGCGGGCGCCACCAAGCCGCCCGCGCCCGACGATATCACCAGCATCAAACTGAACCTCGACGCGCTGGGGTAGATCAGTTTTGAGTGCTGAGTGCTGAGTGCTGAGTGCTGAGTGCTGAGTGCTGAGTGCTGAGTGTTGAGTTGAAAAAATCGGGCAACGCTCAACTCAAAATTCAACACTCAAGACTAAAAACTGGGGTTCCGGGGGCCGTCCCGCGCACCGTGGGCGGGCTGGTGCGCAGCGGTAGCCGCCGTTTCCGCGCCGCCGGACTCGTTTTCGGCCACGGCACGGGCAATGCCCGCGACGAGGCGGCCTACCTCACCCTGCACGCGCTGAGACTGCCGCCCGGCGCGACGCCAACGGCGCTTGCACGGCCCGTCGGCTTGCGCGATGCACGTCGCGTGCTGAATCTCTTCGAGCGCCGCATCCGCAGCCGCAAGCCGGCGGCCTACCTGACCCGGGAGGCGTGGCTTGCGGGGAACCGATTCTACGTGGACGAGCGGGTCATCGTCCCCCGCTCCCATATCGCCGGCTTGCTGCCGGATCAGCTCGACCCGTGGCTCCCCGGAACCGGGGAGATCCGCACGGCGCTGGACCTGTGCGCCGGATCGGGCTGCCTCGCGGTCCTGCTGGCGAAACGCTTTCCGCGCGCCAGGATCGATGCCGCCGATGTCTCTCCGGACGCGCTCGCCGTGGCGCGAATCAACGTCCGGCGCCACCGGCTGGGCCGCCGCATCCGCCTGGTTGAATCCGATCTGTTTTCCGCGCTGCGCGAACAGCGTTACGACCTCGTCGTCTGCAATCCGCCGTACGTGACGACGCGGCGCATGCAGCGTCTGCCACGCGAGTACCGGCACGAGCCCCGCACGGCGCTCGCCGGCGGCATGGATGGCCTTGATATCGTGCGGCGGTTACTGGGTGCCGCGCGGTGTCATCTCACTCCGCGCGGCCTGCTGGTGGTCGAAATCGGGAGCGCCCGCGATGCGGTGGAGCGGGCCTACCCGCGCCTGCCGTTCATCTGGCTCGATACGCCCGGTGGCGGCGATGTGTTCCTGCTGACCCGCGAGCGCCTCCCCTCGGCGGCGCGGGCGCCGGCATCCCGAGCGCGGTGAGCAACTGGCGCGTTTCCGCGGAACCGAGCTCCAGAACCTGCCCGCGCCGCAGCCGCGGCGGAAGCGCGAGCGGACCAAACCGTATCCGCATCAGCCGGCTGACTCTCAATCCCAGGGCCTCGAACAGCCTGCGCACGATGCGGTTGCGGCCTTCCTTGAGCACGAGACGGTACCAGCGATTAGCGCCCTCCCCGCCTTCGGGCACGACGGAATCACAGCGCGCCACGCCGTCGTCCAGCTGGATGCCGGAGAGCAACCTGGCGGTCTGCCCTTCGGTGAGCGTGCCGAGCACGCGCACCGCGTATTCCCGTTCCAGCTCGTGACTCGGATGCATCATGCGGTTGGCGAGCTCACCGGAGGTGGTGAACACCAGCAGCCCGCAGCTGTTGAAGTCGAGGCGCCCGACAGCCAGCCATTTCGCGCCGCGCAACTGCGGCAATTTGTCGAACACGCTTGGACGGCCGGCGGGGTCGTCGCGGCTGACGATCTCCCCCTCGGGCTTGTGATAGAGCAGCACCCGCGGCAAGCGCGAGGATACCGCCGCCCGCACCAGACGCCCGTCGACTTTCACCTCATCGCTTGCGCCGACCCGCGCGCCGAGCCGCGCTTTCACGCCATTCACCGTGACGCGGCCGGCGCTGATCCACTGTTCCATCTCGCGGCGCGAGCCCAATCCGGCCTGCGCCAGCGCCTTCTGCAGCTTGACCGTGCTGGTCGATGCGGAAGTGGGCCGGATGTTTGTCATGACAGGCGCGATTCTCGCCGCGTTGTTGAAATGGCTCGGCCCGAGATATTCGCCGGGGCCGGTCCTGGCGAATTTCTCAGGCTTCCCGCCGCTCGAGTACGGCTTGGGCAAGCGTGCCGCTGTCCACGTGCTCGATCTCCCCGCCCACCGGCAGCCCGCGCGCGATGCGGGTCACTTTCAGGCCGCGCGCGCGCAAGGCTTCGCCGACGTAATGGGCGGTGGCTTCTCCCTCCACGGTGAAGTTCGTGGCCAGGATCACCTCCCGCACCACGCCGTCGGTCGCCCTTGGAATCAGCCGGTCGAGATGAATCTCGCGCGGCCCGATGCCGTCGAGGGGCGAGAGCGCCCCCATCAGGACGAAGTAAAGCCCCTGGTAGCACTGCGCCTGCTCCATCATGAGCAGATCGCCCGGCCCCTCCACCACGCACAACAGTGAAGGATCGCGCCTCGGCGATTTGCACAACCCGCACACGGCCTCTTCGCAATAATTGTTGCAACTTTCGCAGTGACGGACCCGGGTCAGGGCCTGGGTAAGCGCCGCGGCGAGTCTCGCCGCGCCCGACGGATCGCGCTGCAGCAGGTGATAGGCCATGCGCTGCGCCGACTTGGGTCCGACTCCCGGAAGGCAGCGCAGCGCCGCGATCAGCTCATCGAGCGATGAAGGTGCCTTCATCGCTCGATAATTGAAGACGACAGATGGATCGCAGGGCGGTGATGCATCGTCAACTCATACGCTGAACCGGGTATTTCAATTTAGGATCAAAACGGCAGTTTCAATCCTGGCGGCAGGGGCAGCCCGGCGGTGACTCCCGCCATCTTTTCCTGCGTGGCCGCCTCCACCTGCCGCGCGGCGTCGTTGACCGCCGCCGCGACCAGGTCTTCCAGCATCTCCCGGTCCTCGGCGAGCAGATCGGGGGCAATCGTCACGCGCTTCACCTCGTGCCGGCCGGTCATGATGACCTTCACCAGCCCCGAGCCCGCCTGCCCTTCGATTTCCATGCCGGCCAGCTGCTCCTGCAGCTTCTTCATGTTCTCCTGCATGAGCTGCGCCTGCTTCATCAGGTTGCCGATCCCGCCCTTCATTGCCGATCTCCTTACTGTGCCGGTTTGATCGAGGATCCCACGATGCGCGCGTCGAAGTTTTCCACCAGCTCGCGCACGAACGGATCCTGCTCGATGGCGGCGATGGCCTGCTCCTGCCGCTGCTGGCGGTCCCGGTCGGCGACCGCCGCCGGCGATGCCCCCGCGCTGTCGGCCAGCTGGATAACCACCCGGATCCTCCCCCCGAGCCGCTGCTCGAGCGCGGCCTTCAGCCGATCCTGGTACGGCCCGTCGAGCAGGTGCTGGTGGGCCTGCGCGAGCTTCAGCTCGATGCGCGCCGCATCGCGCGCTACCAGCTCGCAATGCTGCGCCAGCATGCGGGCCATGCCGGTCAGGCCCAGATCCCCAATCAGCTCCTGCCAGCCGGAATTAGCGGGGTTTTTTTTTGATTCCGGAGCGGGCGCCGCCGGGGCCGCGCCCGCGGACTGGCGCGAGGGTGCCGCGCGCTGCGGCGCCGGGGCGCTGTCCTCCTGAACCGCCGGCGCGAACGCCAGCATTCTCAACAGCGTCATCGTGAAACCGGCCCGCTCGTCGGGCGCCAGGCCGAGATCGCCGCGGCCCTGAATCGCGATCTGGTAGTCCAGCTGCAGGTCCTCCGGCGAAAACTGCTTCGCCAGCTCCTCGAGCGCGGTCCGGTCGGGATCGTCGTCCGCGATCGCGTCCGGCACCGCTTGCGCCAGCGCCAGCCGGTGCAGCAGCGAGGCGAGGTCCTGGAGGGCGGAATCGAAGGACAGGCTGAGCGCTTCCATGCGCGCGGCCTGCGCCACCAGGGCGGCGCCGTCGCGCTTCGCCAGCGCGCCCAGGATCGCATGAAGATGGTCGTGCCCGACCACGCCGAGCATGGCGCGCACGGATTCCTGGCCGACGCTGCCGCCACCATGGGCGATCGCCTGGTCGAGGAGGCTCAGCGCATCGCGCAGGCTTCCCTGCGCTGCGCGCGCGAGCATCGGCAGCGCCGCGGCCTCGTAGCGGACGTTTTCCGCCTCCAGAACGCGCTGCAAGCGGTCCCGGATCTGCTGCTGGGGTATCTGCTTGAGATTGAACTGCAGGCAGCGCGACAGCACCGTGACCGGGATCTTCTGGGGATCGGTCGTTGCGAGAATGAACTTGACGTGCTGCGGCGGCTCCTCCAGCGTCTTCAGCATGGCGTTGAAAGCCGAGCGCGACAGCATGTGCACCTCGTCGATCAGGTAGACCTTGTAGCGCCCGGCGGTGGGGGCGTAGAGCGCGCTCTCCAGCAGCTCGCGCATGTTGTCCACCTGAGTGTTGGAAGCGGCGTCGAGCTCGATCAGATCCACGAAGCGGCCCGTGTCGATTTCCACGCACGCCGCGCAGCGCCCGCATGGGGTCGCGGTCACACCGGACTCGCAATTGAGCGCCCGGGCGATGATGCGCGCGAGCGTGGTCTTGCCCACGCCGCGCGTGCCGGTGAAGAGATAGGCGTGATGCAGCCGCTGCTGCGTCAGCGCGTTCTCGAGCGCCCGCACCACGTGCTCCTGCCCGACGAGCTCGGCGAACGTCCTGGGGCGCCACTTGCGGGCGAGAACTTGCGTCACTGGAAAAAAACGGTGAACGGTGAAATGTGAGCGGTATTCTACAACCGGTCTAGCCGTCGTTCACCGTTTTTTTACCGCTTACTTGAAATGATGCTGGAGTCGTACCTGGTGGAAGTTGATGCCGTTGTTCGGCTTCTTGATGCCGCCGTTGGACAGGTGCTGGAAGCGGTAACCCAAGTCCCAGGCGCTGCGCGCGCCGAAACGGTAGCCGAGTCCGAGGCGATCGCCGAACTGAAACCGCGTGCCGAGGCGCTTGTCGCCGATCGTCGTCCGGGAAAGCAGGTGAAACCCGACCGCGGCCTCGAGGTACGCGCCCTCGAGGCGGTTGCGCTGCAGGCGAAACACCGGCGTCAGGCCGATCTCGGTGATATCCCGGTTCTGGCCGGGCAGCGCGTCGCTGCGCCAATGGCCGAGCGACAGGTCCCAGTAGCCGCCGACATGCCATTCAGCCCCCTCGAACCAGCGCTTGCTCCAATCCCACTGTATGGCGATGCGCGCCATGTCGGTGCTGTCGCCGCTGCCGGCCTCGACCGCGATCGCGTCCACGGCAACCGCCGGCGCGGCCGCCAGCAAAAGAACGGCAGCCGCCATCCCTGCGGATAATTTCTTCTTCATCATTCTTGTTGTTCGCTCCTGTGCGGGACGCGCGGGATGACAACTCATGGCGAAAATGGGCGGCGAGCCTTACCCCCGGCACTTGCAAAAAATAGCTGTGGCTGCTTCCTTCCGGACCTGACCAGGTTCACTACCTTGCAATGCGGGGAGGCCCGCCATGAGAAATCAGTCGGTATATTATGCCCGCGCGCCGTATTTCGCGCCAGAAACGAGCGCATCTTTACAACAAGCTGCTTTAAAGTAAAATCGGGGGCCCGAAGCGCTCCGGACGCGCTTCGCGAGCGCGTTTCGTGGAAGATCAGGGAGAGGAATCGCCATGCCGAACAAAAAGCCCCTCCGCCGGCCCGGGAAACAGCAGAGCGCCGACATTTCCGAAGCGCAGATTGCGGTGCATTGGCGTGAGGAGGGTTATTTCTCCCCCTCGTCCAAATTCATCGCCCAGGCCAATCTGGCCGACAAGGGCATCTTCAAGCGCTTCAGCCTCGACAAGTTCCCGGAGTACTACAGGGAATTTGCGGATCTCCTCGACTGGTACAAGCGCTGGAAAAAAACGCTGGATACCAGCAACCCGCCGTTCTGGCGCTGGTTCGTCGGCGGCGAGATCAACGCCTGCTATAACTGCGTCGACCGGCATCTTGCCAGGCACAAGAACAAGACGGCGATTCATTTCGTGCCGGAGCCCGAGCACGAGGCGGTCCAGCACATCACTTATCAGGAGCTGTTTGTCCGCGTCAACGAGTTTGCAGCCCTCCTGCGCGATTTCTGCGGGCTCAAGGCGGGCGACCGGGTGACGCTGCACATGCCGATGGTGGCGGAGCTGCCCATCGCCATGCTCGCCTGCGCACGGCTCGGCATCATTCACTCCCAGGTGTTCAGCGGCTTCAGCGGCAAGGCCTGCGCCGACCGCATCGTCGATTCGGAAAGCCGGGTGCTGATCACGATGGACGCCTATTATCGTGCGGGCACCCTCCTCGACCACAAGGAAAAAGCGGAGATCGCAGTCACCGAGGCCGCCAGGGAAGGCCACAAGGTCGACCGGGTGCTGATCTGGCAGCGCTACCCCGGCAAGTACTCGAGCCCGACGAAACTCGCGGAAGGACGCGACGTCATCGTCAACGACCTTCTGAGGAAATATCGCGGCAAGCGAGTCGAGCCGGCGCGCATGCCGGCCGAGGCCCCGCTTTTCCTCATGTACACGAGCGGCACCACGGGACGGCCCAAGGGATGCCAGCACTCCATCGGGGGCTACCTCGCCTACGTCACCTGGACGTCCAAGTACATCCAGGACATCCATCCCGAGGACGTCTACTGGTGCATGGCGGACATCGGCTGGATCACCGGCCATTCGTACATCGTCTACGGCCCGCTGGCACTCGCGGCTTCCTCGGTCGTATACGAGGGCGTGCCGACCCAGCCGGATGCCGGCCGGCCCTGGCGCATCGCCGAGCAACTCGACGTCAACATCTTCCACACCTCGCCGACGGCGATCCGCGCGTTGCGGCGGGCCGGCCCGGACGAGCCGGCGAAGTACCACTATCACTTCAAGCACATGACCACGGTCGGCGAGCCGATCGAGCCCGAGGTCTGGAAGTGGTATCACAAGATGGTGGGCAAAAGCGAGGCGGTGATCGTGGACACTTGGTGGCAGACAGAGAACGGCGGCTTTCTCTGCAGCACGGTTCCGGGAATCCACAAGATGAAGCCCGGCAGCGCGGGTCCCGGAATTCCCGGCATTCATCCGGTTATTTATGACGACCAGGACAAGGAACTACCGGCCGGCTCGGGCAAGGCGGGCAACATCTGCATCCGTAACCCCTGGCCGGGCGGATTCCAGACGATATGGAAGGACCCCGACCGCTTCGTCCGGCAGTACTACTCGCGCTATTGCAAGAATCCCAGGAGCAAGAACTGGCGCGACTGGCCCTACATGGCGGGCGATGGCGCAGTGCAGGCGGCGGATGGCTATTACCGCATCCTCGGCCGCATCGACGATGTGATCAACGTGGCCGGCCATCGCCTCGGCACCAAGGAAATCGAATCGGCGGCGCTCATCATTCCCGAAGTGGCGGAAGCGGCGGTCGTCCCCGTCGCCGACCCGATCAAGGGCCGGGTGCCTGACCTTTATGTTTCGTTGAAGCCGGGCTTCACGGCGTCCAAGGAGATCGCGGACAGGATCTCGGGGGCGGTGGTTTCCGAGATCGGCCCGATCGCCAGGCCGCGTGCCGTGGTCATCGTCCCCGACATGCCCAAGACGCGCTCGGGCAAGATCATGCGCCGCGTGCTCGCGGCGATATCCGATCACAAGGACCCGGGCGACGTGTCCACGCTCGCCAATCCCGAAGTCGTCGACAAGATCAAGGAGCTGGTGAAATAGCGATTCGAGCCGGACCCGCCGGCTCAATTCCGCGCGATCGAACGGACCTGCCGGCCGCTCATCGCACGGGACCGTCCCGCCCTCTCGAACACTCTGCCGTTAGCCGAGCAAGCCCGGCGGTCTGATAAGATTTGCACCACCGGAGAGGTGGATGAGTGGTTTAAGTCACACGCCTGGAAAGCGTGCGTACGGTGAAAGCCGTACCGCGGGTTCGAATCCCGCCCTCTCCGCCAGTCAAGTCCCGTAAGGCCCTGAAACGTATTATTTTCGGTTTCCGGGCTTACGGCTTACCCATACGCCTACCCATATTTCGGTCTACCCCATCCAGCGTTTGGTCACGTGAGTCGGCGCTGCTGGGCTGATTTACACGATACCGACCAAGGGCGAGGAGTACGTTTGAAGGAGAGCGTAGGCAGGGAATTTCATTAGGCTGACGGGCTGGTTGGGCATCACTTGTTCTTACCGATGACCGCACAGATGACAAGGTGTAGCTGCTCCTTCAGCTCGGGCGGGTCTCGCCAAACAATGTGGTTGTACTGTCTCGTATCGAAGTGGGTCTTCGAAAGTTCGTCGTGCCGGACTGTCCAGATGACCGGTAGTCCGAACCCCAGGGCGTATCCAGCCTCAAAGTACACCCCAAGCTTGTGCTCTGTCACATCCGCGACGAGGAATTTCGAGTCGCGGATTTCCGCTACGATTTTTGCGTCGATTCGATCGATGTGCGGCTCTGAGTCAACGCGGTACGGCCGATAACCCGCCTCATCAATTGCCGGGCGAATCGCGTCAAGCCAGGCCGGTTTCAGGCTCTCGGAGAAGGACATGGCAACGAACACCTGATCACTGAGCGGGCTCGCACGAGATTGTTCATCGAGAAATTCCCAGCCCCCGCTCGTAATCTGAAGCACAGCGTCCAATTCAGCGAGCGTCCGAGTTTCAGCCTCCGGATTACGAATTAGGCCACGTTCCTCCAGCGTTTGAAGGTAGAACTCAAGTTCGGTTTCGTTTGAGGCCCAGGCCAGCGGAAAATCGTAAGCCACGAGAAGTTTTACTGTTTTCCCTGGGAAATCAGATCTGCGAGCGATCGCTCGGAGTAACAGCAGTTGCTTCTCGGGGACCGCGTAGTCAGGTAGCCGAGCGTTTGGAAGTTGTTTGACGCTCGGCCCCTCACCCCTTCCCCCTCTCCCGAGCGGAGAGGGGAAATGGACAGCGGAAAATGGTGCATGAACCATTTTCCGGAATGTGAGGATTGCAACGCTCTTCGCTCGCAAGAGCGCCAAAACCGGTCAGATCTCCTGAGAACCGGTGGCCGCAAGGCCGGAGATACACGTTGGAAAGAAGTGACGACTGACGCCGCTGTGGCTGCTGACGACTGACGGCGGGGTCCCGCCGTAAGGGCTTCGTCGTGCCGTCGCGGCGCTTCCGCCGATTCCGGCAGAGATTGCGCCAGCTACGCGACACGCGTTCGTTGCACTGGTCCGGGCAGCGCCGTCGCGCGCGCCGGACTTCCCGTTTCCGTCCAATCAAGGCCCTCCTGGGCCATTTGTGCGCTCGCGTTCTACGGGCCCCTTGAGGCGGTTCCTGCGCCAATCGCGTCGTCACTACCACGGCACAAGCCGGTAGTGACGACGCGCTGAAAGTCCCGCGCGTCAACAACTTGCGTCGCCCTGGCACAAGTGACGTCCCCAAGTGATGGGGTCCCCGACCCATCGTCCGCCATGACCGTGCAATGCGGTCTGTCCTTTTGCCCGAACTTCCGGGCAATCCCACCGCGCCGATACGGCGCTCCCCCGAGCCTTGGGTCAACGGCTCGTCTCGATGAGTCCTGCTCCCAACAGGGAGGGCCATCGAAGCCAAGAGCGGGTGCAGCCGCGGCAAGCAGCAAAAACCCTGCACACAACGGGAGTGGTGTCCCGCGTCCCTCGTGGTTCTCGCAACGCCAATGGCGTTCGAGACGGACAGAAACACTGACCAGACAGATTGACACACCAGGCGCAGTAATTGAAACGGACCAACGGTAATGAGGAGACTATGCGAGACCTGAACTACGAACTGAAGCAGCTCTGCCAGCGCAACCGCGACGGCAGCTACGCCACCCAGGTGGCGCGGGAGCGAATTCTCACCTTGATCGCGAACCAGCTCCACGAGATGGGTTTCCGGAACATGCACGCAACGAGCCTGAAGCCCAAGCACGTCGAGGCGCTGGTCGAACGCTGGAAAGCGGAGGGCTTGAGCGCCGGCACCCTCAAGAACCGGATGACGGAGCTGCGGTGGTGGGCGGAAAAGGCTGGCAAGGAGAACGTCATCGCGCGGCGCAACGACCATTACGGAATCGCCGACCGGAAATACGTGACGAACGTCAGCAAGGCCCGGGAACTCAGCGCGGGCGATCTGGCCAAGGTCACCGATCCGTACACACGGACATCGCTCAAGCTGCAGGCCGCGTTCGGCCTGCGGCGGGAAGAGTCGATCAAGATTCGACCGGGCTGGGCCGATCGCGGCGACGCCCTGGTGCTCAAGGACTCCTGGACCAAGGGCGGCCGGGCGCGGGAGATCCCGATCCGCACCGATGAGCAACGGCAGGTGCTCGCCGAGGCAAAGTTGCTCGCCGGCAAAGGCAGCCTGATCCCGGCCGACAAGACCTACGTGCAGCAGCTCAAGCGATACGAAGATCAGTGCGCCAAGGCCGGAATTCATCACGCCCACGGCCACCGCCACCAATATGCGCAGGACCGCTACCAGACCTTGACCGGACGGGCCGCGCCGGCCGCCGGCGGACCACGGTCGAAGGAACTTACGCCCTCGCAGAAGGAAGCCGATCGGGAGGCCCGGCTCACGATCTCACGCGAGCTGGGGCACGAGAGAGAGGCTATTACTGCGATTTATTGCGGGAGGTAGCATTGTCGCTCGCGTGGTGCGAGCGATCAGAACCGCTTGGCGTACTGCGCCGGAGTCTCGATCTGAAAGGGGACCGCCCCGCCCAGGGATAGGAGATCATCATCACCGGTGACCAGAACGTCAGCATGCCCGGCGAGAGCGAGAGCGAGAAACGGACGGTCCTTGGGGTCGCGGCACTCGGGGATCGACAATGCCGTTTCGTCGACTTCAGTTCGTTCTGCGAGGGGCAGATAGCGCGCCACGTACGACTCGATATCGGCAGTGGAAAGACCGAACTTGGGGTACTGCAATGTGCGAAGAAATTCGTCGGCAGTGGCCCTGCTGACGAGCGGGACCGAAATACGCGAACGCCAGTGATCGACCAACCAAGCCAGGCTGCCACCGAACAGCAAAGCAGAAACAACCGTATTCGTGTCGAATACGACCCGCATTACCCCCTGCCGCGTGCCCAAGCAATGGCGTCCTTGACATCGGCTTCTGTCACGCCGCGCTGCGCGATCTCGCCACGCAGGCGTTCCAGCTCAGCGTCATCGCCCTCAGCCACGATCAACACTTCCACGCGCTGGCCCTTGCGAAGCGGCAACGGCTCCTTGAGGACGAGCCGCTGGGGGTCATCGATGGTGACGATTTCCTTGTATGCGTACATGAGATTGCCCTCTCGTCAGCTCATTCTAGTGGAATCAGCGGCAGAATGCTTCGTCAGGCCGCTTTCTTCACTTTCAATTCCACCCGCATGCCGGCGTGGCCGAGCATGTTGACCAGGGCGTCAAGGCTGAACTTGTCGATCTTGCCGCGCAGCAGGTCGTTGAGCCGCGGCTGGCCAACGCCGAGCGCGCGCGCGGCCGCGCCCTGGGTCATCTTGCTCTTGCGGTAGAAGTCCTCGATCCTCATCATCAGTTCAGCGCGCAGCTTCAGGTTCTCAGCCTCCGCCTTGCTGAATCCGATGTCGAGAAACACATTGCCGCTGCCGTGCGTGATCTTCAGCTTTTCCGTCATCGCTGCTTCCTCTCGTTCACGCCGAGCCCGACCGAGGGCATCGGCTTCCAGTCCGCCGGCTCCTTCCCGGCCTGAACGCGCTCAAGCTGGTAGCCCGCTTCATGCTTCGCGGCGTCCGGAAACTGCCGGATGCGCTCAAGGCTGTCGCCCACCCACTCAACGCGCTTCACGGGATGATTATATCAAAACGGCTATAAGACCGGCAACAACAGGACGCTACGCCGCACTTTTGAGAGGAATTACCTCACCCGCTTGGGGCGGCGCAGCCAGGAATTCCGCCCAAGCCTTCATCAGGCCAGCACGCTTTTGGAACAGATCACCGCGCCGGTAGGCAGCTTCCGCCGCATTCGGGATAGTGTGCGCAAGAGCCATTTCGCAGACTTCGTGGGGAAACGCCGTACGTTCCGCCGCCCAGTCCCGGAAGGAGGAGCGAAAGCCGTGAACGGTTGCGTCCACCTCCATGCGATCCAGAAGGGCCAGCATGGTCATGTTGCTGATGGGTTCCCCTCGATGCGTGCTCGGGAAGACGAATTCCTGCTCCAGCTTCAGCATTTCCCTGACAATTTCGACGGCCCGCCCCGACAGCGGAACGCGGTGCTCTTTCTTCGCCTTCATCCGTGACGCGGGAACGGTCCAGGTCGCATTGTTCAAGTCGAATTCCCCGGGCTTGGCTTGGATCGCCTCACCGGTCCTGGCGGCGGTCAGAATCGTGAATTCGAGGCAACGGGCGGCTACGCTCGACAGCTCGCGCAGCCTTGCGACGAAAGCGCCAACCTCGGAAAAGGGCATCGCCTTATGGTGCTTTACGCGGTGCTTTTTGGAGAGCGTTGGCAGCAACTGGTTGAGGTGGCCCTTCCAGCGGGCCGGGTTTTCGCCAGACCGGTAGCCCCTCGCCTTGGCCCAATCCAGAATGCACTCGATGCGGCCACGCAATCGGCTCGCAGTTTCCGCCTTCTCGGACCAGATTGGCTCAAGAACTTGCAGGACCAGCCCCGTGTCCACGTCCTGAACCGGCAGTGCGCCAATTACAGGCCCGGCGTAGGTCTTGATCGTGTTCGTCCACTGGTCAGCGTGTTTGCTACTTTTCCAGCCCGCTTTATGAGAATCGATATAGGCGACCGCGCATTGGGAAAACGTGAGGACTTTTGCCGCTTCGACGGCCTTGCGGCGGGTTCCCTCCTCCTTTGCTGCGATGGGGTCCAGGCCGCTCTTGAGCGCCGCACGCTGCGCTCCAGCCTTCTCCCGTGCCTCGGATAGCGCCACTGAATGCAGTGGGCCCAATCCCATGTCTCGAAGCTTTCGCGTGAGCGGCGAGCGGTAGCGGAAAATCCACGTCTTGCTGCCTGACGGTGCGATCTGCAGATAGAGCCCGCCGCCGTCGCAGTAAAGGCCCGGCTCCTGTTTGCTCGCTATTGTTCTTGCCGACAGTCTGTTCAGTTGTCGCGTACCCATACTCCTACCCATACAGATGTAGCGGATTTCATCGAACCGCCTTACACTCTATCGGTGAGGACGGTTCGCTGAAGTTGTGCCACGCCAGACGACGCCAGTCAAAAACTGGAAGTTGCCGGCTTCTACTGGATAGTGAGTTTACTGACGCCCTCTCCGCCAGAAATCAAAATGCCCCTTCATGGGGCATTTTGATTTCTGATAGAGGGTGTGTGGACGAAACCGCTGGTTCGACAATCGAACATCCAGTGAATGTTCGATTGGACGCCGGACCGGTTTAAGGTCCGGCGGTCCCGAGCCGGAGTGTGGCGAGGGATGCGCGGATCGCGGATGCAACGCGAGACGCGCACAATCCCGCCCTCTCCGCCAATTTAGCATTCTAAGCCATTGATAATCAGTACATTCGCCTCCGATCGTCGGACTACCCATACTGTAAGCGTTTCCTGGCACGCAGAGTGACTTGCGACCGGTCCGCGGCTCCGGATCTGTCTACGATTGCACCGGCACTGCAATCGCCGAGTTCGCGGTACGAAATCCGTGGGCAGAAGCCACGTAAAACACGACCGCATTCGCATTGAGCCAGTTGCAGCTCGTGCCCATGAGCAGGTCGAGCACAATGATGTCGGGGCCCGTTCGGGGTGTTGACCGGTTCCGACGTCGATGTCGATGAGGGAAACGCGTGCAGACGTCCTGGCGACGTCGACTCCAGTAGGTGGGCAACTAGGGCCGATCAGTTCAGCCGGCCCCCAGGAATTCGACTCCTAAACCGGGCACTCTTCGCGGACCTCTGTTGCGTTATCGACTATTGTAAAGCTGTGGCATAACGCGCAAGGATCTCTTGCGTTTCGTCTGCGCGTCTTGTCAACGCAGTAGTCCCGACTTCATTTATCACTTGAGACGGAACCCGGTCTTCTTGATGAAATCATCAAGCTTCCTGAGCTCGCTCAGGAATACTTTATTGAATTCGTCAAGCGAAATTGGCGTAGCCTCCGCTCCCCCTCCTTCAATACGGCTACGCACGACTGGCAGACTTATGGCGTAACCGAAGGCATCGTTCAGCGCGCGAAGGATCGGTTGCGGGGTGCCACGCGGGGCGAAGCACGCGTACCAGTTTGTGAGTTCGAATCCATTGACACCACTCTCCTGAACCGTGGGTAGCTCAGGAAACACACGCGAACGCTGAGCGCCTGTCACGGCAAGTCCCCGCAATCTGCCACCCTTGACGTGCGTGGATGCTGAAAGGACACTGGAAATGAATACCAACTGAGAATGTCCGCCCAACAATTCAATCAACGCTGGTCCCGCGGATTTGAAGGATATGTGAACCATCTTCGTGCCGGTGAGGGACTGGAATAATTCCATACCTATATGCGAGGCGCTGCCGCTGCCCGTTGATGCGTAATTTATGGCGCCCGGCTTGCTCTTTGCGTAGCGCACAAGATCCGACACCGACTTTGCGGGAAATGACGGGTGCACGACGATGACATATGGCTGCGAGGACAGCCGCGCGACCGGGATAATTTCGGTCCGGATGTCGAAGGGAACTCGCTTTAGCGCAAAGGCGCTGGATACAAGGCTGCCTGCGGTCGCCAGGAGCGTATAGCCATCCGCAGGTGCTTGATGAAGCAGGGCCATTGCAATTATTCCGCTGGCGCCAGCACGATTATCAATAACGAGCGTGCGACCCAATTTGCCGGAGGCCTCGTTCACCACCATCCTGGCTATTACGTCGACGCCGCCTCCTTGCTGGGAACTGTTCAGCCAACGTATCGGCTTGTTTGGATACGGAGCAGGCTGAGACAGTGCAGAAAAAGGATGAAGCGACATTAGCAAAAACGTGGTCGCAGCAACGCGATAGGTATGGCGCATGCTAATTTCCTCCCTATGGCTTCAAATATTTGTGTAGCACCTCGCTGCCGAAATACGCCTGCTCTAGTGCACTCTGCTTCTCGATTCCTTCCTCGTCTGGTCTTACGCGAGGCCTTGGATAGGGCCGATCTTTTCTGCTCTCAAGGAACGCTTCCCAAGCATCGACATCTCGCTCCTTGAAGGATTGCATGAAGTCCCACAAGGCCGCCCACAGAATGTGGTGTGTAAACGAGGGGTACCAAGCGATGTTTATTCCAAGCTCAAGGTGCTCTTTCAGGCGTAGATTGCGCGGCATTCTTCCCCGCATGAAGGACAGAGGACCAGAAACCGCCGCCCTCGCGCGCTTAATTTCTTCTACCGAGTGCGGACATTCCAACTGCACCCAGTCGACGCCCGCTTCTTCCTTATAGGCTTTGAGGCGGTCAATGCAATCATCAAGGCTGCTGTTAGCTGCATCTCTCGCATAGCATTGGGCCATGACGACGAACTGCGGATTCAGCTCACTCTTCATGTCGACCGCCGCCCTGTAGCGAGCGATAGCGTGCTGCCGGGAAACTACTTCGATGCCGGTGCTCTTGGTTCGACGCTTTCCTTCGATTGGTTGGTCATCGATCCGGATGCCCGCAATCCCGGCACGAATGCACTCCCTGACGAGGCGGCGCACGGCCATGATTCCTCCATGCCCCGTGTCACCGTCGAGAATGATTGGAAAATCCAGCCCTTGTGCGAACCACCCGCCGACTGTGATGCATTCAGTCATGGTCATTGTGCCAACATCCGCCAGTCCCATAATCGAGCCCACAACGCTGTTGGTGCCGACGAATCCGGCCTCACAGCCTGCCATCTCCATGATGCGGCCATAGGTGACCGCGGGAGGATGCATCACCGCCAGAACCTTGTCCTGGCGATGTATGAGCTGTTGCAATTTTGCAGCTCTGGTCCTGGATAGGGACTCCACCGGGCCCTCCTGCTGATTACCCAACTAGCCTTTGACGTTATAGCGTTGGCGCTAGCAGCCTGTCGGACTTACCAGTGGGGACAGGCTGCTAACAGCAAAACCGGCCGGATTTCCACAAGATATCATTCAAATAGCCTCAACAGCAGCGTGAGCACGCACGTTTCTTCGTGGTTCGGGCCACTCAGTAGTGTTTTCGACCTCATTCCGGCGGCCGGTTTTGCATAAGGAGCTTGTCATATCGTAAGTCCGACAAGCTCCTAGGGACTATCCGGATACGGTTATTTCGCCATTCGTTGCCGTGAATTGGTGATTGAATCCCTCCGATGCCCACTCCATGTAGCACAACATGTCGTCAAAGCGGGGATCTTTGGGCTCCAATACATGAGGCCGATAAGAGGTATCGATCATCATCGGCAGGAATGACACGCTGTTCACACCAGATTTGGACAACACGGCCTTAGCTAGAAGTGATCGCTTCGCATCGCGGCCGTATGGCAGAAGCGGATAGTCCGGGTCCTGATCGATGTGATTTCGTAGTGCGCCGTGCGACCACGGCGGCTCTGACCAGGCGGCCGACGGAAATGGCTTGGTCATGCACAAGTTTGCGAGGCTGTAAAAAATCGCTTTATCCTTGTAGATTTCTATGGCCTTCGGCACGTGGGCATGATGTCCCAAAATCAGATCGGCACCCGCGTCGATGCAGGCGTGCGCTGTCATGACCTGGTAGTCAGAGATGATCCGAGGAATCCATACCACGCCCCAATGAAGCGCCACCACGACAATGTCGACCTGTTCTCGCAAAGCCGAGACATCGTCGAGGATCATCCGGATGTCTTCATCATGCGGCCTCGTCAAGACCCGCACCGGTGCATGCGGACCGCGCGGCTCGTAACTCGTATGTACTCGGAGCTGCGCAATGCCGGGCTTATTCTTCCCTGCCTCGGCGCCATCTGGCAGCACCGAACAGTAGCCGACAAATCCGACTTTGATGCCTTTGCATTCCACTATTGCGGGCTTACGCGCCTCTTCCAGGTTTCGCCCTGCGCCGGTAACGGCGATGCCCTTCGCCAGAAGCAATACCCTCGTATCGAGCATGGCATCTGGCCCGAAGTCGTACATGTGATTATTTGCAATGGTTACTGCATGAAATCCACAATCGGTGAATATCTTCGCCATTTCCGGCGGTTGGCAACCATGCGGAGCGCGTTCACTCGGCGTACCGCGCGAGGAGTACTGGCGCTCACAATTGCCGAATCGCAAGTCAAACGTATGGAGCACCGGCCGAACCAACTCCGTATAGCCTTCAACCGAAAAACCGTCCTTCGGACCGTGAACAGGCCCACAATCGCCAGCTCCAACGAAAGTTATCGTATGAGCGCTTCGCTTCCCGTCTGCGTCCTTGACCACTCCTCGCTCCCGTGTAATTCGATGTTGGCATGCAAGCTTCCTTTAACTATAACCTAAACCGGATATTCGGAATCGCGTTTCGGGCGAGGAAAATGACAAGCTACGAACCAATAGGCGCGATCTTGAGGGGGGGCTTGAGGTTCTACGCTCTCTTAACGAGGGTGGCCCCATGACCGTCGGCGAATTGCACAAAAACACGGGGTTTGCCAAGCCGACACTCGTAAGAATTCTCGAGTCACTGCAGCACGCGCGCTACGTCGGACAGCGTAATCCGGAACTACGATACGCCGTTACCGGACGAACAACTCCAGCCGCTTCTTGGAAACCTGGCGCCAAGTCCGACAGGCTGCTAGGTGATGCACACCGCGCGCACAGCGCGCATGTCCATGACGCCCTGCAGGACTTTTTCCATGCCGTCCTGCTTGAGCGTCCGCATGCCTTCGTTCACGGCGGTGAGAAGCACCTCCGCCACGCGCGCGTGCTCCTGGATATTCTTCTTGATCGCGTCGGTGACCGCCAGCAACTCATGCAGGGCGACCCGCCCGCTGTAGCCGGTTCCCCGGCACGCATCACACCCTGCCGGCTCGTAGAGAATGAACTGCCCTTTGTCGTAGGCATGGTTCCCGGCCCACTCGGCGTAAGCCGCCTCGAACGCTGATCGGGGATCCGTTTTGAAGCGGTCGGCGTCTTTCAGGTCCTGGTTATATTCAGCGAGCATCAGCCTGATCTCCTCTTGCGTGGCCACGTGCGGCTTCTTGCACTTGGCGCACAGGCGCTTTGCCAGGCGCTGCGCCATGATGCCGAGCAGCGCGTCCGAGAAGTTGAACGGATCCATACCCATGTCGAGCAGGCGGACGATGCTCTCCGGCGCGCTGTTGGTGTGGATGGTCGCCAGCACGCGGTGCCCGGTCAGCGAGGCCTCGATGCCGATGGCGGCGGTTTCCTTGTCGCGCATCTCGCCCACCATGATCACGTCCGGGTCGGCGCGCAGGAAGGCGCGCATCGCGCGGGCAAACGTCAGGTCAACTCTCGGGTTGATCTGAACCTGCCGCAGCGACTCGTGGGTGATTTCAACGGGGTCCTCGGCGGTCCAGATCTTGGTTTCCGGGGTGTTGATGTGGCCGAGAACCGAATGCAGGGTGGTCGTTTTGCCCGAGCCGGTCGGACCGCACACCAGGAACAAGCCGTACGGCTTGGATATGAGCGATTTCAAGAGCTGCAGATTGTGCCGGCTGAGACCGAGCTGCTCGAGCGGCACCGGCCGGCCGGCCGTCAGGATACGCATGACCACATCCTCCTTCCCGCCGACCGTCGGGAGGGTGGCGACGCGCAATTCGATGTCCAGCGACGGAACGAATTGCTTGAACGCGATCTTGCCGTCTTGCGGCTCTCTTTTGCTGGCGATGTCCAGGTCGGCCATGATCTTCAGCCGGGCGACGACCTGGGCGTGGTGGCTCGCGGGAATATCGGTGTAGTCGACCAGCGACCCGTCGATGCGGAATCGAACCTTGCTCTTTGCGCCGCCCTGGCGCGGCTCGACGTGGATGTCCGAAGCGCGCATCTGGTGGGCTTCCACGATGATCTTGTTGACCAGCTGCACGGTCGCGCTGTCCGGGTCGGATTTTTCCTCCACGACGACGCTTCGCGGTTCCGAGGTGTCCTGGTCCATTCTCTTGATGATCGTGTCAACCGAGGCAGGGGCGCCCTCCAGCCTGTAGAAATGTTCCACGGTCGCGGCGAACTCGCTATTGCTGCAGACGCGGTACGCGGCCTTTTTCCGCGGGAACACCTGGCTGACGATGCGCGAGCTGATGACGCGCTCGGGGTCGGTGGTCACGATGACCATGCCCTGGTCGTCCTCCGCGATCGGCAGCCACGCCTGGCTCGCCACGAACGTGCGCTTGAGCTTTCTCAGCAGAGCGGTCGGCTTGGCCCGGTCGGGATCGAACGGCTCGTAAGGCAGCCCGAAAAACTTCGACAGGGCAAGGCCGAGAGCCGAATCGGTGACCTTGAGCTCGTCCTTCAACACCTGCTCGATGTTGACGCCCCTGCCGCGCGCGAGGCGGATTGCAAGCTCCAGCTCGGCTGCGGTGATCACGCCGTCAATGACCAGGTGGTCGTACTTGGTCTTGGTGCCGAGCTGCCGGGTCTTTTGCGGCTGCCGGAAGCCGGCGGCCAACGCCTTGCACAGTTCCACCACTCTTTCCTCGGCGCTCTTTTGAAACGGATTACCGGACAGGGTGTTGATCAGCTGCGCCACCCCTATCACCTCGCCGGAATCGGCGCCATCGAAGACGGGAGCCGCCAGCACCTGCCGGGTCCGGTAGCCCGTGGACCTGTCCACGGCCCTGAAGAAATAGACCGGCGGATCGTGGGAGTTGAGTTCGTCAACGTCGTACACATCCCGGATGTTGACGAGCCGCCGATTAAGCGCTACATACCCGGCTATGCTGTATTCCGCCGACATCGGCAGCTTCAGGTCCTCGAATGAATTGAGGCCGGTCTTGACCTTCGAGACCAGCAGGGTGCGGTCCTCGCTGACCCGGTAGACCGTCAGGCGGTCCGCCTCGAACAGGACGCAGATATCCAGGCTGATTTCAGCCAATGTCCCGTCCGTATCGTCGGTCGCGCGAAGCCGTGCGGCGATGCTCGGGATGCTCGTGATCAGCGTGTGCTCGGATTTCATTCCAGGGGGGGTCGTCCTTGCCAGATCAGGAATTTACCCGCCAGTCCTTTGTATATCAATACCGTATGATAGGCGTCCGGCGGCCCGTTTCGCCCGATCACCCGTGGAGCTGGGCTGTGCTGCGCCTGCCCGGCTTCACCAGGACCTGCCGCCCGCGGCGTGAGCCGCCTTTCCCGGCGAACGCTTATTCTGCTGGGAAGGGGCTGTAATGGATCTCCAGCTCACCGGCAAAACCGCGCTCGTCACCGGCGCCTCGCGCGGCATCGGGCGCGCCATCGCGCTGGGCCTCGCGCGCGAAGGCGTGAAGCTCGCGGTCGCCGCGCGGCGCGTCAACCTGCTCGAGGAGCTCGCGCGGGAAATCACGTCCGCGCGCGGCGCCGAGCCGCTGGTCATCGCAGCCGATCTCTATCAGGAAGGCTCCGCCGAGAAGCTCGCGCAGGAGGTGGCAAAGGGCCTCGGGCGGATCGATATTCTCGTCAACGCCGCGGGCGGCAGCCGGCCCTACCCGTTCGAGGCGACCAAGGAGCAATGGGCGGAAGGCATGCTCGTCAATTTCATCCGCCTGCGGGAGCTGTCGCACGCGGTGATTCCGGGCATGGTGAAACAACGCTGGGGGCGCATCCTCAACATCACGGGCTCGTCGGAGCCGCGCGGACTCAATGCCGCCAATTCCGCCAAGGCCGCAGTGCACGCGTGGGCCAAGGGGTTGTCGCGCGAGATGGCGAAGCACGGCATCACCGTCAACTCGATCCAGCCGGGACGCATCGTGAGCGAGCAGATCGTGCGTTTCCATCCGACGGAAGAGGACCGCAAGCGTTTCGCCGATGAGAACATACCCATGGGCCGCTTCGGCGAGCCCGAGGAACTGGCCAATCTCGCGGTATTTCTCGCCTCTCCGCGCGCCGGTTATATAACCGGCACCGTGACGCCGGTCGACGGCGGAATGAGCCGCTTCGCCTTCTAGAACCTGTTATGGACTTGTACTTTGAGCCGTAATCCGGCACATAGTGGGGATGAAAAGACCCTCACGGAAGTACAAGCCTTACCCCGCGCGCCGTGTTCAACGCGCTGCGATGGTCGGCGCGAAGCGGCGCATCGTGGCGCATGATGCCGCACGGCCAGAGCGTGGAGTTGGCTTATGCGGACCAAGGCTATACCGCCAAGGCGCCCGAGCAGGCCGCGCAAACGCACGGCATCCAGTTGGAAGTCGTCAAACACACCGAAGCCAAGCGGGGCTTCGTCCTGCTGCCGCGCCGGTGGGTCGTTGAGCGCAGCTTTGCCCGGGCCGCTCGGTTCCGCCGCGTGGCACGCGACTACGAGCGCCTGGCACAAACCCTCGCACGGTTCCACTACCCCGCCTCCGTTCGCTTCCCTCGCAGCCTTGCCTTGAACAGCCGGTTCACTCCGCCTTTGCGCCCGACGCCCTCACCGCCTTGCCGAAACGGGCAATCTCGGACTTGATGCGCCGTCCGAATTCTTCAGGCGTGCCGCCGAGAGGATCCACGCCCATT
>JACPTK010000005.1 GCA_016192825.1 Betaproteobacteria bacterium | reverse complement strand
CTCCAAAATTGCCACCGTCCAGAAGCGCGCCTGTGGCTACCGCAATCCGAACAACTTCAAGATCGCCGTCTATTTCCACTGTGGCGGTCTCAACCTGTACCCGGCTAACGTGATCCATACGAAAGCCGGATGAATCATTTTTCAAAAGGCAGTACTACGAGCAACAACGCTCCGAAGTACTCAATGAGTTTACGTCTTTTATCCGCACTATCGAAACGCAGGGGCGGCTGCCGCAAGTTACCGATCCAGATTTCCACACTCAGGAAGGTGAATTCATTGTGCTCGCGCAACACGGTTCCACGATGCGTGAAGTACGCGCTGCGCGCGTGACAGGAGGCGCCGGAACGCGCATCAAGATTGGCGGTATTCCACTGTATCTTGGGGGCGCTCATTCACGTCCGCATGACGAGATTCGCGAAACAGCCAACGGTACCCTCTATCTTACGAATCGGCGCCTGGTCTTTATCGGCGACAAACGCACTCTCAATGCATCGTTCGCTAAGATCCTTAACGTCACGAACTCACCCGCTGGTATAACGGTTCATCAAAGCGCACGCTCCCAACCAGTCACCTTTACGGTATCAAATCCGCTCATCTGGGATGGCGTTTACGGGATTCTGAACATTTTGCGACTAGAATCCCCGGAACTACCTCGCGGCGTGAAGTTACTGCCGGACAAGCCGAAATGACTGGATTCGTTAGCGGGCAAATCTCAGCTCCGCCTCACTCGAGCTAGAAGCGCTAGGGAGGGGAAGACCATGGCCGACAAGTATTCCTTCCATGAGGTGTTTCGACGATACCTTGACTCAGAAAGAATTTCGGGCGCAATGCGTCCAATTTGCAGTCTCATCGCTTCTGGTACGTTCTCACGCGCGAGCTTCGATAAGCTCATCGCGAACGAGGGACTGTCAGGTGCGCCAAATCTCAAAGAGACTCTTCTTGATCTTATTCTCGTCTTCGCGCGCGAGTGCGTCGAGGATCATGAGCTCTCTAGGGCGGAGTTGGATGAACTAGAAATTCTGACTACAGTGTTTCGGATTGAGGAGGGGAACTTCTATGAGCTACGGCGAGACGCTGTGCAGGAAGTATTAGGCCATCAGACAAGGTGGATGCTGCAAGACCGGTATGTGACCAATCAAGAAGAAGTTTTACAAAGGGACTTGCAGCGGCTTTTTGGGTTGAGCTACGACCAGTATGTCGCGTTGTTGCGCCCGCTCGTAAGGACGCATATTGACGGGCTAGAAAACAGGAAATTGGCCATCCAAGATCGTAAGGAATTGAAGCTGATTGAGTCCTGCATCCAAAACCTCCGTGGTGTGTTTCTGGTCCCTCAATGACCCTCACATCTTGTAGGCTGACAGGGCTCCTGGCCTCGTTGCTTGGCGGGAAGCGGCGGCGGTGAGCCGCGAACTGAGGCGCACCCAGCCAGACTGACGAGGCAAGTGAAGCAGTCATGCAGTGACGAGGTGACGAGCATCCCGCGCTTGCGCAGGCCCTCATCACCCATCACTCATCACCCGGAAAAGCGGTTGAGCGTGCTGATCCCCATTCGCTCTTTACGCGCGGCGGCTACGGTAATGGGCGACCCCGGACAAGACTCCGCACCCGGAGGAGACCCTGCGCAGCGTCCAGGGCATCCTGCGTCTCGTCCAGGACTTCAGCTCCGCCCGCCTTGGAGCGCGCCTGTGAGCGCGCAGCGGCGCTCAGGAGCTACAGCTACCGCGCCGTGCGCACCCTAATCGAAACCCCGGCACCCCTCGCAACACCGGCCGCGCTTGATCTCTTCCACGAGAACGTGCGCGGCCCGGACTACTTACAGTCACGAAGGACACGAAGGTCACGAAGGAAGGACGGAACGCCGCAAAGAGAAATTCTCCCCTCCTTCATATAGATTCATATAGGGAGGGGTGGTGCGAAGCGCCGGGGTGGTCAGTACGAGTCGTCAGTCATCAGCCGTCACGCCTTTTCCTGATTCACCGTCATTCGTCACTCGTCGCTCGCATCAGCGAGTGGAGTCACCAGTCACGAGGCTGCCGGCCGAGGACCGCGAGCGCCGTGAGCGAGGGACCAGCCTAGTCCTTGGGGGGCTTCGCATACTTTCCCGTGAGTTGCTCGGCTCTCGCTGGCAGTCCTCTCCGCAATCTCTCGAGCCGGGTCTCTTTCGGCCAGGTGCGCTTCAAATCGTCCCGGCAGCTTACGTGTAAGCGGCCCAGTCCATCTGCTTCGAGCTCCAAGCGGTCGCCATCCTGAAGGCTGACCAGGCCTTCGTGATTGGTTCCAGTAGCAAGAATATCGCCCGGCTCCAGCGGATGGATGGAGCTGACCCATTCGATACACCGTGGAATGTTGTAAAGCATGCCGGATGTACTGAAATCCTGCCTGAGCTCGCCATTGACCCAGAGCCGCACCCGTACGGCATGCGGGTCCCTGATCTCGTCGGCGGTTGCCAGATACGGCCCGATGGGTGCAAACGTGGCGCGCGATTTGACCTGGAAGTGATGATGTTTGGCGGGAAGCAGCCCCTTGGCCGATCCGTCGATGAAATTGACGTAGCCGAAGACATGATCCATGGCTTGCGCCGCCGTGACGTTGAATGCGCCCTTGCCGATCACTACCCCGAGTTCCGCTTCAGCCTCGAAGTTGCTGGCCGGGACATCAGGCAAGACCATGACATCGCCGTCTCCAATAATCGCGCCGGGCGACTTGTGGAATGCATTGATAAGTGCAGGTTCCGATGAGGTGACCTGACTCAGATAATTTTCCGCAATGCAATCGATGTTGATCGGCCGCGGCAGTGGCGGCCGGATCTTTACCCTGCTGACAGGAACTCCAGGGCCGCTCGCAGCGGCGTCTTCCAGGCGCCCGCGATAGGCTTCAAACCGTTCGATGAGTCCATTGATGACGTCGTGCGGACCAACGCGCGGAATATCGCTGACGGCCTGTGACACATCGACGACGGCCTCTCCCCGCAGTACACCGAGCCTGAAATCGTCGAAGAAGAGAAGTTTCATGGTCGGTGCATTAGCCGGTATGGATTAACACCTCGTCGCCATCAAAGGACAGTTTCGTATTGAACTCTCTGCACAGATCGTCCATGTAATTGAACACTTCGGCGCTTCTGGGATCCGACCTGGCCAGGATTTCGGGTTGTCCGTCGCTGTTTATGTATGCAGGGAGAAGGGAGACGCGCTGGACCCCGGCTTTCGTTATGCTGCATTTGAGTACAGCCGTTTTCCTGGAATCGACCGGAAAAGTATAAGTGGGGTAGTTCTTGTCGTAGACGAAATTGGGATAGTACTTCTGACGCTCCCTGTGTCTTGGCTTCGCAAACTCCTCAGCGGTCCAGCCGTTGTCGAATGCGAAATTGCACAGGCAGTACGTGATGACCTTGCCCCTGTAGACCTCGATGCCTTTCAGGATGTGTGCGTGCGTGCCGATGATCAGATCCGCGCCGGCATCGATGGCTGCGCGGCCGACCTCTCCCTGGTAGCCGGCTATTACGGCGGGAGTGAAATGCAGGCCCCAGTGAAGCGAAAGCACAACCGCGTCGGCGGAGGCTTTCGCCTTCACGATATCCTGCTTCATGGCCTCCAAATCACCTTTATCGGTGACGGTTATTACTCGGGCCGGCCCTCCCGGTTCGTGAGGCTCGAGCTGCTCGTAGAACGTCGATACCCGGACGGGGGCACAACCCGGTTTGTCGGCTTCGGCCCAATGCCGGTATGGCAGGACTGAATTGTATGCGAGGAAGGCTATCCGCACGCCTTTCCTCTCCATGAATACGGGCTTTCTCGCTTCGGATATGTTCCGGCCGGCTCCTACCGTGCATATGTTTCTGCTCTCGAACAGCTCTTTGGTGTCGGCAAGCGCCTCGGCCCCAAAATCCATGACATGGTTGCCGGCCAGCGAAACAATGTCGAATCCCGCGAACGCGAAGGCTGATACGTTTCTCGGATGGGCGCGAAGCGGCCGGCCCACCACGACGGAAGGTGTGCCCCGTTCGGAATAGACCGTCTCGAGCTGGCAGAAGGCGATGTCAGCCTCGTTCAATACCGGAGCGGAAAGAGAAAAAATCGATTCCGGCATCTCCCGATTGACGCATACGTCTCCAACCGCATAAAGAGATACCGCATCCTCACGGTCTTGCATGCTGTGTCCTTTCGGGACCGCTGACAGGACGGACTGCCGCTGGGAGGCATGCACCTGCTGTGCTTACTTGGCTACGATACCGGCGTGCTTGATGACCTTCGCCCACATGGCCCTTTCAGCCTTGAGAACGCGATCCAATTCCTTCGGCGAACTGCCGTACGGTTCTACCCCTTGCACGAGAAACTTCTCTTTCGCCTCTGATGTGTTCAGGTATCGCACCACTTCCTGGTTCACGCGCCTGATGACTGCCGCCGGGGTCTTCGCCGGGGCGACCATGATCCCGGAGGTTACAAACTCGTAGCCGGGCACGCCCGAAGCCGCCACAGTAGGCAAATCGGGAAACAATCTGGAAGGATCGAGGCTGGTGACTGCCAAAGCCCTCAATCTGCCGGATCTGGCGTGCGGCTCTATGGAACTGCCGGTATTGATGATTACCTGCACTTCCCCCTGCATCACCGCCAGCACTGACGGGCCGGAGCCCTTGTACGAAACTCGCACCAGATCAACTCCAGCCATCATCTTGAAGAGTTCTGCGGCGAGATGGGAGGACGAGCCCGGCGCGCTCGAACTGTAGTTCAACTGTCCCGGCCTGGCTTTGGCGAGGGCGATGAATTCCCGCACCGACTTTATCGGAACCGGCAACGTGGGATGCACGGCCATGATGCCGGGCGACTTGTCCGTGAACGTCACCGGCGCAAAATCCCGGTCTACGTCGTAAGGCATTTTCTGCAGAAGCGGCCCGATCCAGAGGGTGCTGGCCGCGATAAGAAAGGTGTAACCGTCGGGCGTTGCATTGGACACAATTTCGGCCATCAGGACTGCACCGCCGCGGTTGTCGACGATCACCCGCTTGCCCAGGCGGTCCGAAATCCCCTGCGCGATCAAGCGCGCGACGAAATCGCGGCCGCCCCCGGGTGCCGAAGTGACGATGCGAATGGGCCTGACGGGGTATTCCTGGCTGTAAACCTCGCTGGCCCCGAGAACCACGACGAGAATGGCTGCCAATGAGGCTTTCGATGCCGCAAGACGTCCAGGGAGCAATGCATTCTCCATAGCAGGAAATCAGGATGGCGAGATCACGACTTCCTCGCCGTCCACGGCGAACCGGCCATTCATGTTTGCTTTATCGGTCGCAGTCGCCAGATCCCGGATGACATCCTGCCCTTTCGGATCCGAGGGAGAAAGCGGCTGGGGCTGGTTCTTCTCGTTGATCATCACGGGAATGAAGGAGACGCGCCGCAGTTCTTTGTTCTTTATCCTCATGTTGATGATCATGCTGCGCTTCGAGTGGCCGTGGAAGCCGTAATCGCCAGGCTTGCCGGAAGGCGCCAGGCCCTGAACCACCTCCTTCCAGACACGCTGTCGAGCGGTTTCCCAGTCCGGATCGTGCTGCTTGAGGTAGTCGGCTCTGGTCGAGGGTCTGCGGCTATAGGCAAAGGCACCGATGCTGTACAGGATGACCTTGCCCTTGAAGACCTCCACCCCTTTCAGCATGTGCGGATGGTGCCCGACGACTATATCGGCGCCGGCATCGATCGCGGCGTGCGCGACGATCGGCTGGTAGTCGGCGATCTTGTAGGGCAGGCCGTGGATTCCCCAGTGTTGTGACACCACCACGACATCGGCTTTGCTCCGCAAACTCCTGATATCCCCCGTCAACGCTTCGAGGTCTCTTGGCACCGGAAAAGTCATGGTCTCGCACGGTGTACCCGGCTGATCGTCTTCGAAGGGCTCGTAGTGTGTGATGACCCGCATGGGAGCAATTCCGGCCTTCCCGGGCGATGCGTAGTACCCCTTGGGTGCTACAGAGCAATACGACAGGAAAGCGATTCGATTCCCGTCCCGCTCCAGGATGGCGGGTTTCCGTGCCTCCTCGATGTTTGCTCCCGCTCCGATTACGGTAATGCCTTCGCTGCGCAGGCGTTCCCTGCAGTCCAGCAGCGCATCTTGTCCCCAGTCCATGATGTGGTTCCCCGCCATGGAAACCACATCGAAGCCGGCAAACGGAATCCCTTTCAGATTTCCGACGTCGCGCTGGATCGCGCCGCGAGGCCCATTGGAGTTCATGGAACCTTTATCGGAGTAAGGGCACTCGAGCTGGCAGAAGGCTATGTCCGCGCGCCTCAGCATGTCCGCGGTGTATTCGAAGATCGCTTCGGGATTGTCCGGCTCGTCCAGGTTGTAATCGCCCACCGCCGTCACGATAACGTTGCCGTTTTCCATGGCTCGCTTTTGATTTTTCAGTTCATCTCTACAGCTTGAGCGTTCGCGCCGGATCTCTTCGATGGCGACCTACGTGCGCGTCTTGGCAGTGCCGTGTTGGCAGTGCCGTGCCCGATGTCGTCGATTGGGAGCAGCAACTCGCAGGGCGGGAATCGGGCTTCAACCTCGGAAGAGCCGAAGCGTCGGCCTTCTGAAGGAATGGACCGAACGAAGCAGTTCGGTCATTTTCCGATACTTTGACTGTTCGCTCGCGCGCGGGAGTTAGCGAGGAGCCATCCGGTCTTCTGAATAACTCGATGGTCTCCACCATTGTTGCGAGCGCCCACAAATATCTTCGTTCTACGCAAATACAACGTGGGCTATTTCAACTCGAGACTTGACTTCACCGAGTGACAATACCCAGAGCTCGAGGAAAATGTCAAGCGGGTCGGCACTCGTTCCGGACATTGGAACGTGCGCAGCTCGCTTCAAGAGGAGCTGTTGCCGCCGGCGAGGCCGTCGCCGAAAAGCTTCAGCACGAAGGTCACAGTCCCGAAGTCCCGGGTCACCCGTTAGCCGCCGCGTGTAAAGAGCGCGAATAAAGTATCCGCGATGACCCAGGACAGGGGTATCGCGCCCGATCGACACTGCCAACATCGAGATCTTGCCGTTGTGGCTAAATGGGGTGGCTAAATGGGGCTAAATGGGGTCGGTGTAAGTTTTCAATAAACCGAAGCGCTGGTCGGCGCGGAAATCTTACACTGACCTTATTTACTGCTCTCGGTAGCCTCGATGCTCGCCAGCGCCGCGACGAGCGCGCGCAGCCGGCCCATCTCGACCCGCAGGCGCGCTCGATGCGACTCGTCGGGCCGGCGGGCGCGGAACGCGCAGGCGATCAAGGCCTGCCGATCGACATCGCCCGGCCACGCCCCGGCGAGCGCCCGCGCCAACGCAAACAGCACCGGCCAGCGTGCCAGCGGCAACCACGCAGCACCGGCGCGCAGCCCGCGGCGGCAGGCATCGACGACCAGCGCTCCCGACGCCAGGAGCGCCGCAACCTCGTTGAGCCGCAGCGCCTGCTCGCCGCCGGCGAAAAGGCGCCGGGCGGCGGGACGATCGAGCGCAGCCCGCGCCTCCGCCACCTCGGCGAGGAGCGCCGGCACGCGTGCGCGATCAGCCGCCTCCTGTGCGCGGGCGAGCGCCGCCCGCGCCGGGCCAGTGCGCAACGATCGCAGCGCCAGCTCGGCGGCAGTCAACTCGGCCACCGCCGCCAGCGCGCGCGGCGAGCCGCCGAGATCGCGCATGACCAGCGCCACCTCGGCCTCGGCTACGACGCAGCGGGCGCGCGCCAGCTCCTCGTGGGCGCCGAAGCCGCGGGCGGCGCGCCGCAGGAGCTCACGGGCGCGCGGGTACTCGCCGAGCTGCGCCATGGCGATGCCGCGCAGGGCCAGAGCCGGCGGGTCGTTGCGCAGAGCGACTCGCTTGAGGGCGCCAAGCGCGTCGCCGGCGGCGAGGGCGCGTGCGGCGGCGGTGATCAGGGACTCCATAACGAGAAGCTACTCCGCCGCGCCGACTTCAGCATTTTTTGGGGACAGGCCAGTAAACCCCCTCCCCCAAGCATACGCAAAACTCTAGCCTTTTTGTCATGTTTTGAATATGATTGGGGCATGGCCTCGCTCGATCAATACCTGGACCAGCAGCTTGCGCGCGGGCGCGCCTACTTTTCCCGACAGGAGGCGCTGCGCGCGCTCGGCCTCGCACCACAGAGCTTTGCCGCAGCCATCAGCCGACTCATCCGGAAACGCCGCCTAGCCAATCCCCGGCACGGCTTCTATCTGATCCTTCGGCCGGAGGACCGGGCGTTCGGCGCGCCCGATCCGGCGCACTGGATCGATCCACTGATGAAACACCAAGGGATCGACTATCGGATCTCGTTGCTTCGCGCGGCCGCGTTCCACGGCTCGTCCCATCAAGCGGCCATGGTTTTCCAGGTCGTCGTTCCGAAGCAGTTGCGAGGCTTCGAGATCGGGCGCCACCGCTTGCAGTTCATATACCAGGCGCCGCACGCCTTCGCCGAGGCGAATCGCCCCGAATGGCTCGCGCAGATGAAAAGCGAGGCGGGCTTCGCAAAGGTTGCGGGCATCGAGCTGACTCTCCTGGACTGCGCGCGCTATCTCCATCGTGCGGCAGGCGTCAACGGCGTGGCGCAGATTGCAAAGGACCTCGGTGGCAAGGCAGATCCGCGCAAGCTGGCCAGGCTCGCTAACGTCTACGAGAACTCGTCCGTTCGACGGCTCGGCTATCTACTCGAGCTTGCCCGGCACGTGCGCCAGGCAAAGGCGCTGGAACCATTCGCCCGCGAAGCCAAATCCCTGAAGCCGCTCGATCCCGCGGCCAGGCCATTGGTGGCTTCCCTCGCTTCCCCGCAGGAGAAGAACCCCAAGTGGATGCTCCTCATCAATGAGCGGATCGAGGTAGAGGCTTGATCCCGCGCGCATACCTTCAGGAATGGAGCACGAAGGCGCCTTGGCCGGATCTCAGGCAGGTCGAGCAGGACTTGATCATTTGCCGCGCCCTCTGTGATCTCTTCAGCGCGTCAAAGTTGAAAGGCAGGATTGCCTTTCGGGGTGGCACTGCAATTAACAAGCTGCTATTCCGGCAGCCGTTGCGCTACTCCGAAGACATCGACCTGGTCCAGGTCCGCCCCGAGCGCATCGGCCCGACGATCGACGCGGTCCGTGAGACACTGGCATGGCTCGGATACTGCGCTCGAGATCGTGCGGGCCATTCGACGCATCTCGTCTTCCGCGTCGTCCCCGAAACGGCGCCCGATACGGAGCTGAATCTCAAGATCGAGATCAACACGCGCGAGCACAGGACTCTGCTCGGGCTCAAGACCTATCCGTTCGAACTCTCCAGCGGATGGCATCAGGCCCGGACCGATATCGTGTCGTTCGAGCCGGAAGAACTTTTCGGGACAAAACTGCGCGCGCTTCTGCAGCGCCGGCAGGGCAGGGACTTGTTCGATCTCAACGAGGGGCTCAAACAGCTTGGTCTCGATACTCGCAAGGTAATCGCCTGCTTTGATCACTACCTGGAACTGGAGGGCCATCCGGTCTCGCGCGCCGCAGCCGAGCAGCGGATGCTGGAAAAGCTCACCCGCAGTCTGACCGACGACATCGATCCGCTCCTGCCAGCAGGCGTGCAATTCAGCGCAGATGATGCGATCGAAGCATTTAGCAGAGTCTGGAAGGAGCTCGTCGTCCGAATCAAGGGCGACGCGTGGAAGCTGACAGATAGGACGGTCGAAGAGCTACGCGAGAAGAAGTATCCGAAGCTCTTGTCCTCTTAGACGCGCACTGCGCAGCCAGAAACGTGGCTCCAAGCGCTCAATAACCGGCCGTATTGGGTGCTTTGTTTTTCTGATTCAACGCGGCGCGGATAATGGGCGAGCCCGCGCGCTGACAATGCGCGCGCCAGCTCCTCGTGGGCGCCGAAGCCGCGGGCGGCGCGCCGCAGGAGCTCACGGGCGCGCGGGTACTCGCCGAGCTGCGCCATCGCGATGCCGCGCAGCGCCAGCGCCGGCGGGTCCTCGCGCAGGGCGACCCGCTTGAGGGCGCCGAGCGCATCGCCCGCGGCGAGGGCGCGTGCGGCGGCGGTGATCAGGGACTCCATAACGACAGACTACCCCGCACCACCCTTGCTTACTATTTCGAAGCTAACTTTCGGACGGAATGACAGCCGTCGTGGACCACCCTCCCCGGCTGGTGCGCGCGAGTATTGGGGCCTCGTCGCTCCAGTGGTTGCGATCCAAGGATGCAAAGGCCGCTGCTGGCTGAAAATCGAACCTAGCCCCTTAATCCACCTTAATCCATAGTAAAGAGTGGCTGGGGCGGCTTCAAGGTCGTTTCTTCGCTGTCACTATTACAGAAGGCAACCTACGAGCTTGAGGGTCTGGCGCACGTAGCCCTGTAGCTCCGCGGCATTAACGGGTTCCATGGTCGCGTTGGGGTTCTCGCCGTGATGATTCCTGCGGGCATATTGGTTCAGCTCGTCCAGTTGATCCAGTATCGGTGCAAGAGGATGGCCCGCGCGTGCGTTTCTTATCTTGCCGATGATGTCGCCAAGAGTGTCCCCTTCAGGGAACTGCGTTGGGTACAAGTTGCAACAATAACCTTCCAAGACTGGCCTGATTTTCTGGATGATGTCGCGGGGGTTTCCCTCGGTCGTAGAAAAATACCGCTGCAGGCTGTCGATGTCGGCGCGGTATTGCGCCCGCACAGCCTTTTCGATGTCCCACTCGGCTACAGTGGTATTTTCCTCTCCGACGCGCGCGAACTGAAGTGTCTTACGGTCGGCTGGCGGGATGCGGTCCCACAGAAGCTTCAAGAAATTGGGATCGTGCGACAGCACCACGACTTGCAGGCAGGCATCGGCGCACCTGTAAATCTGGTGGACCGTCTGATTGCGGCGAAAGGCGTCGAGGCTTGTGAACGGGTCATCAAAAACCACGATCCTGCGCGCACGCTGCGAGTCCTGTTCAAGCTCCGCCAAGAAGAATGCAAGCGCAAGCGTGCTGCGGTCTCCGGCGCTCAACGTATTGCGAAAGCTCGGGCGGTCGAGCGGCGTAGTTGCGTCGCCAAGGTCCACAGGGCGCTGATTGATGACGATTTGATAGCTCGTGCTCGGCGGGCCGCCGCGGTAGGTATGGGTGGGCGTCGTAATGCCAAAGCCTGCGTTGATCCGCTCGAGATAGCAGTTAATGCTCTCGCCATACCGGACGATAACCTGCTCCGTATGAGTATCGAGCTGTGCGCGCACACGAGCTTTTTCCTCCTCAAGCGCGCTCTTTTCGCGCTGGCGCGTTGCGTCCGCTTCGCACAGCGCGCGGACTTCTGCCGTGTAGCGCGCCTTTTTCGCTCTGAGGGCCGCGAGCGTGCGTTCAATGGCCCGCACGTCGGCGGCTCCGGCCTGCTGTTTCTTGGCCGTAATGAGGGCGTTGGCGGCAGCTACGGCGGCGTTGTAGCCCGCCACAGAAGCCCGTAACTGATCGAGGTTGCCGAGCGCCTGGGTGAAGGCGTCATCAGGCGGGACGGCCTCAAGGGGGTTCGCTGCTTTCCTCTGCAGCAGGGACTGGCAGGTTTGGCGTAATCCGCCGAGAATATCTGCGGTTCTTCCCGCCTCCGCCAAAACTGGCGCAGCAATCTGGCAATAGTGTTGCCAGAATTCTACGGCGTTGATGTTTTGCAGCACAATCTGT
Source organism: Betaproteobacteria bacterium (assembly GCA_016192825.1). Taxonomy (GTDB): domain Bacteria; phylum Pseudomonadota; class Gammaproteobacteria; order Burkholderiales; family SG8-41; genus SG8-41. The sequence continues at coordinate 30,572 of JACPTK010000005.1, read as the reverse complement.
TCGATCATCGCCGCGGCGCGATCTCCGAAAACATCGTCAATATCCCTGCTGTGTCTGGTTACTTCATCGCGCAGCGCAAGATACTCACGGTTGAAGAAATCCCTGTACGCCTGTATAAGTGTCACCGCGCGCAAATCCTGCCCGCAATACGGGCAGGAATCGGTGGTGTAGCCAAGCCCTTCCGTAAGCCACGGCTCGCCGCGTGCCTGCATGCGATGCGCTGCGATATGCTCCCTTACGCGCCGCTCGGCGTCGGCGGCGATCCCTGGAAGCGTTTTCGCCAGTAATTGGGTGAAGCGCGGGTCGAACAAGGGCAGCGTGATCGCTGTCAGACCCTGCCTCTGCTGGAGTTGCGCCGCGCGCTGCGCAGCCTGAAGTTCCTGTTCTTTGGCGGTAATTCTTTCGTCAATTGCCGCGTCCTCTGGCAAAGCGATGAAATCCTCCACAGCCATGCCCGCCGGAATGTATCTTTGAAGTCCGGCCCGGCCATTGCGGATTTCGTCGTTTTTCGCTCTCACCTGGGCGTCGATCTCAGTGATGCGCGCCGCCAGCGCGACGCCTTGCGCCCCGATGATCACGCGGTAAAGATTACGGCGGTGCGCCGTATCGACGAAATCTCCGGCGAATACGTTATCGCTGATATATGCGCCGTCAAACACCGCAATTTCAGGATAGGGCGCGCTCCACGCCTCATTGCGGAAACTGATGGTGCCGTTGTTGGCGAATAGCAGCTGTGCTTCCGGCGGATCAGGGCTCCCCAAAGTCCTACGCCCCATAATGAAGGCGGGGGTGTTCGTGAATAAGGAGCGAAGGATGGCGCAGAAAGTAGTCTTGCCGCGCCCGTTCTCCGAAAAGATTAGCGTAATGCGGCGAAAAGTTACATCGCCAACTGCCGCGCAGTTGCGGAATCTCCCGATATTCTTGATGCTGATGATCTTTTGCAGCATGGGTGGTGTCTAGGAGAGGAAACGGCGGCTGGGACTTGAACCCGCGACCTCCCCGCCCATACAATCGAATTGCGAGTCCGGTGTATGTCGAAAGCGGGATGCTCTATCCGTCTGAGCTACGCCGTTTCAGTTCCGTCTAAGCCTTGCTGAGCAAGCCGCCGCGGCGGCTGAGTTTCTTCCGCGCCTCCTGCACTTCGCGGAATTCAGGCTCAAGCTTCTTGAGCTTCTCGACCAGCCCGGTCAGGTCATAATGGTTCGTGAGTTTGCCGCGATGCGCAGCCCTTCGCTCAATTCTCTGGACCAGGCCCGCTTTTTCCAGATCGGCGATATGGCGGCGTACCTGACGTGGGCTGAGGCTGAGGCGCTCGCCGAGGGCGGTCGTCCCCGGATAAGGATTGCGTTCCTTTTCCCACCAGTAGTCAGCGATCTGGAGCAATACGGCGAGGTGGGTCGCGCTCAAGCCGAGCCGTGCTTGGGCGCGGAAGATGAGGGACGGAAGGATGTTGAATCCTAGCTTCATCACGGCCCGTCCCCATTTTCTCTCCGACGCTTTAAGTACCAGGGACGGCCGCAGCGGAATCACCGTTGCAGTTTTTGCGGGTTGCTTGATCAGCATAAAGACATTCCTGCAATATTTGTGTCATACGATACCGGTGCGGTGTGCGCTTAACAAGACGTGTGCACCGGTTATGGATGACCGGTCCTTCCGGACAAGCATGCCCCGACGGACCGGTGCCGGATGTCCGGTAAAGTAGGACCACCGCACCCAGCATCATCCAACCCCAGGATCACAGAATAAAGTTGGGTCCGGTCGCCGATGACCGGTAGCGCGCCGGGCTGTCTATTCAGCGCAGGAAGCGGCTAATCTTTTTCGCCAATGCTGCGTCTTTCGTTTCGCACTCCCAGCTAAAAGGTCCAGGCTCAATTTCCTAGCCTTTCTTCGGCGACCAGCCATAGGCCTTGGCGCAGGCGCCGCCCAGCGATAGAAGCCGGGAGAGCGGGAGGGCGTGAGGGCGACAAAACCCGTGAGAGCGGGAGGGCGGGAGAGCGGGAGTGAACTACGCTACTTCCTTGAGCACGTCCGGCCGTTTGCCGGCGATTCTAAGAAGGGTCGCAGCCGCGCCGGAAGGTGACTTGCGGCCCTGCTCCCATTCCTGGAGCGTGCGCACCGAAACCCCCAGCAGTCTGGCGAACTGCGCCTGCGACAGCCCCGTCGCGGCGCGAGCAGCGCGCACGGAGGTATCTGCCGCCGGAATAACGTGGTCCTTTTCCACCGTCCCGTCGCGCCGGGTGATGATTCGGCGCATCGAGCCGTCGCGCTGGGGGATGAACTCCGTTTTCCGCGCCCACTTGCCGCGCCTCAAGTCGCGCATGGACTGGAGGATTTCCGCATTTATGTCGCGTTTCCTTTCCCACGCGGCCAGTTTCTTGCCGTAGAGCTTAGCCATTCTCGAATATCTCCCGGCAGCTCGATGAAAGTGAGCACCGCAGGAATATACGCTTGAGACGTATATAGGTCAAATCAAAGGAACATCAACTGGGTCAGAGTGATTTGTTCATGACGCTGCGGTTCCTGGCGACGCTGTTATCGTAGCGGCGTGCTCGGTGTGCCGCTCGATGAATTGCTCCTCCTCGCCGCCGCCATCATGGCCGGCGGAGTGGTGGCCGGATTGCTCGCCGGCCTGTTCGGCGTCGGTGGCGGCGTGGTGGTGGTGCCGGTTCTCTACGAGGTGTTCCGCCTCCTCGGTGTGCCGGACGCCGTGCACATGCAGCTCTGTATCGGCACGTCGCTCGCGATCATGGCGCCGACCAATATCCGTTCGTATCTGACCCATCGCGCGACCGGCGCGGTGCTCACGGATGTGGTGTGGCAGTGGACGCCGGGCGTGATCGTCGGCATCGCCATCGGCTCGGGCATCGCCACGGTGGCGCCGTCGCCGGTCTTCAAGATCGCCTTCATCGTCATCGCGACCATCATCGCCGGCAAGCTCCTGTTCGGCCGGCAATCGTGGCGGCTGGGGGACGACCTGCCGAAGCATCCGCTGGCGCGCCTCTACGGCCTCGCGGTCGGGCTGATGGCCTCGCTCACTGGCGTCAGCGGCGGCTCGCTCGCCACCATGGTGCTCACGCTCTACGGGAAGCCGATCCATCAGGCGGTCGCGACCTCCGCCGGCATCGTGGTGCCGATCACGCTCGCCGGCACGCTCGGCTACATTGTCGCCGGTCTGCCGCATCAGGCGCAATTGCCGCCGCTGTCGTTCGGCTTCGTGTCGCTGATCGGGTTTGCGCTGATGGCGCCGGTGTCGAGCGTCACCGCTTCCTATGGCGCGAGAATGGCCCACGCCCTTTCGCGGCGCGCGCTCGAAGTCGCGTTCGGGCTGTTCCTGCTCGCCGCGTCGCTGCGCTTTCTCGCCAGCCTCGTGTGGTGAGAGTGGGAGTGCGTGGCGCGGGAGGGGGTGAAAGCCAAAACGCCGTTTCCCTCTCCCGATTTCCCGATCTCCCGTGTTCTTGAAAACTCAGGCTGCAAGGCGCACGCCGACGGGGATGCCGGCCTTTGCGCAGAGCCCCACCAGGTAATCGAGGGAAAGCAGTTCCACCTTGCCGCGAACGATTTCCGATACGCGCGGCTGGGTGATGCCCAGGCGCCTGGCGGCCTCACCCTGGGTCAATTTCTCGCGTTCCATCCAGCGGCGCAACGCCTCCGCGAGCTTCGCGCGCAGCAGCATCACTTCCGCCTCATGAGGCGGGAAGCCTAAGTCGAGAAAGATGTTGCCGCTCGATTCAGTGACTTTCCTGGCCATATCATGATTCCTTCGCCAGATTCCGCGCTTCCCGGTACCGTCGTCTCGCCAGTTTCAGGTCCGAGTACGTGTTTGATGACCAGCATATACGAATGTTCGTATCACCATCAAGCGCACATCTCTTCCCAAAACGATCCGGCCGTGGCAGCCGTTGACCTCGGTGAGTCGCGGTCGGTCACAGGCGCCTGGTTTACGAAGAACTCGCCAACCTGGTACGCCGGCGCTGACATGGCAACGACCAGGCGGAAAAAAAGAGGGGCGCACATCTTTCTCAGGTGCCCGAACGTCCGTTTCGGTCGTTTGCTGTCGTTTCCGGCCAGCGCCTTTTCGATCTCCCGCCCTCCCGCTCTCCCGCTCTCCCGGCCTCTGCCCCTAGCCTTTCCTCGGCGCCCACCCGTACGCCTTCGCGCAGGCGCCGCCCATCAGCATCGCGCGTTCGCTGTCGCTCAGGCGGTCGGTCCGGCGGAAGGGCTCGACGGCCCGCTCGTAGTTGACGACCGCGAAGGCGCGGGTCCAGTCGGTGCCCCACAGGCAGCGGTCGAAGCCCCAGGCGTCGAAGATGCGCGCGAGCGGGTCCCAGATGTCCGGGAAGGGATACGGCTCCCGGGACAGCGTGCAGGCGCCGCTGATCTTGATGACCGCGTTCTTGCGCTTGGCGAGGTCCAGCACCTTCGGCAGCTCGGCCCAGGGCTGCGGCGGCGCGGGTGGCGTGCGCGGCTGCAGGATGCCCAGGTGGTCGATGATGAAGCGCACGTCGGGATGACGGTCGATCACCGCCGCGCCCCGCTCCAGGTTGCCCCAGCACAGGATGTTGACGGGAAAGTCGTGCCGGACGGCTTCGCGCAGAACCCGGTCGAGACCCGCGTCGCTCGGATTGCGTCCCGGCTCCTGGGTCACGATGACCCGGATGCCGACGGTGCCCGGCGTCTTCTTCCAGTCGGCGATGACGTCGGCCACCGCCGGATCCTCCGGGTTCACCGGCTTCACGATGGCGAACCGGCCGGGATGCTTCCGCTGCACCTCCACCGCGTAGCTCGCGTCGTAGCCGTACATGGAAAAGGCGGAGATGAAGATCGCGCCGTCTATCCCGAGCTTGTCCATCGCCGCCACGGTCTCGTCGCCCGTGGCGCTGGGGGGCCAGTTCGGAACGTTGAGCCACGGCCGTTTCGGCGTGTTCGCCTCATAGGCGTGGACCTGGGAATCGATGATCATCGGTGAAACCCCTCCTTATCCTGAACTGCGTGATTGGTGATTGGTGAATGGTGATTGGACCCGCGCGGCACGGGACCCGGCTTGCGAGTCGTACGTCGTCATACGCTAGCCTGCCCTGGGCGCGAGAACGACATGCTTCAGCACCCTCGCGCGCACCAGGGACAGCCACACGTAGGCCAGCATGATAGCAGCGCCTCCCGCGAGCGCCAGGCGCGGGCCCGCCCACTCCCCCGCGACGTTCAACAGGAATCCGCTCAGGAACATCAAGCTCCACACCAGCGCGAACACGCTCATCACCCGCCCGCGGTAATGGTCCTCGACCAGGGTCTGCAGCATCACCTGCGCACAGGTCAGGAAATAAGCGTGGCACAGGCCTGCGACGAGTATCGTGAAGAAGGACAGCCAGTACCAGTCGCTGAAGGCGAGCCCGATCAGCGCTACGTTGTAGAGCGTCAGGGCGCTCACCACCAGGTCTCGCCACGCGATGCGCGACTGCAGCCAGCCGTAGGACATGAAGCCGGCCAGCGCCCCGATGCCGGCGGCGGAGGCAAGAATGCCGAGGCCCCGCGAATCGACCTGCAAGACATCCTTGGCGAATACCGGAAGCATGTGGATAAAGCCCATGGCCAGGGTGGCGTGGAGCAGCGCCACGCCGATGACCCGGGCGAAGGCCTCGTTGGCGCGGATGTAGCGCAGGCTGTCGGTGAAGCTGTCGAGCAGGCTGCCGTGCGGGCGCGCGGCAGCGTGCGCGGGGCGAACCAGGAATAGCACCGCGATCATCGTGCTGACCGCCGCCGCGCACAGCAGGAAGGTGGCCGGCGCACCCGCCGCGGCGATGAGAAATCCCGCGATCGAGGGCGCGATCACGCGGCTGCTGCCGAACGCCATGGATATCAACGGCACCGCGGAGCGCAGCAGCGGGCGCGGCAGCAGGCGCGGAAAGAACGACGCGCGCGCGGGCTCGTCGATGGCGGCCGAGAAACCCCACAGAAACGCACCGAGCGCGAGGTGCCACAATTGCGCCACGCCGAGCAGCGTCACCCCGCCAACCAGGATCATGGCAACCGCGGCATTGACCTGCGCGACGCCGATGAGCTTGCGCGCATCGATGCGATCGGCCAGCACGCCGCCCAACAGCGTCAGGACGAACTGGGGCACGAAACCGCAGAGATGGATGAAGCCGAGTTGCGCCTGCGATCCCGTGATTTCGAAGGCGAGCCACCCCAGCGTGAACGCGAACATATGCTGGCCGACGACCTGCGTGACCAGGGCCAGCCAGTACAGGCGAAAGTCGCGCACGCTCAGCGCGAGGAGAGGATTGGCTTTCTCTTCCAAGAAATGATGCGGTTCGGGTTGTCAACCCAAGCTTACCGCACCATTGAAGCCGGGAGGGCGGGAGTGGAAATCCAGGTATCGATCTCACGATCTGACGCCCTCGCGACACGAACAGAGAGTCTCGCAGGTACAATTGTCGTCATTCCAATGCGTGAACTCCTTATTCCAGCCGGCTCAGCCGCCCGGTGTCCGTCTTGAGCCGGGCCGAAAGAAGCCGCGGCTGGTTCGTCGTCGGGCTCGCGCTCGCGATCGGCGGCGTCATTTTCTTCTCGCTGCGGCCGATCTTCATCAAGCTCGCCTACGCCTGGGTCACGGACCCGGTCACGCTGCTCGCGCTGCGCATGGTGTTCTCGGTGCCATTCTTCGTCGCGGCGGCGCTGTGGGTGAGGCACGGCGCGGAGCACCGGCCGCTCGCCGGGCGCGAATTCGCCGCGGTCTGCGGGCTGGGGCTGCTCAGCTACTACCTCGCGAGCTTCCTCGACTTCCTCGGGCTGCAGTACATCGCCGCCGGGCTCGGCCGGCTGCTGCAGTTCATCTACCCGACGATCGTCGTCGTGCTCTCCGCCGTGTTCCTGCGCAAGGGCGTGACGCGGCGGGAGATCGTCGCCCTCGCGGTGACCTACGCCGGGCTGGTGCTGGTTTTCTCGCACGCGCTGGAGGGCGGGCAGCGGGACTTCTGGCTCGGCGCGGGGCTGGTGTTCGGCGGCGCCGCCTGCTACGCGGTCTACCTGGTCGCGGGGGCCGAGGTGATTGCCCGCGTGGGCTCGATGCGCTTCACCGCCTACGCGATGAGCGCGGCGAGCGCCGCGTGCATCGTCCAGTTCTTCCTGCTGCGCCCGCTCTCCGCGCTCGACCTGCCGGCGCCGGTCTACGGCTACGCGATCGCGATGGCGGTCGTGAGCACGGCGATACCGGCATTCATGATCTCGGAGGCGCTGAAGCGCATCGGCGCCAACTCGGTCGCCATCATCGGCGCGCTGGGCCCCGTCACCGCGATCGTGTTCGGCTGGCTCGGGCTGGAGGAAGCGATGACGCCGCTGCAGCTCGCCGGCTCCGCCCTGGTGCTCGTGGGCGTCGTCGTCATCAGCCTCAAGCCTGGAAAAGCGTGACAGGTATCACTCGTCACTTATCACGCCTTTGGCCGGTAGGGCGTTGCCCTACCGACACCGCTGGGTGAATCTTTCCCCGGGAGGGAGCCGCTCGGCGCACTTCAGGGCGTCGACCAGGTTCCAGTGCTTGTACTTCTGCGCCAGCTCCGTCGCGGTGTGCCCGCGATGGAGGCGGGTCCTGGCGTTGGCCCCGGCGCGCAGCAGCCAGAGCGCCGCGTCGAGGTTGCCCTGGATCGCGGCCATCATCAGCGGCGTGTTGACGTAGGTGAGGCCGTTCTCGGCGGCGCCGTCCACGCGCGCCCCGCGCTCGAGGAGGAAGCGGACGATGCGCGCGTTGCCCTGATAGGCGGCGTAAGCGAGGGGCGTGTAATTGTGAGGCTCGTTTTCCAGGCTCGCGCCCGCCTCGACCAGGATCCGCACCGCCTGCTCGTGCCGCTCGGAGTAGACCGCATTCGTGCCCGAGTCGTCGGCATCGAAATACGAGGCAATCATCAACGCCGTTTCCCCGGTGACCGCCTGCGCGTTGAGATTCGCGCCGGCGGAGATCAGGTAACGCAGCGTCTGGATCGCGGCGTAGCGGGCGGCGACCATGATGAGGGGGGCGCCCTCCGGGAAGCCCGGCGTGGGAATCCGCTGATTGACGCCCAGCCGTCCCGACCGGACGGCTTCCTGGACGAAGCCAACGTCGTCGAGCGCGATGGCGTTGCGCAGCCGGTCGCTGTCCGAAGTGCCGCCCGGCATCTGGGCGCATCCCGCGAGCAGGAAAAGCACCACCACCACGCACGTCAATGCTCTTAGCATCGGCACCCCCTCCTCATGCCCGAGCCGTTTCTTCATAGTGGCGTTAGTGTATAACCCGCCGCGGGCACGAGGAAAGAGTCTGCTGCCGGCGCGTGGGCTGGTTTGACTGCCGAAGCGTCCGCACTGTGAGCGCCGGATGAACGGCGAATCGGGGCGTGAGGATCGCGTCTCCAGTTCCCTGCGCGTCCGTTCGATCCGGCGCAGACGGCCCGGCGCGAAGCACGAGCGTCCACGGGCCGTCAGACGTTAAAACGGAAAAAGATCACGTCGCCGTCCTCGACGACGTAATCTTTCCCTTCGAGCCGCATCTTCCCGGCTTCCTTGGCGCCCTGCTCGCCGCCGCACGCCAGGTAATCCTCGTACGAGATGACCTCGGCGCGGATGAAGCCGCGTTCGAAGTCGGTGTGGATCGCGCCGGCGGCCTGCGGCGCGGTGTCGCCCTTATGGATGGTCCACGCCCGCACCTCCTTCGGCCCCGCGGTGAAGAACGTCCGAAGACCCAGCAAGCCGTAGGCCGCGCGCGCCAGCCGGTCCAGCCCCGGCTCCTCGAGCCCGAGGTCGTGCAGAAACGCCTTCTTGTCCTCTGCGCTCATGCCGGCCATCTCCGCCTCGATGGCGGCGCAGATCGCGACCACCGGCGCGCCCTCGCGCGCGGCGTATTCCTCGACGCGCGCCAGCAGGGGATTGTTCCGGAAGCCGCCCTCGTTCACGTTGGCGACGTAAATCGCCGGCTTCGAGGTGAGCAGGCACAACGGCCGGACGAGCGCGAGCGCCTCGGGCTCGAGGCCGAGGCTGCGCGCCGGCCGGCCCCGGTCGAGATGCGCGCGGACTTGCGCGAGTACCGGGTCGAGCTTGACGGCCTCCTTGTCGCCGGACTTCACGCGCGATGCGTTGCGGGCCTGCGTCTTCTCCACCGTGGCGAGGTCGGCGAGCGCGAGCTCGGTCTGGATGGTCTCGATGTCGGCGACCGGGTCCACGCGTCCGGCGACGTGAACGACGTTCTCGTTCTCGAAGCACCGCGCCATGTTGATGATGCCGTCGGTTTCGCGGATGTGGGCGAGAAACTGGTTGCCGAGGCCTTCGCCCTTCGACGCGCCCGCGACCAGTCCCGCGATGTCGACGAACTCGACGACGGCGGGCGTCACCTTGGCCGGCTTCGCGATGTCCGCGATCCTGGCGAGGCGCGGGTCGGGCACCGGCACGATGCCGACGTTGGGCTCGAGGGTGCAGAACGGGTAGTTCTCGGCCGGGACCGCGGCCTGGGTGAGCGCGTTGAAGAGCGTGGACTTGCCGACGTTGGGCAGGCCCACGATACCGCACTTGAGGCTCATTTCTTGCGCGCCGGACCCGGGTCCGGCAGAAGCTTCTTGAGAAACGAGCCGAGACCGCCGCTTTTTCCGGCCTTGCCGGGGTCAGCCGCCGGTTGCGCCGGAGCGTCCCCGGCAGCCTTCTCCGGTTTCTCCGCTCTGGCGGGCGTCTCCGGTGTTCCGGCCCTGGCGGGCCGCTCCGCCTTTTCCGCCGCCGCCGGCTTCGCGGACCGCTGCGCCTTTTCGGGCCTCGCGACCGGCTCCGGCGCGCTGTGCAGCTTCAGCATCGCCCCCTGCATGTCGCCGCCCAGCATGAGCGGCAGCACTTCCAGCGCGCGCCCGATCGCGGCATCGATATCGGCGCGCTCCTCCTGTCCCGGCTTGTGCAGAACGTAATCGGTCACGGCGTGCCGGTCGCCGGGATGCCCGATGCCGATGCGCAGGCGCCAGTAGTCGTTCGTCCCGAGCCGGGCCGAGAGGTCCTTCAGCCCGTTGTGACCGGCAACGCCGCCGCCCGGCTTGACGCGCACCGTGCCCGGCGGGAAATCAAGCTCGTCGTGCGCCACCAGGATCTCGGCCGGCGCGATCTTGAAGAAGCTCGCCAGCATCTGCACCGGCCGGCCGCTCGCGTTCATGAAGTTCTGCGGCAGCACCAGCCACGCGCCGCTCGCCTCGTGCCGGCCGACGAGCGCCTGGAACTTCGCGTCCTTGCGCAGCGTCGTGCGGGTCTCGGCGGCGACGCGCTCGACGAACCAGAACCCGGCGTTGTGCCGCGTCGCCTGGTAGCGATCCCCCGGGTTGCCGAGTCCGACAATGAGCTTCATTCGAAACAGGGATGAGGGATGAGGGATGAGGGATGAAGGCGTTTCACTGCTCGCGCCGTCAACTCTGCATGAATCATTTCGAATGCATCGCTGCAGTAAAAAAGCCCGCCAGTCCGTTCGGATGGCGGGCTCTTTCCCGGGCAGCGCCTATTCCTTGCCTTTCTTGCCGGGCTCCTTCTTCTCGGCGGCGGGCTCCTTCTTCTCGGCGGCGGCGGGCTCCTTCTTCTCGCCTTCGGCCGCGGCTTCCGCGCCCTCTTCGCCCTCGGCCTTCACCTCGCCGATAATCTCGGTCACCGGCGCGGCCGCTTCTTCCTCGATCACGATTTCCTTCGGCACGTGCACCGATACCACCGACGGATTTTCGTGCTTCAGCTTGGCGATCGGCTCCACGCCCTTCGGCATGGCGAGGTCCGTGACGTGCAGCGTGTCGTTCAGCTGCATGTCCTTGAGATCGACCTCGATGAACGCAGGCAGGTCGTCGGGCAGGCACTGGATGTCGATGTCGTTCATCACGTGCTGCACCACGCCACCGCTGGTCTTCACACCGGGGCAGATCTCGCTGTTCACGAAGTGCAGCGGCACCCGCATGTGGATATTGCGGTTGCGGTCCACGCGCTGGAAGTCCACGTGCAGCACCTGCCTGCGCCAGGGATGCATCTGGTAGTCGCGCAGCAGCACCTGGAGCTTCTCGCCGTTCAAATCGAGGTCGAGTATCGAGGCATGGAACGCCTCGAGCCGCAGATGGTGCAGCAGGTCCTTGTGGTCGAACTCGACGTTCTGCGCGGCCTTGTCGGCGCCGTAGACGATGCCGGGCACGCGTCCGCTGACGCGCAGGCGGCGGCTCGCACCCGATCCCTTGTGCGCGCGCGGGAATGCTGTGACTTCGATCTTCATTGCTTGCTCCTGTAAAACGGGACGTCCGCGACCAGATCGTCCCGGGTTAATAAAGCTGTCAGCTTTCAGCTATCAGCTCTCGGTCGGGCGTTTCGGACCTGGAAGCTGGCAGCTGACGGCTGGCGGCTATTCAACGAATAACGAACTCACCGAATCCTCGTTGTTGATGCGGCGCATGGTCTCCGCAAACAGGCCGGAGACCGGGAGCACGCGGATGTTCTTGCACGCCCTGGCGTCCTCGTTGAGCGGTATGGTATCGGTTACCACGATCTCGTCGAGCGCGGAGCCCGCGATGCGCTCGACCGCCTTGCCGGAGAGCACCGCGTGCGTGCAGTAGGCGAGCACGCGCTCCGCGCCGCGCTGCTTCAATGCCGCCGCCGCCTCGCACAGCGTGTTGGCGGTGTCGACCATGTCGTCGATGATGACGCAGGGCCGTCCCTCGACCTCGCCGATGATGTTCATCACCGTGGCGACGTTGGGCCGCGGGCGGCGCTTGTCGATGATCGCGAGGTCGGCTTCCATCCGCTTCGCGAGCGCCCGCGCCCGCACCACGCCGCCGACGTCGGGCGAGATCACCACCAGGTCCTTGAAGCCGCGCTTCCACACGTCGCCCAGCAGGATCGGCCCGGAGTAGATGTTGTCCACGGGAATGTCGAAAAACCCCTGGATCTGCTCCGAGTGCAGGTCCATGGTGAGCACGCGGTCCACGCCCACGCTCGACATCATGTTGGCGACCACCTTCGCCGTGATCGGCACCCGCGCGGAGCTCGGGCGCCGGTCCTGGCGCGCGTAGCCCATGTACGGGATCGCCGCGGTGACGCGCCCGGCGGAGGCCCGCTTCAGCGAGTCCACCATCACCAGCAGCTCCATCAGGTTGTCGTTGGTCGGCGCGCAGATCGACTGCAGCACGAACACGTCGCGGCCGCGCACGTTCTCGAGGATCTCCACCATCACCTCGCCGTCGCTGAAGCGGCCGACCTTGGCGCGGCCGAGGCGGATGTTGAGGTGCCGCACGACGTCATCGGCAAGCCGGGGGTTGGCGTTGCCGGTGAACACCATCAGGCGGTCGAATCTCGCGCCGTCAGCCTTGTGTGCCTGCAGCATCTCGAACCTCTAAAACCCGGAGCGCGCGTACCGCTCCGGCGGTTATGGGCAGGGGAGGAAGGATTCGAACCCTCGTATGCCGGAATCAAAATCCGGTGCCTTAACCAACTTGGCGACTCCCCTACAAGATCATGAGTCCGCCCCAGGGCGCCCTCAGTTCGCTAAATGGCGCAGCGGATGCCGCGCCAGACCCTGCGCAACAAACCCTTGCATGCCGCCAGGCGCCTGTTCCAGCACCTGGCGAGCCGCGCTCTCGGTCGGGAACGCGGCAAACACGCACGCCCCGCTGCCGGTCACCCACGCCGGCGCCGCCTGCCTGAGCCACGCCAGGTGCCGCGCCACTTCCGGATATTCCCGGCACACCACGGGCTCCAGGTCGTTGCCCGCCGCCTCGGCAGAAAAGGCCGTGATTTTAATAGGTTTTGAGTCCCGTTTCAATTCAGGATCGGCAAAAATCCGGGCCGTCGGCACCGCCACCGGGGGCGTCAGGACGAGGTACCAGGCCGGGGGCAGCGCGATGGGTGTCAGCCGCTCGCCGATGCCCTCGGCGAGCGCGTTCTCTCCGCCCACGAATGCCGGCACGTCGGCCCCCAGCTCGAGCGCGATCTCGAGCAGCCGCTGCCGCGGCAACCCGGTGCGCCAGAGGTGGTTCAGCGCGAGCAGCGTGGTGGCGGCATCGGAGCTGCCCCCGCCCAGGCCGCCGCCCAGGGGCAGGCGCTTCTCAAGCGCGATCCCGGCGCCGAGCCGGGTGCCCGCGACCTCCTTCAGCCGCCGGGCCGCGCGCAACGCGAGATCCTCGGCGGCGGGCACGCCGGCGACCTCGTTCACCCGCGCGATCACCCCGTCCTCGCGCACGCGAAAGGCCAGCGTGTCGCCATAGCCGATGAAACGGATCACCGTCTGCAGCAGGTGATAGCCGTCGCCGCGCCGCCCGGTCACGCGCAGCATCAGGTTCAGCTTGCCGGGCGCCGGAAAACTCAGCGGCTCGCTCATGACCCGAGGAACTTGCCGGGCCGGGGCCCGGCAAGTTCCTTAATTGACAGCATCCCGCGGGAATCGGGCAGCCGACGGCACGCATCCATTCCGGTCACTCCGGGCCATTGCAGACCTGCAAGGTATTCGCGTGTTTTCGTATGAAGTCGACGGGGGTTGTTCATGAGGATTTTGCCGGACGAAGTCCGGCAAAATCCTAGCGCCAGGTGTCGATCACGAGGCGGATCCGGTGCGCGTCGCGCGTGAGTTCCAGCCGCTGCGGCAGCCCGCCGCCCTCGTTGCCGGGACGATGGGTGAGCGTGATGTGCCAGCCGTCCTGCTGCAGCCGCACCAGGCGCCCCTGCTCGTCGCGCAACACCTCCCCGATCACCCCGGCGGGGACGATGCCGGCCCGCACCCACCACGCGAGGCGCGTCACCGGCAACTCCCAGCCGAGCGCCTTGCGCGTCAGGCTCTCGATGTCGCCGGCGCGGTATTCGCTGCCGTCGGCGCCGGTGAGCGTGGCCCCGCCGTCCCCGCCGGCGATGTGCGCGAGCGCCTGCCCGGTCGGCGTCAGCAGCCAGATCTCGTCGTGCTGCGCCGTGTGCGCCCAGCGAATGCCGGAGGAGAAGGCGCGCCCGTCGTGGCTCGCCGCGACGCGACCGACGAGATCGAAGGCGGGGGCGACCGGCGCGCGCGCGGGCTCCAGCGCGGCGCAGCCGGCAAGCGCGGCGGCCGTCGTCAATGCCGCGCAAGTTCTGAAAACGGACATTAGCAGCCTGTCGGACCTGGACCCATCAATGGTCGGTGTGAACGCATGGGTAGTCGATCCTGGATAGCACGGAGCCGACAGGCTGTAATGCTTATCCAGCCTACCGAAGCCGTTGCGGTTGACCGCAACCCCCTTCCAACCGGTCGTTCCATTAAGCAGTGTGTCGCCCGCCGGGGCCGCAGATCATGATGGTGGTGGCCTGCGAAAACCCGCGCGGAACCCAAAGGCCTGCGCCAGAACGCAAGAAAAAGGCAGTGAAAACCTTATTTTCAACCTGCTCGCGTGCCCATTGGAGGCCAAGAAGGGTCGTCATCCCGAATTTTATTCGAAATTCGCAGGCGGTTTTGCTGTGAGCAGTCTGTCGGAATGCCAAGTCCGACAGGCTGCTAGGGCAGGAAGCGCTTGACGGAATTCTGCAGCGCGTTGTTGTTGGGGTGGTCCTTGAGCGATTCGGCCCAGATCTTCCGCGCCTCGTCGCGCTGCCCCAGCACCCACAACACCTCCCCGAGGTGGGCGGCGATCTCGGGATCGGGGCGCTGCTTGAACGCGCGCTGAAGATAGCTGAGCCCGTCCTCGTTGCGGCCCATGCGGTACAGCACCCAGCCCATGCTGTCCAGGATGAACGGGTCCTCCGGCGCCAGCTTCAGCGCTTGTTCGATCAGGGCGTAGGCTTCCTCGATGCGCTGGTTGCGGTCGGCAAACGTGTAGCCGAGGGCGTTGTAGGCGTGCGCGTAGTCGGGGCGCAGCTTGATCAGCTGCTTCAGGTTGACCTCGAGCACGTCGAGGCGGTCCACCTTCTCCGCCGCCATGGCATGGTCGTAGAGCAGATCCGGGGTGTTGGGCAGCTTCTCCAGCGCCTGGCCCAGCAGCTCGAACGCCGCCTGGTACTGGCTGGCGTCCCGCAGGAGCTGCGCCTCCGCCTGCGTGAGCTGCACGCGCTGCTGGTTGCTCTGGGCGGTCGCCGCCTGCAGGTGCCGGCGCGCCTCCGGGAGCTTGCCCTGCTTGGCAAGGATCCCGGCGTAGCGCGACTGGGCATTGACGTACTG
The DNA here is from genome assembly GCA_016192825.1 of Betaproteobacteria bacterium. Classification (GTDB taxonomy): domain Bacteria; phylum Pseudomonadota; class Gammaproteobacteria; order Burkholderiales; family SG8-41; genus SG8-41. Next base: position 15,448 of record JACPTK010000005.1, on the reverse strand, counting down.
CTCGCCCTGGGTCACGCCCGAGTACCACTTGAGCGCCTCGTCAAAGCGCTTGCGCTCCTCGTTCAGCTGGCCGAGGTAGAAGCGCGCGACGTCGGGATCCTTGTAGTTCAGCTCGAGCACGCGCTTCAGCTGCGTTTCCGCCGCGTCGTAGTCGCTCGACTGGATCGCGAGCAGCGCCACCGCCATGCCCACGTCGGCGTTCTTCGGGTACTCTCCGACCAGCACCTCGAACTGCTTGCGCGCCTCGGCGTATTGCTTGGCATTCACCAGCAGGCGGGCATAGTTCAGCCTCACGTCGCGCGCCTTGGAATGCTCCTGGAGGAACCCGCCGAGGTAGGCGATGGCCTCCTCGTTGGAGCGTCGCGCGAGCACCTGCGCGACGAACAGCGCGGCGAGCTCCCAGTCCGGCCGCAGCTTGAGCGCGGCGCGCGCTTCATCCAGCGACGCCTGCTGATCCTCGGCATTCCATGCCGCCTGCGCCGCCGACAGGCGCGCCTCCGGCACGTCGGGATAGCCCATCGCCAGCGCCCGCACCAGCCGGTACACCGCCACCTTGTCCTGGTGGCGCGCGAGCAGCGCATTCAGCTGCAGGAAGCTCGCGCCGACGTTGCTGCGGTCCGCCGCAAGCCACTTCTCGAGATGCGGCCGGGCTTCGTCCAGCTGCGACTGATCGACCAGCAAGGCGGCGATGATCTGGCGCGCCCGCTGCGAGCCCGGGTCGGCCTGCAGCCAGATGCCGGCCGCTTCCAGCGCCGCCGAGGTGAAGCGCGCGTTCCACGCCACTTCGGTCGCGCGCTGGGCGAGGCGCGGGTCGCGGGTCTCGCGCGCAAGCTCGAGATAGGTCTGCACCGCGATGTGCGGCTGCCCGCGCTGCACCGCGACCTCCGCCAGCATCATCCTGAACAGCAGCTCCTCGGAGAGCTCGACATCGGGCAGCGGTGCCTTGCGCGCTTCCGGCTTCGCCACCACGACGCGCGGCGGCGGCGCCTTTGCCGCCTCCGGCGGCTCCCCCGCCGGCCGGGGCTGCGTCGGCTGCTGCGCGCAGGCGGCGAGAACGGCGCATGCCGACAGCACGATGAAACTACGGGGAATCATGGGATCGAGGGGCGGATTCGCCGCAGGATCAGCAAGGCGGAAAACGAAATGGAGGCTTCATAAACAGCCACATATTAGGTATATTTCGTGCACTCCACAAGCGCGGATCCCGCTCTGAATATCGCCACGATGCCGGAACGCGACACCGCCGCCACGATCTCCGCGCGGGGGCTCACTCGCAGTTTCGGCAGCCACACCGCCGTCAACAACATCAACCTCGAGTTGCGGCGCGGCGAAGTGCTCGGATTCCTCGGCCCGAACGGCGCCGGCAAGACCACCACCATGCAGATGCTGACGGGCAACCTGGCGCCCACGCGCGGCGCGATCCACATCTGCGGCATCGATCTGCTGGAGGCGCCGGTGAGCGCCAAGGCGCGCATCGGCTACCTGCCGGAGGTGCCGCCGCTGTACCGCGAGCTGACCGTGGACGAGTACCTCTCGCTTGCCGCCCGGCTGCACCGGGTTGCGCGCGCGCGGCGCCGCGACGCCGTCGCGAGCGCCAAGCAGCGCTGCGGTCTCGCCGATGCGGGGGCCAGGCTGATCGGAACGCTGTCCAAGGGCTACCAGCAGCGCGTCGGCATCGCGCAGGCGATCGTGCACGCGCCGGACGTGGTGATCCTGGACGAGCCGACGGTGGGCCTCGATCCCAACCAGATCCGCGAGATCCGGGCGCTGATACGCGAGCTCGGCGGCGCGCACAGCGTGATCCTGTCCACGCACATCCTGCCCGAAGTGGAGGCGGTGTGCGACCGCGTGCAGATCATGCACCACGGCAACATCGTCTACGGTGACACCATCGGGGCGCTCAAGCAGTTCCAGAGCGGCGCCACGCTGCTGGTGGGGCTGCGCCGGGCGCCGCCGCTCGCCGAGCTCGCCGCGCTGCCCGGCGTGGCGGCGGCGGAAAGCCTCGAGGCGGGCGTATTCCGCATCCAGCCCGTCGCGGGCGCGAATCCGACCGACGCGCTGGTCAGCCAGTCGGTCGCGCGCAACTGGGGCCTCTACCAGATCAAGCCCGCGCAGACGAGCCTCGAGGACGTGTTCGTCAACCTCACCCGCCGTGAAGAATCCCAATAGCCGCAGAGGCGCCAGGGCGCAAAGTGGTACATGATCAAAAACCCGAAAACGCCAGGATTTCCATGACCCTGGGACGCAAGTGAAAGGCACGGCCTGTTTTCGAGCAATTGAAAGCGTTTTCTTGGCGCCTTTGCGCCTTGGCGGCTAATTTATGGTTTTCACGATCGCGGGCAAGGAGCTGAAGGCGCTGTTCGCGTCCCCCCTGGCGTGGGTGGTGCTCTCGATGGTGCAGATCATCGTCGGCTACGCGTTTCTGCGCCGGCTCGACGATTTCCTGCAGCTGCAGCCCCAGCTCGCGGGCATGGCCACTCCTCCCGGCGCCACCGAGCTCGTGGCGGCACCGCTGTTCGGCACTGCGGCGGCGCTGCTGCTGTTCGCGGTGCCGGTCCTGGCGATGCGGCTGATCGCCGAGGAACGCCGCAACCAGACCATGGTGCTGCTCATGTCGGCGCCGGTCTCGATGACCGAGATCGCGCTCGGCAAGTTCCTCGGCCTCACCGCGTTCCTGCTCTTGATCGTGGCGCTCACCGCGTTGATGCCGCTCTCCATCGCCGGGGCGACGCGGCTGGACTACGGGCTGCTGGCGGGCCTGGCGGCCGGGCTCGCGCTGCTCGCGGCCGGCTTCGCCGCCGTGAGCCTCTACGTGTCCTGCCTTACCGTGCACCCGGTCGCGGCGGCCATCGGCGCGTTCGCCGCGCTGATCGGGATGGTGCTGGTCGGGGAAGTGGCGGGCGAGAGCCTGCGCGCGCGCGGCTGGGCGGTGGCCGCGAGCCTGGCGCAGGTGCTGTCACCGGTCAAGAACTTCGAGCCCTTCGGCAAGGGCGTGCTCGACACCTACGCGCTCGTCTGCTCGGTCCTGCTGATCGCGGTTTTCGTGACGCTCGCCGCTCGCCAGCTGGACGCCCAGCGGCTGAGGGGATAGCCGGTGGAATTGACGCGCAGACGCCGCCTGCAGCTGATGGTGCATCACGGCCTGTTCGTGGCGCTGCTCGTCGCGGCCGCGGCGCTGCTCGCGTACCTCGCCCGCGAGTACCGCATCGAGCACGATCTCACCCGCAGCCATCGCAACACGCTGTCCGCCGCCACGCTCGATGTGCTGAAGCGGCTCGACGGCCCCGTCGGCGTCACCGCCTACGCGATGGCGCGCGACGCACGCGGCGAGCATCTGCACCGCCGGATCGAGGAATTCCTGCGCCCCTACCAGCGCGCGAAGCGCGACATCGCGCTCACCCTGGTGGACCCGCGCGAGCAGCCGAAGGCGGCGGCGGAGGCCGGCGTGCGCGCGCCGGTCGAAATGGTGGTGGAATACAAGCGCCGCACCGAGCGGCTCACCGACTTCAACGAGCAGGCGTTCGCCAACGTGCTCACGCGGCTGGCGCGCGGCGCCGAGCGGCTGGTGTTGTGGCTCGACGGGCACGGCGAGCGGAAACTGAACGGCCCCGCCAACCACGACCTGGGCGAGTTCGGCCGCCTGCTGGAGAACAAGGGCTTCCGCCTGGCGAGCGTGAACCTGTCGCTCGCCCAGGAGGTGCCGGCCAACGCCGCGGCGCTCGTGATCGCCAGTCCCCAGATCGACCTGCTGCCGGCGGAAACCGAGAAGATCCTTCGCCATCTGGCGGCGGGCGGAAACCTGCTGTGGCTGATCGATCCCGAGCCGCTGCGCGGTCTCGCGCCGGTCGCCGAGCTGCTGGGGCTGGTGCTCACGCCCGGCGTGGTGGCCGATCCGGAAGCCGCGCGCCTGAACGCTTCCCCCACGGTCGCCGTGGCCGCGGTGTACGGCCGCCACGCGATCACCGAGGGCTTCAGCCTGATCACCGTGTTCCCGCAGGCGCGCCAGATCGAAACGTTGGAGAGCGAAGCCTGGCGCATCCGCCCGCTCGTCGAGGTGGCGCCGCGCGGCTGCGTCAAGACCGGAAAAGCGGAAGGGCGCTGCGACCGCGGCCGCGATACGCCCGGGCCGGTCACGATCGCCACCGCGTTCGAGCGCGCGGTCGGCGACAGGCCGCAGCGCGTGGTGGTGGTGGGCAACGGCAGCTTTCTGTCCAACACGTTCATCGGCAACGGCGGCAACCGCGATCTCGGCGTGAACATCGTCAACTGGCTCGCCGGCGACGACCGGCTGATCACGATCCAGCCCCGCGGCGCCACCGACACCGTCATCGACATCGACCAGGGCGTCCTCTATCTCATCGCTTTCTGCTTCCTGCTCGCGCTGCCGCTGGCGTTCATGATCACCGGCGCGGTGATCTGGTGGCGGCGGCGCAGGATATGAGCCGGGTCGCCTGGCTCAACGCGGCGCTGTTTGCCGTGGTGGCCGCGCTGGGAACGTTCGTCTACTTCAAGCCGGCGAAGGATGCGCCGGCCGACTACCCGCTGTCCGCGCTCAAGCCCGCGGAGGCGAAAACCATCCGCATCGAGCGTACCGGCGCGGCACCCATGGTGCTCGAGCAGAAGCAGAACGCCTGGTTCCTCGTCGCGCCGTTCGCGGCGCGCGGCGAGGAGGCGCACCTACAGCGGTTGCTCGAGATGCTGGAGGCCCGGTCGGCGCACCGGCTGGCGGCCACCGATCTCGCGCGCTTCGGGCTGGACGCGCCGCAGGCGCGCGTCACCATCGGCGGCCAGGCTTTCGGTTTCGGCATGGTGAGCCCGGTGGCGCGCGAGCAGTACGTGCTGACGAACGGCGCCGTGTTCGCCGTGCACCCGCGCTATGGAACCGCGCTGCCGGCCAGAGCCGCCGAGCTCGCGAGCCGCCGGCTGTTCGGCCCCGGCGAGACGCCGGTGCGCGTCGCGCTCGCGGATTTCACCGTCGAGCAGCGCGACGGGAAATGGCGGCAGACGCCTGACGCGAAGGATTCCAGCCAGGACGATTTCGCCAAATGGATCGAGGCGTGGCGCAACGCGACCGCCCTGCAGGTCGAGCCCCATGCCGGGGCAAAGCCGCCGTCGGAAATCAGGATAGCCCTCAAGGAAGGCGGCGCGCTGACCCTGGGCCTGCTCGCGCGCGAGCCGCAGCTGGTGCTGCTGCGCCCTGACGAGAAGCTGCAGTACTATTTCCGCCCCGAGATCGCGAAGCGGCTGCTCTCACCTCCGGATGCCGCGCGCGACGGGCGCAAGGGCAGGAACTAGGAGCTTGCCGGACTTGGGTCCGATCAGAAACTGGCTCTCGACTTGAAGAGTATCTGGTGGGACCTGATGCCGGGCTCGCGATCGATCGGAAACGCCAGATCGATGTGCAAGACGCGGCCGGTGGCCGAGCGGTCGCTGAAAATGCGCAGGCCGACGCCAACATCGCCCAGCCATCCCGGGTTGACGGCATTCGGGTTTTCGCCGCGCCAGGCACGGCCGTAATCGTAGAAGACGGCCGCGCCGATCCGGAACAGGCGCAGCGGGAACCATTCCGTGTAGAGGCGCTGTTCCAGCGTCAGCAGCGCCCGCCGCGTTCCGCTCTGGTAGCGAAGCGGGTAGCCGCGCAACCCGTTGTCGCCGCCGATCAACAACTGCTCCGAGGCGTCGCCGTTGGCGACTGCGTCCGCGGCAAGCGAGGCGAAGAACAGCCCGCGCCGACCCTGCTTGAAATAGTATTTCACCCCGGCGCCAAAGAACTGGTGCTCGCCCCCCCCGCCGCCGTACTGGCCGTTGGCGTACGCCGTGGTCTGGAGGCTGTGATCCGGCGTAAACGCGATGCCGTCACTGACGGCCGCGGAATAAAGCCACAGGTCCCGCATCGAGCCCAGGCCGGTGGTGGCGCGCCCCAGTTGCAGGCGCGAGGAGAAGCCCAGCGGCAGGAATTCCGTGCGCTCCACCCGATCGCGGTTCCTCACTTTCAGGAAATCGTCCTCGACCACCTCGTAGCGGACGAAGGGCGCCACCAGCCTGCGGTCGAGCGGCACTTGCGGCGGGGCGGGCAGCGCGGGGTCGGCGCGGTAGCTGTCGTTCTGGTACTGGATGCCCAGGGAATAACGGTGGGTCCACCCGTCCACGAGCCCGCCTGATAATCCGCCGTAGACCTCCCCGGAATCGGACTGGCGGCGATACTGGCCGAGAACGCCGCCGCCGCCGAATACCGAGTCGATCCGCTCATCCGTTGACGCCACCACGCCCGCCGCCCAGCGCGTGTCGAGCGCGTAAAACGGCCGCTCCAGCCGCAACTTGTCGCGCTTGCCGTCGCTGAAATCGCCATGAAGATACTCGATGGCGGTCCAGTTCCCGAACAACTGCTTGTGGGCAATCGAAAATTCGTTGACGTTCCGGTCGATTTCGGACTCGTGGGTGTAGCCGATCAAGGCGCCGGTGCCCAGAAGGTTGGTCTCCTTCAGGCCGATGGCCCCCGAATTGACGCCGCCGCCCCGCGAAAGCTTGATTGCCGGGTCGAGCGACCACGTATCGCGCGTCGTGACCTCGATGTCGACGACGCCGTCGCGGTACGCGACCGGGCGGATGCGGACGTCGTAGATATTGCCGTTGCCCCGCAGCAGGCGCTCCGATTCCTCGATCGCCTGCACCGAGACCGGCTCGCCGCTCTTGAACAGGAGGGTGCGTCTCACCACGCCGGGGCGGGTGCGGATGTGCAGCGTGTTGGCGGCGCGGTAAAACCAGTTGTTTTCCCTGGGATCGTTCAGGTCGAAGATATTCTGGTTGTCGATGCGGATCTCGCCGACCACGGCGCCCGCCGCCTCCAGTTCCCGCAAAGCCGGGAGCGGCCCGCGCTCGCCGCCTTGCTGCGCGATCGCGGGCGCAAGACACACGGCAAGGGCCGCGCAAAGGCCGCCAAGCCGTCCGATCAGCCGCCATACTGGAATCCCGGAAATCACGCCGGAAATTATCCGCCTATAATCGTTTCATCACACATGCCGGAATTGCCCGAAGTCGAGACCACCCGCCGCGGGCTGGAGCCGCTGCTGGTCGGCCAGCGCATCCGGGCCGCGGTGGTGCGCGACCGGCGCATGCGCCAGCCGGTCCCGCGGCGCCTGCCGCAGCTCGTCGCAGGCGCCGTCATCCGGACCCTCACCCGGCGCGGCAAGTACCTGCTGGTCGATTGCGGCACCGGCACGCTGATTCTGCATCTCGGCATGTCGGGGCGGCTGTGGGTGGTGCGGGACGGCGCCGCGCCGACGCGGCACGATCATTTCGACCTCGTGCTGGAAAACGGAACGGTGGTGCGGCTGCGCGACCCGCGGCGCTTCGGCCTGGTGCTGTGGCAGCCGGGCGATCCGCGCGCGCATGCACTGCTGGCGAACATCGGCCCCGAGCCGCTCTCGGACGCGTTCGACGGCACATGGCTGCATCGCGTCACCCGACGGCGCGATGCAGCCATTAAACAAGTCCTCATGGACGGGCATGTAGTGGCGGGGGTCGGGAATATCTACGCGAATGAAGCCCTGTTCCGGGCGGGAATCCACCCGCGTACGCACGCGAACCGGTTGAGCCGCAAGCGCTGCGCGCTGCTGGCGGAAAAAATCCGCGAGACGCTGGAACTCGCCATCGTCGCCGGCGGCAGCAGCCTCAGGGATTACGTGCGCAGCGACGGCCTCGCGGGCAACTACCAGAGCCAGTTCCTGGTCTACGGCCGCGCCGGCGAGCCGTGCCGGCGCTGCGGCACGGCCATCAGGGAGATCCGGCAGGGGCAGCGCTCGACGTTCTTTTGCCCCAAGTGCCAAAAAGCGTGACGAGGGATGGGGGATAAGGGATAGGGGTCAAGCACCCCGCTGTGCGGGAGCCATATCCCTCATCCCCTATCCCGCCTTTTCAGTGGTGAGCCGAAGGTACTTGGCGTGCAGCTCTTCTTTCGTCTCCACGTGCCGCGGGTCGTTGGGTATACAGTCCACCGGGCACACCTTGCGGCATTGCGGCTCGTCGAAATGGCCGACGCACTCGGTGCAGCGGTGGGGATCGATGACGTAGATTTCCGCCCCCTGCGAGATCGCGTCGTTCGGGCATTCCGGCTCGCACACGTCGCAGTTGATGCACTCGTCGGTGATCTTCAGCGCCACGGGCGCTCCGCCATGCTCAAGGCCGGCATAAGACAAAGAAATAGACAGGATTTACAGGATTAACAAGATTCAGCCTGTCTTGAATCATGCGAATCATGCGAATCATGTAAATCCTGTTAATCCTGTCCATTACTTGCATCGCGCTCGCAGTGTCTGAGCAGGCCAGCGTTCGTCATTTCCCGCCGAGCTGCTTGATTTTCTCCTTCAGCCGCCGCGCGACCACCGGCGGCACGAACTTCCTCACGTCGCCGCCCAGGACCGAGATCTCGCGCACGATGGTCGCGGAAACGAACATATATTGCTCCCCCGGCGTCAGGAACAGGGTTTCGACATCGGGATACATGCCGCGGTTCATGCCGGCCAGCTGGAACTCGTGCTCGAAGTCGGACACCGCGCGCAATCCGCGGATCACGACCCGCGCCTTGTGCTGGCGCACGAACTTCATCAGCAGGCCGGAGAAGCCGACGACCTCCACGTTCTTGGCGTCTTTCAGCACGCGGCACGCCATGTCCACGCGCTCGTCGCGGGTGAAGAACGGCCGCTTGGCGCTCGAGTCGGCCACCGCCACGATCACCGTGTCGAACAGCCGCGCGGCGCGCCGGATCAGGTCCTCGTGGCCAAGCGTGATGGGGTCGAAGGTTCCCGGATACACCGCCTTGTGGTTCATTCAAGAGCTCCTGTCACGCGAGTCTTAACAGCTGGAATCGGACCTTTCCAGCGCGGCCCTCGCGATGGATTTCCCATCCAGGGGGGAGGTCGGGCCGCGCTGCGCTCTCATAATAGACCAATGCGCCCGGCGCGAGGCGCGGCGGCAGCAGCGGCGCCAGCCGCGGCCAATAACCGGCCTTGAACGGCGGGTCGAGAAAGACGACGTCATAGACGCCCGCGTCCGAGCGCAGGAACTCCAGCGCGTCCGCCTTCCTGAGCTGCACCGAGGCGGCGCCGAGCGCCTCGCGGCTCGCGGTGAGCGCCCGGAACACCGCTGCGTCGCTTTCGACCATCACCACGCGCTGCGCGCCGCGCGACGCCGCCTCGAATCCCAGGGCGCCGCTGCCGGCAAAGAGATCAAGACAGGATTGTCCGGTGAGCTCCTGGCCGAGCCAGTTGAACAGGGTTTCGCGCACGCGGTCGGGCGTGGGGCGCAGGTTTTTCCGCGACGGAAACGCGATCAGCCTGCTGCGCCACGCCCCGCCGATGATCCGCACCCGGTTGGTTTTCACTCTGTGGCTAAGGTTTTGCTTCTTCTTCTCCGCCGACCACGACCGTCACCATGCGCTCCGGGTTCACCCGGCGCTTGAAGGCATCGCGGATGTCGGCGACCGTCACGCGCTCGACGTTCTTCACGAAATCCTCGAGGTAGGTGAGCGGCAGGCGGTAGAAGCCGATCAGCGCGAGATACTCGTGGATCTTGCGGTTGCTGTCGATGCGCAGGGGGAAACCGCCGATGATGTTCTGCCTGGCGGCCGTCAGCTCCTGCGCCGTCGGGCCGTCCCTCACGAAGTCGGCCAGCGTGCTCCGCGCCACCTCGAGCGCCTGCCCGGCCTGGTCGCGCCGGGTCTGCATGCCGATGACGAACGGGCCCTCGCGGCTGAGCGGCGAGAAATAGCTGTAGGCCGAATACGCCAGGCCGCGCTTCTGGCGGACCTCCTCGGTGATGCGGGACACGAAGCCGCCGCCGCCCAGGATGTGGTTGCCGACGTAGAGCGGAAAGTAATCGGGGTCCCCGCGGCTGATGCCGGGCGCGCCGATCAGGATGTGCGCCTGCGAGGCTTGATGCCCGATCATGCGCGTCGCGCCGGCCGGCAGCTCGCCGACCGCCGGCAGGAGCGGTTCCGCGCCGGCGGCTTCCGGCAGGCCGCGCGTCAGCTCCACCGCGATCGCCTCGGCCTCGGCGCGCGTCACGTCCCCGATCAGCGCGACGACCGCATACTGCGCGGTGTAGTGGCGCCGGTAGAAACCGATCAGGTCCTCGCGCGTGATTTTCTCCACGGTCTCCACTTCACCCGCGGAGCGCAGCGCGTACGGGTGTTCGCGATAGGCCAGGCGATAGAAGTTCCGCGAGGCAATGGTATCGGGGCGGGTATCGGATTCCTTCAGCGCCCCGATCAGGCGGACTTTCTCCCGCTCCAGCACGGCCTGCGGAAAATCCGGCTGCCGCAGCACGCGCGCGAGCGTGTCGAGCGCCTGGCGGCGCTCCTTCGCGCTGGACAGCGTGCGCAGCGCCAGCCCGGCGCGGTCGGTGTCGAAGCGCTCCCCCAGCTGCGCGCCCACGTCGGCCAGGCGCCGCGCGATATCGTTCTCGTCCATGCCGTCCGCGCCCGTGTTCAGCAGGCCGTCGGTCATGCTGGCGACCCCCGCCTTCTCCGGACTGTCAAATCCGGCGCCGGCGGGAAACTCCACGCTCACGTCGAGCATCGGCAGGTCGTGATTCTCGACGAAATAGACGCGCGCGCCGTTCGGCGTCTGCCAGTGTTGTAGCGGGAGGATCGCCCGCGCCGGCAGGGCCGCGGCGGCCGACAACCCGGCCGCGAGCCCCAGCGCGATCCATTTACTGGACATGCCGCAGTCCTGACGGGAGCGCCACCGGCCGCCGCACCGCGAGCGGCTGCGGATCGAGATGGGCGATGGTCAGGGCATCATCCCTGAAGTACTTGCGCGCCACCTCGCGCACCTGCTCGGGCGTGACCTGCCGCAGCTTTGCCAGCTGCAGGTCTATCGTCCGGTGCGACACCCCGGCGGCTTCCAGCACGCCGATCATGCGCGCCTGGAAAAACATCGAGTCGCGCTGGTAGACCTGGGCGGCGATCGCCTGCGCCTTTGCCCGGTTCAGCTCCTCCTCGGTCACACCCTCGTCGATGATCCTGCCCATTTCCCGCCGCAGGCCCTGCTCGACCTCGGCGGCGCTCTTCCCCGGCACGGGCGTCGCGCTGAGATAGAAGAAATCCGGGCCGCGCGCGATGCCGTCATAGCCCGCGCCCGCCGAGCTCGCCACCCGCTGCTCGCGCACCAGGACTCGGTTGAGGCGCGCCGCGTCGTTGCCGTCGAGCACCGCCGCCAGCATCTTCAGCGCGTACGGTTCCCAGTCCTTGTCGGCATCGCGCAGCGCCGGCACGCGAAACGCGATCAACACGTACGGCAGCTCGGCGGGGGCCTTGACCGTGACCCGCTTCACGCCCCGTTGCGGCGCCTCGTCCTGCGGCTTGCGCACCGGCAGTTCCCGCGGCGCGATCGGCCCGAAGTGCTTCTCGGCGAGCGCGAACACGTCCTCGGGCTCCACATCGCCCACCACCGTCAATATCGCGTTGTTCGGGGCATACCAGCGCTGGTAGAACTCGCGCAGGTCCCCGACCCGCATGTTCTCGATGTCGTTCATCCAGCCGATGATCGGATTGCGGTAGGGGTGGGCGGTCAGCGCGGTAGCCATCAGCTGCTCGTAGGTGAGCGAGCGCGGCCGGTCCTCGGTGCGCAGCCGCCGCTCCTCCATCACCACCTTGATCTCCTTGGCGAACTCCTCGGGCGGGATCGTCAGGTTGACCATGCGGTCGGCCTCCAGCCGCAGCATGAGCTCGAGCTGCGACTTGTGCAGCGTCGCGAAATAGCCGGTGAAATCGTTGCTGGTGAAGGCGTTGTCGCGCCCGCCCGCCGCGGCGATGGTGCGCGAGTACTCCCCGGGCGCAAGCGAAGTCGTGCCCTTGAACATCATGTGCTCGAGCGCGTGCGCGACGCCGGTGGTGCCGCTCACCTCGTCCACGCTCCCGACCTGGTACCACACCACCGCCGCGGCGACCGGCGCGCGGTGGTCGGGCTTGACGATCACCCTCATGCCGTTCGCGAGCCTGTGCTCGACGGTGGCGGTCGCCGCCATGCAGGGCGCCGCGCCCATCATCAAGGCCAGGAGCGCGCCAACGAGATGCCTGGGATTTCTCACGGGTTTTCGCTTCGATCGCGGTGGGTTTCGGGCTAGAATTGTATCCAATTTCGCGGCGCGGATTGACGCTATTTCCCGCGCCTGCCAACACGCCTATCCGCCTCTAGACTGCGCAAGCCTTGTTAAGTTTCCTCAAAACCTCCCCGGACGGCGGCAGCTGGTTCGCGCGCCTGCGCGACGGGCTCGCCAAGACGCGCACGCAGCTGGGCGGCCGTCTCGCCGGGCTGTTCGGCGCGTCGCGCGCGCTGGACGAGTCGTTCTACGAGGAACTGGAGGCGGCGCTGATCACGGCGGACGTCGGGGTGGCGGCGAGCGCCCATCTGCTCGGCGAGCTGCGGCGGCGCGCGCGGCAAGAGGGCATCTCCGACCCGGCCCGGCTGAAGGTGGCGCTGGAGGCGGCGCTGCGCGAGCTGCTGGAGCCGATCGCGGTTCCGCTCGAGGTGGAGTCGCACCGGCCGTTCGTGATCATGCTCGCGGGCGTCAACGGCAGCGGCAAGACCACCTCGATCGGGAAGCTCGCGCACTATTTTCAGAGCCGCGGCAAATCCGTGCTGCTCGCCGCCGGCGACACCTTCCGCGCCGCGGCGCGCGAGCAGTTGATCGCTTGGGGCGAGCGCAACAACGTCGCCGTGATCACGCAGCAAGCGGGCGACGCCGCGGCGGTGATCTACGACGCGGTCCATGCGGCGGTCGCGCGCGGCACCGACGTCGTGCTGGCCGACACCGCGGGGCGGCTCCCCACCCAGCTGCACCTCATGGAGGAGATCAAGAAGGTCAAGCGCGTGATCGCCAAGGCGCTGCCGGGGGCACCGCACGAAGTGCTGCTGGTGCTCGACGCCAATACCGGCCAGAACGCGCTCGCGCAGGTGCGGGCGTTCGACGACGCGCTGGGCGTGACCGGCCTGGTGCTGACCAAGCTCGACGGCACCGCCAAGGGGGGCGTGATCGCGGCCATCGCGCACGTGCGATCCTATTCCTCCCGCGAGCGGCCCATCCCGGTGCGCTTTGTCGGCATCGGCGAAGGGCTGGACGACCTGCGGCCGTTCAACGCCGGGGAGTTCGTCGCCGCCCTCTTTGACTAGGAGCTTGTCGGACTTGGGTCCGACAAGCTCCTTAGGCAAAACCGCCCCGGATAAAAATGCGAAAGTGCCATCAAAAACCTGCCGGAACACCATCCGTACGCGTTTCCCGAGGTGAATCGACCGTGGAATTAAACGTTATTCAAAAAAAATGGGGCGGTTTTGCTTTTAGCAGCCTGTCGAACCATCAAAGTCCGACAGGCTGCTAGGATAGATGCCAGGAGACGGCGGAGAGAAGTAAGCACTAACTTTTGCACCCTTCACCTTCCCCCTCTCTCCTCAATCGAAGATGATTTCCTTCAGCCAGGTCTCCAAACGCTATCCCGGCGGGCAGGAGGCGCTGAGGGGCATCTCCCTCACCATCGAGGCGGGCGAGATGGTGTTCATCACCGGGCACTCGGGCGCCGGCAAGAGCACACTGATCAAGCTCGCCGCGGCGATCGAGCGCCCGACCAGCGGAAGCGTGATCGTCAACGGCCAGAACGTGGGGGCGCTGCGCGCGCGCGCCGTGCCGTACCTGAGACGCAACTTCGGACTCGTGTTCCAGGACCAGAAGCTGCTGTTCGACCGCAGCGCGTTCGACAACGTGATGCTGCCGCTCGCCATCACCGGCTTCGAGCGGCGCGAGTCCGCGCGGCGCGTGCGGGCGGCGCTGGACAAGGTCGGCCTGCTCGCCAAGGAGAAATCCTTCCCGGTCATGCTGTCGGGCGGCGAGCAGCAGCGGCTGGCGATCGCGCGCGCCATCGTGCACCGGCCCGCGATCCTGATCGCGGACGAGCCGACCGGCAATCTCGACGCCGCCCACGCCGCCGAGATCGGCGAGCTGTTCCGCTCGTTCAATCAGGTCGGCGTCACCGTGATCGTCGCCACCCACGACGAGGCGTTCGCGGCGCGCCTCAGGCCCCGCCTGATTGCGCTCAGGGCAGGGAGGCTGGCGGCATGAAACCGGACCGGGGCGCCCGATGAAGGCCTGGCTGTGGCAGCACCTCGATGCCTTCGGAGCCACCCTCGCACGGCTGGCGCGCACGCCGGTCGCAAGCCTGCTCAACATCGGCGTGATCGGCATCGCGCTCGCGCTGCCGGTCGGGCTCTATGTCGCGCTCGCCAACCTGCAAGGCCACGCTCGGTCGCTCGCCTCCGATCCCCAGCTCTCGGTGTTTCTCGCGCTGGACGCCACCCGCGGCGATGCCGACCGGATCGCGGCCCGCCTCAAGCAGCATCCACGGGTGCGCGAAGCGCGCTACGTGCCCCGCGAGCAGGCGCTGAAGGAGCTCAAGGCGAGCACGGGACTCGCCGACGTCGTGGACAGCCTGCCCCAGAATCCTCTGCCGGACGCGTTCGTGGTGCTGCCGCGGGAAGCCGGATCGCAGGCGCTGGAGAACCTGCACGACGAATTGCGCGGGTGGCCCAAGGTCATTCACGTCGAGCTCGACACGGCATGGGCGCAGCGGCTGGAGGCGGGCCTGCGCTTCGCGCGGCGAGCGGTGTGGCTGCTCGCGACGCTGTTCGCCTTCGCCCTGGTCGCGGTCACGTTCAACACCATCCGCCTGCAAGTTCTCACCCGCCGCGAAGAGATCGAGGTATCGAAGCTGATCGGCGCTACCGATCCCTTCATCCGGCGCCCCTTTCTCTACTTCGGCACGCTCCAGGGGCTGGTCGGCGGCCTTGCCGCATGGATTATCGTCTGGGCCGGAACGCAACTCCTGAACGGGGCGCTCGCCGAGCTGGCGCAGCTCTATGCGACGCGCTTCGAGCTCGCCCACCTCGACCCGGGCGACAGCCTGAGCCTGCTCGCGTTTTCAGCCGGCCTGGGCTGGTTCGGGTCCTGGCTCTCGGTCAACCGGCACCTGGCGGGCATCGAGCCGCGTTAGCAGCCTGTCGGACTTGGAGTCCCGACAGGCTGCTCAATGCAAAACCGCCCGCGGACTTGCAGCACAATGGAGCGAACAGACGTGTTTTTGCCGCCACGCGGTGCAGGAGCAGGGGCGAATTCAGGTATTTCGAATCCAGAGCTGTCGTTTGCCTGCGGGCAGCTTTGCGTAAGGATTGAGTCGGGGCAAAGTCCGACACACTCCTAGCCTAGCTTCCACACTTGTGGGTCGTTATCGCTGATGGCGGCGGGTGGTTGCGCGAACGCGACAGCGGCTTGGCAGAGTGAAACGCGCGCGGGGAGCGTGAGCGGGCAGTGTGTTGGGGCGGTCGAAATCGCGCAAAGCGCGGGTAGTGGCGACCCGGTGGATTGCTCGGGGCGTGCGGGGCGTTGAGAATGTGTCGGCATGTAT
>JACPTK010000080.1 GCA_016192825.1 Betaproteobacteria bacterium | reverse complement strand
GCACCGGATGCAGGGAACCTGAATGATGGTTACAAGCCAATAAATCACTCATTAGCAGCCTGTCGGCTCGGAGATAACCAGGAGCGATGTCCCATGCATTCACCCCGATCGTTGATCACGCCAAGTCCGACAGGCTGCTAGTTGATACTCATCCATGACATTAGGGCCTCACAAAAAGCTCCACCAGCGATGGCACCACGCTCTCCAACGGTTCCCCAGCCTCCAGAACCCGCCTAACCTCCCAGCATAGCCACGCAAACATTCTATTCTCGTCTTGTCCCGCCCAGCGAGCGTTACGCACACCCCACGCCGCATTCCTAAGCCCAACAGCTAGGCCTGAAAGTAAACCATCTCATGCCGACCGACAGGGGTGACGTTTACACAGCAGCAATCACTATCGCCAACAATCACTGTGCCAAATACAGGAAGCTATGTTGGCGCATCCTTTTTCTAAGGTTTACGTAATCGCAACCGCACACGACCTCAACCGACAGACACCAGCATCCACTCTGACGGCATCCATTCGCCAGTAGGCCGAGATCGCCACCCCCCAGCTGGGCACCGGCACCCCCGCGCTTCCACCGGCCAGATGTTGCGCACGTAACGCGGAAGCAGCCACCACGTTTTTTCGTCCCTACGCTTATTCTGTTGCCCCCGCCCGGGCAAGTAACTCGGCAACGTCGCGCCTCCCGTAATCCCTGGCCAGGCCCAATGCGGTAAAGCCGTCGTCGTTCTTCTGCTTGATGTCGGCGCCCAGTTCCATCAGCAGCAGCACCATCTGCACGTGTCCTTCGCGTGCCGCCATCATTAGGGCCGTGGTCCCGTTGGCGGCCTGCGCGTTCGGGCGGGCGCCCTGGCTCACGAGGATCCGCGCGATATCCAGGCGGTTCCGGGCCGCAGCGTAGATGAGTGGCGTCCAGCCGGCATGATCGACTTCGGCGCCCCGCGCAAGCAGCTGGCGCACGACCTCGATATGCCCGCGCAATGCCGCCATCATGAGTGCCGTCTCCCCATGCGCGTTGCGCACGTTGACCCGTGGGTTGGCGGCCAGCACGGTTTTCACCATTTCCGCCTTGCCGTGCCGGGCCGCAAGCATGAGCAGCGAGTCCCCGTCGGGTCCCACCGTATTGACGTCCACGCCGCGTTTCAGCAGCTCGGCGACCGTGCGCTCATCATCGTTGTTGACGGCATGGAGCATGTCCTCATATACCCCGGCGACGGCGAGCGTGCCGGTCAACAGAAGGACGGCACCGGCCAGCCAGCTTCTGAACCTACCCATGGGCATCCGCGTTTCTTATCTTGAACAATCTGAAAAAGTTGTCGCTGGTTTTCTCGGCGACCTGCTCCAGCGACAGGCCCCGGACCCGGGCAATTTCCTCGGCCACGTACTTCACCAGCCCCGGCTCGTTGGTCTTGCCCCGGTGCGGCACCGGGGCCAGGTACGGCGAATCCGTTTCGATCAGCATGCGCTCCAGCGGCACGTTTCTCGCCACCTCCCGCAACGCGCCGGCGTTCCTGAAGGTGACGATCCCCGAAAAGGAGATATGGAAGCCCAGCTCGATCGCGGCCTGCGCCTCCTCCCAGGTGCCCGTGAAGCAGTGCATGACCCCCCCTGCTTCGGGCGCCCGTTCCTCGGCCATGATGCGCAGCGTGTCCGCGCCCGCCTCCCGCATGTGAATGATGAGCGGCTTGCCGCACCGGCGCGCGGCGCGGATGTGCGTGCGAAACCGCTCGCGCTGCCACTCGCAATCTCCCTTGATCCGGAAATAATCCAGGCCGGTCTCGCCGATCGCCACGATCTTGGGATGATTCGCGCCCGCGACCAGTTCATCTTCCAGGACCGGAGGCACGTCCTCATAGTCGGGGTGCACGCCGACCGATCCGTAGATCTGCGGGAAGCGCTCCGCGAGCGCCCTCACCTGCGGAAATTCCGCCAGGGTCACGCTGACGCAAAGCGCGTGCGTGACGCCGTTTTCCCGCATCAGCGCCAGCGCGTCGTCCACCCGCCCGGCGAGCTCCGGGAAATTGAGATGACAGTGGGAATCCACCAGCATCGTCGGGCTCCTATCGAGCGTCCTGAAAATGCTTGACAACGCTCGACCGCCCGTTCAGCAGCGCCGCGTACGTCAGCAGCAGCAGCTCGTAGAACAGGCGGGCGTTGAGGGGATGCGAAACGATGCGCTGCAGCCTTACCATCTGGCGCAGGAAACGCGTGGCGTCCCGAAGCTCGATCCGGGCTGCGGCCGCTGCCAGAGGCACGGCAAAGTCCGGGTTGTAGCTGACGCTTCCCGTGACCTTGTGGCTGACGAGATCGTAAGACCATTTCTGCAGCCACGCCACGACCCGGCCCGGCGCGAGGTCGCGGATCTGCTCGCCAAGCGCCAGGGCATCGAATGCGTTGCGGGCGATCGCCTTGAGGAATTGCTCGCGCTGCTGCCAGTACTGCTCGTCGAACTCCAGCGCCAGCAATGGCGCGCCGCCCGCCTGTGCCAGAGCGAGATCGGGACTGGCCAGCCCCTGCTGCTTGAGCCAGTCGCGCGCCGCCTCGACCGGGGGCGGCGGCAAGGCAACCTGCTGGCAGCGGCTGCGGATCGTGGGCAGCAGCTGATGCCAGCGGTGCGCCACCAGCAGAAAATAGGTTCGCGGCGGCGGCTCTTCGAGGTTTTTCAGCAAGGCGTTGGCCGCGTGGATGTTGAGCGTTTCCGCGGGGTGGATCAATACCACCTTGACGCCCCCGCGGTGGCTCGAGACGTTGATGAAATCAGCGATGGCCCTCACCTGCTCCACCTGGATCTGCAGGCTGGCTTTCTTTTCGCCGCCCTCCTCGCGTTCATTCTGTTCGGCCAGGATCTCGGGCTCGAGGCGCCGGAAATCCGGATGGCTGCCCTGCGCCATCCAGCCGCAGGCCGTGCATTGCCCGCAGGCCGAGCCGCCGGGTCCCGGCTGCTCGCACAACAGGGCGCGCGCCAGGGATTCGGCGAGAGCCAGCTTGCCGATGCCGGGGTTTCCCCTGAACAGCAATGCGTGCGGGAGCGCCTCCTGGCGCGCGAGCAACGCTTCGAAGTCAGACTTGTGCCACGAATAAGCCATTATTTACAGATAGATAATAGGAGAAGTTGAAGTTTTTTCCTAACTTCGGTAAGACCAACATCTGCGTTAATCACCTGCATTCGACCGCGGCATTCGCGCGCGCGTCTGAGGTAGGCCCTTCGCACCCGCCGGTAGTAGGCATCCTTTTCCCGCTCAAATCGGTCCGGCTTTTTCACCCGGCCAGCCCGCTGGCGTCCGACTGCCGGGCTGACGTCGAAAAGGATGGTGAGATCAGGCTGTAAACCCGTCTGCACCCACCGCTCGAGGACCGCGACCTTGTTCCAGGCGACGCCGCTGCCGCCCGACTGGTAGGCAAAGGTGGCATCGGTAAAGCGGTCGCACAGCACCCAGCTGCCGGCACCCAGGGCCGGCGCGATCACTTTGTCCAGATGCTCGCGCCGCGCCGCGAACATGAGCAGGGTCTCGGTTTCAGCATG
Organism: Betaproteobacteria bacterium; assembly: GCA_016192825.1. Classification (GTDB taxonomy): domain Bacteria; phylum Pseudomonadota; class Gammaproteobacteria; order Burkholderiales; family SG8-41; genus SG8-41. Next base: position 53,699 of record JACPTK010000080.1, on the reverse strand, counting down.
CAGCCGCGAGCGGCCGCCGAGCACCAGCCGCCGGAGTTTTTCGCCCGTGGCGGTACCGCCAGGCTCGCGCGTCAGCCTCACCTTGATGCCGCGTCTCCTGAGAAAACGGGCGATCCAGCGCAAGTGGGTGGACTTGCCGGCCCCATCCAGCCCTTCGAGCGTGATGAATTTTCCGCGCATCAGCGACGTCCCGACCTCTGGTATTTTGTCACGGCGCGCTCGTGCTCTCCCAGCGTGCTCGAAAAATGGGAGGAACCGTCGCCCTTCGCCACGAAGTACAGCACGTTGCTCGCGGGCGGATTGAGCGTGACGGCGAGCGAGCTCAGGCCCGGCATCGCGATCGGGGTTGGCGGCAGGCCGGTGCGGGTATAGGTGTTGTAGGGCGTGTCGGTCGTCAGATCGCGCTTGCGCAGGTTGCCATCGAACGCCTCCCCCATGCCGTAAATCACGGTGGGGTCGGCTTGCAGCAGCATGCCTTTGCGCAGCCGGTTGACGAACACCGCGGCGACCAGCGGGCGGTCGTCCCCCTGTCCGGTCTCTTTTTCCACGATCGACGCGAGTATCAGGGCCTCGTAGGGTGAAGCCAGCGGCAGGTCCGGCGCCCGCCCCGCCCACTGGGCTTCCAGGTGCGATTGCATCTGGCGATAGGCGCGCCGCAGGATGAGCACGTCGCTGCTGCCGACGTCGAAATGGAAGGTGTCGGGGAAGAACAATCCCTCGGGCGAGGCGATCTCGATGGCGAGCCGTTTCAGGATGTCGGCATCGGGCAGGCCGCGGGTATCGTGTTTGACGGCAGGATGCTCGTCGAGCAGCTTCCGCATCTGGCGGAAGGTCCAGCCTTCGACGAACGTGATCGTGGCCTGCGTGACGTCGCCTTCGGTTATCTTGAGCAGGAGCTGATACGGCGAGACTCGACCACTGACCTCGTAAATGCCGGCCTTGATGTTGCCGGCTTCGCCGAGCATCCGCGCCATCGCGATGAAAAGCGCGGGATGTTGCAGCATGCCCGCCCCCTCCATCTGCTGCGCCGCGCTCCGCAGGCTGCTCCCCTTCCGCAGGCTGAACTGGACCGGCGTCGGCCCGATTTCGATTTCGCCCGCCGCGTAATAGGTGAAAGCGCCCGCGGTGATGATAATGGCCGCCACCGACGCGCCGAACAGCACGCGCAGTATGCGCTCAACGCGCTTCGTCATCGAGCCATTCTCTCACGCGCGCGGCGAAGGCCCCGGGCGTCCAGCTGCGTCCGCCGCATTCCCGGACCTGCCACACGCCGATGACGCTGTTGACCAGCAGCGCCTCTTCCGCATCCAGCAGGCGCGCCTGCGATACGGGCTCCTCCCGGAAGGCCACGCCTCTGGCCGCGGCGGCTTCCATGACGCGCTCGCGGGTTACTCCCGCAACGCCACAGCGCGAGAGCTCCGGCGTCACCAGGCTGCCGCCCTCGACGATGAGGAGATTGGCCATGGTGCCGCAGACAACGTTTCCGTCGCCGTCGAGCATCAGGCCCTCCGGCACGGCGGGGTCGCTCCACTCCGCCCGCGCCAGAACGTTTTCGAGCCGGTTGAGATGTTTTACGCCGGCAAGCCGCAGCTGGAACGACAGCCGCGTCCTGCACCAATGCACCTTGACCCCATCGCGGGCGTATTCCCGCGGATACGCCGGCAGGGGTGATGCCATGACCACCCGGGTGGGTGTCGGCGATTCGGGCGGCGCGTAACCCCGCATCCCGCTGCCGCGGGTGATGACGATCTTGATGACGGAATAGTCCGACGGGTCCGCTGCCCGTTCGACCTCCTGCGCCAGCAGCGGCTCGGGTGGACAGGGTATGGCCAGCGCCGCGCAGTCATGCGCCAGCTTGCGATAGTGCCGCTGCCACGCGAGAAGCCCGCCCGGCCTCGCGAGCAGGGTCCGGAACACCCCATCGCCGTAGGCGAGCCCGCGATCCGTGGCAGCAACGCTGTCCGTTGCGACGCCGTTCACGAGAATCATGGCATGCGCCCAGGCTGCGGGCGGATTCAGAGTTTCCGGAAAACCAGGCTGCCGTTGGTGCCGCCGAACCCGAAGGAATTGGAGACGGCAATGTCGATCTTCATCTGGCGTGCCGTGTTGGGCACGTAATCGAGATCGCATTGCGGATCCGGGTTGAAGAGATTGATCGTTGGCGGCGCCACCTGGTCGCGCATCCCGAGCACGGTAAACACCGCCTCGACGCCGCCGGCTGCTCCGAGCAGATGCCCGGTCATGGACTTGGTCGAACTCACGGCCAGTTTTTTCGCGTGATCACCAAAGCAGTTCCTGACCGCCACGGTCTCGGCAATGTCGCCGAGCGGGGTGGAGGTGCCATGAGCGTTGATGTAGTCCACCTGATCGCGATTGACGCCGGCATTTCTCATTGCGTTGGCCATGCAGCGCACGGCGCCTTCGCCATCCTCGCAGGGCGCCGTGATGTGGTGCGCGTCCGCGCTCATGCCGTAACCGGCGAGCTCGCAATAAATGTTCGCGCCACGCGCCTTGGCGTGCTCGTATTCCTCCAGCACCAGTATCCCGGCGCCCTCACCCAACACGAAGCCGTCGCGATCCCTGTCCCACGGCCGGCTCGCGGTCGCAGGATCATCGTTGCGGCCGGACAACGCGCGCGCGGCGCAAAATCCGCCGACGCCGAGGCGGGATACGCACGATTCGGAACCGCCCGCGATCATGACGTCAGCGTCGCCGTACTCGATCAGCCGCCCCGCCTCGCCGATACTGTGGTTGGCCGTGGTGCACGCGGTGACCACCGCCAGGTTCGGGCCTTTCAGCCCGTACATGATCGAGAGCTGTCCGGAAATCAGATTGATGATCGTGCCCGGCACGAAGAACGGCGTGATCTTGCGCGGCCCGCCGGCGAGAAACGCGTGGTGCGTCTCCTCGATCAGCGGGAGCCCGCCGATGCCGGAGCCGATGCAGACCCCGATCTGCTCACGCTGCTCGCGCTCGAAATCGAGCCCCGAGTTCTTGATGGCCTCGATCGCCGCGGCCAGGCCGTAGTGGATGAAGGTGTCGAAGCGGCGGGCTTCCTTGGCGGACAGGTATTGCGCCGGATCGAATCCCTTCACCTCGCCCGCGATCTGCGAGCTGAAGGCCGACGGGTCGAAACGGGTGATGCGGGTGATGCCGGAGCGGCCGGCGAGGATGCTCTTCCAGGCTTCGGGGACCCCGGTCCCGACCGGGGAAACGATACCAAGCCCCGTGACGACGACTCTGCGCCTGGACAAATTCACTCCGGACGGGGGGAATCAGGCTTTGACGTGGGCCTTGATGTAGTCGATGGCCTGCTGGACGGAGGCAATCTTTTCGGCCTCCTCGTCGGGAATCTCGGTTTCGAACTCCTCCTCGAGCGCCATGACCAGTTCCACGGTGTCGAGCGAATCCGCGCCGAGGTCGTTGACGAACGACGATTCGTTCTTGACGTCCGCCTCGTTGACGCCCAGCTGCTCGGCAACAATCTTCTTGACGCGTTGCTCGATGTTCTCCATTCAGATCCCCTTTCCTCGACAGGATTTCAATATGCTTGAATGGCCCCGGAAACCAGGTTGCGACCGGGGCGGTCGGTCGTTGAATCAGGGCGCTATTTTACCAGAATCGCCAGTCAAAAAAGCCCCCAAAATTCAAAGAATTGTCATCGTTAATCCATATGCATGCCGCCATTCACGTGCAGCGTGCACCCGGTGATGTAATCGGCCCCCGGCGAGGCCAGGAAAGCCACCGCGGCAGCCACGTCCTCGGGCCGCCCCAGCCGCGCGAGCGGAATCCGCTCGATCAGGGCCGCGCGCTGCCGCTCGTCGAGCGACCGCGTCATATCGGTATCGATAAAGCCCGGCGCGACGCAGTTCACGGTGATGTTCCGGCTGCCAATCTCGCGGGCGAGCGACTTGGAAAAACCGATGATGCCGGCCTTCGCGGCGGCATAGTTGGTCTGGCCGGCGTTGCCGGTCGCGCCGACCACGGAGGTGATGTTGATGATGCGCCCGTAGCGCGCTTTCATCATCGAGCGCAGCACCAGCTTCGACAGCCGGTAGACCGACTTGAGGTCGGTCGCCATGACCGCGTCCCATTCCTCATCCTTCATGCGCACCAGCAGGTTGTCGCGCGTGACGCCGGCGTTGTTGACGAGGATCGCGATGTCTCCGAACCGTTTCTGGATTTCCGCGACGGCCGACTCCGACTGCCGCGCGTCGTTGACGTCAAGCGCCAGGCCCGTTCCCTTGATGCCTGCCGCCGCGAGCCCCTGCCCGATCGCGTCCGCGCCCGACCGCGTGGTCGAGGTGCCGGCGACGATCGCACCGTGTCTGCCCAGCTCCAGCGCGATCGCCTGCCCGATGCCGCGGGAGGCGCCGGTGACGAGCGCAATTCTTCCTTCGAGGTTCATGACTGGAACGCCTGCAAAGCCTGCTCCAGCGACGGCGGATCGGCGATCGCGTAACCCTGAAGACGGCCGTCTATGCGCTTGGACAATCCCGCCAGCACCTTGCCCGGACCGCATTCCGCAACGTGCGAGATGCCCGCGCCCGCGATCCGGAGCACCACTTCGACCCAGCGCACCGGGCTGCAGGCCTGGCGCGCGAGCGCATCCTTGATGCGCTGCGGGTCGTTTTCGGTCGCCACGTCCACATTGTTCACCATGGGGATGCGCGGCGCGTTCACTTCGATTTGCTCCAGGTAGGCGGACAGCTTCTCGGCCGCCGGCCTGAGCAGGGAGGAGTGGAACGGCGCGCTCACCGGCAGCATGAGGGCGCGCTTGGCCCCTTTAGCTTTCGCCGCCGCTGCCCCGCGCTCCACGGCCGCCTTGTGGCCCGCGATCACGACCTGGCTCGGCGCGTTGAAATTGACCGGCTCGACGACCTGGCCTTGCGCCGCCTCGGCGCACGCCGCGCGCACCGCATCGTCCTCCAGGCCGAGAATGGCGGCCATCGCGCCCTCTCCCACGGGAACCGCCTCCTGCATCGCCTGCGCGCGAAAGCGCACCAGCGGCAGCGCGTCGCGGAAGGCCAGCGCGCCGCCGGCAACGAGGGCGGTGTACTCCCCCAGGCTGTGGCCGGCGACCAGCGCCGGCTCCGCTCCACCCGCATCGCGCCAGGCGCGATAGACCGCGTAGCCCGCCGCGAGCATCACCGGCTGCGTATTGACGGTGGAATTGAGCTCCTCCGCGGGGCCCTCGGCCATCAGTTTCCACAGGTCCTGGCCGAGCACATCTGACGCCTCGGAGAAGGCATCGCGCACGCCCGTCGAGCCCGCGAACGGCTGCATCATGCCGACCGATTGCGAGCCCTGCCCCGGGAAAACGAACGCGAATTTCATTTGCCGCGACCCGTGCCTACCATTTGACCAGCACTGCGCCCCAGGTAAAGCCGCCGCCCACGCCTTCCAGCAGCACGTGCTGGCCGGAACGGATGCGCCCGTCGCGCACGGCTTCGTCGAGAGCGAGCGGGATGGAGGCGGCCGAGGTATTGGCGTGACGGTCCACCGTCACCACCACTTTCTCCATGCTCATGCCGAGCTTGCGGGCCGAGGCCTGAATGATGCGGATATTGGCCTGGTGGGGGACCAGCCAGTCGATATCCGCCTTCTGCATCCCGTTCGCCGCGATGGTTTCCTCGACGAGGTCATCGAGCGCCTTGACCGCGAACCTGAACACCCCGCTCCCGTCCATCTGCAGCAGCGGCCGGCCGCTGACCTTGCCGCCGCACACCGTTCCCGGCACCGACAGCATGTTCGCGTACGAGCCGTCGGCGTGCAGGTGGCTGGATAGAATCCCCGGCGTGCGGTCGCGGCGGAGCACGACGGCGCCCGCCCCGTCGCCGAACAGGACGCAGGTCGTGCGGTCGTTCCAGTCGAGGATGCGCGAATAGATCTCGGCGCCCACCACCAGCGCGTTGCGGAAGCGCCCCGAGCGCATGAACTGGTCGGCCGTGGCAAGCCCGTAGATGAAGCCGCTGCACACCGCCTGCACGTCGAATGCGGGGCAGTTGCGGGCGCCGAGCTTGGTCTGCAGGAGGCACGCCGTGCTGGGAAAAACCATGTCCGGCGTGGTCGTCGCCACCACGATGAGGTCCAGATCGGCGGCCGCGACACCCGCCGCTTCCAGAGCCTTGCGGCTCGCCTGCAGCGCGAGATCGCTCGTCTTCTCCTCATCTGCCGCGATGTGCCGCTGGCGGATGCCGGTGCGCGTGTAGATCCACTCATCGGTAGTGTCCACCATCCGCTCGAGGTCGCGGTTGGCAAGCACCTTGGCCGGCAGGTAGCTGCCGGTGCCGGCAATCCGGGAGTAATGGCTGTTCATGCCGCGTTCTTGTGGATGGCCGCCATGCGCTCGGCGATGTGCGCAAGCACGCCGCTCCGCGCTGCCTCCACCGCGCGCTGGATGGCGAACGCGAAGGCAAACGCATCGGCCGAGCCGTGGCTCTTGACGACGATGCCGCGCAGACCGAGCAGGCTCGCGCCATTGTAGCGGCGGTGGTCGACCCGGTCCTTGAAGGCGTTGATTACGGGAAGCGCCACCAGACCGGCAAGCCGGGTGAACGCATTGCGCCCGAATTCCTCGCGCAGGTAGGTGGCGAGCATCTGCGCCAGCCCCTCGGAAGTTTTCAGCGCCACGTTGCCGACGAAGCCGTCGCACACCACGACGTCGGTCGTCCCCTTGTAGATGTCGTCGCCCTCGACAAAACCGTGGAAGTTGAGGTCGCTCGTACGCATGAGTTCTGCAGCCTGTTTCACCTGCTCGTTGCCCTTGATGTTCTCGACGCCGATATTGAGCAGCCCCACCGTGGGGCGCTGTTTGCCCTCCACCGAGCTCACCAGCTCGGCGCACATGATGCCGAATTGCAGCAGGTGCTCCGGGGCGCAGTTGACGTTCGCGCCGAGGTCCAGGATATGGGTGTGGCCCTTGAGCGTCGGCAGCAGGGTGGCGATCGCCGGCCGGTCGATTCCGGGGAGCATTCCCAGCACGAAACGCGAGATCGCCATCAGCGCCCCCGTGTTGCCCGCGCTGACGCAGGCGCCCGCCTCCCCCTGCTCGACGAGGTCGATCGCCACTCGCATCGAGGAATCCTTCTTGCCGCGCAGGGCGGTTGCCGGCGCCTCGTCCATTTCGACCATCTGGCTTGCATGCCGGACCTGGATGCGCCCCTCCGGCGCCGGGCCGCCCCGCGCCAGCTCGCGCTCAAGGGTTTCCTGCCGGCCCACCAGGATGAAGGAGACCGAGGGGTCGTTGCGAAGAACGCTCAAAGCGGCGGGCACGGTGACGTGCGCGCCGTGATCGCCACCCATGCAGTCGATGGCAACCCTCACATCCATCCGCAACTCTCCTCCACGGCGCGCGTCCTCGCGGCGGGGCGGCGCGCTGCCCGTGATTGTACGGCGTCCGGCAAACGCCTATTCGCCCTTGGTCTTGATGACTTTCTTGCCGCGGTAATAGCCGGTCGGGCTGATGTGGTGCCGCAGGTGCAATTCGCCGGTGGTTGGCTCGAGCGCCAGCGGTGGGTTGGAAAGCGCGTCGTGCGAGCGGTGCATGCCGCGCTTCGAAGGGGATTTCTTGTTCTGCTGTACTGCCATGTCGGTTGCTCCTTGCGTTTCAGTTGCTGTTCCGTTTCAGCGCAGCGAGCCGGGTAAACGCCGCATTCCCGGCGTTGTCCGCCTTCGCGCTCGTGCCCTCGTGCCCGCACTGACCTTCACCGTGCCTCGGCGCGTACGGGAGGCCCAGTATGATTTCATCCTCGACCAGGCTTGCCACGTCGAGCGAGACGCTGGCCTCAATCCACTCGGATTCTCCGTCGTCGAGGCTTTCCGCAGCGGCCTCCCCGGCGCTGACCAGCAGCAGGGTGTTCGAAATTCGCAGCGGGTAGTCCATCATCCCGAGGCAGCGCTGGCAGCGGAGGTGCAGCACACCGCTGATGTCGAGCGCCAGGACCGGTCGGCGGCGCGCATCACGAGCGCCTCTGACTTCGAACCGGACCTCGCCGCTGTCGTCGAACAGGCTGTCCCGCAATCGCGCCAGCTCCGGCACCGGCAGGTTGCCGCTCAAGGTCTGGGCGGTCCGGGCGAATTCCAGACTGTCAATGACAGTCATAGGCCGCGCATGATAGTATTTTTGCCCTGCCCTGTCAAAAAATTTTTGCAGAAAAACCAATTTTGGCAGAGACTTAGCAATACCATCCGGACTTGAATTCCCCCCGCATCGTTCTCGCTTCGACGTCTTCGTACCGCCGCGCTTTGCTGGCGCGCCTGCGGCTGCCATTCGAGGTTAAAAGCCCCGCGGTCGACGAGACCGCCCTGCCGCGAGAGACGGCGCACGAAACGGCGCTGCGGCTTGCCCAGGCCAAGGCGCGGGCGATCGCCGCGGCATGCCCCCGGTCGCTGGTGATCGGTTGCGACCAGGTCGCGACCCTCAACGGCGTGACCCTCGGCAAGCCCGGCAACCATGAAAACGCGCTGGCCCAGCTCAGGGCGATGCGCGGCCAGCGCGTGGTGTTCCATACCGCGCTGGCCTTGCTCAATACGGCGAGCGACACCCTGCAGGCGACGGACGTGCCGACCACCGTGCACTTCCGCCATTACAGCGACGGTGAAATCGAGCGCTATCTCGAGATCGAGCGGCCCTACGATTGCGCGGGCAGCGCCAAGATCGAGGGGCTCGGCATCGTGCTCGTCGAGCGCGTGGTCGGGGACGACCCCAGCGCTCTGATTGGCCTGCCGCTCGTGCAATTGGCGGCCATGCTCAGAAAGGAAGGCGTCGCCCTTGTCTGAAGCGGGCGCGGCAAAGGGAACGTTGTACCTGCTCCCGGTCGACTTGGGCGGCGAAGACCCACGATCGCTGCTTCCTCCCGCCACCGTCGACGCCGTGCGCGGCCTGCGCACTTTCATCGTGGAAAATGCCAAGTCGGCGCGCCGATTCCTGAAGGCCGTCGATCACTCCTGTCCGCTGCAGGAGATCAGTTTTCACCTTTTCGACGAACACACGAGCGAAGCGGATATCGAACCCCTGCTCGACTTGCTGCTGAAGGGCGAGAACTGCGGGTTGATGTCCGAAGCGGGCTGCCCGGCGGTGGCCGATCCCGGCGCCAGGCTGGTGCGGCGCGCGCACGAATCTGGCGTGCGGGTGGTACCCCTTGTCGGCCCCTCGTCACTCCTGCTTGCGTTGATGGCATCCGGCATGAACGGTCAGCGTTTCGCGTTCCACGGCTACCTGCCCGTGGACCGGACGCGGCGCGCGCACAAGCTCAAGGATATCGAAACGCGGGCGCAGACCGAGACCCAGATCTTCATCGAAACGCCTTACCGCAACGCCGCGCTGCTGAACGCGCTGCTTGAACACTGCCGCGGCGACACCCTGCTCTGCATTGCGGCCGATCTCACGCTGCCCACCGAGTCCGTGGTGACACGCGCCGTCGCCCAGTGGAAAAAAAAGCCGCCGGCGCTCGACCGGCGGCTCGTCGTGTTCCTCCTCTACCGCGGCAATTCCTGAAAGGGCGTCGTGAAGCCCTGCTAGCGGATCTGCAAGCCGCCCAGCCCGCCGAAACGCGCGATCGCCTCGCCCATCCCGGCACCGAGGCGCTTCGCCAGACGCTCGGCAACATTCTCCCGCGGCGTGAAGTCCACGATGTCCTCGGCCTTGATCACCTCGCGCGCAACGTATTCGACGCTGCCGAGCGCATCGGCGAGACCGAGCTCGATGCTTTTCTGGCCAACCCATAACAGGCCGGAAAACATGTCGGACGTCTCCTTCAGCCGCTTGCCGCGGCCCTGACGCACCACGCTGATGAACTGCTGGTGGATCTGGCCCAGCATCTGCTGGGCGTGATCCTTCTGGGATTCGAGTATCGGGGAAAACGGGTCGAGAAAACCCTTGTTCTCCCCCGCCGCGAGCAGCCGGCGCTCGATGCCGAGCTTCTCCATCGTCCCGGTGAAGCCGAAGCCGTCCATCAGCACGCCGATCGATCCGATGATGCTCGCCTTGTCCACATAGATGCGGTCGGCGGACACCGCGATGTAATAGCCGCCGGAGGCGCAGATGTCCTCGACCACCGCGTAGAGCGGGATGTCGGGGTACTTGAGGCGCAGGCGCCGGATCTCGTCGTTGATGTGCCCCGCCTGCACCGGGCTGCCCCCCGGGCTGTTGATGCGCAGGATCACGCCCTGGGTGCGCTTGTCCTTGAAGGCCTCCTGCAGCCCGGCGCTGATGTTTTCCGCGCTGGCCGGGCTGTTGAGAGAGATGACGCCGTGCACCTCGACCAGGGCGGTGTGCCTGCCGGGGCTGACTTCCTTCTTCCCGATCCAGCCCATGCCGACGAACAGCAGCGCGAACAGATAGATGAACAGCAGCAGCTTGAAGAATATGCCCCAGTGGCGCGCGCGCCGCTGTTCCTGGATGGCCGCCAGGGCGACTTTCTCCAGCGTCTGCCGCTCCCAACTCGCTCCGGACCCGCCCGGTTCCAGTTCCGCCATGATCGTCGTCCTTTATGCGTGGCCAGACAGCATGACCGCCGCTATTTTACCGCCTTCCGACGCTCCCGCGCCCGGACTGGACCTGCAGCCTCACGCGTGATGCAGCAGCCAGGCGCGCAAGCTCCCGATGTCCTCCACGCAGGCCAGCGGCCCATGCTCGAGCAGCGCCTCTCTGGCGTGCGCCCCGTAAGCGGCGCCGAGACTCGCCACGCCGGCCGCGCGGGCCATTTCCAGGTCGTGCGTGGTATCGCCGATCATCAACGTGCGATCGCTGACGACGCCCAGCTCTTCCATCAGCCCCAGCAGCATGCCGGGATGCGGCTTGGAATGCCCTTCGTCGGCGCAGCGGGTGGCATGAAAGTAGGGTTTGAGGCCCGTGGCGGCGAGCGCCCGTTCCAAGCCGCGGCGGCTCTTGCCGGTCGCCACCGCCAGCAGAAAACCGGCTTCGTGGAGCCCCGCCACCGTTTCGGCCGCGCCGGGAAACAACCCGGTGTCGGGGTCGTGCTTCAGGAAATGGACGCGGTAGCGCGCCACCACCTCTTGATGACGCGCTGGAGCGAGGCCGGGCAGGATGTGTGACATAGCGTCGTTGAGCCCCAGCCCGATGACGTAGCGCGCGCGCTCCTCGCTGGGCACCGGCAGGTCCAGGTCCCGGCACGCTGCCTGCAACGACTCCGTGATCGCGGCGGCCGAATCCATCAGCGTGCCGTCCCAATCGAACACCAGCAGCTCGAACCGTCTAGCAGTGTGTCGGACTTTGGGTTTCGCACGGGTTTTCGCAGGCGACCGCCATCCTGATCTGCGGTGCCGGCGGGCGACACACTGCTGAATGGAACGACCCGGCACAGCACGCTCTCCCATTACAGCCGGCCGGCTCCGAGCTACCCGGAATCGACTAGCCATGCGTTCACGCCGACCTTTCATGGGACCCAGTCCGAAAGGCTGCTAGCCAACCGGAACCTTCTCCGCATCGAGCGCCCCCAGGAACGCCCTCAGTTCGACCGGCAGGGGCGCCTCCAGATTCAGCAGGGCGTTGCTTTGAGGATGGGCGATGACGGCTCTGCAGGCGTGCAGGAACATCCGCTTCAGGCCGTGCCGCGCCAGCAGCCTGTTGAGCGCGAAATCGCCATACTTGTCGTCTCCCGCGATCGGGTAGCCGATGTGCGCGAGGTGGACGCGGATCTGATGGGTGCGTCCGGTCTTCAGTTCCGCCTCGAGCAGGCTGTAGCCGCTCCAGCTCCGCTGCATGCGGAACACCGTGTGGGCCGGCAGACCATCGCTGCCGACTCGCACCCGGCGTTCTCCCGAAGCCAGTACGTGCTTGTGCAGCGGCAGCCTGACGCTGCGTTTGCCGCCGGTCCAGGCGCCCCGCACCAGCACGAGATAGAATTTCTTCACCCGCCCTTCCCGCAGCTGCCGGTGCAGCGCGGTGAGCGCGGAGCGCCGCTTGGCGAGCATCAGCACCCCCGACGTCTCGCGGTCAAGCCGATGGACGAGCTCCAGAAAGCGCGCTTCGGGCCGCTCCAGGCGCAGTTGCTCGATCACGCCGCGGCTCACGCCGCTGCCGCCGTGGACCGCGACGCCCGCGGGCTTGTCAATCACGAGCAAGGCATCGTCCTCGTAGAGAACCGGAGCATTGAGCCGGAACGCCGGCGGAGGCGTTGGCGCGGCAGCCCGTTTCGCGATCCGCAGCGGCGGCAGGCGCAGGCGGTCGCCGCTCTGCACCCGGTAGTCGGGGCCCACCCGGCGGCTGTTGATGCGGACCTCGCCGCTGCGCAGGATGCGGTAGATGTGGCTCTTCGGCACCCCTTTCAGCCAACGGGTCAGGTAGTTGTCCACGCGCTGACCCGCGGCTTCCGGCGCGATCTCATGCCAGGTCGCCGTTTCTTTACTTAACCCTTTCATTTGTTTATACTATTCACCGCGCGTCGTTGTGGTCGGGTGGCGTGATGCGAATTGCTCCGCAAATCCCGGTCCCCTCGAGCCGGTTTGCGCTCTGCATCGGAACCTGGTGCGGCCGCGCATGCGCTTGGCGAGGCGCGCGCAGCGCAATTCGTAAATTCAGGCCATGTGGCTGCAAGGAAAGCTGGGCCGTTTACGAATAGGCTGCGGGAAATGGTTAATGTCGCTCACCACGCAGAAGTAGCGATACTAGACGAAACACGCGCTCACGACACACTGAGAATTCCCGGATCCCGCGCCCGCGCGGGGTCCTGCCGGCAAACCGCACGAGACATCCGGATATTCATGTCCTCCATGCTGACGCCACGCCCTTGATCCAGTTGGCGCCGCCTGCCTGATCGCAGGCCCCGTGGTTTGCCCATCCCGTGTACGAGCGCGGGAGAAGATAACGATGAAACGCATGTTGTTTAACGCGACGCAGGCGGAAGAGCTGCGCGTCGCCATCGTCGACGGTCAGAAACTCGTCGATCTCGACATCGAATTCCCCGGCAAGGAACAGCGCAAGAGCAACATCTACAAGGGGGTCATCACCCGCATCGAGCCCAGCCTCGAGGCCGCCTTCGTGGACTACGGGGCCGAGCGCCACGGCTTCCTCCCCTTCAAGGAAGTCGCCCGCGCCTACTTCAAGCCCGGCGTGGACGTCGGCCGCGCCCGCATCCAGGACGCGCTCGCGGAGGGACAGGAGCTGATCGTCCAGGTGGACAAGGACGAGCGCGGCACCAAGGGGGCGGCGCTGACCACCTTCATCAGCCTCGCCGGGCGCTACCTCGTCCTCATGCCGAACAATCCGCGCGGCGGCGGCGTCTCGCGCCGCGTCGAGGGCGAGGACCGCAGCGAGCTGCGCGACGTGATCGATCAGCTGCCCGTGCCTCAAGGCATGAGCGTGATCGGCCGCACCGCCGCGATCAGCCGCGCGTCCGAGGAGCTCACCTGGGACCTCGATTACCTGCTGCAGCTGTGGCACGCCGTCGAGGGCGCCGCGCAGCAGCAAAGCGGCGCCTTCCTGATCTACCAGGAATCCAGCCTGGTGATCCGCGCGATCCGCGATTACTTCCACCAGGACATCGGCGAGATCCTGATCGACACCGAGTCGATCTACGAGCAGGCGCGGCAGTTCATGGGCCACGTCATGCCCCACAACGTCAACCGCATCAAGCTCTACCGCGATGACGTCCCGCTGTTCTCGCGCTTCCAGATCGAGCACCAGATCGAGTCGGCCTATTCGCGCTCGGTCAACCTGCCCTCGGGCGGGGCGGTCGTGTTCGATCACACCGAGGCGCTGGTCGCGATCGACGTCAACTCCGCCCGGGCGACACGCGGGTCCGACATCGAGGAGACGGCCTTTCGCACCAACCTCGAGGCCGCGGAGGAGGTCGCGCGCCAGTTGCGGTTGCGCGACCTCGGCGGCCTGATCGTGATCGACTTCATCGACATGGAAAGCGCCCGCAACCAGCGCGACGTGGAAAACCGGCTGCGGGAGTCGCTGCGCTACGACCGGGCCCGCGTGCAGATCGGCAAGATCTCGCGCTTCGGCATGATGGAGCTGTCGCGCCAGCGGCTGCGTCCCTCGCTCGGGGAAACCGCCCACACCCCCTGCCCCCGCTGCCACGGCACCGGGCACATTCGCGGCACCGAATCCACCGCCCTGCACATCCTGCGCATCATCCAGGAAGAGGCGATGAAGGAGAATACGGGCGCGATCAACGCCCAGGTGCCGGTGGACGTCGCGACCTTCCTTCTCAACGAGAAGCGCGTCGACCTGCAGCTCATCGAAGCGCGCCACCGGGTCTCGGTGATGCTGATTCCCAACGTGCATCTCGAGACGCCGAACTATGCCGTGACGCGCTTGCGCCACGATGACCTCAACAAGACCGAGCCGCTGCCGGCGAGCTACAACCTGGTGGAGGCGCCAACGGAAGACGAAAAGAAGACGCCGGCCGGAACGGCCGAGGCCGCGGCGCCGCGGCAGGAAGCCGCGGTCAAGGGCATCACGCCGCAGCAGCCGGCGCCGGTCCCGGTGGCGAGGGAAGCACGGGCCGAGCCGCCGCCACAAGCCGTTCCCGCTGCCGGCACGGCTGAATCCGCGTCCATCATCGGCAAGATTTTCGGCTTTTTCAGACGCAAGCCCGAAGCGCCCAAACCCGTCGCGGAGGCCCTCTCCCCGGCAGCCCCGGAGCGCACTCCGCGCCGCAGCCGGCACGAACGCGGCGACCGCGACGCAGGACGTCGCGACCGCGAATTGGAGCGCCCGGCGCAACCCGGAGGCCCGCGACAGCGCCAGGAACAGCGCCAGCAGGGCAGGCAGCGCGATAACGGCCGCCACCGGCACGAGCAGGAGCGCCGCGGAGACCGACGTCCGGACTTTCGCCGGCAAGAACAACAAGGCCAGACACAGCGCCCGCAACAGCAGCAGTCACGCGGCCCTGCGCCTGCCGAAGCCGGCCGCCCTCCTGAACAAGGGCAGCCGCAGCAACCGCGCGAGCACGGCGAGCAACGCGAAGGCCGCGGCAGACGGCGGCGCCGGGGAGGACGCGACCGGCACGAGCATCGGCAGACGGATGCAGGAGGCACTCAGCCGGCGCGTGCGCCGCAGGCTCAACGCGAAGCGGACAGGCCCTTCACCGAGCAGAGCGCGCCCGCGGCGGAATTCGTGGCTGCCCCGGTGGCCCCGGTGACCGCTGCTGCGATGACGAATGTTTCCGCGCCGTACAGCGCGCCCGAGCAGGCGCCACCCGCTCCGTCATCCTCTTTCGAAACCGAACGAGTAAGCGAATTTCCGCCGATCGAGACGCCACGGGCAGCGGTCGCCCCGGCCATGCCGGTCAAGATTGAATGGCCGTCGGACCTGCAGCAGGTCGAGTCCGATCCCGACAAGGTCAAGGCGGTGCAGCAGGAAGCGCCGCAGCAGCCGCAGGCGCCGCGTCCGAAGCGTGTGCGTCAGCCGCTCGCGCCCTTGAGCGAGGAGCCCCTGGTGCAAATCGAGACCGGCGGGCCTGAAGCGGCGACGACGACCGACGCCAAACTGAAAGAGACAGAGACCGCCCTGCCCGGCTAGCAGACAACCCTCCTTCCCCATGAGGGGGAAGGTTGGGATGGGGGTGGTTGGACCAAGCTGTCAGAGCCGTTCGCGCAGATGGTCGAGCAGGCCGCGTGATGCCTGCTCGACCATGTCGAGCACGCGCTCGAACCCTTCCGAACCGCCGTAATACGGGTCGGGCACTTCCCGCGCCGCGGAATCGGCGCCGAATTCCATGAACAGCCTGAGCTTGTGCCCGTGTTCGGGCGGGCACAGCCGTTTGAGCAGCCTCAGGTTCACCTCGTCCATCGCCAGCACGTAATCGAAGCCGTGGAAGTCAACCCGGCCGACCTGGCGGCCACGCAGCGCGCTCAGATCGTAGCCGCGACGGCCCGCGGCGCGTTGCGCCCGCGGATCGGGCGGCTCGCCGACGTGATAATCGTGTGTGCCCGCCGAGTCGCTCGCGATGCGCTCGACCAGCCCCGCCTCCTTGACGTAGTGCTTGAACACGCCCTCGGCCATGGGGGACCTACAAATATTTCCCATGCACACAAACAAAACTCTGATTTGCTGCGCCATCAGATCAATTTTAATTCGGGTTTCGCCCTGAAGGGCGAGTGACTTTCTTTGCTCCCCCAAAGAAAGTCACCAAAGAAAGGGGTTCCCCGGTTCGCCGCCGCTACCTCGCAAGCTCGTAGCGGTCCCCTGCCCTGCTCGACCAATCCGGCGGTCTGCGCAACTCGCGCACCCTTAACAATATTGCAATCTCTTTGGGCGTGACTTGTCAGCAGAACAGCCAACGTACACGAGGCTCGCCCAGTGCTCGACCGAAACCCCGGGCCGGTCTGCGTTGCTCGGCGGCTCTCAGGGGCCCCGAAAAACGGAAAAAACGTAGTTTGTCCGGCCAGCAAAAGCATTACCTGATATTTCGCCACAAACGATTATGCAAATATGAGATGCACAGTATCTATTACCTCAGCACATGTGCCATAAACATCCACAGACGATCGTTGTCAAAAGGGTTGGGCGTAAGCTCACGGTCTTGTTTGAATTCTCGCCAGGCGTCCTTCCCAATTGGCCGATCATCGTTGACGCACACGTAGATCGGACCATTCCAATAGTGCTGTCCGCTCGGGTGTCCACCAATTTGAACTCGGCCTTCCACATCGTTCGGCAAAGGTGCTCGCATCTCTACGACATGCGGATGTTCTGCATCCGCAACGCGAAGCGTTATCTGTTCGCCAAACTTCCAAGATAACCCCACAGTCTGGAGCATGCCATCGGTAATCTCTGTTGCTACTTGAAGGCGCTTATAGCCGGTGAGTTCGGCGATCCACTTGCGCTCCGCCGTTTCATAATAGAGCCAAATTACGCCCGCCGGGAAGTGCACGAGAGTAAAACGCTGAGGTGTTCGCAAACTGGCCCATGGACCTGGATAAGCCCTGACAAAAATAGAACCGCTATCCCGAGTCGGGATTACACCAAAAATGGTATTTGCCAATGCAACTCCGTTGTATCGCCGAATTAGTTCCAGCGGTAGTACGGCAGGTGACCTAATTTTTTTACATGCGAGCCACAACTCGGCATCCGAGGTCAGAATCTCAGCACCACAGGTCTGCGCCTCCCGGTAAACCAAGGCATCATGACGCGGAACCTCGGGTGGTATGTCAGTGCCGGTCTCCGCAACAAAATGCATCGCTCCGATGCCTCGGAGGTACGCATCAAGAACTGGACGGGGGTCTGACCGTTTTCCTAGGTCTTGAGCCATGCGGGCCGCTATACCGTGAGCTTCTTGTAGCGTCCCCGTCCCGACGCATATGGACGTTTGTGCGTTAAGCGCAGCGTTAACCGCTAATCTAGACCAGCTTGGCGCAACAAACGCCGCATTCAAGATCGCATTGGCGTCTAACAGAATTCTGCTCTTCATGCACGGTCCGCTTAGTGCGAGGCTCCTCTGCAGAGAATGCTGCTCTGGACTTTGGCAGTGGGTTTGGTCACGTGCGACGGCGCACACTACGCGAGCTACCGCTCCTTTTTAGCGGTCTCCACACGGGATATTTCGCGTAACGCCATACGAATGAGCCGCCGTATCTCCGCCGCTGACGGGGGCCGCAGTTGCATAAGAAACGCCTCGCAGCGTGTTTGCGAATAAGACCGGTCCCCATTGAATGCAAAATGAATGCTTGGGTCCGGACTAAACCAGTCGTCCTGTTTGTCACAATCCGCCGGATAGGGAATCCAGAGTACGCTCGCAACCGCGTGCGCTACAAGCGGGAGTAATAAATCACCAAGATGAACATCGCCACATTGGACCGCCATCCCGCCTCCGTATACATCGACCGTTCTAATTTTGACTTCAGCACATTCAAATCGCGCATGCGCGGGTCGTCCTGGATAAACAACCTTATCGTTCAGAACGCGGCCCAGACTTAGATTCGCTAACTTTCGACCTTTGTAAAGAGCCTGGTAAACGTCGTTGGGGATAGCGATTTGTTGCTCATACCAACAGTCTGAGGTGAGGAACCGGTTCCACAAGTGATTCATTGCGAACCACTTGAGGTATCCGTGGAGCTTCCCGTGGCTTCGTGAAAAAGCTTCACGGAAATTGCGTAGTCGTGCACGCTGCCTCGTTTGTGGCTTTGGAATTACGTTGATCTCAATCTCCCGAACTGTTATCCGTGCAGAGGGAAACGATGTATTCGCTCGACGCAGAAGTTCTTTCGCCGAAACGGGCTTCCGTAACATATCAATTGTGTGCGCCCGCGGCATATCTTGTAGCCGTATTTCATCACTTTTTACTGGCGGTCACGGTATCCAGGAATTGGAGCACACGCGCGGGTGCGGTGTCCTCGGTCTGGGCCTCTGGGAGAACATCCCAGTATTCCGATTTCGGCAGGCATTCTTCCAGGTACCTCGCCACCGACGTCGCGTGCGATTCATCCCGGCCGGGAACGACGAGCGCGGGAATATTCAGGCGCAGCAGATCCTCGGGCTCGGCCCCGAGAGCCGTATCCCGGTCCAGAAGCGAACGCATCATCCCGTTCACGATGAGCTTGTACTGCTCCACTTCCAGCTTCGCGTAGGATTCGGCGAACGCGCGGTCGTGCCTGATGACCGAGGCCCACGGCCCTCCCCTCGGATCCGCGCCGAAAGGTTTCCCCTCCTTCGTCACCAGGGAAACCACTTGCGCAAGGCCGTTCTGCTGCACGTACGCCAGATGCTCGGCGAAGCGCCGGTGTCCCCGGATGCGATACTTCGCGCCGCCCACGGGCCACCACAGGATCATGCTCATCGTGGCCTCCGGGAGAGAACATCAGCAGTGGCGGCCCCGAGCCAACCACCTCGTGGCGCGTCGTGATGCCGTCGATGACCGCGGCCGACATGGCCGAGTATCAAGAAACCGGATCAACCCCGGATCTGACGCCCGGAACGCACGTCGCTGATCAGCGTCTTGAAAGCCTCGAGACTGAGCCTTGCGGTATTCACATAAGTCTCGGTTTTGGAGTCGATCCATTTTTCCGCGTAGCCGATCGCGGTGTGGGCGAGGCGCACCCGCCCGTCGAGCCACGGCCCGCCGCCCAGCCCGCCGATCACCGGGATGGAAACCGCCTTCGATACCGCGGCGCCCGCCTCCGGCCCGGAATGCCTGAAGTCCAGCAGCGAGGCGCCGGCAGCTTCCAGGCGCTTCGCCTCGTCCACCAGCTTGGCCGCGGGAATCCGGTCTCCCCCATGAAACTCGGCAAAAACGGGAACCCCCGCGCGCACGATCGCGCGCACCGTGTCGGGCACGCCGAAGATCTTCACCATGTCGGCACCCCCCTCCCTGGCGAGGCGAACGGCGGCGCTCACCGACGCCTCGGCGCCCGCCTGCGCGGGACCGTACGGGATGTCGCAGCTGACGAGCGCGTGTTTCGCGCCACGGCGCACCGCCTTGCACACCACGAGGATCTCGTCCATCG
Organism: Betaproteobacteria bacterium; assembly: GCA_016192825.1. Classification (GTDB taxonomy): domain Bacteria; phylum Pseudomonadota; class Gammaproteobacteria; order Burkholderiales; family SG8-41; genus SG8-41. The sequence continues at coordinate 34,283 of JACPTK010000080.1, read as the reverse complement.
TGACCTCGGTCTCCGTCGGCTGGCCCCACAAGTTGAAGCCGACCGAGTCCCCCACCGAGACGAGGTCGACCCCGGCACGCTCCGCGATCCGCGCAATCTGGTAGTCCCAGGCGACCACACCGACGATCTTTCGGCCGTCGCGCTTCATCTGCTGCAGAGCGAGGATGGTCGTTTTTTCCATCAGCACGCCGTGATGGGTGATGGGTGATGGGGAACGGCTGGCAAATGACAGGGCGATCCACGCTGTTCCAGCATGAGGTCACTGCCGCCCGGCGAGTCCGCGGGCCTTCTCGAGGGTGGCAAAGCTGCGCGGCGCGGCGCACATCAGGTAGCGGTAGCCCTCCTTGATGATGCGCTCGGCGTTCGCGGCCCCCACGTGCGGGTGGCCGACGACGACGTCGTGCTTCTTGCAGGTGGCGACGACCTGGGCCATCGCATCGAGCACCGCCTTGTGCTCGTACTGGCGGGGGACGCCGAGCTCCTGGCTGAGGTCGCCTTCACCGATCAGCACCGCGCCGATTCCCGGCACGTTCTTCAGCATGGCGTCCAGGTTGGCGATGCCCGTGGTGTCCTCGATCATGAGGATGACGAAGATTTCCCCCTTGGGATTGAGCGGCCACACGTCGGCGCGCTCGTAGTATTCCTGCTGCGTGACACCCCAATAGCGCGCCGCCTGCGCCGGCCCGTCGCCGCGGATGCCCGCCGGCTCGTAGAGCGGCTTGTTCTTGAGACGGGGGTAGCGGCAGGCCGCCACCGCGTTGTAGGCCTCCTCCACCGTACTGACGTGCGGCCAGATGATGCCGTAGTAGCCCAGGTCGAGCGCCTGCTTGGCGAAGAACTGGTTCATCTCGTTGCCGTTGGGCGGGATGCGCACCGTCGGCGTCACCGCGGGCGCGACCGACCCCGCCTTCACGATCTGGGCGCGGTTGAGCAGGTATTGCAGGCAGTCGCGCAGCACGCGGATGTCCCAGCCGTTGTGTTCGCCCTCGAACACGACGCCGTCGTACTTGGAGGCCTGCACGGCGACTGCCGCCTCGGCGTCCGGCGGCAGGAAAGTCGTGAAGGCGTGCTGGCCGGATTCGAGGGCGCGGATGATGCCGTTCAGGCGGGGCAAGGGCATTGGAACCTCTTACGAATCATGAGTGATGATCCTTCCTATCAATGATGGATACGAGATGCGAGATGCAAGAGGCAAGAGGCAAGAGGCAAGAGGCAAAACGAAGAGTTAATCACGCATCGCGCATCCCGCATCAGGACTTGATCCCGCATTCCGAATTACGCTTTTCCCTTTTGGCCGCGCTTCGCGAGCAGCCTGTCGAGCCGCGGATAGACCCGGCGGGCGTTGGCCTCGAAGATCTTGTGGCGGTTGGTCTCGCTCAGCCCGGTCAGCTGGTCGAGGTAGCGCTTGGTGTCGTCGTAGTGGTGCCCGGTCTCGGGATCGATGCCCTTCACGGCGCCGACCATCTCCGAAGCGAACAGGATGTTGTCCACGGGAATGACCTTGGCGAGCAGCTCGATGCCCGGCAGGTGGTAGACGCAGGTGTCGAAGAAGACGTTCTTCATCAAGTGCTCGGCGAGCAGCGGCTTCTTCATGTCCTGGGCGATGCCGCGGTAGCGGCCCCAGTGGAACGGCACCGCGCCGCCGCCGTGCGGGATGATAAATTTCAGCGCCGGAAAATCCTTGAAGAGGTTGCCCTGGATCAACTGCATGAAGGCCGTCGTGTCGCCGTTGATGTAATGCGCGCCCGTGGCGTGGAAATTCGGGTTGCACGAGGAGGAGACGTGAATCATCGCCGGCACCTCGAGCTCGCACAGCTTCTCGTAGAGCGGGTACCAGTGCTTGTCGGTTAGCGGCGGATCGGTCCAGTAGCCGCCCGACGGGTCGGGATTCAGGTTGACCCCGACGAAACCGAGCTCCGTCACGATGCGCTCGAGCTCGGGGATGCAGTTCCTGGGCGACACGCCGGGGAACTGCGGCAGCTGGCCGACACCGACGAAATTGTCGGGCAGCAGCGTGCAGATGCGGTGGATGAGATCGTTGCTGAGCTTCGTCCATTGCTGGCCGACCGCTTCGGTGCCGACGTGATGGGCCATGCCCGAGGCGCGCGGCGAGAAGATGGTGAGATCGCTGCCGCGCCCCTTCTGGAACTTGAGCTGCGGCTCGACGCTCTTTACCAGCACCTCGTCGCTGATGCCGAGGTCGGTCGAGCCGGGCTTGCGAGCAGCGTCCGCGAGCCCCGCGAGCTGCTTGTCGCGAAACTGGTGGACCGCCTGCGGCTCGGTGGTGTAGTGGCCGTGGATATCGATGATCATGCAATCCCCTTATCAACCGCAGATACACGCAGATGAACTTCAGATAAAGAAAGTCAAGAACCGAAGCCGAAACCGAGGCGGGCCGTTCTTCTCGATTGTTCTCATCCGCGTATATCTGTGTTTATCTGCCGTTTCATTGTCTCTTAGATTTTAAACGCTTCGAGCGTTTCCGGGGCGAACATCTCCTCGGGTTGCAGCCGGCGCTTCGACAGACCCTGCTCGTGGTGATAGCGCAGGAAGGTATCCAGCACGTGCCGGTTGGCGTGGAAACCGTACGGCCACCAGTCCTCGCCCAGCTCGCGCACCGCGTCCTCGACGTGCGCGGTCAGCCACGGCAGCATCGCCTTATGCGCGGCGGTCTCGCGCAGGCTGCGGTAGGTGCGGCGCTGCGCCTCGACGAACGCCTTGAAGAGCGACATGGCGACCCAGCGGTTCTGCTCGTAGACCTCGCGGCGGATCGCCACGACGTGCATGATCGGGAAGATCCTCGTGCGCCGGTAATACTCGCGCTCGACCGCCACGGAATCCGGGAACAGGCGCTTCACCGCGTCCGGCTTCGAGTAGAAAGTGGACGGCGCCCGGGCCGTGTGCAGCGCGTCGATCTCGCCCGCGGCGATCATGCCCGCAAGCGTCTTGTCCGGCCCGATCGGGCGCACCCTGAAGTTGGGCGGCAGGTCGAGCCGGATCTTCTCGTCGCGCTGCGTTTCCTCCTCCCCGCCGGTCCAGTACTCGACGCTGTCGGGCTTCACGCCGTAGTCGTCGGCCAGGATGCCGCGGATCCATACCGGCGCCGTCATCTGGTACTCGGGCGTGCCGATTTTCCTGCCGATGAGGTCCTTCGGCTCGCGGACGCCGCTCTTCGCCGAAACGAAGATGCACGAATGGCGGAAAAAGCGCGAGGGAAACACGGGGATGGCGATGAAGGGCTGCGGATCGCGGTGGAGCGACACCGTGTACGAGGACATCGACATTTCCGCAGCGTCGAACTCGCGGAAGCGCGCCATCCGGAAGAAGGTCTCCTCGACCGGCAGCTCGAGCACGTTCAGCTCGATGCCGTCGGGCCGCACCGAGCCGTCGGCGAGCGCCCGGGTGCGGTCGTAGTCCCAGATGGAAAGGGTGAGTCGCAGCTTCGCCACGACTCACCCTTAACTGACAGCCAGGGATACCACAGACGACACAAGAGGCCGGAGAATCCAATCCGTTACGCTTTGCCCTTCCCTGCGACCGGGGCGCCGCCTCCGAGAAGCATTTTTACTGTTCTCCATCTGCGGTTGCCGTTCTTGATGGCACTTTCGTATTTTTTTTCCGCGGCGGTTTTGCCTAAGGAGCTTGTCGGATCCAAGTCCGACAAGCTCCTAGACGGTCACCGGGTCGGTGTTGAGCGGGCGGAACAGGCCGTTGCGGGCCCCTTCCTGGAACTTGACGTCGCGCGGAAGCTCGATCGAGCACGAGCGCACGCGCTGCGTTTCGGGCTTGAGCCCCGGCAACGGCTTGCCTTCGCGATTGTCCTTCCCCGCCTTGATCAGCATCCGGCGCATCATGAGGATGCCGTTGTCGGTCGAACAGAGGTTCTCGCGGGTGCGGTCCTGGATCCGGCCCGCACTCTCCTGCAGCGACGCGTCCTGCATGGCAATGCCCTCGATCCCGCTGTAATTGGTCCCCAGCTTCTGCGTGGAGCGGTCCATCAGGTAGTCGTTGCCCTTGTTGGCGAGCGGGATGAACGTGCCAGGCACGTATTTCACGTGGATGCCCTTGCCGTCCTTCATCGCCTGCACCTCGGAAGGCGTGAGCGCGCGCGACGGGTGGTAGTTGATCGACCATGCCCAGCAGTGCTCGTCGTCGATCGGCACCCAGGCGTGGCCGCCGATCGGGTGCCCCGCGCGCGGCGGAATGAGCGTATGCCACGGCATGATGAAGGGCGTAACGCGCCAGTACCAGCGGTCGTTTTGCGCCTTCCGGCGCGCGCCGATCAGCAATCCCCCTTCGTACTCGGCCACGTCGAAGTGCGGCATGCGGTCGCTCAGGTTGTAGGTGTTGGCGCGCCTGCCCTCCTTGAACAGCGGATCGCGGTTCAGCGCGCCGCTGTGCAGGAACGAGACGTGGCTCGAATCGATGCCGCCTTCGATCGCCTGCAGGTAATTGCATTCCTGCAGGCGCTTGGACACGAAGCGGTTCGTCGCCGGCACCAGCGTCCATTCGAGCGCCGGCAGCTCGGGCTTCAGTTCCGGCGGCCCCATGTAGATCCAGATGACGCCGCCCTGCTCGATGCAGGGGTACGACTTCAGTTTGATGCGCTTGCGCATGCCGGTCTCCTCCGGCTCGGATGGCAGGTCCATGCACTGGCCGTTCACGTCGTACTTCCAGCCGTGATAGGGGCAGCGCAGGCCGCACTCTTCGTTGCGCCCGAACCAGAGCGACACGCCACGGTGGGCGCAGAATTCATCGATCACCCCGAGCCGGCCCTCCGTGTCGCGGAAGGCGACCATCTTCTCGCCCAGCAATTGCACGCGCACCGGCGCGCCGTCCGGCTCGGCGACCTCCTCGGCAAGCAATGCCGGTATCCAGTAGCGCCTGAACAAATCCCCGAGCAGCGTGCCGCGCCCGGTTTGCGTCAATTGCTCGTTCTGCTCCCTGGTCAGTGCCATGCTTTGCTCCTTCTGCTCGTTCCATGCTCAGAAACAAGCGGCGATTGAGGGCGAAAAATATGGGTGACGATTAAAGGTGACGTAAAACCCTTCAAGTTGGTCGTCACTCGTGTCTCGTCACCCTCACCTCGTCACCCGTATCTCGTCAATCGTCACTCGTCACCGGGCTTGAGCTCTCGCGCTCCGCCGGATCGATGCAAACCTTGTCGTCCACGACCCGCGCCTTCCACATCTTCAGCGGCTCGGTCGCGGGCGCGCAGGTCGCCTGCCCGGTCGGGATGTGGAACCGTCCCTGGTGAAACGGGCACTCGACCTCGTCGTCGAGCACGTAGCCCTCGGAGAGCGAGCCCGGGCCGTGCGTGCACTCATCCTGCGTCACGTACAGGGTGCCCTCCACGTTGAACACGGCGTAGGCGCAGCCCCCGGATTCCGCACGCACCGCGCAGCCCGGCGCGACTTCCGATACGCCGCAAAGCGCGACCAGCCTTTCATCCTCCTTCATGCAGGCCTATTTTACCCGACGCGCGGCGCCGTTGGGTCCGGCGGACATTCGTTCTCCCCCGCGGAACAGCCCGTGGCGCCGAAGCCGGACGGCATCCCGGCGCCGGGGATCCCTGCTGTTGATTCCCGGAACCGGATCGCCGTTTTCGTCGAGAATCTTGCCGGTCACGATGATGCGCTGGCCGGCGGCCTCGCCCCCTTCCAGCTGCCGCGTGAGGCCGGCGTGGTTCGCGTAGCGCAGCGTGTCGTCGAAGCTCGGTCCGCTCAGTTCCGTCGCGGCGGCGGGAAGCGCTATCGGGCGTTGCCGGGGCGCGCGCTCGGTCGTGCTCGCATAGGCCGGATGCAGCAAGTCCGGATGGACGCCGGGCGCCAGCTTGCGAAGATTCATGCGGCAGGCTCCTCGAAAAACGCCGACGGCATTTTAAACCGGGCCGGTTTGCCCGTGTTGACTTAAAATCAGCCGTCAGTCATCGCGCCTGCCCGGGATCGCCCCACGATGATGGGCGCAGCCGCCGCCCAGCAGGAGCGCTGAAATTGAGCAGCCCCAGAACTAGGATAAGATAGATGATCATTGAATCGGCGGCGTGATCGCCGCCGGGCGCGGCAAGACGAGCGACATTTTAGCGCAAGCTTCATTGCCTCCCGCGCGCGTAAGACCTCCGTCACGAAAGGAACCCGCATGCAGATCCGGAATGTCGGCGTCGTCAGCCCGGGCGACATGGGCCAGGCGATCGCCCGGCGGCTCAAGGAGAGCGGCCTGGCCGTTCATGCCGCGCTCGACGGGCGCAGCGAGCGCACCAAGGCGCTCGCGCGCGAAGCCGGGCTCGCCGATTGCGGCTCGATGGAAAAGCTCGTTTCGACCTGCGAGCTCGTGATCTCGGTCATCAACCCCGGCGAAGCGCTCAACGTCGCCCGCCAGGCCGCGGCGGCGATCAAGGCAACGCGGCGCAAGATCGCGTTCGCCGATCTCAACGCGGTCTCGCCGCAGACAGCGCGCGACGCGGACCGCATGATCCGTGACGCAGGCGGCCTGTTCATCGACGGCGGCATCATCGGCCCGCCGCCCCGCGGGGACAAGGACAAGCCCCGCATCTACGTTTCGGGGCCCGATGCCTACCTCTTCGAGCAGGTCAATCACCCGAACATCCTGGTGCGGATGATGTCCGAGCGCGTCGGCGACGCCTCGGGCGTCAAGATGTGCTATGCCGCCATGACCAAGGGCACGACCGCCCTCGCGGTCGAGCTGCTCATGGCCGCGCGCAAGCTCGGCGTCGAGCAGGCGCTGGAGAAGGAACTGCGCGAGAGCCGAAACGACGTCTTCGAGTGGCAGATGAAGAACATTGCCGTCATGCCGCCCAAGGCCTACCGCTGGGTGCCGGAGATGCAGGAGATCGCCAAGACCTTCGGGGAACTCGGCCTGACCCGCCGCATATTCGAGGGCGCGACCGACATGTACGAGCGGGTCGCCGCCACGCCCCTCGGCAAGGAAAGCCCCGAACAGGCGCGCAAGGTGGGGCGCACCGGCCTCGACGTCACGCGGGAGCTTGCCGACGGCAAGCAAAGAAAGGCGTGAGTCGTGAATGGTGAGTAGTGAGTGGACTGAAGCCGAATCGTCGAAACCAGCCCAGGGCCTTCCACTCACCAATCACTACTCACCAATCACGCATTTCTAGATTCTGTACATCGACCGCCGGTCGCGGCTGAACAGGACGACGGTGGTCGGCCGGTCCGCCCGGCTGCGCCCCACGCAGATCTGCCCGGAGCCGTCCAGCAACAGTTCCCGCCGCAGGACGTGCACTTCCTCGCCGCTCTCGAGGGAGACGAACGTGCCGTTGATGCTGTGATCGAACAGGTAAAAATGCGTGCGCACCAGCTTGATCGAGAGGTGCTGGCGCGAGGCGAACTTGTCGTTGACGACCAGGTCGCAGTCCTTCGACCGGCCGATGACGACGCTGGTGCGCCACTGGTCGACGCATATGCGCTCCTCGTCCAGCGTCAGCAGCAGGCTGCCCGTATCGCCGGGGATGGTCTTGCTGGATCGCAGGTTCACGTCGGTGATATCGAGCCGGTCGGTGCGCCACAGCACCTGGCAGACCGTGGATTCGTCCGCACTGCCCTTCAATACCGTATGGAAAATCGGGCGCACGCAGGTCTTGAGCGCCGCCGACAGGCATTGCTCCGTGGCCTCCGTGGTGAGGATCTGCCCGGCGGTCGCCACCGCCGCGAGATAGGCGGCGACATTTACGGTGTCGCCGAACACGTCGCCGTCCTCCACCAGCACCGGCCCATAGTGCAGACCGATGTGAATCGAAACCGGGTGGTTGCCGGGCCGGGTGGCGGAGACCTGCGCCTGCATGTCGCTCGCCGCCAGCACCGCGAGATCGGCGCTGGGAAAGGTGCACATCACCTCGTCGCCGATGGTTTTGATCAGCCGGCCATCGTAGCGCGCCAGGATGCCGGAGATGAGCGCCAGGCAGGCGTTGACGATGTTGCGGGCGGCGGCATCCCCGAGCTTCTGGTAAAGGCTGGTGCTTTCGCTGATGTCAGCGAATACCACCGCCAGGTTCCGCGCCTGCCTCGCCACGCGTTTCTAGGCCAGGCCGGCGGTCTCGCCGGGGTCCTCGAGTTCCGAGAACCGGACCGGCAGGATCTCGCGCGTGGACAGGCTCCCGGAGGCGGATTTCTCGACCAGAAGCAGCGACTGCTTGTCGGGAATGCCGGTCGGGATCACCATGCGCCCGCCCGGCTTGAGCTGCGCGAGCAGCGGCGCCGGAATCAGGTCGGCGGCCGCCGTGACCATGATCTTGTCGTACGGCGTGTGCTCCGGCCAGCCGTAATAGCCGTTCGCGACCCGGACCTCCACGTTTTCGTAGCCAAGGCGCTTCAGCCGCCGTCCCGCGCCCTGCGCGAGCTCCTCGATGATGTCCACGGTGTAGACGTGCTTCACCAGCTCGGCCAGGATGGCGGCCTGGTAGCCGGCGCCCGCGCCGATTTCCAGCACCACGTCGCCCGGATCGAGCTCCAGCAGGTCGGTCATCAGCGCCACGATGAACGGCTGCGACACTGTCTTGTCGTAACCGATCGGTAGCGGCCGGTTGAGGTACGCGTAAGGCTGCAGCTCTACCGGCACGAATTCGTGACGCGGCATGTCGCCGATAACGCGCAACACGCGATCGCTGAAGGCGGCGCGGCCGGTATGGTCCGCGGTCAGAGCCGCCTCCGCCACGATCTCGGCCAGCATCTGCTGGCGAAGTTTTTCGAACAAATCATCGGCCATGAGGCATAGTACTACAGTGACCGGTGACCGGTGACCGGTGACCGGTGACCGGTGACCGGTGATGAGACACAATCCCATCCTGTATCGTTCCCGATCGAGCGTTCCCGCCCATGAAGAATATCCGCCACTCGTGGAACCTTACGCCGCGTGCAGCGATCGCGCTTCAGCACCGCCTGCGGTCGAAGGTGATCCGGCTGGGCCGGCTGCCGCTGTTACGCCATGTCGCGGGCACCGACGTCGGCTTCGAGCGTGGCGGCGGAACAGCGCGCGCCGCGGTCGCGGTGCTGTCCTTCCCGGCACTGGAGCTGGTGGACTACGCGATCGCCCGCCTGCCGGTGCGCTTCCCGTACGTGCCGGGCCTGCTTTCGTTCCGCGAAATGCCTGCGTTGCTGGCGGCGTTCGACCGCCTGCGGATCCGGCCCGACGTGATCCTGTGTGACGGACACGGTCTCGCGCATCCCCGCCGCTTCGGCATCGCCAGCCACCTGGGCATCTTTTGCGGCATTCCCGCCATCGGCGTGGCGAAGTCGCGCCTGATCGGAGAGCACGACCAGCCCATGCAGCGGCGCGGCGCCTGGGTGCCTCTGCGGGACAAGGGCGAAACGATCGGCGCGGTGGTGCGGTCCCGGGTGCATGCGCAGCCGATCTACGTTTCCATCGGCCACCGCGTGAGCCTGCCCCTTGCCGTGCGCACCGTCATGGCGTGCACCACGAAATTCCGCCTGCCCGAGACGACGCGCTGGGCCCACCGGCTCGCGTCAGGCCGCGAGCCCCAAGGCGGAAATGCGTGATTCGTGATTGGTGATTGGTGAGCAGACGACGGCATAAGGGTAGAATCCTGCACACAGGGTCTGTCCAATCACCACTAGCCACTCACGAACCTGAGTGTCCGGAGCCTAAGCATGGCCTTACAGAATGAGACCAACAACCTCGCGCTGTTCTGCGATTTCGAGAACGTCGCGCTCGGCGTGCGCGAGGCCCGCTACGCGGATTTCGACGTCAAGAAAGTGCTGGAGCGCCTCCTGCTCAAGGGCAACATCGTGGTGAAGAAGGCCTACTGCGACTGGGAACGCTACAAGGATTTCAAGAAGGTGATGCACGAGGCGGCGTTCGAGCTGATCGAGATCCCGCACGTGCGCATGTCCGGCAAGAACTCGGCCGACATCCGCATGGTGGTGGACGCGCTCGATCTCTGCTACACCAAGTCGCACGTGGACACCTTCGTCATCATCAGCGGCGACTCCGACTTCTCTCCGCTGGTCAGCAAGCTGCGCGAGAACAACAAGACGGTGATCGGCGTCGGGGTCAAGAAATCGTCCTCCGACCTGCTCATCGCCAACTGCGACGAGTTCATCTATTACGACGACCTGGTGCGCGAAAAACCGAAGAAGCCTTCCCGCAGGAAGCCCGCCGCGCCCGCGCCCGATGCCCCCAGGCCGACCGCGGCGGACGGCGACAAGAAGCAGGAGGCGCTCGATCTGGTCATGGAAACCGTCGAGGCGCTGTTCAGCGAGCGCGGCGCGGAGGAGAAGATCTGGGGCTCGATGGTGAAGCAGGCGCTGAAGCGGCGGCAACCCGGCTTCAACGAGTCCTACTACGGCTTCCGCTCGTTCGGGAAGCTGCTCGACGAGGCGGAATCGCGCAAGCTCGTGACGCTCGAACCCGACGAGAAATCCGGCGGCGTCATCATCAAGAGCTTCAATCCCGACTACTGAACTTCGTGAAACGCACGCTCCTTGAGCGCATCGCTTACGGGACGCTGCTGCTGGCGGTGCTCGTGCTCGGCTTCTTCTTCCTCGCCGCGGCGCTCGTGGCGGGCGCGATCCTCGCGGCGGCGATCGGGGCCCGCATCTGGTGGCTCCAGCGCAAGCTCCGGAAGGCATCGGAGGAGGAATTCATCAAGGCGGAATACTCCGTCGTCGAGCGCGAGCAGCCGCCCGCGCCGCGCCTGCCGCCGGAACCGTGAGCCCTGCGCCCTTGCCCCGCCTCGTTCTCCCCGGACTGCTCGCGCTGCTGGGCGCCATATGCCCCGATCCAACCTTGGGCGCGGCCGCGGGCGCGGCGCCCGAGGACCGAATCCCGCCCGGCTGGAGGGAGTTCCAGATACCGGCAGGGCGATTCAAGGTCCTGATGCCGGGCGTGCCGAAGACATCCAGACAGACGATCCGGACCGAAATCGGCAACGTCGCCTCGACCCGCTACACCGTGACGGATTCCGCCAATGTGACTTACGACGTGCTGTTCAACGATTACCCCACGGCCGGCGTGTCGAAGGCAAACCCGCAAAAGCTGCTGGACGGCGCGCGCGACGGGCTGGTGTACCAGACCAAGGGCCGGATCATGGAGGACAAGCACATCACGCTGGCCGGTTTCCCCGGCCGCGACCAGGTGATCGTGCGCGGGGACGGCACGCACTACCGGATCAGGCTGGTGTGGGCCGGCAGCCGGCTCTACCAGGTGATGGCGGTGACGCCCGGCGAGCCGCGCGCCGACGCGAAGATATTCTTCGATTCGTTCCGGATCTCCAGCGATCGCCAGGAGCCCGCGCGGTAGAAACTCCCGGCGCAACCATCGGCTTGGCACGGCAGGTTCCATTCATTACCGCGGCAGGTTTCTGCCGCGCACACTCCTAGGTGTCGGACTTGGCTCCGACAAACTCCTTATGCAAAACCGCCTGCACGAAAAGGGAGGCAAAAAGCAATGAAAACTTCATTTCGAGCCTACTCGTCCGCCTTTTGCAGGGCAATAAGGGTCGCTATCCCGGGTTTCATTCGAAATCCGCAGGCGGTTTTGCTGTAAGCAGCCTGTCCGACAGCTAAGTCCGACAAGCTGCAAAATGGAAGTGCAGTTTGGGAGGGGTCGGCGTCAACCTGAATATGCGTTCACGCCGATCGTTCATCAAGGTAAGTCCGACAGGCTGCTAGCAGGCGGCTGGAGGCCGGTGCACCCCACCATCACCGCGCCCGCCGCGAACGCATCACTTCCGGGTCCCCTGCTGCGGTGGCTGCGGGTCGCGTCGCCGCATTTGCTGCTCGCTTTGCTGCTGCGCCTTGATCCGTTCCATCTCCGCCTTGGCGCGGCGCGTGCCCTCATCGTCCGAGGGCTGCGCGGTGGGCGGCTCGATGCTCTGCCCATAATGCAGCTGTTCCAGTTGCTGCTGCTGCTCGAGCCGCTGCTTTTCGAGGGCCTGTTTCCGCTTCGCGTCCGCCGGCGGCGACTGCACCGCGCGCTGCTGCTGCTGCATGCGCAGCTGCAAGGCCTCCTGCTGCTGCTGCCGCTGCAGCTGCTGCTGTTGCAAGGCGCGCGCGCCGGCATCTTCGGCGCCCCAAGCCGAGACCGCCAGCGCGGCCCCGCTCAGGGCGGCCACCAGCTGCCGCGCCCGGCTTGCGTTCCCTGCCTTGGTGACTTCCATCAGGTGTGACTTTTCGCCGGTGGAACGGAAGTTGCGGTATCCGTCATCAGGAAGCGGTCGTGACGATTATCGCTTGGACAGAAGCTTAAGCTAATCAATAGGTTGTATCTAACAAGGCTCGATTCAACCCGCCTGCAACCGTCGACAAGAGGCTCACATGACGACATTTGCACAGTGGCGATCGCCCGCCAGCCGTGGGGCGCTCTCCCGGCTCGAGCAGAAGCCCAGAAAATACGACCTCCGGGTGGTGGACCAGTTCTACCGTTATTGCCAGGCCATTTCCCGAACCGACCGGCACCGCGACGAGGTCCACACTCGGTCGCAACACGCCATGAGGCGAACCCTGTGGACGATGCTGGTTGCCGGCAGCTTCCTGTTCTACTACCTGATCGAGCGGGCAGCCCAGGCGATGTCGCTCTTCTAGCAGCCTGTCGGATCTGGCGTCATCTACACGATCCGGTCGAGCGGCAGCTGGAACAGCCGGATCCGGTCGTCGGGTCGCGTGATTTCCCGGTTCGCTTCGGTGATCCTGCGGACCAGGTCCTCGAGCTTCGACTCGTCCTGGAAGGCGATCATCATCACGGCGTTGGTGCTGGCGAAGCTGCCCGTGCCGAGGTGGGGCTCCGTGCCCTGCCCTTTTCCTTGCGCGTGTTCCCAGCGCGTGTAGTAATCGATTTCGGCGCCCTTGAGCAGCTGCATGACGCGCGCGGTGAAATATTCGGTGTGAACGATAAAGGCCAGCTTCATGGAACCTCGTTTCGCGATGGGGTTGTTCCGATGGTACGAGGCTGCGGGCAGGCGGGTTTGATCTCGATCAACCCGCCGCCCGTCCGTCCCGAGGCGGCGCCTGTTACCTGCCCAGCTTCTTCTGCATGCGCTGGTCGAAGCGCTCCACGTTGATGACCAGGCGCTCGTGCACGCCCTCTCCAATAGGTTCGCGCTCGTCCTCGGCATGAATCCTGAACGTCAGCGTGCGCCCTTCGACCTGGACCAGCTCGGCATGCGCCCGCACCCGCAGGCCGACCGGCGTGGCGGCGAAATGCTTGACGTCCAGGTGAGTTCCGACGGTCTGGTATCCCGGCGGCATGAACCGCTCGACCGCCTGCAGTGCCGCGGCCTCCATGAGATTCACCATGATCGGCGTGGCAAGCACCCCGATCTTGCCGCTGCCCACGTGCGGCGCGGTGTCGCGCGTGCCGACAACGATCTCGGAGCTCGCCGTCAATCCGGGTTTCAGTTCGTCCGAAAGATTCATGGGACTGCCGGTTTTCGCTGACATGGGCGGCTGTTTCGGAGCGGCTTCCGCTATCCTGCCAACAAAAGAGGGGCGCCGCCAGTCCCTCCTGGTTCAAGGAACAACGAGGAAGGCGGAAGGATGGAATCCTCCTCATCCCTCATCCCCGTTCTTGACCCCCTAGGTCCCGGCGCTGATAATCTTCGCCGGCCGCGGCGTCCCGTCGCGGAAACGGTCTGGAGGAGACACGGTCCATGCGCAAGCTCACCATCGGCATCGATCTCAAAGCGCTGACCCGCCGGCAGTTCCTGAAGATCGCCGCGGGCGGCCTCGTTGCGGCGGGGACCGCGGCCCTGCCCTTCAAGTCGGCGCTGGCGCAGAGCAAGCTCAACGTCGGCTACATGAAGATCGGCGATCTGTCGCCGTTCTTCCTCGCCATGGAGAAGGCGTTCTTCAAGGAGGCCGGCCTGGAAATCAATCTCGCCTCGATGGTCGGGGGCGCCGCGATCATGCCCGCGCTCGCTTCGGGGTCCATCAACATCGGCTGGTCGAACGTCATTTCCGTGTATCAGGGCCACTTGCAGGGCCTGGATTACCGGCTGGTGGCGAACGGCGCGATCAACAAGCGCGGGACCAACGACGTCTTCGGGGTCTGCGTCAATCCCGCCTCGCCGATCAAGTCGGCCAGGGATCTGGCGGGCAGGACCGTGGCGGTCAATACGCTGCGCAACATCATGCACGGGGCGACCGCGCACTGGATCGACTCGAACGGCGGGGACTCGAGCAAGGTGAAATGGATCGAGATTCCGTTCCCGCAGATGCCCCCGGCCCTGGCGAACAAGCAGATCGACGCCTACGGCGCTGTCGAGCCGTTCGTCACGGTGCCCGTTCAGAAAAAACAGGCCCGGCTCCTTGGCCGCCAGCTCGGCGCCATTGCGCCACGCCTCCTGATCGCGTCCTACTTCGGCAGCGAGGCGTGGGTCAGCAAGAATGTTCCCCTGGTCAAGGCGTTTGTCGCGGCCTTGAACCGCGGGATCGACGCTCACAACGCCAACCTCGATGAGGCAAGGGCCGTTCTCGCCAAGCACACCGGACACAGGCCCGAGTTGTTCAAGAACATGCCGTTGCCGGCGTTCGAAAAGGCCCTCCTGGAATCCGACCTGCAACCCATGCTCGACGTGGCGTTGCGCTACAAGCTCATCGACCGGAAGTTTTCGGTCTCGGAGGTCATTTCCAAGCACGTGCGCGCGTAAATCGCGGCGGGCGGCGGTTGCCGCGGGCAAATTCGCCCGCGCCCGGCGCAGGGCGCGGATTATTGCATGTGTCGGGTTAGCCCCTTGTGCCACGCCATGATCCGCTCGTCGACCAGCAGGAACACGCGGTTGATCGCGTAGCCGGTCAGCGCCAGCACCAGGATGCCCGCGTACATCTGCGTGATATTCAGCGTGCGCTGGCTGCCCAGTATGAAATAGCCGATGCCCGAGGTCGCGCCGATCATCTCCGAGATGACGGTGAGGATCAGGGCGATGGCCGTGGCGATCCGCAGCCCGGTCATGATGTAAGGGCCCGCGACCGGCAGGATCACCTGCCGCACGATCCGCAGAGGGGACAGACCGAACGTGCGCGCGGTCCGGATCAGCACCGGTTCGACGCTGCGCACGCCGTCGATCGTGTTGACCAGGATCGGAAACAGGCACGCAAAAAAGATGATGAACACTTTCAGCGCATCGCCGAAACCGAGAAACACCATGGCGACCGGGATCACCGCAGGGGGCGGCACGGCGCGCGCGTACTCGATCGTGATTTCGCACGCATCGTAGATGCGCCGCCAGTAGCCCATCGCGACCCCCAGTGCGATCGCAGACATAGCGGCGAGCGCGTAGCCCAGCGCCGCGCGCCACAGGCTCACGCCGAGGTGCTGCAGGATTTCTCCCGACGCGATGACGTCGAGGAGCGTCGCCAGGATCGCGCTCGCGGGGGGAAACAGAACCTTGTGGACCCAGCCCCACCGCCCCGCCGCCTCCCACAGAACCGCAAGCAGCACGAGGACGCCTATCCCGGTCCAGCGCGAGTCCTTCCAGCTCACAGGATCTCCTCCTTCCGGGTGAGTCCCTTGTGCCAGGCCATCGCCCAGCCATCGAGCGCCAGGAACAGCCGGTTGAGCGCGTAGCCGATGACGCCCAGCGCGACCACGGCGGCGTACATCCGGGGCATCTGGAACGTCCTCTGGCTCTCGAGCACGTAGTAGCCCAGCCCGTCGTCCGAGACGACCATCTCGGCCGTGGTCACGAGTATCAGCGCGATGGCAAGCGAGACCCTCAGGCCGGTGACGATCTGCGGCGACGCGGCCGGGAGCATCACCTTCCAGAACCGCTCCCAGGGCGTGAGCCTGAAGGTGGCGGCCGTCGCCACCAGCACGCGGTCCACCGAGCGCACGCCGTCGATGGTGTTGAGCAGGATCGGCCACGAGCAGGCATACACCGTCACCGCCACCTTCATCTCGTCGCCGATGCCGAGGAAGAGTATCGCGATGGGTATCGTTGCCGGCGATGGCATGGGGCGCAGGAGCTCGATGAGCGGCTCGAAAGCGTTGTAGAGCCGCCGCCAGAGACCGAGGCAGAGACCGGCGGTCACGGCACCCGCCGCGGCGATCGTGTAGCCTTCCGCAAAACGCCGCAGCGTCGCCCCGATGTGACCCACCAGCTCGCCGGAACCGAGTATCTGCGCCAGCGTGAGAAGCACCTGCGAGGCCGGCGGAAAATACGCCGCCAGGTCCTGGCGCAGGAATGCCCACCCCTCCCAGGCAAGCAGGCAGGCAGCCATCACCGCCAGGCCCGACCACGGTATCCGGCGCATCGGGGGGCTCTAGCAGCCTGTCGGACTTTGAAGGTCCGACAGGCTGCTAAAAGCAAAACCGCCCCACTTCTTTTGAATAACGCTTAAATCCACGGTCGTTTCACCTCGGGCAACACGTAGGGATGGCGTTTCGGCAGGTTTTTTGACGGCACTTTCGCATTTTTTTCCGGGGCGGTTTTGCCTGAGGAGCTTGTCGGACTCAGCAGCCCGCGCAGGCCGCTGACCGGGGAACCGGCTGACAACTCAGAAAAGGACCGGGCCCAAGCGGCCCGACCTGAAGACCATCGTGGCCACATCCGCCTGCTCATCCTCGTTTCCCGCAATTTTCCTGTCCCGGCTGTTCATCAAGGAGTTTGTCGGGCTCTGCCCCGGCAAATTCCTACTCCTCCGCCATTTCCCTCGAGATCATCTCGAAGGTGCGGTGCCGGAGGGCGATGAAATGCGCATCCTCGCGGCTCGCGAGCTGGTTGCGGGGCCGCGGCAGCTCCACGGCGTTGTCGGCGATCATGCGCGAGGGCCGGCGGGAGAGCACGTACACGCGGTCGGAAAGGTAGACCGCCTCATCGATGTCGTGCGTGACGAAGAGTATCGTCGCGCGCAGCGACTCCCACAGGCGCAGCAGAGTGTCCTCGAGCTCGAAGCGCGTGAGGGCGTCGAGCGACCCGAACGGCTCATCCATGAGAAGCACCTGGGGCTTGCAGGCGAGAGCACGCGCGATCGCGACGCGCTGCTGCATGCCGCCGGAAAGCTCCCACGGGTAATGTTGCTCGAAGCCGCCGAGACCGACCATCTCGATACAGCGGCGGGCCTCGGCCTCCCTTTCGGTTCGCGTCACGCCCGGCCGGTTCTCCAGCCCGAAGCAGACGTTGCCGAGCACCGAGCGCCATGCCATCAGGGACTTGTTGTACTCCTGGAACAGCAGGATGAGGCCCTCGGGCGGGCCGGTCACCTCCCGGCCGTTGAGCAGCACCGCGCCGGCGCTCGGCCGCATCAAACCCGCCACGCATTGCAGCAGCGTGGATTTGCCGCATCCCGACGGACCGACGATCGAGACGAATTCCCGCTCCGCCACCCGGAAGCTCACTTCGCCCATCGCGACCACCGGCGGCCCCGACAGCGGGTGATAGACCTTCCTGAGGCCGCGGACTTCGAGCATTACGTTCCCCTCTCCTTTCGCGTGGCGCGTATCGTGCCAATAATAAGGGGGCATCGCCAGCCCCGGCGCGCGGATCGCGCGATTCATGATCCGGCGGCTACGCGGGAATAGGCGGGCACCGGCGCGTGTTTGCGGGTTGGCTGTTCCCGTATCATGCCACGAGCGAACTCCACGAGCCGCGCCATGAAAGCGAAAACCGCGCCGATGCCGGCAATCCTCGCCTTCTTGCTGGCTGTGCTGCCCGTCCCGGCCATCGCAGTCGACAGCGAGCCCCCGTCGCCTGTCAGTGCCGAGCACGCCGCCGGCAGGAAAGCGATCGAAGCGCGGAACTGGAACGCCGCGATCCAGTCGCTCACGTCCGCCGCGCAGCGCGATTCGGGCAACGCCGACATCCACAACCTGCTCGGTTACGCTTACCGCAACGCCGGCCAGCTCGAACCCGCGCTCAAGCACTACCAGCGCGCGCTGCAGCTCGAACCCCGCCATCTCGGCGCGCACGAGTACATCGGCGAGGCGTACCTCATGGCCGACAACCTCGCCAAGGCAAAGGAGCACCTCGCCGCGCTGAAGCGCTATTGCACGATGGTATGCGAAGAGCGGGACGACCTCGCGGGGAAAATCGCGGCGTACCGCGCTCGCAGGAAATAGCTGACAGCAGACCCGGGGACACGCGCGCCTTGGCGGTCCGTCCCGACCCAGGGGCGGTATCGCGGAGGGGAAACGAGCGTCTTTCTCCGGCCGCAACGCGTTGGGGCCTGCCGCGTTCGCTGGTATGTTGCCCCCTCATCCACGTTCGGCAGCGCCTTGAACCCTATCTTTTGTATCCCCCGGAGCGTTGCCCCCAAGATATTGTGTTGAATCGGGCTGCTGCCTTTGATAGCCTGCCTTTTCCTCCAATTTCTGCGGATCGAAACGCGGATGACTCAAGTCGTGCTTCTGTCGCTAGCGGACCTGCGCCGGTACAACGCGGAGCTCGCCACGCGGAAGGTGGCGGACGACCCTGTCCTGCAGAAGCTGGAATTGGCCAGGCAGACGACCTGGCTTACCTTGTTGGCGGGCGCGTTCCTGTTCTTCCACCTGACAGAGAAACTGGCCGAAGCGCTGCACATGCTTGTCTGACTCGGCCTCACGCATACTGTCGCGACACAGGCTTGCGATACCGCAAGCCTTTTTTGTTTTCAGCGCTGCCGCGCAAGGAGGGACCGGCAGGCGTTGCACTATAATCCACGCCTGCAAATGATCGTTGCGGAAATGGTTGACATGCCATTTGCGCAAAGCGAGGAAATCGCAGGATGCTGATCAAGTTCAGGATCAACGGCGATCCGGTGGAAGTGAACGTGAAGCCCGGCGACCGCCTGCTGGTGGATGTGCTGCGGGAGGACCTGCGCCTCACCGGCACCAAGCACGGCTGCGGCATCGGCGCCTGCGGGACCTGCACCGTGATGATGGACGGCTATCCGATCGCGTCCTGCCTGCAACTCGCAGCGATGTGCGACGGCGCCGACATCCGCACGATCGAAGGCCTGGCGGGCACCGCCGCCCTCCATCCGGTACAGCAGGCTTTCGTCAACAAATCGGCCCTGCAATGCGGCATCTGCATACCGGGCCACGTCATGGCCGCGTGCGCGCTGCTCGAGAAGAACCCCGATCCCAGCGAGGAGGAAATCCGCGCCAGCGCCGACAGCGTCTATTGCCGCTGCACCGGATACATCCGCATCCTCGAGGCCTACCGGGAAGCGATCGCCCTTGCGCGCAGCAAGAGCGCCTGACGCCATGAACCCGCGCGACCCCCGGCTGGCGCAAGTGGACAGTTTTCTCGTCGTCGGCAAGGACGTCGTGCGCGCCGACGCCGTTCCCAAAGTCACCGGCGCGGCGCAGTACGTCGCCGACCTGCATTTGCCCGGCATGCTGCACGCGGCGGTGCTGAGAAGCCCGCACCCGCACGCCAGGATTGTGTCCCTCGACACCGCCGCCGCGGCGGCGATGCCGGGCGTGAAAGCGGTCGCGACCGGCGCCGACACGGCGAAGCGCAAATGGGGCGCCTTCCGCCCCGACCTCTATCCGCTTGCGATCGGGAAAGTCCGCTACGTCGGCGACGAGGTGGCGGCGGTCGCGGCGCTGGACCCGGAGACGGCGCGCGCGGCGGTGGACCGGATCGCGGTTCAGTACGAGGTGCTCCCCGCCGCGCTCTCGCTCGACCAGGCGCTGGCGCCGGGCGCGCCGCTGGTGCACGAGGATGCTTCCGGCAACGTCGCGCACCAGTTCTCCTTCGAGCGCGGCGACGTCGAGGCGGGATTCAAGGCCAGCGACGTCATAGTCGAAGGCACGTGGGAATCCGCTCGCCAGTGGCACACGGCGCTCGAGACCATCGGCTGCGTTGCCCGGTGGGACAACGACCGCGTCACGATGTGGTGCAACACGCAGACGCCGTTCCTCGCGCGCGGCCGCTACGCCACCGCCCTCGGCGTCCCCGAAAGCCAGGTCCGCGTGGTCCAGACCGAGGTCGGCGGCGGCTTCGGCGGCAAGTCCGGCGACGACAACGCTTCCGTCATCTGCGCCCTGCTCGCCCGCAGGAGCGGGCGCCCCGTGAAGCTCGTTCACACCCGCGAGGAGGAATTCCTGGCGAGCCATCCGCGCATGCCGATGCGCTACTGGGTGCGGCTCGGCTTCCGCAGGGACGGGCGCATCCTGGCGAAGGAAATCAAGATGTGGGCGGACAACGGCGCCTACACCGGCAAGTCGCAGGCGATCCTTGGCGCGGCGAGCGTGCGCCACGACGCGCTCTACAAGTATCCCTGCGTGCGCGGCAACTCCACGCTGGTCTACACGAACCTGGTGCCGACCGGGGCATTCCGCGGTTTCGGCAACCCTTCCGCCGACTGGGCGGTGGAACAGGCGTGGGACCTCGCCGCCGAAAAGCTCCACATGGACGTCTTCGACCTGCTGCGCATGAACGCGGTGGACCCGGGCGACGTCTCGCCGCACAACCACAGGATCACGAGCTGCGAGCTGAAGCAGTGCATGGACAAGGCGGCGGCGCTGATCCGCTGGAAGGAGAAGCGCAGGAAGAAGGCGCCCGACCGCGAGATTAAGGAACCCGCACGCGGGTTGGGCATGGGCTGCAGCGTCCACGTCAACGGCCGCCGCAGCTTCGGCGACTGGGACGGCAGCTCCGCCATCGTCCGCGTCAACGAGGACGGCCGCGCCACCGTCATCACCGGCGAAGGCGAGATCGGACAGGGCAACCTGACAGTGCTGCGCCAGATCGCGGCGGAGGAGCTGGGGCTGCCGTACGAGCACGTGGACATCACCCGCCCCGACACCGATCTTCAATCCCATTCCCTGGGCGCGCTGGCGAGCCGGCTCACCTACGTGGCGGGGAACGCGGTGAAGAATGCCGCCACGGCGGCCGCGCGGCAACTGCTGGAAGCGGCCGCGGAGCAGTTCAAGCGCCCGGCGTCGGAACTGACCATCCTCAACGGCGAGATCGGCCCGCGCAACGGCTCCGAGACCGATTTCAGGCCGGTCGGCGCGGTGGCGCGCGCGAACATCTACAAGCCCGGCGGCCAGCCGATCGTCGGCGTAGGCAGCTTTGACAACCCCTCCGAGTTCCCCGACCACAACCGCTACGGCAACGAGTCGGGCGCCTATAACTTCATCGCGCAGGCCGCCGAGGTCGAGGTGGATCCCGCCACCGGGGAGGTGAAGCTGCTCGAGATCGCCTCCGCTGTGGACTGCGGTACGGTCATCAACCCCGCGACCGCGGTCGGCCAGGTGCAGGGCGGCGTGATGCAAGGCGTCGGGTTCGCGATGACCGAGTATTTCGACTGGTGGAACGGCATGCCCACCGACCCGCAGCTCAAGGACTATCCGCTCCCCGGCGCCGCGATGGTCCCGAAGCTCCACGTCGCCTTTGCCGACTCCTACGAGCCGTCCGGCCCGTTCGGCGCGAAAGGGCTGGGCGAGATCGGGCTCGACGCCGTCCCCGCTGTCATCGCGAACGCCATCGCCGACGCGGTCGGCGTGCGCATTCACGAGCTGCCGATCACCGCCGAGAAGATCCATCGCGCGCTGCATCCGGGGCTCTACGCGGGCGAGAAGCCCGCGGCACCCGCCGCGCCCAGGGGCGGCACCTGGGCGCGGCTATCCGCCGGCAAGCCGTCCGGCGCTCGCCCCTTCAGCCCGGAGTTCATTTTCGCCAGGACGGTGGAGGAAGCGGTCCAGCTCCTTGCAGAGGGCGATGCGGCGCTTGTCGCGGGCGGCATGTCCCACGCGCTGCGCCGCGAGCGGACCGGATTCCCCCAGGCAAAGCGCCTGGTCTCCATCATGCGCATCCCGGAGCTGCAGGAGTTTTCCATCGATGCCCGCGGCATGCTGCGTGCCGGTGCAGCCGTGCGGCAGCAGGTTTTCTCGGAAGAGCCGCGCGTCAAGGAGCGGTGGCAGGCGATCGACGATGCCATGGAGGGCGTCGGCCACACCCGCATCCGCCACATGCTCACGGTGGGTGGCAGCGTCGGGCCGCTGATCGGCGGCTTCGATCTGCCCCTCGCCTTCCTCGCTCTCGACGCGCGCGTGACGGTCGCCGGCCCCCGGGGACGGCGCACCCTCTCGCTGGAGGAAGCGTTCCAGAAGCGTTTCGCGAAGGACGAGATGGTGGTCGCGGTCGACGTTGACTCGCCGCCGGCCCGATCCGGCTCGAGCTTCTACAAATACATGGCGCGACGGGTACTCGAGATTCCAACCGTCAACACGGCGGCGCGCGTGAGTCTCAACGCCGACGGCACGTGCGCGGCCGCGCGCGCGGTTGTGGGCGCGGTCAGCTGGAAGCCCATCGTGCTCGACCTTGAGGCGCTCGCCGGCCGGCCGGTAAGCGAGAAATCCTTGCGCGAAGCCGTGCAGGACGTGCGCGCGCGCGCCGAGCCGCTGTCCGACGTGCGCGGCTCCGCGGCCTACAAGCGGGAAATGGCGGTCGAGTTCACGGCGCGCGCACTGATCACGGCGTGGAAGCGCGCCAGGGCAGAAAAAGCGTGATTGGTGATCGGTGAATAGTGATTGGAGAAACCCGATTTCCGGGTAATTCGAACAGTCTACTCACTACTCACCAATCACTACTCACGCTCTTTGATTGAAGAAGAAAAATGACCGATACCATCGAAGACACATTCAGAACCACAGACGGCTGCGAGATCTCCTACACGGTCCATCCGGCGCCGGGAAAGCCACGGGTCGCGCTGATCCATTCGCTGGCGCTTGACCGCAGCGTCTGGGACGGCGTGGTCAAGGCGCTTGCGGGCCAGGCGGAAATCCTGACCTACGATTGCCGAGGTCACGGCCGCTCCGGGCGCGCGAAGGGACCCTATACCTGCGGGTTGTTCGCGCGCGACCTCGCCGAGCTGCTCGACCACCTCCGGTGGCCGGCGGCGGTCATCGCCGGCTGCTCGATGGGCGGCTGCATCGCGCAGGCGTTCGCGGCCACCTATCCGCAGCGCACGCTGGGGGCCTGCCTCATCGACACCACCGCGTGGTACGGAGCGGAGGCGCCCGTGCAATGGCGCGAGCGCGCCGCCACCGGCAGGGAAAAGGGGCTGGGCGCCTTGATCGGCTTCCAGGTGACGCGCTGGTTCAGCGACGCCTTCCGCGCCTCGCGGCCGGATGCCGTGACCGCGCTCACGAAGATCTTCCTCGCCAACGATACCGCCTGCTACCAGGCGACCTGCGAGATGCTGGGCGACGCCGACCTGCGGCCATTGCTGCCCTCCATCGAGGCGCCCACGGCCGTCGTGGTCGGCGACGAGGACTACGCGACCACGGTGGACATGGCTCGGGCCTTGAATCGGGCGATCCGCCAATCCAGGCTGACCGTGCTGGCCGGCGCGCGCCACATCACGCCGGTGGAGCGGCCCGGCGACATCGCGAAACAGATTGCCAGTCTGCTTGGCGGAAAAGCGTGACCCGTGACCGGTGACCCGTGACTGGTGTATAAAATCGTCGAGGAGAGAACCGTGAAACCCATCCACGCCAGCTTGACGCGCGCGCTCGCCTCGGTAGCACTCCTGGCCTCCGGCAGCCTCGCGATGGCTCAGGCTTACCCCGCGGGCCCGGTGCGCGTGATCGTGCCGTTCCCGCCGGGAGGCGGCGTGGACGGCATGGCGCGCATCCTCACCCAGAAGCTCGCCGACAGCCTGGGCAAGAACCTGCCGATCGAGAATCGCAGCGGCGCCAACGGCAATATCGGCACCGGGCTCGCCGCGAAGGCCCCGAAGGACGGTCATACCCTGCTCTTCACCGGGGCGGGTTTCGTCACCAATCCCAGCCTGTATGCCAGGACCGGCTACGACCCGGTGAAGGACTTCGACCCGGTGAGCCTGGTGTCCCTCGCGCCCAACGTGCTGGTCGTGCATCCGTCGCTACCGGTCAAATCGGTGAAAGATCTCATCGCGCTCGCGAAAGCGCGTCCCGGGCAGGTGCTGTTCGCCGGCTCCGGCAGCGGCAGCACGCCGCATCTCGCAGGCGAGCTGTTCAACACGCTCGCGAAGGTCAGGATGGTGCACGTTCCGTACCGGGGCTCCGGCCCCGCCATCGTGGGCCTGCTCTCCGGCGAGGCGAGCATCATGTTCCTGCCCGCGACCAACGCGGTGAATCTCGCCAAGTCGGGACGGGTGCGGGCGGTCGCCGTGACGACCCGGGAACGCGTGCCGGCCATGCCCGAGCTGCCGACGGTCGCCGAATCCGGGTTGACGGGTTACGAGTCGAACCAGTGGTACGGCGTGCTCGCCCCGGCGGGGACGCCGGCGGACGTGCTCAGCGCGCTAAACACGCACATCGTGAAGGTCATGCAGGCGCCGGAGATGAAGCAACGCCTGGCCAGGGACGGGCTGATCGCGGTCGGCAGCACGCGCGAGCAGTTCGCCTCGCACATCGAGGTCGAGATCACCAAGTGGGCCAGGGTCATCAAGGCGTCCGGTGCTCGCGTCGACTGATGCGGCGCGCCGGGTGATCAGCGACAAGAAAAGACAATAAACCATACCGAGGAGAAAACCGTGAAACCGATGTGGGGACGCAGGCATCTTATTGCCGGTGCGGCGCTTCCGATGGCGCTGGCGGCGGCGTTCGCGTGGGTGGACAGCGCGGCGGCGCAGGCCTATCCCAGCAGGCCGATACGGCTCATCGTGCCGCAAAGCCCGGGAGGGTCCACTGACGTCATCGCGCGCCTGCTGTCGCAACGCATCGGAGAGGCGCTTGGCCAGACCATCGTCGTGGACAACCGCCCCGGCGCGGGCAGCCTGATCGGCTCCGAGCTCGTGGCCAGAGCAGCGCCGGACGGCCATACCCTGCTCGCCGTCGCCGCTTCCTACACCATCAATCCTGCGCTGCACAAGAAGCTGCCGTTCGATCCGGTTCGCGATTTTTCCCCGATATCCCAGATCGTGACCCTGCCGCACATCGTGATCGTCCACCCCTCGGTGCCGGTGAAATCGGTCCAGGAGCTCATCGCGCTCGCGAAGGCCAAGCCAGGCGAGATCAACGTCGCGGCCAGCGGCGTCGCAACCAGCACGCACATGGCGGCCGAGCTGTTCATGTACATGACTGGCACCAAAATGGTCCCCGTTCAGTACAAGGGCGGCAGCCCGTCGATCACCGCGATGATCTCGGGGCAATGCCACCTGAATTTCGCCGCCATTTCCACCGCCATACCGCACGTGCGCGCGGGCCGGGTGCGCGCGCTCGCGGTATCGAGCGCGAAGCGCTCGGCGGCGGCGCCCGAATATCCGACCGTGGCCGAGTCCGGCGTGTCGGGCTACGCGCATTCGTCGTGGGTCGGCATTCTCGCGCCGGCCGGCACGCCACGGGCCATCATCCGCAGGCTCGGCGCCGAAGCGGTCAAGATCACGCGGAACGACCAAGTGAAGGCCCTGCTGCTGCGCGACGGAATGGAAACGGTTGGCAGCACGCCCGCGGAATACACGAGCCTCATCAAGTCCGAGATCGCCAGGTGGCAAGAGGTCGTGAAAGCCGCCGGCATCAAGCCTCGATAGGCTCCAACCATCGCAGCGCCTCCAAACCCTGTACTGTGGAAAGGCACCTCAACCCATGAGCTTGATCGAGGATCTCGTCGTGTCGTACCGCACGCTTGCGGAGGAAGGTGTCATCGACGCCTACGGGCACGTCAGCGTGCGCTCGGAGAAGAGCCCCAACCGCTACCTGATGGCGCGCCAGCTCGCGCCGGAACTCGTGACCGAGGACGATATTCTGGAGTTCGACCTGGACAGCAACCCGATCGACCCGAAGGGCCGGAAGTTCTACAACGAGCGCTACATCCACGGCGAGATTTTCAAAGCGCGGCCGGAGGTCATGGCGGTGGTTCACAACCACGCCCCGGCCGTGGTGCCGTTCAGCTGCACCGCCCGCTCCACGCTGAAGCCGATCTACCACATGTCAGCCTTCATCGGCCTGGGTGTGCCCAACTGGGACATCCGCGACGCGCAGAAAGGCAGCGACATGCTGGTGCGCACGCCCTACCTCGGGCAATCGCTCGCGAAAAAGCTCGGCAAGCACCCCGCCGTGCTGATGCGCGGGCACGGCTCGACCTGCGTGGGCGAGAACCTGCAGCGCGCGGTCGGCCGCAGCGTCTACCTGGAGCAAAACGCCCGCATGCAGTTCCAGGCCATGATGCTGGCCGGCCCGAAGGGAAAGGTGGTCTACATGGACGGGACGGAAGTCGCCGCCAACGTCTCCTGGCAGAATTACGACCGCTCCTGGAACCTGTGGCGGACGCGGGCGCTGGCCAGGCTCAAGGCTGAGAAAGCGTGATAAGTGATAAGTGACAGGAGCGGCCAATGACAACGGCGACCACCAACCCGAACCGCACGGAATTCTCGAACGACCTCGCCGCGCTGCACATGAAGCCGCTGTGGGAGCGGGTGATGCGGCTCAAGCCCGGCACGGCCGCCGTGCCCGTGATCTGGCGCTGGGAGCAGGCGCAACCGCGCCTGATGCGCGCCGCCGAGCTGATCACGACGCGCGAGGCGGAGCGGCGCGTCCTCATGCTGGAAAACCCCGCCCTCAAGGGAACGACCTTCGCCACCACGACCCTTTACGCGGGCCTGCAGGTGATCCTGCCCGGCGAGATCGCGCGCACGCACCGCCACGTGCCCAACGCGCTGCGCTTCATCATCGAGGGGGAAGGCGCCTATTCCGCCGTGGAGGGCGAGCGCGTCATGATGAAACCCGGCGATTTCGTGACGACGCCGAACTGGGCGTGGCACGATCACGGCAACGTGGGATCGGAACCGGTGGTATGGCTGGACGGCCTCGACCTCGCTTTTCCGAATCTTTTCGGCGCGCATTTCCGCGAGGAATACCCGCAGGAAAGCCAGCCCGTGTCCCACGCGCAGGGCGAGGCAGGCGCGCGCTACGGGGCGAATCTGCTGCCCGCGGATTACCGCCCGCAGGGGCACGCCTCGCCGCTCCTGTCCTATCCCTACGATCGCACGCGCGGGGCACTGGAACGGCTCGCGCGCAACAGCGAGCCGCACGCTTCGCACGGCTTCAAGCTGCGCTACGTCAACCCGGCCACGGGGGGACATGCGTTCCCGACCATGGCGGTGTTCATGCAATGGCTGCCGAAGGGCTACAGCGGCCGCCCCTACCGCAGCACCGACGGCGCGGTGTACTGCGTCGTCGAGGGCCGGGGCAGCGCCAGCATCGGCGAGGCGCGCTTCGATTTCGCGCCGCACGATGTCTTCGTCGTGCCGTCCTGGGAGCCCCACCAGTTCAGGGCCGACCGCGATTGCGTGCTGTTCAGCTACTCCGACCGCGCCGCGCAGGAAGCGCTGGGCTTCTGGCGCGAGGAAACACAGCAATAGACAGGATTATCCTGTCTATTTGCTTTTGAATTTCGGTTCGAATCCTGTCTATTGTCTATCCTGGCGCAATGGATGACCTGAAGAAGTTCGGCGCGCTGGTGCGCGCGGCGGAGCGCGGCGTGGCGTTCACCGGCGCGGGCATCAGCACCGAGAGCGGCATCCCCGATTTCCGCGGGCCCCAGGGCGTGTGGAATACCGAGACGCCGGTCTACTACCAGGACTTCATGGCGAGCCGCGAGGCGCGGGTGCGCGCCTGGCAGCGCGGCGTGAGGATGTACCATCGTTGCGGGGCTGCAAAACCCAACGACGGGCATCTCATCATCACCGAGCTCCAGCGCCGCGGCCACATCACCACCGTCATCACGCAGAACATCGACGGGCTGCACCACGACGCTGGCAACGTCAACGTGATCGAGTTGCACGGCACCAACCGCACCGCGGCGTGCCAGCACTGCTGGAAGGAATGGCCTACCTCCGAGATCATCGCCCGCGTCGAAAAGGGGGACGATGCTCCGGAATGCGACGCCTGCGGCGGGCCGATCAAGGCGCGCACCATCTCCTTCGGCCAGGCGATGCCGGAGCATGAAATGCGGCGGGCGACCGAGGTGACCCAGGAAGCGGACCTTTTCATCGCGATCGGCTCCTCGCTCGTCGTGGAGCCGGCGGCGTCCATTCCGGTCCTCGCGAAGCGTTCGGGCGCGAGCCTGGTCATCGTCAACGCCCAGCCGACGCCGCTCGACGATCTCGCCGACATCGTGATCCGGGAGCCGATCGGGGAGACGATGCGGAAGCTGCTCGGGCAGCTTCCGGGATGAGGCGTGGCTCGTGACTGGCGGGTCGCGGGTGGTGTGCAGTTACCGCGCTAGCCGAACCGCAAACGATCAAATTCCGCCACGAACCGCGAGCCGCGACCTGCGACTCACGGTTTGTCAGGGCGAAAGCGCGTCTCCGGCTTGAGCCCCTTGCGTCTCAGCTTCTCGCTGATGCGCCCGTTCTCGAGGTAGCGTCCCTGCGCGGCGCGCTGTGCCGCCGCCTCCCAGTACGGCAGCCAGTCCCCGCCCGCGGCCGTGCCGAACCACGGCGACTGCGGGCGCAGCTTCGGCAGCCCGAGCGCCTCCCATACCTTGCGCGCCCGCTCCATGTATTCCTGCCTGGGCAGCGCGAGCGGCGGCAGGTCCTCCTTCAACGTGGCGTCCATGAGCAGGGTCGCGTCCTCGCGTTCCGCTTCGTGCTCGCGCTCGGGACCGTGGCCCGGGCTGCGGTAGTTGAGCACCTGCAGGTCGGTCGACGGATCCATGCGGAAGGCGATCGCCCAGAAGAGCGCGTCCGAGTTATCGGGGTCGATGTCCTCGTTGACCGCGATGCAGATTTTGCCGCAGTCGGCCTTGAAGCTGGACGCCCCCGTCAGCGCCCGCCAGACCTCGGTGCGCGGCGTGCCCTTCTCCACCGTGACGATGGCGATGCGCCGCAGCGCGGTCATGCGCTCGTGCAGCGTGACCCGCTTCACCCCGCACACCCCCAGCGTGTTACGCAGGTGCGAGAGGAACATCGGCTCGTACGAGACGCGCTTGATGGCGCTCGATTCGCTCGGCGTCACCTGGCTCAGGTAGGAGGCGACGATCGCGTTGCGGCGGTGGGTGATCGCGGTCACCCGCATCGGCATGTTGAATTCCTCGAGCGCGACGTGCCCGTGCGACTCCCCGAAGGGGCCTTCGGGCTCCAGGTACTGGGTGTCGATCAGCCCCTCAATCACGATCTCGGCTTCAGCCGGCACCAGCAAGTCCACGGTTTTTGCCCGAACCACGTTGATCGGCCGTTCCGCGACCGCGCCCGCCACGCCGATCTCGTCGAGGTCCAGCGGCAGCTTCATCGGCGCGACGAACGCGACGCACGGCGGCGCGCCGAGCACGATGGCGCACGGCATCGTCTTGTCGCCGCGCCTCTGGTGCTTGAGATAGTGGCGGTAGCCGCCCGCCCCGCCCGTGCGGGTCGCCATGCGCACCACGCAGCGGTCGGGCGCCTTGAGGCCCGCGCGGTAGGTGCCGTGGTTCTGGATCCCGGTTTCCGGGTCCCGGGTGATCACGTTGGTCGCGGTCAACGTCGGCGCGCTGTCGAAGCCCGGCGTCGAAACCGGGATCGGCAGGCTGTCGAGGCCGTTGCCCTCGCCTTTCAGCGCGGCGCCCTTGATTACAACCTCCTGACACGGCGCTTTCTTGACGACGCGCGGACGGACCGGATTGGCAATGGCGTGGTCCCACTTGGACTGGACCTGCTCGGGTTTCGCGCGCATGCCGATGCAGTAGATCGCGCGGTTGCCGGCATAGGCACCGACCACCACGGGGAACTTGTACTGGCGGCCGCGCCCGTCCACCACGTGGGTGAACAGGAACGCCTTGCGCTCGTGCTCCTCGATGCCGCCGACGTACTGCCAGCGCACCAGCGGGTGCAGCTCCGAGTCCTTGTCGACCGGCCGGTCGACGGTGAGCAGCAGCCCGCGCTTCTTCAGCGCCTCCAGGTGCTCCTGGAGATCCGCGTAGCCGCGCTTTGCTCTGGAGTCGTGGGTCGTGATTCGTGATTCGTGATTCGTCGTGCCTGCTCTTCTGTTCATTACTGTTCCGATCTTCGTTGCTAAACCCCCGCCACCCCAGTCGCTGGCACGAGACAACGCCGCGGCGGGGGTTTAGTCGGCCTTGATCTTCGCCGCCGCAACCACCCGCTTCCAGCGCACGACCTCGCTCTTGACGAGATTTCCCAGACGATCAGGCGGGCCGCCGGCCGGGTTCATTCCCATCGTTTCCATCGTTGCGCGTATCTCCGGCAGATTGAGCAGCGCGTTGATGTCCGAGTTGATCCTGGATACCGTCGATGCCGGCGTGCCGGCCGGCGCGAACGCCCCGTACCAGGTATAGATCTCCAGGCTGGGAAACCCCAGTTCCTTCATCGTCGGGACGCCGGGAAACGCGTCCGATCGCTCCCCGCTCATCACCGCCAGCATGCGCAGCCGCCCGTTGCTCACGTGCGAGTGCGCGCTCTGCAGCGCCGAGACCATCGCCTGCACGTGACCCGCCATCGCGTCCGCAACCGCTCCGGCAAATCCCTTGTACGGCACGTGGACGATGTTGATGCCGGTCTCGAGCTTGAGCAATTCCATGGAGAGGTGTTGCGGGCCGCCAACGCCGGGCGACGAATAATGGAGCTCTCCGGGGCGGCGCTTGGCCAGGTTGATGAAATCGCGCAGCGTCTTCACCGGCAGCTGCGGATGCACGACCACGCCCAGCCCGCTGGTGGCGAACAGCGCCACCGGCGCGAAGCTCTCCACGGGGTCGAACGGCAGAATTCGACGCAGCGCCGGCGTCGTGCCGAACGAGGTCGCGATAAAGAGCAACGTGTGCCCGTCCGGCGCGGCTTTCGCTACGACGGCGGATGCAATGGTGCCGGTCGCCCCTACCCGGTTTTCGGTGACCACGCTCGTTTTCCAGCGCTCCGCCAGCCTGGGGCCCAACAGGCGGGCGAGGATGTCGGCGCCGGTGCCTGGCGAATACGCCACCACGAACTGCACGGTCTTGGTCGGGAACGCGTCGCCCTGCGCGGCGGCGGCGTTGGCAAGGCAGATCGCCGCGGCGCCTGCCACGGCCTGCGCAAAGCGAAAACCCATCCGGGCTGTCATTCGACCGGTAATCATGAACCCCTCCTTCGACAATGATTGTTTTGGTTAGGCCCTATTATGCAGAAATTGGCCGGAATCCGCAGGGTGTGATTGACAAGACCGCACTGTTGCGACAAAACTTCCATTAAACGCGGACGCACGCGCGGCGCCGCTTTAACTGCGCGCGTTCGAACAGGCGAATCGGGGTTTCGGAGCCGGCATTCCCAGGAGTCGCCGTTCAACGCGCGCGTGCGATGCAGAAATCGAACACTGTGGATAACCGCCCCTACGTCATAAACGAGCCGGAGGCGCACCGCTTCCGGGTGAACCGCGCGACGCTGATGGATCCGCAGATCCTGGAACTCGAGCGGCGCAGGATATTCGACGTCTGCTGGATCTACGTGGGCCACGAATCCGAGGTCCGGGCGCCCGGCGACTTCCGGACCCGCATCGTCGCCGACCGGCCCGTCATCTTTTGCCGCGACAGCAAGAGCCGGATCCGGGTGTTTCTCAACACCTGCCGCCACCGCGGCGCCATCGTCTGCCGCGAGGCCGAGGGCAACGCGAAGAGCCACACCTGCTTCTACCACGGCTGGAGCTACAACCGCGACGGGGAACTCGACGGCGTCCCCGGCCAGGACGCGTTTCCGCCGAGTTTCCGGAAAAGCGATTTCGGCCTGAAGGAGCCGCCGAAGGTGGCGAGCTACCGCGGATTCGTTTTCCTCAATTTCGACCCGAAGGCGGTGCCGCTTGAGGAGTACCTCGCCGGCGCGAAGGAATACATCGACCTCGTCGTGGACCAGTCCCCCTCAGGGCAGATGGAGGTGATCCAGGGCGTTCAGGACTATGAAATCCGCGCCAACTGGAAATTCCTGACGGAAAACAGCTTCGACGACTACCACCTGCTGTCCGTCCACGGTTCCTGGCTGGCCTATTTGAGAAACTCGGGCGTCGAGATGAAGCGTCCCGAGCGGGGCTACCTGCTCCCCGGCCATGGCGTGGGCAAGGTGCTCGGCAACGACCACGGCTGCACCGACAACGTGAACTTCCGCGGACGGCCGGTCGCCTGCTGGATTCCGATCTATGGCGAGGCGGCGAAGCCCGAGATCGAGCGCATCCGCGCGGAACTGGTTGCCCGCCTGGGCGAAGCGCGCGCAACGCGAGTCGCCGACACCAACCGCAACCTGCTCATCTTCCCCAATCTCTTCATCAACGACGGATCCTCGGTCACCATCCGCACGTATTACCCGCTGGCGCCCGATCGCATGCGCGTGCTCGCCTGGGCGCTGGGGCCGGTGGAGGAATCCCCCACCGCCCGCGCGGTCCGCCTCGACAGCTTTCTCACTTTCTACGGGCCAGGCGGGTTCGCCACCCCGGACGACATCGAAGTGCTGGAGTCACTGCAAGCCAGTCTCGCCACGCACCGCGAGGTGCCGTGGATGGAAGTGACCCGCGGCATGGCGAAGGAAGGCGAGCAGTTGAACACCGATGAGCCGCACCTGCGGGGATTCTGGACGCAGTGGGATAAGCTTATGCACATCGAGCGCGCAGGATAACGCGCGCTCAGCTGTCAGCTACGAGCCGCCAGCCGTCAGCTTGTATCGGGACTGCGAATTGGCTGATAGCTGGTAGCTGGTAGCTGGAAGCTGGTAGCTGACGACCGAACAAAGTGAAAAAAGCTCACGACCAAGTAACTCGCCAGCAAGTGGAGGACTTCCTCTACGAGGAAGCCTCCCTGCTCGACGCCTGGCGGCTCGACGACTGGCTGAAGCTGCTCACCGACGACGCGGTCTACCGCGTGCCTTCCAACGACCGTCCCGATGCGGATTCGAAAGACACGCTGTTCATCGTTGCCGATGACATCCGCCGCATCCGCGCGCGCGTTACGCGGCTGAAAGACAAGAGCGCTCACGCCGAGTACCCTCCCTCGCGCACGCGCCGCATGATCTCGAACGTGCGCATTGTGGAGCGCAATGGCGCGACGCTGAAGGTCGAGGCCAACTTCGCCGTGCACCGCTTCCGGCGCGACGGGAACGTGCGCCCGTACGTCGGGCACTACCGCTACGAGCTGCGGGTCGAGGGCGGGAAGCTGAAGATCTCGAAGCGCGACGCGGTGATCGACGCGATGGAGCTGGGGTCGATGGGCTCGGTGAGTTTTATTCTGTGACGAAGTAGCGCGGCAACGCAGTGACGAAAAGCTTGAACCGCCAAGCAAGACGCCAGGGCCGCCAAGAACTTCAACATTCAATCGAGCCTGCCCCCTTTAACAGCGCGGAGACGATTGAACCCGGTATTCCGCCACGACATCCCGCGCGACCGGCGGCTGGCCGGCCACAGCGCCCGAGTCGAGCGGGCTCTTCACCCCTCGCCCGCCCTTGTTCAGCACGTGCGTGTAGATCATGGCTACTGGACACACGCGCACTCCAATAGACGCTTGATTCCGGGAGCGGGATGACACGGGGTAAGCTCGGGTGTCTAATAAACGACTTATCGGAAGTTCACTATACGTTAGACGGTAACGGATAGACCGTGCCAGAACTCTGTCGCTTTCTCGGGATCGTGATCTACATGTACTACCGAGATCACGCGCCGCCGCATTTTCACGCAGAGTACGCCGAGTTTGAAATCACTGTCGAGATCGAAACGGGTGTGGTAACCGGAAAATTCCCACGTCGCGCCCTGAATTTGGTTATGGAGTGGTACTCTTTACATAAGGCAGAACTCGCCGCAGACTGGTCTCTTGCGCAAAGCAAGCAGCCGTTGAAAACCATTGATCCATTGGAGTGACGCTATGTTTCTTCATGTTCTTGAAGCGCGGTACGTTCGGGACTACGTGGTATGGGTTAAGTTCAGCGATGGCGCTGCCGGAGAAGTAGATCTCTCCGCTGAACTCGACGGGCCCATCTTTGGCCCGCTTCGAGACATCGAGCAGTTCAAACGCTTTTCGGTTGCTTACCATACGCTCACGTGGCCTAACGGTGCGGACTTCGCGCCAGAGTTTCTTCGCGAGCGCGTAGCAGTTACCGTCTAACCGGCGGTTCCAAGACGACAATCCGCAAGCGGCCCGCGCTTGCATGATAAAGGGGCCGTATAAAGGGGACCGTGATAAAGGGGACGCACCCCTTTTTCCATTGCCCGACCGCGTGATAAAGGGGACGCACCCCTTTTTCCATTGCCCCGTAAAGGGATGACAGCCGCATGGGCCTGGGTGTTTAATTGTACTGTGTTATCGATCATGGTACCGTCGCGAGGTGTTCATCGTAACTGTGGAGGTGGACGATGGGTAGCGGCGTGGAATCGCGATTCGAACGCTATGCCGAGAAGATGGTGGAGGCGCTGGGGCACGGGAGTCGGGCAACACCGGGGCGTTGGTATTT